>DGFJ01000003.1 GCA_002391625.1 Ruminococcaceae bacterium UBA3903 | reverse complement strand
AAAATTGATTTCCGTGCTCACGCCTGTGATTTATCAGCATTTTCAGATAAATCCTTTGATATTGTCCTAAATATGGGTCCGTATTATCATTTAACTGAAAAGGCACTACGTGAGCAATGTATATCGGAATGTTTACGGGTTTTAAAGCCTAATGGGCTGTTAGCCATAACGTATATTAGCAGATATTTTATTTTTCCATTTATTGCTACTGGTAATACAGAATATTTGTTAAATGACTTAGGTAACCAGCTTGTTAATACAGGTACATTAAGACATGATAGCCCAAATTGTTTTTGGACTGATACGTATTATGCATCACCACAGGAGATGGAACAGCTATTACGTAATCATTCTTTAGAGATAGTTGACCATTTTGCACAAGATGGTATTTCTACTACTTTAGGCGAAAAAATTGATAGGTTAAACGACGAACAGTTTAATATATGGTGTGATTATCACTATAAAACCTGTCGTGAAAAGAGCATTTTGGGTGCTAGCAATCATTCAATGATTATAGGACGCAAAGTAAAATAGTTATTTTTGTGTGTATTATATCAACTGAAGATTATATTTAAAATATTGCATTTTGGAGGAAGCTTAATTGAATAGAAAGGCGATAAAGGCTGCTTTCCCAAAGACTATACCAGTAATGCTGGGATATGTCTTTATGGGTGCGGCCTTTGGAATATTATTATCAAATAAGGGATATGGATTTTGGTGGTCAAGCATATCGGCATTGTTGGTATACTGTGGGTCAATGCAATTTGTTATGATTGATCTGCTTTCGGACAAATTTGATATATTATCAGCTGTTATTATGACAATAGCCGTTAACGCACGTCATCTTTTTTACGGTCTATCTTTAATAGATAAGTATAAAGATTTAGGTGTATATAAAATATATGCAATATTTGGGTTAACCGATGAAACATATTCACTGGTCTGCTCGTCTTTTGTACCAGACAGCGTTAGCAAAAATAGATTTTATTTTTTTACAACTCTGCTTAATCATATATACTGGATAACTGGGTGTACTTTAGGTGGTATAGCTGGTGAATTATTTAGCTTTAATACAAAAGGTATTGATTTTGTTATGACTGCATTATTTGTTGTTATATTTGTAGAACAATGGGAAAACCAAAAAAATCATCTATCTGCTATTATTGGAGTTGTAGGTACTGTGATATGTTTGTTGATTTTCGGCTCGGATTTTTTTCTAATACCATCTATGGCTATTATTTTAATTTCATTATCAGCTGTTAAAAAGCCACTGGAAAAGAGGCTGGAGCAATGACACAAACACCGATACAATCCATAACTACTATTTTAGTCATTGCAGCGGTCACTTTTTTAATTCGTTCCCTTCCTTTTATTATATTTCGTTCTAATAAACCTATCCCACCGTATATATTATATCTAGGGAAGGTATTGCCATATGCTGTTATAGGTATGCTGGTAGTATATTGTTTAAAATCCACCAATGTGTTAGCATACCCTTATGGTTTACCAGAGCTTATTACTGTAGTTGTAATTATTTTGGTACATAAATGGAAGCATAATATGCTGTTAAGCGTAGGTGGCGGTACTGCTTTGTATATGTTTTTAGTACAATGCCTTTTCGCCTGAATAAAAAAATGGTAATTGTAAACAATTTATTAAGCTACAAAATTTCTCTTGATTTTTTATATAAAAAAGGTTATTATACTTTTAGCACTCAAGGTAACAGAGTGCTAATATAACAATTAATTGCTTAAGGAGGCAATCTATATGACTATTAAACCACTATTGGACAGAGTTGTCCTAAAACCTGAAGAAGCAGAGGAAACAACAAAAAGCGGTATCGTTTTGGCAGGATCTGCACAGGAGAAGCCACAGTTCTCAGATATTATTGCTGTAGGACCTGGTGGACTAGTAGACGGTAAAGAAGTTGAAATGTATGTAAAGGTTGGCGACAAAGTAATTACAAGTCAGTACGCAGGCACGCCTGTGAAGCTTGACGGTGAAGATTATACGGTAGTACGTCAGTCTGATATTTTAGCTATTGTTGAAGAATAAGTAAAACAGATTAAACATATAGGAGGAATATATATTATGGCTAAACAAATTGTTTATGGCGAGGACGCAAGAAAAGCTTTAATGAGCGGTATTGACCAATTGGCTGATACAGTTAAAATCACATTAGGACCAAAGGGCAGAAATGTTGTTTTAGATAAAAAATTTGGTGCACCACTAATTACAAATGATGGTGTAACCATTGCTAAAGAAATAGAACTAGATGATCCTTTTGAGAATATGGGTGCTCAGCTGGTAAAAGAGGTTTCTATAAAAACAAATGACATTGCCGGTGACGGTACAACAACCGCTACACTATTGGCACAGGCTCTTATCCGTGAGGGGATGAAAAACGTTGCAGCAGGTGCTAACCCTATGATTTTAAAGGGTGGTATTCAAAAGGCAGTTACTGCTGCTGTAGACGCAATTGTGAAAAACTCCAAACAGGTTAATGGTACAGAAGATATTGCCAGCATTGCTTCTAACTCATCTGCTGATGAGTATATTGGTAAGCTTATAGCAGAGGCAATGGAAAAGGTAAGCACAGATGGTGTTATAACAGTAGAAGAATCTAAGACTGCTGAAACCTATTCAGAGGTTGTAGAGGGTATGATGTTTGACCGTGGCTATATTGCACCATATATGGTTACAGATACAGAAAAAATGGTAGCAGAATTAGATGACGCATATCTGCTAATCACTGATAAGAAGATTTCTAATATTCAGGAAATTTTGCCACTGCTAGAGCAAATAGTACAGGCTGGCAAAAAGCTGTTGATTATTGCTGAGGATGTTGAGGGTGAGGCATTAACAACCTTGGTTCTTAATAAATTGCGTGGCACATTTACTTGCGTAGCTGTCAAAGCACCTGGCTTTGGTGACAGAAGAAAAGAAATGCTGCAGGATATAGCTACACTAACAGGTGGTCAGGTTATTTCTGCCGACCTAGGTTTAGAGCTTAAGGATACTACACTAGAACAGCTTGGTCGTGCTAGACAGGTAAAGGTTGACAAGGAAAACACAATTATTGTTGATGGTGCTGGTGACTCTGCTCAGATTAAAGCTAGAGTTGGTCAGATTCGTAGCCAAATAGAAACAACTACTTCTGATTTTGACCGTGAAAAATTACAGGAACGTCTGGCAAAGCTTGCAGGTGGTGTAGCGGTTATCAAGGTTGGTGCTGCCACTGAAATAGAAATGAAAGAGAAAAAGCTAAGAATAGAGGATGCTTTAGCAGCTACAAAGGCAGCTGTTGAGGAAGGCATTGTTGCTGGTGGTGGTATTGCATTAATGGATGCTATTCCAGCTGTACAGGCGCTTGTTAAAGCATCTCAGGGTGATGAGAAAACAGGTATGTCTATTGTTCTGAAGTCCTTGGAAGAGCCTATTCGTCAAATTGCAGCTAATGCAGGCTTAGAAGGTTCTGTAATTGTTGCAAATATTAAGTCTGCTGATAAAGTTGGATATGGCTTTAACGCTCTAAAGGAAGAATATACAGATATGATTGCCGCTGGTATCATTGACCCAACAAAGGTTACACGTTCTGCTTTACAAAACGCTGCTTCCGTTGCTGCTATGGTATTAACGACTGAATCATTAGTAGCAGATATTAAGGAACCAGCTGCACCAGCAATGCCAGCTGCTCCTGATATGGGCGGTATGTACTAATATATTTTAGGTGTTTATTTAATAGCCTGTAAAAGCATACTTTGAATTGTAAAAATAAATGAGGTATTGGAATTTTTCCAATACCTCGTTTTGTTGTGGATATTTGTCAATAGTTATTATAATATTAAAACTATTTTTATAGTATTTATTTTTAAATAAAATTTAGCATATAGCCTAAATATAGCTATGTATGATGGAAAAGGTAATGCTTTTGACTAATTATAGATTAATATAGATAATCCAAATGTTTGCAATAATTCTATTTTTTTTGACTTCATTTGACAAAGGGTTGTCTACATTTTCGTTTTGTGATATACTCAATATTAGTAATAAATTGGAGGTGTTTTCTTTGTTATCTGATATAGAAATAGCTCAACAAGCTAAGCTTAAACCCATTGCCGAAATAGCAAAGGAATTAGGTATTAAGGAAGAAGAAACAGAGCCATATGGAAGATATAAAGCTAAATTAAATGAAAATTTGTTTAAAAGATTAGAACACCAAAAGGATGGTAAGCTAGTTCTAGTTACAGCCATAAATCCAACTCCGGCAGGTGAAGGTAAAACTACCACTACAGCTGGCCTAGGACAAGCCATGGCAAAGATAGGCAAAAAAGCAATTATAGCTCTTAGAGAACCATCTTTAGGACCTGTTTTTGGTATAAAAGGTGGAGCTGCGGGTGGTGGATATGCACAGGTACTGCCTATGGAGGATATTAATCTTCATTTTACTGGTGATATGCACGCAATTACCTCTGCCAACAATTTGATGTGTGCTATGCTGGATAACCATATGCAGCAGGGAAATCTACTTGGTATAGATCAACGCTCTATACTTATAAAACGTTGTTTGGATATGAATGACAGAGCCCTTAGAAACGTTATTGTTGGTTTGGGGGGCAAGGTTAACGGTGTTCCACGTGAGGATGGTTTTAACATAACCGTTGCCAGCGAGGTTATGGCAATTTTGTGCTTGTCTGACAGTATAAAGGATTTAAAGGAGCGGCTAGGCAGAATTTTAATAGCGTATAAGTATGACGGTTCTCCCGTATATGCTAGGGATATTAATGCACAGGGTGCTATGGTAGCTCTGCTAAAGGACGCTATTTTGCCTAATCTGGTACAAACACTGGAGGGTACACCAGCGGTTATGCATGGTGGGCCTTTCGCAAATATTGCACACGGCTGTAATTCTATACGTGCTACTAAGTTAGCGCTAAAGCTTGGTGATTACTGTATCACGGAGGCTGGTTTTGGTTCAGACTTAGGTGCAGAAAAATTCTTAGACATTAAATGCCGATATGCAGGACTAAAGCCAGACGCTATTGTTATTGTTGCTACCTGCCGTGCATTGAAATATAATGGCGGTGTAGCAAAAGGTGATGTATCTAAGGAGAATCTGTCTGCATTAAAAGACGGTATAGAAAATCTTGGTGTTCATATTGACAATATGAGAAAATACGGTGTTCCAGTGGTAGTAGCCATTAACCGTTTTCACACTGATTCAAATGCAGAGCTTAAATTTATTGAGGAATATTGCATTTCAAAGGGTGCAGATTTTGCGTTATCAGAGGTGTTTGGCAAAGGTGGAGCTGGGGGTGTAGACCTAGCCAACAAAATTGTAGACGCAGTGGAAAAGCCATCAAGCTTTGCTCCAATTTATCCTTTAGATATGACTATAAAAGAAAAAGTAAATGCTATTGCTACTAAAATATACGGTGCAAAGAATATAGCATATACAGCACAGGCTGAAAAAGCAATTAAAAAAATAGTTGAGCTAGGTGGCGACAAGCTACCTGTTTGTATAGCAAAAACACAGTATTCATTATCAGATAATCCATTGCTGTTAGGTGCTCCAAAGGACTTTACAATAACAGTTCGAGACGCTAGTCTATCTAACGGTGCGGGATTCGTTGTTGTTTATACTGGTGACATTATGACTATGCCCGGCTTGCCAAAAGTGCCAGCAGCTGAAAAAATTGACGTTGATGATACCGGAAAAATTTCCGGACTATTCTAGGAACAGGATTGAGAAGCCTTGATAAAAACTTATTACAGTAACAGCACTGAGGATACTGAAAATATTGGTGAAGCTTTAGCTAGCACTCTAAGCGGCACAGAGATTATTGCTTTGTTTGGCGGCTTAGGTATGGGCAAAACAGCCTTTACTCGTGGCTTATCCAAAGGCTTAGGGGTTGATAATGAAGTTTCCAGTCCAACCTTTGCCATTGTTAACGAGTATAGTGGTAAATTTAATATTTATCACTTTGACATGTACCGCATTGACAGCTGGGAGGATTTATATTCTACAGGCTTTTTTGATTATTTGGACACAGGTGTATTAGTAATAGAGTGGAGCGAAAATATAGAAAATGCTCTGCCTGACGGATACATCCGTGTGGAGCTGTCAAAGGGCGAGCTTGAGAATAACAGAGAGATAAAAATAGAGGGAGCAGATGAATTATGAAAATACTGGCTATAGATTCTTCTGCCACCAGTGCTGGTGTGGCATTAGTACAGGATGAAAAGATAATAGGTGAAAGCTATATTAATACAAGGCTTACACATAGCAGTACTTTAATGCCTATGATTGTTTCTATGATGAAATGTACAGAAGAAAGCATATCTGACATTGATTATTATGCTGTTTCTGTTGGACCTGGTTCTTTTACAGGGCTTAGAATAGGTGTTGCTACGGTTAAGGGTATGGCTATGGCAGATAACAAACAATGTGTGCCAGTGTCAACCTTAGAAGCTATTGCTTACAATTACTTGGGTACAGATGCTGTTGTCTGTGCTGTAATGGATGCCAGATGTAATCAGTTTTATAATGCTATTTTTAAAACCTCTGGTACACAGGTTACACGCCTGTGTGAGGACAGAGCGTTATCCTACAACGATTTAGCAGAGGATTTGTTAAATAATTATAGAGATACTAATATTGTCTTAGTTGGTGATGGTGGAAGCCTTGCATACAAGCTGTTGTCACCTAATGTGCGTAATATTACCGTAGCACCTAGTCACTTACTGTTTCAAAAAGCAAGCGGTGTGGCAGCTGTGGCTAGTAAACTTATTGCCCATAACAAAACAGTAACGCCAGCAACACTTATACCATCATATTTGCGTTTGCCACAAGCAGAACGTGAATTAAAGAAAAAATTAGCCGAAAAATCTAAATGATTTTTTATATATCGGAGCGATCTCTTACAACGCTCCTAAAAACACAAAAAATTACATAAGGGAGCGTTTTCAATGATAGCTTTAGGTGCAGATCACGGTGGATATGAAATTAAAGAGGCAATTAAAGGACATTTAATTAAGGCGGGCTTTGAGGTTAAGGATTTTGGTACTGACAGCTCTGAATCAGTAGATTATCCAATATATGCCGAAAAAGTAGCTGAGTCGGTAGCCAACAAGGAATGTAGTACAGGAATAATATGCTGTGGTACTGGTATTGGTGTTTCTATGGTTGCTAATAAGGTTAATGGTATTCGTGCCGCAGTTGTAACTAATGACTTCTGTGCTGAGATGACACGTCGTCACAACGATGCCAATGTGTTATGCATGGGTGGCAGGGTCGTAGATGCTGACACAGCTGTTCATTTAGCTGACATTTTTTTAAACACTCCTTTTGATGGTGGTCGTCATATGAACAGAGTTTTTATGATGAACGATATTGAAGAAAAACAAAAAAACAAGAAATAATAGGGGGCTTTCATATGGAAAATCAGGTTACAGTTTTTGATCATCCATTAATACAGCATAAGCTTACTCATATGCGTGACAAAGCCACAGGCAGCAAGCTGTTTCGTGAGCTAACAGGCGAGATAGCAATGCTTATGTGTTTTGAAGCTATGCGAGATTTACCTTTGAAAGAAATAGATATAGAAACACCTATTGGCACTACAAAGGGTAAGGTGTTAGCTGGCAGAAAGCTGGCATTTGTGCCTATTTTACGTGCAGGGTGTGGAATGCTAGATGCTGTGTTAGAAATGGTTCCAGCTGCTAAGGTTGGTCACATAGGCTTGTATCGTGATGAAGCCACCCATGAGCCTGTTGAGTATTATAACAAATTACCTGCTGATATAGATAAACGTGATGTTTTTGTGCTAGACCCTATGCTGGCAACAGGTGGCTCTGCGGTAGATGCTATTTCTATCATTAAAAAAAGCAACCCAAAAAGCATAAAATTTATGTGTATTGTTGCAGCCCCACAGGGTATTAAGGCACTGACTGAAGCACATCCTGATGTACAGGTTTTCTGTGCAGCTAAGGACGAAGCCTTAAATAATGATTGCTATATTGTTCCTGGTTTAGGGGACGCAGGTGATAGAATTTTTGGAACAAAATAAGACACAGCTTTATTGTCAGGTGAATTAATACTAAGCTCTGATAAAATGACGTATTAGCTATATGTGGATTTTATTTACTGTTTTATTAGAGATTAGAATAACAAAAATATTTTTATTGGGTGGTAGCTTTTGGGCTGCCACCTCTTTTTACGCTTTAGCGACTTTTTCAGAGCGTCTTGCCGCTATGAATAAGGCTCTCTGTCAATAGTTGGGGTAACCCAAATAAAACAGAAGTGAAGCAAGCGATGGCGTTAAATGGTTTTTGCACACTTAACAAAGTGAGGAATGCCACAGTCAAGAGCAGAAGAAATCCATTTATTCATTTGTTTAGAGGCAGATAAACGATCCTTGCAGTGCAATATTTTAAGAAAACTTTCTTTGTAATAATGAGCAGTAGAAAGCGTTGGAGACGCATACAGCATAATATTTAAACTCTGTTGTATCTGTTGTTATTTTTTGATGTACCATGCTGGTGTTAAATCGTCTATTTATTCTGTTTTTTTGCAGTTCTACCAACAACGCCTTTATATGATGAATATTTTCTGCTCTTTCGAGTGTAAGATTTTACTTGCAGAGCAAGCTTTTGAACCAATCTTTCCTCCTTAAGTTAGATTTTTAGGTCTAACTTTTGGGGGTCGGTATAATATTGTATTGGCTTTGTAAAAAATGTATTTAGGTGCGTTCCTTACAGAATCAACTTGTCCTAACCGTGGGAAAACTTTAAGATTATCAGGAAAGATTTTTATTATTCATTGGATTTATACAGCACTAATGTTGATATTTACCGTAATTTGGTTAGTGTTTTCTTCAAGCTTTTCATCCTTTATACGTTTATTTTATGCAGCCTTATTTTTCTCATAAATTTATTAATAGTTTTTCCATTTGTTAAAATTGAAGAATACGCCAGTACACTAATGGATGATTTGATAAACAAAAATACAGTACAACCTAGGGATGTAACCATTAATATACAATACTTTTATAGATTATTATAAAAATTTCTGATAATTATGCCTGTAACAGTGATAATTACTTATTACAAATATAAAAAAACTCCATATAGCTATCCATAAAAATACTATTCTTTCTCCAAATGAAAGTAAAGTCGTGATATATATCAAAGTTTTTAATGGGGATTTCCTGTAAAGTACCGTGTTTTAATTCCTCTTCAACAGCAATTTTATATAAAAATGTTATTCCTAAGTCAGACTCTACCATTTTTTTAATTGCATTAATATTACTGATTTCAATAATATTATTAAATTCCATCACCGAATAATTTTGTTCCCGCAGATTTTTCCATAAAATTTCTCTTGTGCCAGAACCAATTTCTCTGGCAATCAGGGTGTGTGTAAATAGATTTTCTATGCCTATATTTTTTTTATCTGCTAAACTATTACTGGGTGCTGACACGCAGACATATTTTTCAGTTGAATAGGTTAAATAATCATATTTACTCTTTTCAAAATAACCTTCTACAATAGCAAAGTCTATCTCACCACTATCAAGCATTTTTAATAGATAATCTGTATTTTGTACAGTTACAGATATTTCAGAGTTTGGATATTCCTTTGTATATTTGGCAATAATATTTGGCACTACACATTCTCCCACGGTCATTGTAACACCTAATTTTACTTTCTTTTTTTATTTTTCTTTTCGTCAATTTTTTCCCGCATAAATATTTCATCGTGCTTCATCGTGGTCGCAGTATTTAGAATTAACCTTCCATATTGGGTTAATGACATTTTTTTGCCAGTAAAAGTAAACAGCTTAACACTATATAATTGTTCTAAATATTTTATGTGCTGAGATACCGCTGGCTGAGTAATGTTTAGGCTTTCTGCGGCTTTTGTAAAATTCATATATTTACAAACCTCTATAAACGTATATATTCTAAAATCCAGCATATTAACACTCCTTTACGTTATTATAACATAATTTTATGATTATATAAATATTTATAATTTTACTTTATAAGACATATCTGTTACCATATATACAGAAACATGAGGGGGATAGCAAAATGACTTTTGTAAAAAACAGCTGGAAGGGATTTTTATTATGTTTATTAATTGCAGTGCCAGCATGGATAGCAGGTAGTTATGTTCCAATAATAGGGGGACCAGTATTTGCTATACTGCTAGGTATGATTATTACGTTATTTATTAAGGATAGAACAAAATTTCAATATGGTATTTCATTTACATCTAAAAAAATATTGCAATACGCCGTAATATTATTAGGATTTGGACTTAACCTGTCGGTGGTTTTAGAAACGGGAAAGCAATCTTTACCCATAATAATTGCTACTATAACAACATCATTGGTCATTGCCTTTGTACTGCACAGGGTGATGAATATACCATCAAAAATTTCAACCCTAGTTGGCGTTGGTTCATCTATTTGTGGTGGCTCAGCCATTGCGGCAACTGCACCTGTTATTGATGCGGATGATGAAGAGGTAGCACAATCTATATCTGTTATATTTTTGTTTAATATTTTGGCGGCACTTATTTTCCCAACATTAGGAGCATTGATTGGTTTTTCTCAAACAAGTGGTGAGGCGTTTGGCATATTTGCGGGAACTGCTGTAAACGACACCTCATCTGTAACTGCTTGTGCCTCTACGTGGGACAGTATGTATAGTTTAGGCTCAGCTACGCTTGATAAGGCGGTAACTGTAAAATTAACCAGAACCCTTGCCATTATACCTATTACGTTAATTTTAGCTTTTGTTCGTACACGCAAGGAAAAAAAGGAAAGTCAGGGCAACACTAATAAAGTTAACTTTAAAAAGATTTTTCCATTTTTTATTATCTTTTTTATTTTAGCATCGGTCATTACAACAGTAGCTACTAACGTATTTAGCGTACCAGCTTCATTTTTTGCACCAATAAAGGAACTTAGCAAATTCTTTATAATTCTAGCTATGGCTGCTATAGGACTGAATACTAATATTGTCAAATTGATAAAATCTGGTGGAAAGCCGATATTTATGGGATTTTGTTGTTGGATAGGTATAACTGCTGTCAGCTTAATTATGCAGCACCTATTACAAATTTGGTAGAATATAATTTTTAATATTATAATATTAATCATAATAACACATAAACGATACCATATAGCATTTACAATTTTATTAGAAAAATATATTAAATAAGAAATGTTTAATATGCATCTTCTTGTAATACTTTTAAACAGCTAACATTAATTTTATGAACAATAAAAATTTGGAGCAGCATAATTATGCTGCTCCAAATTATCCTTTAGTCATATTCTCACTGATATAGCCTCGTTATGTAAATACTCCTTTAGCTTTGGAATAGGAATTTCACCAAAATGAAACAGAGATGCAGCCAATACCGCATCAGCTTTTCCTGTTGTAAAAGCATCCTTAAAATGTTCTAAAGCACCAGCACCGCCAGAAGCAATTACTGGTATTCCAACATTTTCAGACACTGCTTTTGTTAGCTCTAGGTCATACCCCTTTTTTTGACCATCGCAATCCATACTGGTTAGCAAAATTTCCCCTGCACCACGTTTTTCTGCCTCTATAGCCCATTGCACAGCATCTAGACCCATTGCCTTTCTGCCACCATTAATGTACACTTCCCAGCTGCCGTTATTAGAACGCTTTGCGTCTATTGCCGTTACTACACATTGACTGCCGAATTTGTATGCAGCTTCGTTTATAATATCTGGTCGCAGTATTGCAGCCGAATTAACAGAAATTTTGTCTGCACCCGCCCGTAACAATTGGTTAAAATCATCAACAGTTCGTATTCCACCACCCACTGTAAAAGGTATAAAAATACTGTTAGCAACCTCGCTAACGATGTCTATCATTATATTTCTGGCATCTGATGATGCTGTTATATCCAGCAATACAAGCTCATCAGCACCTTGCTTATCATATGCAATGGCTGCCTCTACTGGATCTCCAGCATCACGCAGGTTAACAAAGCTTGTTCCTTTTACTACCCTGCCATTTTTAACGTCTAAACAGGGAATAATGCGTTTAGCGTACATTGTGTTTCACATCCTTTATTGTTTTGTCATATCCACAAAATTTCTAAGCATTTGCAGTCCCACATTGCCACTCTTCTCTGGGTGGAACTGTGTTGCAATAACATTTTTATATTGGACAGAAGCGTCTATGCTTGTGCCATATTCTGTTTGAGCTGTAACAATATTTCTATCATTTGCGTGTAAATAATATGAATGAACAAAATATACATATGGATTTCCGCTGATACCCTTAAACAATCCACCGCTGTTTTTTATTTCCAATGAATTCCAGCCCATATGGGGAATCTTAAGCTGACCATTGCAATTTGGTATTTTCGTTACCGTTCCGTCTAAAATGCTTAGACCTTTTATATCAGGACTTTCCTCACTACTAGGAAACAGAAGCTGTAAACCTAGACAAATACCAAGTAGCGGTTTACCTGTATCTATAAAATCAAATATAGTCTCTTTAACGCCGCTGTTGTTCAGGCAATTCATAGAATCGCCAAATGAACCTACTCCGGGGAGTATAGCACCATCGGCATTTAGTATATCACTTTTTTTATTTGTAATTACAGTGTCACAGCCAATAAAATTTAGTGCTTTCACAACACTTTGCAAATTGCCTGCACCATAGTCAATTATAGCAATCATATTAATTCTCCTTTACTTGAAAATTCGCCATAATTTTACCATAAAAATGGTTTTCTTGCAAATTTTTAAATATTGTGAAAGTTGGGCTTGGTTTCCTTGCAAAATATACTGTATTTTAGGAGTGTTGACCTTGATTTTTGCAAGAAATAGTATTAAAATGAAAGGTAGATTTTTAAAGTATGAAATTACTATTAGGTAGGTATATTAAAGGAGAAAAATTTGAAATGCAATCCTTGTTAACAAAAATTGGGGTATTAATGCCGAAGCTTTCAAAGGGTCAAAAGCTCATAGCTAAATTCATAGAGGAGCAGTATGATAAAGCAGCTTTTATGACAGCAGCTAAGCTAGGTGAAACTGTGGGTGTTAGTGAATCAACAGTTGTTCGTTTCGCTACGGAGATAGGATATGATGGCTATCCTAAGCTGCAAAATGCAATGCAGGAAATGATAAGGGATAAGCTAACCTCAGTACAGCGTATTGAAGTTACTACCAACAGAATAGGCACAGAAACCGTGTTGGAAAGTGTGTTAAATCAAGATATAGACAAGATTAAGCGAACAATAGAGGAAACCTCTCGTGGGGATTTTAGACAGGCGGTTGACGCAGTTGTAAATGCAAAAAATATTTATATTTTCGCAGTAAGAAGTTCATCTGCGCTTGCCAATTTCTTAGCATATTATTTTGAACTTATTTTTGGAAATGTTCGTGTGATTTCTACTACTAGCAAAGCACAGATTTATGAGGAACTTTTTAGAATTGGTGAGAAGGATACTATAATTGGTATTAGCTTTCCAAGATACTCTACAACAGCAGTAGAGGCTATGAATTTCGCATCTGATAGGGGTGCCAGTGTAATAGCGTTAACAGACAGTATGATTTCACCTTTGGTTGCACCGGCTGACTATGTATTGCTTGCCCGTAGCGATATGGCAAGCATAGTAGATTCTCTGGTTGCACCCTTAAGCTTAATAAACGCGCTGATAGTTGCCACTGTATTGGCTAAAAAAGATGATGTTATAAGAACCTTTATGGATTTGGAACGTGTGTGGGACGAATACGATGTCTACGGAAATAGCAACGAAGATGAGGAGATACAAAAATAATGGCTTTAAAAATATTAGTTATAGGAGCAGGTCCGGCAGGCATGATAGCAGCAGGAAACGCCGCCTTATGTGGTTGTGATGTAACCATCGCCGATATTAATAAGCGTGTTGGCAGAAAATTAATGATAACAGGTAAGGGTCGCTGCAATATTACTAATAATTGCACACCCCAGGATTTTATTGGTAATGTGCCAACCAATGGCAGATTTCTATACAGTGCTATAAACAGCTTTACACCGCAGGATACGATTGACTTTTTTGAAAGCCACGGACTTAACGTAAAGACGGAACGTGGTAGCAGGGTTTTTCCTTGTTCTGACAAAGCAGTTGATGTTGTTGATACATTGCATAACTTTATTAAGGAAACCAAATGCAAGCTAATTAACGAAGAAATAACACAGTTAATAGTTGTGGATAATACTGTTATAGGTGTACAGACTTTATCAGGCAGACAAATACTAGCTGATAAGATTATAATAGCAACAGGAGGTAAGTCTTATCCCTTAACTGGGTCAAAAGGGCAGGGCTACAAATTGGCTGAACAGGTAGGACATACTATAGTGCCTGTTAAGCCGTCGCTGGTGTCGCTGATTTCTGCCAATGGCTATTGCTTAGAAATGCAGGGACTATCCCTAAAAAACGTTAGCATTTCCGTTATAGATGACAATACAAACAAGGAGATATTTACCGATTTTGGGGAAATGCTGTTTACACATTATGGTGTCAGCGGACCTATTATTCTTAGTGCGTCGTCACATATGAGAAATATGGATAATGCTACCTACACTATAAATATAGACTTAAAGCCAGCACTGTCAACAGAACAGCTGGATAAACGTATTTTACGTGATTTTGATTTGTTTAAAAACAAAGATTTGGCCAATTCTCTTAATAAGCTATTACCAGCCACTATGATACCAGTTATAATAAAGCTGTCAGGTATACCATTTGATACAAAATGCAACTCTATAACAAAAGAACAGCGTAGCAGGTTGGTTTCTGTCTTAAAGAAATTACCTGTTAATGTCCGTGGCTTTAGACCTATTGATGAAGCTATTGTTACATCAGGGGGCGTAGCTGTTAAAGAGATTAACCCCAAAACGATGGAATCTAAACTAGTAGGTAACCTGTATTTTGCAGGAGAGGTAATAGATGTAGATGCTTATACAGGTGGCTTTAACCTGCAAATTGCATATTCCACTGGGTATTTAGCGGGTATCAGTGCCTCAAAATATTAACTGTACAAGGAGATTATATATGATAGCTATAGCAATAGATGGCCCTGCTGGGGCTGGAAAAAGCACCATAGCCAAAACAGCAGCAAGGGAACTGGGATATATATATGTGGATACAGGTGCATTGTATCGCTCCATTGGTTTAAATGCTAAGAATGTTGGAACAAACTTACAAAATGATAGTCAGGTAAGGATGTTGCTTAATAGCACAAAGCTTGAATTAAGATTTATAAACAATGAGCAGAGAGTTTTATTAAATGGAAATGATGTTTCTGACGATATTAGAACTCCTGAGGTTTCTATGATGGCTTCTAAGGTTTCTGCTATACCTGCTGTTAGAGCCTTTCTACTGGATTTACAACGTAATATGGCTGTAACTAACAATGTAATCATGGATGGCAGAGATATTGGTACTGTTGTGCTGCCAAAAGCACAAATAAAAATATTTTTAACAGCATCACCAGAGTGTAGAGCAACCAGACGATATGATGAACTAAAAGAAAAGGGTATGGATGTTAACTATAGCTCCATACTCGAAGATATACAGACAAGGGATTATAATGATTCCCATAGAGCCATTGCTCCTCTAAAACCAGCCCCTGACAGCATTTTGGTTGATACATCGGACGAAGCTCTGGAAACATCCGTTGGTAGGTTAATATCTATTATCAAAGAAAGATTGGTATAACTATTATGAAAAAAAACATTAGTAGTGACGCTGAAAAACACGCTATGTCTATTGCCAGACAAAGCACCAGTTTGTACGCCTTTGGCAGAGCAGTGTGTGCACCGTTTATGAAATTATTTTTTAGGACTCATTACACAAATAGATATAATTTACCAGAAAAAGGAAATTATATTATTTGTTCAAACCATATTTCTTATCTTGATCCTGTATTTTTAGGACTAGGACAAAAAAGACGTATTCGTTATATGGCAAAGGCTGATTTATTTGACCATCCATTTTTTGGTTCACTTATTTCAAGGCTAGGTGCGTTTCCTGTACATAGGGGTGAGGGGGATATGACAGCCATAAACGTGGGAGAGCAGATATTAAAAGATGGCGGTGTTATGGGCATATTTTTTGAGGGTAAGCGTTCACGCACCGGGGAACTTTTACGTCCAAAATCTGGCGCTGTTATGATAGCGTATCAATCAAATTCTCCCATTGTTCCTGCGTGTATAACACCACAAAAGGGCTTGGTAAGATGGTTTAGAAAAACACAAATTTCTTTTGGCGAGCCAATAACTGCACAGGAATTAGGTGTAATTGAAGGTACACCTAGAGAATTTAGAAACGCCAGCAAAATAATTATGGAAAAAGTAGCCAAACTAAGAGAAGAAAGTAAATTTGATTGAGGTAGTAGATGGTGGCAAAAATAACACTTGCAAAATCAGCTGGTTTTTGCTTTGGTGTAAACCGAGCAGTAAATATGGTCTATAAACTGATAGATGAAAAGAAGCACGTTTGTACTTTAGGTCCAATTATACACAACACAGAAATGGTAAACGAGCTAAAGGCAAAAGGCGTGTCTATTGTCAGCTCTCCATGGGAGGTAACAACAAACTCTACCGTGGTAATACGCTCACACGGTGTACCATACAGCACATACGAGGAAATAAAATCTCTAAACCTGCAATGTACAGATGCAACCTGTCCTTTTGTTGCGAAAATACATAAAACTGTAGCAAAGGCAAGTGAAAACAATCATATTGTATTGATTGTGGGGGATAAAAATCATCCTGAAGTCATGGGTATTCAGGGACATTGCAGCGGCGAGTTTTATGTTGTTAAAAATCATGATGAATTATTACAATTGTCACAAGAATTGCCATTATTAACAAAAAAACCCATATATTTTGTCGCACAAACAACTTTTGACGTATCAGAATGGAAAAAATGTTTAGAAATAGTAAAAAAGGTATATACAAATGCTGTAATTTTTGATACAATATGTAGTGCTACGTCGGAAAGACAAGATGAAGCTAAGGTTCTTGCAGAAAAATCTGATCTTATGGTAGTTATAGGGGACAGAAGCAGTTCTAATACCTGCAAGCTCTTTGACATCTGTAACCGTGTTTGCGATAAAACATTTTTGATAGAGAACAGCAGTGATCTACCTAAAAATGTTATTAAAAACGCTTGTAACATAGGCGTAACCGCCGGTGCATCTGCTCCGGCAAGGATAATAAAGGAGGTACTGGATAAAATGACTGATATTTTAAACAATTCCAGTGAAACAACTGACAACGAATGTAACTTTGCTGAGATGCTAGAAGAGAATCTCAAGAGTTTTAATACAGATGGGAGGGTAATGGGCGTCGTAGAGAGAATTACTCCTAACGAGATTTTTGTAGATGTTGGCAGAAAGCAAGCTGGTGTTGTAAAGCTAAGTGAGCTTACTAATGATCCTAACGCTACAACAGAAGACCTTGTTAAGGTTGGCGATACTCTTGATTTGCTCATTATGCGTACTAACGATCAGGAAGGTATGATTACACTTTCTAAAAAACGTGTAGATGCTTTAAAAGGCTGGGACGAGATTGTTAAGGCTGAAGAAGAGAATGCTGTTTTAACAGGTGTTGTTACAGAGGTCATCAAGGGCGGCGTTATAGTAGTATCTAACGGTGTTAGAGTATTTATTCCTGCTTCTCAAGCTACAGCTTCTAGAGGCGATGCTTTAGAAGATTTACTAAAGAAAGAAGTTAACTTTAGAATTATTGACATTAACAAGGGCAGAAGACGTGCCGTTGGCTCTATTCGTTCCGTACTAAAGGAGCAAAGAGATAAAATTAAGGAAGAATTCTGGAAAACCTGCGAAATTGGCAAGGTATATACAGGTGTTGTTAAGTCATTAACAAGCTATGGCGCTTTCGTTGACATCGGTGGTGTAGATGGAATGATTCACATTTCTGAGTTATCATGGAATCGTATTAAACATCCTTCAGAGGTTGTTAACGTTGGTGATACTGTAGAAGTTTACGTTAAGGATATAGACAATGAGAAGGGTAATATTTCTCTAGGCTATAAAAAACAGGATGAAAATCCATGGGAAGTTATGAAAAATGATTATCCTGTTGGTACTGTCGTTGATGCACAAATCGTAGGTATGACTTCATTTGGTGCATTTGCAAGAATTATCCCTGGTATTGACGGCCTAATCCATATTTCTCAGATTGCTGACCGTAGAATTGAAAAACCTCAGGACGAGCTGTCAGTAGGTCAGATGGTACAAGCTAAAATCACAGCTATTGACTTCGATAAAAAGCGTGTAAGCTTGTCTATCAGAGAGCTTTTAAATGATAAAGAGGCAGATGAAGCTTCTGATTTTGAAGACTCTGCTAAAGCAACGGATGCAGAATAATTACTAAATTATAAATTAAACGCATTGTACATTAATAGTACAATGCGTTTTTTTGGCTCTATGCCAATAGTTTTGGTAAACCAATTAAAAAAGGCTCTATGTCAATAGTTGGG
>DGFJ01000011.1 GCA_002391625.1 Ruminococcaceae bacterium UBA3903 | reverse complement strand
GTCAATTTGTTGTATAGCTCCTGCAATTTGCAGCTGATGGTTATCAGGTATAACCAAATTTTCATCATTGCTGTAATTACAATTAGCTTTAGATGATGTACCCTTTTTACTACTTTTTACTAACAGCACCACTATTCCCACAACAACGACGCCTGTAATTGATAACCAAACCCAACCTTCCGGACTTGATAAATTAATTGCTCCACCACTGCTTTTGCTGCTGCTTTTGCTGCTGCTTTTACTGCTGCTCTTATTACTACTTTTGTTACTATTACTGCTTTTACTTCTGCCGCTGCTTTTATTGCCTCCACTGTAACGATTATGGTTACCTACATCGTAAGGTGTGTTATCCACTGCCGCCGCACTGACAAAGGCAGAACCCATCACTGATAAAAGCATAACTATTCCTAAAATAGCCACCAAAATTTTATTTCTTTTCATCATCCATATGTTCCTTTATATATTTTTTTATGTTCTCTCCATGCCCCAACAACGCTACAGGTAATCCTATCATTAATCACCTGTAGCATATAATTCTATATCTATTTATACTAAACTGTAATTATGACATAGGTGTTGTGCTACCACCGTTGTTATCCATATTTGTGTCAGTAATAATAACACCTGCGTTGTTAATATTAAGACCTGGACGTAACGCATCCATATCAGAAAGTACCCAGTCAAAGTCGCCTGTTGTAATAATACTACCGCAGTATTCGCACTTACCAGCACTGTTTACCTTAATAGGTGCTCCACAGTTTGGACAGGTTTTCGATGAAGCAGTAGATACCGCATCCTGAGTTTTAACACCTGTTTTCCTCATAAATGTTAACAAATAGTCAATATGGCTATCCTGATTAGGATTACCCTTTAGAACCTGCCTGCTGTTCTCATCAATAATGTAATCCACCATTCTGGTTGACATATACACGGTTAGGTATTCATATTGGTTGTCACGCTTATATAAATGCATATAGGTGTCCCCAACATTTATACGTTCTATAATGTTTATACGCTTTAGATTAATATACTCCTGCAGCTGACGCTGGTGCTGTTCGTACAGCTCCTCTTTTTCCAAAGGCCTAATAATTGACCAATCTCGTGCTGTCCACGCTTGCTGCAAGGTAATAAACGTTTGCTTAGCAAAGGCAATAAACTTTGTGTCACTAAAGTTAGGGTCAATATGCTGTATAGCCATAATAATTTCGCCCTGATGATTTTGTGGCTTTTGAACCTGTAAAGGTTTAGCACCGCCAACAGATGAACCCTTAACACCTTTACCCTTAGCAATGGCCACAATTACAATAACAACAATTACTATAATAACCGCAACAGTTTCAATTGGACCGCTAAAGGTTGATGAACCGCTACTGCCAGAGCTGTAGTTGCTGCCACCGCTATAGCTATAATCGTTTCCGCCACCGTAATCATAACCGCCGTCATAGCTGCCATAGTCGTTGTAATTACCAACGTCTACGGGCTTAGTTGTCACCGCCGATGCACTGAAAAATGCTGAAAAAGTCAATGTAATAATCATACATAATGTCAGCATTAACAGTATCAATACTTTTTTGTTTTTCATATGTAACATACTCCTCCTCATATAAAATACATCATTTTACATTTTATATTACCATATAATACCGTAGATTTCAATTCTTATTCATCAAACTTCATACTTTTTATAACTATTGTTTTAATATGATTTAAGCATAAGCGATCTTTGACCTTGGATTCTTTCATGAATTAACGGGATAAACATAATTAAATACATAATTACAGTCATAACACAATGCAAATTATTTCTTTAAAAAGTTATATACTAGTTACGGTTTGTTAATATTCACCAAATTAAGCTTGTATATTTCTCACATAGAGATATTTAAAATGTTGGAAATTTATGTTATAATTACGATACTTTGAAATAATGGAGGAGAATATACAATGTTTCTCAAAAACACATTTAGTAAGAAAGCACTCAGTGTTGTTCTTAGCTTATGTATGGTGGCATCATTAGGCGTTACTTCAGCGGTTTCTACATCTGCTGTTGTTTCTGATGATACTGCGGCACAGGCTACAGACACAACCCAAGACGCAGCCAGCAATAACTATGGTCTTGTAGACAATGTCCAAGATGGTCAGATCCTACAAATATGGAACTGGTCATACAACAACACAAAGGCTAACATGAAAAAAATTGCTGAACAGGGTTTCTCAGCAATACAAACATCACCAATCCAACAAGCTAAAGAGGGTACAATTGGTAAATCAGTTGGCACAAACTGGTGGGTCTATTACCAGCCGGCTTACTTCCGTATTGATGACACAGGTTCTTCAGCCCTAGGTAATAAGTCAGAGTTTACCGCAATGTGTGAAGAGGCTCATAAATATGGCATCAAGGTTATTGTAGATGCTGTACTTAACCACACTGGTGATAACGGCGGTAACAACGTTGCCCCTTCTGTTGACCCAGACATAAAAAATGACAGTAGCTGCTGGCATGATATCAGCAAAAACACGACCAACTATAACGATCGTTATGACATCACACAACACTGTATGGATGGTCTGCCAGACCTAAACACAGGTAGCTCAAAGGTACAGGCAAAAGCAACAGCATTCCTAAAGGAATGTATTGACAGCGGAGCTGACGGCTTCCGTTTTGATGGTGCTAAGCATATTGAAACACCTAGCGATAACGGTTGTGCTTCACAGTTTTGGCCAAACGTTTTAGGTGCGGCTACAAGCTATGGTCAAAGCAAGGGTAAAAACATTTACTATTATGGTGAAGTTTTAGATGCAACTGGTGGTGTATCTATCGGTGCATACACACAGTATATGAGTGTAACAGAGAACCAAAGTTCTAATGGTATTCGTAATGCTGTAAATAGCAGTAACGCTTCAGGTGCAGCTTCATCTTCCTTCTCAAAAGGTGCAGCTGGCAATAAAACTGTAATGTGGAACGAATCACATGATACATGGGCAAATGAGGGTTCTGGCAGTGTATCAACTTCAAAAATAAACCAAACATGGGCAATGGTTGGTACTAGATCACAGGCAGCAGGTATGTATTTTGCTCGTCCAGATAGCTCTGGCTCTAAGCTTGGTGATACTTCTACAACTACTGGTTGGGCAAACCCAGAGGTAGCGGCCATTAACCATTTTGACAACTACTTTGCTGGTCAAACAGAGTATTTATCCTCTGAAAACGGCTGCGCATATAACGAGCGTGGAACAACTGGTGTAGTTATTACAACACTAGGCGGTTCAGGCAATGTTAGCCTAACAGCTCATAAGATGGCTGCTGGTACATACACAGACGAAATCACGGGAAACTCCTTCACAGTAGCAAACGGTAAAATCAGCGGTCAAGTTGGCAACACAGGTATTGCTGTTGTTTACAGCCCTAAGCCAGCTGGTCCTTCAGCTTCTATTACCCCAGGCACATCAAGCTACAAAACAGACACAGCTTCTCTAAAATTAAGCTTTGCAAATGCAACATCTGGTCAATATTCAATTGACGGTGGTGCATGGACATCATACACCGATGGTCAGACAATAACAATCGGTTCTGGCAAAGCATACGGCACAGTTACAACCGTATCTGTAAAGGCTTCTGATGGTTCTACAACCTCTGACGCTGTAGAGTACAAATACACAAAGGCTGACCCTACAAAGGGTGTTAGACTACATTTTGACAACACATCATACAACTGGAGTACAGTTTATGCCTACATCTACACAGGCAGCGGTACAACTGCTATTAACAACGGTGAGTGGCCTGGCGTACAGATGACAAAGGACGCATCAACAGGTCACTACACAATTGACGTTCCAGAAAATCTGGAAAAGGGTACAGTAATATTTGCAGAAAGTCCAACAGCAACAACAAACAGATACCCAGCAGATATGCAGCCAGGTCTAGAAATTGGCGGTTCTTCTAAGCTGTTATCTGCTAACTACAGCTGGACAGACTATGTAGAGCCTACAAGCCCAACACAAACACCTACACAAACACCTACACAAACACCTACGCAAACTCCTACACAGAAACCAACACAAACTCCTACACAAACTCCTACATCTGTTCCTTCTGAAAGCTACTACAGGGGCGATGTAAACAGCGACACCGTGGTAACACTAAAGGATGCAGCTATTATTCAAAAGCACATTATTAAAAGTGTAACACTAACAGGTAAAGAGCTGCTGGCAGCTGATGTTAACGGCGACAAAAACGTTACAACAGTTGACGTAGTAGAAGTTTTAAGATATCTGTCAAAATATTCAAACACATACAGCATCGGTGCATTTGTACAAGGTGCTACACCTACAAGCCCAACACAAGCTCCTACTGCTAAACCAACGCAAGCTCCTACTGCTAAACCAACACAAGCACCAACACAAGCACCTACACAGGCCCCAACACAAGCTCCTACCTCTCCATCTGGCACAAAGACATTCTTGTTCTCTGACAGCCAAAACTGGGGTAAGGTAAACGCTTATTATTGGTCAGACAGCAATAAGACAATGATGTCTTGGCCTGGTACTGCAATGACAGACAACGGAACTAACGAGTTCGGTCAAAAGCAGTTTAAAATTGATGTTCCAACAGATGCACAGTACATTATCTTTAACAATGGAAGCGGTACACAAACCGTGGATGTTAAACTAGACTTTAGCAAAACTGGCTACTACGTTAGCGGTGGTTCAGGTTCAGCTTGCACCGTTGGTTCTTGGTAATTAATATTATATTATTAACTTTAGGGAAGCAGATTAACATCTGCTTCCCTATTATTTTGGCTTTTTCTATGTTATACTAAACACTCAAATATTGTCCTAAGGGTTAAACTTAGGCAATCAAAACAAGGCTATTTTTACATCAGCAATGGTGAGCATTTTAAAAGGCTTAATAACAAATGCTGATGTTAAGTATTTGCTTGTAAAAAAAGTCACTATGAAAGGAAACCAAAAATGAACAATATATTAAAAGATTTGCCATTGGAAATAGAGCGTAAATATTTGATTAGTTATCCTGACATAGGAATGCTAAAGCAATGTCCAAGGTATAGCTCAACAAAAATCACACAGACTTACTTAACAAACGACAACGCAACCCACGGTATGCGTATACGAAAGCGTGGCAGTGGCAATACCTACACCTACTACAAGACCTTTAAACAAGATATAACGCCGTTAAAACGTATAGAAATAGAAGATATTATAACAGCCGATGAATACAATGCTCTATTAAAAAAAGCTGACCCCTCCTTACAGACAATTAGCAAGGTGCGACACTGCTTTATGTACAAGGAGCAAATGTTCGAGTTGGATATTTATACCTTTTGGAAGGACCGGGCAATATTGGAAATAGAACTAGAAAGTGAAAATGATAATGTTTATCTGCCACCGTTTCTTAATGTAATAAAGGAAGTAACCAATGACCTGCGATACAGAAATCGTGCCCTTGCAAAAAACGTATTATCAGAAGAAATTTAAAAGCTATGCGGCCATATTAATATGATAAAAGGGCAGACAGATTACTAAATAAGCGTAATCTGTCTGCCCTTTTGCTCTATTATATTATCGTCCCTCAGCTTCTTTATCTCACGCATCATGGCGCTGCGGTCAACTGACAGATAGTCAGCCAAGGCACTAAGAGAAAACGGCAGCATAAAGCTTTTTCTTCCATCACTGGTTATGCTAAAATAGCACAGCAGTTTTCCCCTTGTACTTCGTTGGCTAAGAACCTCTACCCTTTCGCTTAGGCTCATAGCACGGTTAGCAATTAATTTAAAAACATTTTCAACAACTACGCTATGGTGTCTGCACGCCTTTTCACAACGCTTTGTAATGTGACAAAAATCAATAAACATAACCTGACAATTTTCACTGCATATAGCGTACACGCCATCACCATCTGTACCATAAAAGGACAGCACCTGTCCAAAAACGTCATTTTTTTCCACGCTTTCCAGTATAGAGCGGTTGCCGTTTTTGTCTATTCTAATAATGGACACTTGACCATATTCCACTATGCCTATATTGTTTATTTTATTTTGATAATTGTTAATAAGCTCTCCGCTTTTGTAACGTTTAATAATTGGTTTAAAGCACATCATCATTTGGTCGTACTCATCAGCTGATACGCCGTAAAACACTTCATTGTCTATATATTTCAAGGCAGCCCCCATCTGTTGCATTTGCAACTGTATAATTACAAATCTATGATATAATAAAAATCACAAAAAGTAAATATTTTTTTGAGAACAGGAGCTGATTATATATGGTAAACACAACAGTAACAGGTGGAACAATGAGCCAAAAGGAAATCGATGCTTATATTGTTCACGGTAAAGAGAAATATCCTCACAAGGAAATAACTGCTATGGAGATAAAAATTGATGGTGATTATGTTGATATACACTATCACTTTCTTCCCGTTAACTTTGAGCGTATTCGCAGAATCACAGGTTATCTGGTAGGTACTACCGATCGTTGGAACAACGCCAAACGAGCCGAGGAGCATGACCGTGTAAAGCATGCGGTATCCTCCTGTAGCTGTAGCGAACAAATTTAATATGGTAAAAACGGCTGTAGGATAATAAAATCCCACAGCCGTTTGCTTTTTGTCTACAAATAACTTATTTTTGATTTGCCTCAATATAGGTTACTAGGTTACCAACAGTTTTCATGTTCTCTATTTCTGAATCTGGAACCTCTACCTCAAACTCATCTTCAATGGTCATTAATAAATCTACAACGTCCAAAGAATCTGCACCTAAATCATCCTGAATAGTTGTATCCATTGTTATGCTGTCTTCCTCTGCATCGAACTGATCTGCTAAAATTGCTTTTACTTTTTCTAGTACCATTATAAATTCCTCCAATTAATTTTGTATTGTCACAGACTTTTATTCTCTATTGTGGACAAAAACAGTGTTTTTATGCTACAATGCAATTAACGAAAAACACTGCCTGAAAATCTGTGAGCATTTTTTCCTTACAGAAACATATTATTAGCAAACCTGTACTTTGTCAATATATATTTCAAAATTTATGAAAATATTTTTTCAAAATTAAGTAATATTATCAATTTAAAAAGAGGTTTTTATTATGAGCAAGAAAAATTATGCAGTTATCGGTCACCCTATCGGTCATACTATGTCACCATTTATACACAAAAGATTGTTTGAACTATCTAACATAGATGCTGAATACACAGTTATAGATGTAGCTCCTGAAAAGCTTGATGCAGATTATCAAGCTATATTGTCAAAGCTGGACGGCTTTAACATCACCATACCTCATAAACAGGCTATCATACCTTTACTTACCAGCTTAGACAATAAAGCTGGTATATACGGCAGCGTAAACACTGTTGTACATGGTGAACAATCAAAGGGCTACACAACAGACCCTGACGGTTTTCTGGCGGCACTAAAAAGCTCTGGCATACAGTTAGCTGGCAAGGTGGTAATCCTAGGCACAGGCGGCGTAGCACGCACAATGGCATTCGAAGCCGCTAAGGCTGGTGCCGATGTACGAATAGCTGTACGTCCCCATGATATTTTAGCTGTAACCAAGCTGGTAGGTGAAATAAAGGATAAGGTTTTCAGACCATGCATTTCATCCTGCTATATAGACAGGATAAACGGTGATTTTGATTTACTTATAAATGCCACTCCTATTGGAATGTATCCTAACATTGACAATATGGCTGTTTCACAGTCAGTGCTGGAGCATTGCAATGCTGTTTTTGATGCCGTGTACAACCCTCTAGAAACAAAGTTAGTCAAAACAGCTAAAGCAATGGGTAAAAAAGCATTGGGTGGTATGTCTATGTTGGTATGGCAGGCTGTTGTTTCACATCAAATATGGGACGGCTCCACATACGACCCTAAGGACATAGAACAATTGGTCTTGGATAGTGCCACAGAAATGAAAAAAATATTTAATAAGTAATATATATGATAATTTTTATGCGTCTGACTGACATAGCTTTTGTACGTTTAGTATTTATAAGCTCGCTGAAACATCTCACAGTCCGACAACAGTTTAAGAGAAAAGAGTGAAATAAATGAACAAAAGCAATGTTATCCTGTGTGGTTTTATGGGTTGTGGTAAAAGCACCGTTGGCAAACGATTATCAAAGATAACTGGCAGACCCTTTGTAGATATGGATTACTATATAGAAGAAAAATCCAATATGACTGTAAAAGAAATTTTTGAAAAGTATGGGGAAGCGTATTTTAGGGATTTAGAATATAACACCGCTGTAGAATTGGCACAAAAAGATAATATGATAATTTCCGCTGGTGGTGGCACACTGCTGTTTGAAAGAAATGTACAAGCGTTGTCACAAACAGGTACTATTGTTCTGTTAAATGTATCCTTAAGCACCTTAAGATACCGTTTACGCAACGATACCAAACGACCTCTGTTACAACGTCCTGACAAAAACAAAGCTATGGCAGAAATGTATGAGCAGCGTATGCCGCTATACACAAGGGCTGCCGATATAACTGTGCGTGGTGCTAAGCCTCCCGTAAAGGTATGTATGGATATTTGTAAACGCCTTAGCATTCCCATGGTGAAGTCTCCACGTACACATACATCAGCACAGCTGTAAGGAACAGTATACATATGATTATCTTAATAGGTGGAGTTAGCCACGCTGGTAAAACCTTACTATCACAGCATTTATTAGAAAAATATAAATACCCTTATCTATCTCTTGACCATATAAAAATGGGATTACTACAAGGCTTCAAGGATTGTAATTTTACAGTAGCTGATACAACCACACATATTGCTAAGCAAATTTGGGGTATCGTAAAAGGGATTATAATCACTGCGATAGAAAACAGGCAAAACTTAATTATTGAGGGCTGTTACATATTACCTCACCTGATTTTATCTTTGGATGACCAGTACCTAACACATATCATCTCTGTATATATTTGTTTTTCAAAAGATTATTTACTGCAAAATTTCACAACACAGGTTTTGCATCACAGGTGTGCTATAGAACAGCGTAAATATCCAGAGGAACGTAGTGTTACAGATTTTATAAGTGAAAGCCTATACGTTAAAAAATTGTGTATAAAGGCTAACACATGTTTTTTTGAAATACAGCATAATTACGAAAAAGAAATACAGCCTGTTTATGAATTTATTGATAAACAGCTTTCTAATAAACAGTGAAGAATTTCACAGTAATTATATTGATAATATTATCTACGCTAAAAATATATCTAATTTCAATAAATAGAGCGAGTATTTTTGTACAAAACGGCAATTTAACGGTTTAAAGCGATATATTGCTGTTTTTCCCTTGACAAATAATATCATGGGTATTATGATGTTATCAACGACTAAACAACAATAGACTAAACGGAGGTAAATATTATGGCTACATTACAAACAATGCGATTTATAGGCTATGGCTATTCCAACAGCTATTCTGTTGGATATTATTTCGCATACCATAATATCGTGGTGTAAGCCTTCGTTTATCTGCCTATATTTTTAAGCGTTTTACGGAGCTTCCATAGCTCCGTTATTTTTTTGTAAATTTGGAGGAATAAAAATGATTATTGTATTAAAAAAGAATTGTAGTAAGGAAAACGTACAAAGCTTTGTAGAAAAAATAGAAGCTAATAATAATGTAAAGGTTAATGCCTGGGAAGGCATACACAACACTGTACTAGGATTAATCGGAGACACCACCTCGGTTGACATAGACAGCATTAATGCACAGGATTTTGTAGAATCTGTACGTCGTGTGCAGGAGCCGTACAAAAAAGCAAATAGAAAATTCCATCCGGATGATACCGTTATTACCCTTAACAACGGTACAAAAATCGGTGATGGCAGCCTGCATATTATGGCTGGTCCATGTTCAGTTGAAAGCAAAGACCAAATTTGCCAAATAGCAAAGGATGTTAAGCATTCAGGTGCTACCCTGCTGCGTGGCGGTGCTTTTAAGCCTCGTACCTCACCATATGCCTTCCAGGGTCTAAAGGCTGAGGGCTTAGAGCTAATGAAGGAAGCCAGAAAGCAAACTGGTCTGCCTATCGTTACAGAGATTATGAGAGTATCTCATATTGACCTGTTTGAAGATGTAGATATTATTCAAGTAGGTGCCAGAAATATGCAAAATTTCGAGCTTCTGAAAGAGCTTGGTAAAATTGATAAACCTATCCTATTAAAAAGAGGTCTATCCAGCACTATTGAAGAACTATTAATGAGTGCAGAGTACATAATGGCTGGTGGTAACGAAAAGGTTATTCTTTGTGAACGAGGCATTCGTACATATGAAACATTCACAAGAAACACATTGGACATTTCTGCTGTTCCAATACTTAAAAAGCTATCTCATCTGCCAGTAGTTGTTGACCCTAGCCACGCATCTGGTAAGTCCTGGTTGGTAGAATCACTGTCTATGGCAGCGGTAGCCGCAGGTGCTGACGGTTTAATCATTGAGGTTCACAACGACCCTACACACGCGTTATCTGACGGTGCACAATCCCTTACTCCTGAACAATTTGATAAGGTTGCTAAAAAACTAACAGCATTAAAATCGGCTTTAACAAACATATAAGAGGAGCAAGGTTTAATAATGAATGTAGTAATAGTTGGAATGGGTATAATCGGTGGTTCCTTTGCAAAAGCAATCAAGAAATACACAAACCATACGGTAATAGGCATTAACAGAAGTGAAGCACCATTAAATGAAGCTTTAGCCGTGGGTGCTATAGATAAAATAGGCACCGAGCTAGATTTAGAAAATGCAGATTTAATTATTCTATGCACCTTTCCAAACGCCGCCATAAATTTCATCAAGGAAAACGCTGTATATATAAAAAAGCACTGTGTTGTCACTGATGCAGCAGGTATAAAATCAAAAATTTGTCCTACAATGGTAAAATTGGCACGAGAAAACAATTTTATCTTTGTAGGCAGTCATCCAATGGCTGGCAAGGAAAAAAATGGCTTTGGAGTTTCTGACGCTGACCTGTTCTTAGGGGCATCCTATATTATAGTACCCTGTGAAGCACCCCGTTATGCGGTTAATGTCCTGTATCATTTAGCCCTACAGCTTGGCTTTGGTGGCATACGAATAACCACACCTGAGGAGCATGATAAAATGATAGCCTTCACATCACAGCTGCCACACGCACTTGCCTGTGCATATGTGTTAAGTCCAAGCTGTCCAAATCATAACGGCTTTTCAGCTGGCAGCTATCGGGATGTGTCCCGTGTAGCAAACATCAACGCACAGCTATGGTCAGAACTTTTCCTAGAAAATAAAGAACCCCTTTTGGACGAGCTAGGCACTTTAATTGAAAACCTAACTCAGATTAAAAATTCCATAGAGCTAAACGACGAAGATAAATTAAGAAATATTCTAAAAAGAGGTAAGGCTGTTAAGGAGGCTTTAGGAGAATGAAAAAGCTACACGTTGCTACAGGTAACCCATATGACATAATTATAGATAGAAACCTTTTAAACAGCTGTGGCACATATATTAAGCCCTTAACTAAGGCTAATAGAGTAATGGTTATATCAGACAGCAACGTTTTTCCTTTGTATGGTGAATCCATTAAAAAAAGCCTTGAAAATACGGGGTATCAAGTATTCACCTACACTTTTAAGGCTGGTGAGGAGCAAAAGCGTCTGTCAACAATTAATGAAATGTACAACGCTTTAGCGGACAATGGCTTTACCCGCAAAGACCTAATTGTAGCATTAGGCGGCGGTGTTACTGGTGATATGGCTGGCTTTGCCGCTGCTACATACCTGCGTGGTATAGATTTTGTACAAATACCTACATCGCTGCTGGCACAGGTGGATTCCTCCGTTGGGGGTAAAACAGGTGTAGACATACCACAGGGCAAAAACTTAGTAGGTGCTTTTTGGCAGCCTATCTTAGTATTAATAGACCCTAATACCCTATCCACTCTATCTGATAAGCTATTTGCGGACGGTATGGGAGAGGTCATTAAATACGGCTGTATCAAAAGTCGGGAGCTATTTGAAAAGCTGGAGCGGCTAAACGCCAACAGTATTATAGATGATATAATTTATGACTGTGTTTCAATTAAACGTGACGTGGTACAAAACGATGAACGTGAAAAGGGCCAACGTATGCTGTTAAACTTTGGTCATACCTTGGCACACGCTATGGAAAAGGAGCATAACTACTCCACCCTAACCCATGGTGAAGCGGTAGCTATCGGGATGGTTATGATGACTCTTGCCAGTGAGCAAAACAACCTAACGCCTACTGGTACTGCCAACCGTATTGCAAGGCTATGCGAAAAATACAGCTTACCAACTGCTGATACTACACCTATTCAAAAAATAGTCCGCAGCACCTCTGGCGATAAAAAAAGTGCTGGCAATGCCATTAGCTTAATCATTCTAAAGGATATAGGCTGCAGCCAAACCTACAAAATAGATAAAAAGGATTTATTACAGTTTATTGCCCCAAAGGACAAAATGTAATATAATATACTAAGTTAAAACATAGGGACGTTTAACCACGTCCCTTTAGTTTATCAAGATTATATCGGCTGTGCCCATTGCTTACAATTATAAAATATGGGTACACAATGATTATAATATTAGGAGTGTTCATATGAGCAACGTAACCGTAAGCCCTTGTAAATTAAATGGTACAGTTACTGTGCCACCATCAAAAAGTGACGTACACCGTGCCATATTATGCAGTGCCTTGGCTAAGGGCAAAAGCGTAATATCCCCTGTGGATATGTCACAGGATATACTGGCTACTATTGATTGTGTACAGGCATTAGGTGTAGCTGTAACAGTAAAGGGTAATACCATAACTGTTGACGGTAGCGGGCTGTTTACCTCTGCAGGTGCAGCTGCGTTATGCTGTCGTGAAAGTGGCTCTACTCTACGTTTTATGATACCTATTGCAGGTGCCCTAGGTATGACTGCTACATTTAACGGTAAAGGCAGGCTGCCACAACGTCCTATTGGCATTTATTTAGATTGTCTGCCACCAAAGGGCGTAACCTGTGACACCAAGGGTGGCTTACCTCTAACAATTACAGGCACTCTGCAAAGTGGGGAATACAAAATCCCTGGGGACATTAGTTCTCAGTTTATTACAGGGTTACTATTAGCCCTCCCCCTCCTAAAGGGTGACAGCCAAATAACCCTCACCTCACCACCACAGTCAATTGGATATATTAATATGACTATTGATGTTATGAGTAAATTTGGCGTAGCTGTTATAAATACTCCTAACGGGTATATAATACCAGGAGGTCAGCAATACACACCTACCAACTATACTTGTGAGGGAGATTGGTCACAGGCGGCTTTTTTCCTAAGCGGCGGTGCTTTAGGTGGTACTGTTACCGTTAATGGCGTGGGTAAAAACTCACTACAGGGCGATAAAAAATGTGTAGAAATATTAAAAGCCTTTGGTGCTAATGTAATCGAAAACGATAGCAGCGTAACTGTATCATCAGACGAGCTGATAGCCACAGATATAGATGCTACACAAATACCTGACCTTGTACCTATTTTAGCTGTAACAGCGGCCTTTGCGCAAGGTACTACACATATTACAGGTGCAGAAAGACTGCGTATTAAGGAAAGTGACCGTTTGCAGGCGATATCCTCCGCCTTAAATACAGTAGGTGCAAAGGTAATAGAGGAGCCTGACGGGTTAACAATAACAGGCGTTGACAAAATAACAGGCGGAACCGTTGACGGGTGCAACGACCACCGCATAGTAATGTCAATGGCAATATCCGCTGTCAGGACAGCTAAAGGAATAATCATCAGCGACAAAGACAGCATAAACAAATCTTATCCCGCCTTTTTTACAGATTATAATCAATTAGGCGGAAAATCAGAATAAAACATAGGAGGTAACTTTATGTCATCATATTGGGGCGAAAAAATTAAAATTTCTATCTTTGGTGAAAGTCACGGCAAGGGTATAGGCGTAGTAATCGACAATCTGCCTGCTGGTGAAAAAATAGATATGGACCGTGTACTAATGCATATGGCAAGACGGGCACCGGGCAAGGACAAAACAGCTACACCTCGTTTAGAAAAGGACATACCAAGCATTATGTCTGGTATGCTAAACAATACCACCACAGGCACCCCACTGTGTGCTGTTATTGAAAACACCAATACAAAATCTGGTGACTATGGCAATCTTTTAGACAAACCACGACCTGGTCATGGCGACTACCCTGGCTTTGTGCGTTACCATGGATATAACGATATACGTGGCGGCGGTCATTTTTCTGGTCGACTAACAGCACCACTTGTTTTTGCCGGTTCTATATGCCGTCAAATATTATACAGGCGAGGCATAGTTATATCCTCCCATATTGCAAGCATTGGTGATATTAAAGACAATATGTTTGACCCTATCAATATCCCAACAGCTCTTTCCCATCGTTTAAACACAGAAACCTTCCCCTTGATTAACAAGGATAAGGAAGGTGTTATGCGTGAATATATAGATATTGCCAGAATGAAGCAGGACAGCGTAGGTGGTATAATTGAATGCTGTGCAACAGGCATAGAACCAGGCTTAGGCAACCCAATGTTTGGCGGTGTAGAAAACCTAATATCAAGCATTGTTTTTGGCATACCAGCTATTAAGGGTATAGAATTTGGTACAGGCTTTGACTTAACAAAAATGTATGGCAGCCAAGCCAATGACCCATACACCTATGATGATAAGGGTAATGTTATAACAACCTCTAACAACAACGGTGGCATTTTGGGTGGTATAACAACAGGAATGCCAATACTTTTCCGCACTGCGGTTAAGCCAACGCCATCTATTTCCTCCACGCAAAAAACCATTGATTTATCAACCAAAAGCAATACAGAGCTGGAAATTCACGGCAGGCATGACCCATGTATAGTACCACGTGCCACAGCAGTGGTAGAATCTGCTTTGGCGTTAGCATTAATTAATTTGTAAAAAGAGGTAACACAATGGAATTACAGGATATAAGACAACAGATTGATTCAATTGATACACAGCTAATAGAGCTTTTTAAGCAGCGTATGAACTGTGCCAAAGAGGTTGGTTTGTATAAAAAAAAGCACAATACACCTATTCTAAATGAAGAAAGAGAACAAGAAATACTAAATGCCATAAAGGAAAAAGGTGGCGAATATGGAAACTCGGCACAACTGCTTTTTTCTAATATAATGGAGCTTAGCCGTGGCTTACAGCACGATATCGTTGGTTCTGGCAAAGCTCTACAGGCATTGGTAGGTAGCGCTGGGTATGATATTGATACCACATCAAAGGATTTAAAAATTGCCTGTCAAGGCATCAAGGGTGCTAACTCACACGCTGCGGTTAACAAGCTTTTTCCAAACTGTGAACCTATATTTTACAAAAGCTTTGGTGCTGTTTTCCAAGCGATTGAAAATGGTGAAGCAGATTGTGGTGTACTGCCAGTAGAAAACTCATCCGCTGGTTCAGTAGCTGACGTATATGACCTAATCTTAAAATATAGATTTTTTATTGCACAGTCACTTAACCTACATATTGATTATTGCTTAGCTGCGTTGCCACAATGCTCTATCACTGATATTGAACAGGTGTGGTCACATCCACAGGCACTGGCACAATGCTCCAGCTATATTGCGGAAAACGGTTTATTACCTGTACCATCACCCAACACCGCCATAGCCGCTAAGGATGTTGCCAAAGAAAAACGTTTAAACTGTGCCGCCCTATGTTCAAAAGAAGCGGTTAAGGAATACCATTTAAAATCCCTATTAGATGGCTTTCAAAACAGTAAAAATAATTGTACCAGATTTATTGTTATTTCTAAAAAGCTGTTCATTCCACAGGATGCTGACAAAATCAGCCTGTGCTTTTCCCTGCCCCATGTTAAAGGCTCTCTATACAATGTGCTGGGACGTTTTAGCAGCCATGGGCTGAACCTTACAAAAATCGAGTCCCGCCCCATGCCAAACACTGCATTTGAGTATATGTTCTATGTAGATTTTACAGGCAACGTCAGAACCAAATCGGCTTTAAATTTAATGTGTGCTTTATCAGAGGAGCTTCCCGAATTTTCATTTTTAGGCAACTACAAGGAAATAATATAATATTACCACATAATTGGCTATGTAATACATACAAGGGTAGCAGTTTATTACTGATACCCTTGTATGTATTATTATTTACTTTTCATATTCGCTCTTTAATATAGAATAAACGGCACTATCATACACCCCTGTATTATTAACAGCAGATTTTCTTAGTGTACCCTCATATGTTAATCCACATTTACGCATAACCCCACCAGAGTTAGGATTATTAGTATCATGGGTAGCTTTTATTCTATTAACAGAAACATCTTTAAATAAAAACTGTATGACTCTGTTAAAGGCTTCTGTCATTATTCCTTGGTGCCAATATCGTTCTCCTAAGCAATAGCCAATTGCAGCCTCACTAATATCCTCTCTAATACTAACAACACCAATACTACCTATGGCTTGGTTATTTTCTCTGTTTACTATACACCAATTATAATTTGACATATCTCTGTAATCATCTATGCATTTATCTATATATTCTTCTACATCTCTCTTTGATTGATATGGCGGCCATGTCATAAATTCAGTCACAGCACTACTGGATGCCCAATTATTGAACATATCCTTTCCATCCTCTAGGGTAAATTTTCTTAAAATCAGCCTGTTGGTTTCAAGTATTTCCGTACCATGATGATTCATAATTATCCTCCATAACATTTTACATATGTGAGCTTCATAATGTGTTTTTTCAGTAATTAAAAGCTGCAAAATCCTTTTAAATATTTAATGGCTTTTCAAATAGTCGTCGTGACATCCCTGTTTTCTCCAACAGCTTTGTAAAAGGAAGTCCCAAAACAACGCACACACCCAGCTCACCTAGTGCCACTAAACCTGCTTGTAATAAAAAGTCACTGAATATAAAACCGTCGATAAAGAATATTTCAATTTCCAAACCAATGATAACAGCGTTAAAAACAACAGGCATCAGCACAGCCAAAATAGGCAATGAAAATATGCGAATATTTCTAAGCTTGTACATACACAATGTAGCTAATAAGGTTGCCAACGAACCTAATATAATATCCAAGGGTAACGCCTGCATACAAACTAGGTTAGCTAAAACACAGCCTACTGTTAATCCAGGTATAGCCGCTGGCGTAAACAGAGCAAACATTGTCAACAGCTCAGATAATCTAAACTGCACCGCCATAGATGTACTACCCGGCAGTAAAATCTCCTGTGCATAGGTTAAAGCTACATACAGGGCAGCAATAACTGCACCCTGTACTAAGTAAATGGTACTCTTCTTCATTATTAAATTCCTCCGTAGTGTTTATTTATAGTCAGGATTTTGCGAACTGACCGCACACATATGTGCATGTATTAGAATACAGCATACTGCCAAAAATATCAATAACCATATAGCCAAGCTGTGTAGAGTGTAACGCTAGGTTTAAATAATGCCAAGCTCACCAGCTGCCTTTATTGCTTGTGTACGGTTAGCCACACCTAGCTTGCTGTAAATATTTTTTATATGAAATTTAACAGTGTTAATGCTTATATAATTAACCTTTGATATTTCGTCATTTTTTAGCCCTTGGGAAATATTCACTAATATAGAATACTCTGTGTCTGTCAAGGCGGCTACCTTATCCTGCAAGGGTGCTAAATATCGAGGATACAGCCGTGCTTGCTGATGTGTACAATCTATCAAGCGTTCCATAAACGTTGTATTAACAGGATATTCTGATTTTGCAAATAGTTCCGTTATAGCTACCCCAAAAGAAGATATACAATCAATAAAATTATAGCTTTTCACCATATTTAACGCCTTAATAAAATGTTCCCTCCATCTGGGGTCTTCCATTCTATAAAATGTAATAGCAAAAAGTACATGAGCATCAATCTCACACATTATACGCCCATATTCAGTAAAATATCTCATTAGCTTTGTTAACAACGCAATAGATTTATCATATTCACCTTTCTGAATGTACACCCTTACCTTGGTTAGATACATAAATCTGTTTGTAATGTAAAAACCAAGGTTCTCATTGAGGGCGTTGCTTATTAGCCACTCCTCCATAGCGTCTAAATTACCATTGTACAGATTTAGCCGTGTAATAACAGCTGCAATGTTAGGGTATAATTGCTGTTCGTAATGACTACTATCTAATTTTTTTATAAAATCATTTACAGCATTCATTGCCTCATCGTCTTTACCCTCACGTAAAAAAATTTTTGTCAGTATATAAACTGCCGAAAAGTAAATCTCCATAACGCCCTTTGTTTCAGCAGCAAACATACCGGTATTTAGCAGCATTAAAATTTCAGTAAAGTTGTTATCATACTTCTTTTCAAACAAACTTTCTGCCAAGGCTATTTCCGCCAACCCCTGTCCATGTAGACCTAGAACAAATTCGACGGGTTTCTTCATAATATGGTACAATTTTCTGTCATGCTTACTCCACCTGCTAAAATCCTTACCGCCGTTCATAATGCTGGGCAGATTACCCGTAACAGAAAACTCCTGCAGCTTATAAGAATTCGATATACATATTTTTGCTGTGTCCATCATGATAGTGGCTAGCATTTTTGTACCACGATGTGGCAAAGCTATTCGCAGATAGCTTAATTTAATCTGCGATTTTTTATATTCTTGACTATCCTTATCACAGTTTTTACAGTAGCTCTGTAAATTATTAAACCAAAATTCACTCTTTTCAGGGTTACAGGTTAAGGAGTACAGCATACTCATACTGCACATTAATTCTGGTGATGTCAATATAATTTCTGATGGCAAAATTAAGTAATATTTTTCTGTTTTATAATAATGGCCAACCCCAGGATGCTTATCAGAATTAGCTATTAACAGTTGTGAAATAGCCATTATATTTTTACATTTATAGTAGCACTCTAATGCATTTGGTATATCCCCATTCATTTCGTAATACTTGCCAGCCTCATTATAGTTTTCATTAATTTTATCAGATGTCCAAATCTTGTTTTGATAATACAATGAAAACTCTTGAAAAAACTGAGCAAAGTGGTAATAATTATCCGTATCTAACGATAGAAATTGCGTAGTATCCGTTAGTTCATTTAATAACAGTGATACATCACTAACGTTAGACAATTTCTCTGCCATCTCCTTAGTGAACTTCTTAAAAGGGGCCATATATAAAAGAACCTCTCGTGACTTTTTATCCCATTTAGCAAACAATTGGTCATAATAGAAATCATAAACATCCTTGCGTGCCAGTGCATCTAAATTACCATCTATTTTTTCTCCGTCAGCCAAACGTAAAACCAAAAATTTAACATATGGAGGGTATCCGTTTGTTTTATTCATAATAAAATCCGCAATCGGCATGGACGAAACAACAGCATTAACCTTCATTAGCATCATTATCTCATTTTTGGTAAACCGCAGCTCCTCCCCTGTGACAATATCAATTTGTTCGCACATCATTAGCGTCTTTAGGTAATATGGCAACAAAATTCTGCTTATTAAAAAAATCTTCCCATTGTAATCTTCTAAAAATTGCTTAATTTTAGTTTGATTATCAACATCAGGCAAAAACGGTAAATTATCTATTACTACATATGGTGTAACAATCCTTTGTTTGACATTAATGTTATCTGCATCTATATAAGTATAAGTAAATTTATTTTTCCTTAGGTAGTCTATTACCGCTGTAGTTTTTCCCCATCCCATAGGTGCTGTAACATAAATAATGTTTTTATTTTTTAAAATAGTATTAAATTTATTATGTAAATTTAATCTAGAAATTATTTTCTCATTATAGTTCATAAAACGCACCTCCTGCGAACATGATAATGCTTCATACGAACTAATTATACGATAAATGCCACTAAAAGTCTATCATATTCTAGAAATACGTTTTATAATACGTTGCTCACATTTGTGATGATTACTGAACTTTTGTCTAAAAAAATAGGCTCTATAATAAATGTTGGGGTAAGAAAAAATAGAGCCTACTAAAAAATTTAAAAAATTTAAAAAATTTAAAA
>DGFJ01000042.1 GCA_002391625.1 Ruminococcaceae bacterium UBA3903 | reverse complement strand
TTTACTTCTCTTGCTACGCTAGTAAATGAGCACTCATTACGTAGCTTGTCTAAAACATAACAAACTAGACGATTAGTCATTCTATGGTATTTGGGAAGAAAGCTGACGTTTTCATAGAAACGCTTACCGCAGCTGCAACGATATCTGCGTTTTCTTAAATGAATATATAAATTATTACCAAATGACGGTACGTCCTTGATGATTTGCATACGGTAATCATGGATAGCGTTGGTCATCTTTCCACAGTGTGGGCATTTATGTGGTTTTCGTTTTATTTCGCAGAATAAATGAGTAGTATCACCTGAATTTTCAATATTTTTAATCTCAATGTCTTGCAAACCTGTAAGTTTTTCGATATAATAATTTAAGAGCATATTTGTCATCCTTTCAATAGCTGATTAGCGCTTCTATTTTAAAGGATTTTTTTAAATATGCTCTACTTTTTTGAATTATTTTTAATTTTTTTAGCAGGCTCTATTTTTTCTTACCCCAACATTTATTATAGAGCCACTAATTAATGTAAAACAAAACACCTCCTGTATCTTTCTGATAGCTTAATCAGCCAAACAGAAAGACACAGGAGGTGTTATTATTTTTTTAGAAAGGGCCCTGAGCAGCTCTCTCAATAGCCTGACGGTCCATCTCTTTTTTTATATCCTCGTTGGTTTTACTTTGAAAAGCCCTCTTTTGCTCTGCCAAATTGGCGATTAAATCACTTTCAAAAGTAATGCTTTCATGAAAGGGATTAATGACAAATCCATTTAATTGACCATTACTTGTCAGAACAATATGAGCCAAGTCATCAAAGGTAACCATAATGGTTTGTAGCTTATCCTCAGCATTCCAACGCTCTATCTCTGCTTTTTCAGTAAAAGCACCTAGGTACGATCCCCCATCATTGTTTTTTAAATTCATAAAGCTAATTTTCGTATCCTTTGTTAATATAGCTCTGCCGTCTGCATCAACCTCTGGGATAGGATCCATCTGTGCAGGTGTTAAAAATCCTGTACGCATAACTTCGTTAACCATTAAATTTCTGGTTTCCTCTGTATTGTTTTCACGCATAGCTGCAATAGATTTAGCCAAATTTGGATTTAACTGTGGTTTTGTTGCATTATCTAGCATTTGTAATCACCATCATTTCATAGTATTTATTTTATTATACCAAACTATATTTATTAAAACAACACAAATTTGTTCATAAATGTAAAAAAAGTAAAGGTTCACACATAATGTGTGAACCTTTACCATGCAGTATATAAAATTTAATTAGGAGATTAATTTAGTAAGATTATTTACCGTAATAAGCTTTTAAATACATTTCTTTAATTTCGCTCATTAGTGGATATCTTGGGTTAGCACCTGTGCATTGGTCATCAAATGCTTGCTCAACCATATCATCTAATGTAGATAAGAATTTCTGCTCGTCAATACCGTATTCAGCGATAGTCTTTTTAATACCGACCTTAGCCTTTAGCTCTTCGATAGCAGCTATAAAGATATCTAGTGTTTCTTCGTCTGTTTTACCATTAAAGCCACAGAAATTAGCACACTCAACATATCTTTCAAGAGTATGTGGGTATTTGTACTGGCTAAATGTACCCATTTTTGTAGGAACAGGATTAGCGTTAAATTTCATAACCTCGGTTAGAAGCAGAGCGTTAGCAACACCATGTGGCAGATGATGGAAAGCACCTAGCTTATGAGCCATAGAGTGACAAACACCTAGGAACGCATTAGCAAATGCCATACCAGCCATTGTTGAAGCGTCAGCCATTTTTTCTCTAGCCTCTGGGTCATTAGCACCATTATCATATGCTGATGGTAAATATTTAAATACATTTTTCATAGCTTTTAATGCTAGACCATCTGTATAATCAGTAGCCAAAATTGAAGCATAAGCCTCTAATGCATGAACAAGGGCGTCAACACCTGATGCACTTGTTAAGCCCTTAGGCTGTGACATCATGTTATCAGCATCAATAATAGCCATGTTTGGTAATAGCTCATAGTCGGCTAATGGATATTTTGTACCTGATTTTTCATCGGTGATAACTGCGAAAGGAGTAACCTCAGAGCCTGTACCTGAAGAGGTAGGAACGGCAACAAAAAATGCCTTTTCACCCATTTTAGGGAATGTGTAAACTCTCTTACGGATGTCCATGAAACGCATAGCCATATCCATGAAGTCAGCCTCTGGATGCTCATACATAACCCACATAATTTTACCAGCGTCCATTGCTGAACCACCGCCTAGTGCGATGATTGTGTCAGGTTCAAAATCACGCATTGCCTTTGCACCCTCTTTAGCACATGCTAATGTTGGGTCTGGAGCAACGTCATAGAAGCAGGTATGCTGAATGCCCATAGCATCTAGCTTATCCTCGATAGGCTTTACATAACCATTCTTGTATAGGAACGAGTCAGTAACAATGAAAGCTTTCTTTTTATTCATAACTGTGCCTAGCTCGTCTAGTGCTACTGGCATACAGCCCTTCTTAAAGTAAACCTTTTGTGGTGTTCTGAACCAAAGCATATTCTCTCTCCTCTCGGCAACAACCTTGTGGTTTAACAGGTGCTTTACGCCAACGTTTTCTGATACTGAGTTACCACCCCAAGAACCACAACCTAGTGTTAGTGATGGAGCAACGTTAAAGTTGTAAAGGTCACCGATACCACCGTGAGAAGAAGGTGTATTAATAAGAATTCGGCAAGTCTTCATTGCCTGATAATGTTTTTCAATTTTTTCTTTCTGTGCTGGATGAACATACAGAGAAGATGTATGACCGTAACCGCCGTCAGCTACTAGCTGAGCAGCCTTTGCAATAGCGTCATCAAAATCCTCTGCCTTGTACATTGCCAAAACTGGGGATAGCTTCTCATGAGCAAACTCCTCAGATATATCTACAGACTCTACCTCACCAATAAGGATTTTAGTAGCCTCTGGAACATCTACACCAGCAAGCTTAGCAATTGTATATGCTGATTGACCAACAATTTTTGCATTTAAAGCACCGTTAATTATAATTGTCTTTCTTACCTTCTCCAGCTCATCATCCTTTAGGAAGTAGCAGCCACGAGCCTTAAACTCTTTTTTTGCCTTAGCATACACGCCCTTTAGAACAGTAACGGACTGCTCTGACGCACAAATCATACCGTTATCAAATGTCTTTGAATGAATGATTGAGTTAACAGCTGTAACAACATCTGCTGTATCATCAATAATAACAGGTGTATTACCAGCACCAACACCCAGTGCAGGCTTGCCTGAAGAATAAGCAGCCTTAACCATGCCAGGACCACCAGTAGCCAAAATAGTATCAGCGGCACCCATAACTGTATCGGTTAATTCTAGTGATGGAACATCTACCCAGCCTATGATACCCTCTGGAGCACCAGCCTCTACGGCTGCATCTAAAACAACCTTGGCAGCTGCGATAGTGGATTTTTTAGCTCTTGGATGAGGACTTATAATAATGGCATTTCTTGTCTTTAAGCAGATTAATGATTTAAAGATAGCTGTAGATGTAGGGTTTGTTGTAGGGATAACAGCAGCAATCAAGCCCAAAGGTTCTGCGATTGTTGTAGTACCAAATGATTTATCCTCGCAAATAACGCCACAGGTCTTTGTATCTTTGTAAGCGTTATAGATATACTCTGAAGCATAATGGTTCTTAATAACCTTATCCTCTACGATTCCCATGCCTGTTTCTTCAACAGCCATTTTTGCTAGAGGGATACGCTGTTTATTAGCAGCTAATGCAGCAGCACGAAAAATTTTGTCTACCTGCTCTTGTGTGTAAGTAGCGAAAACCTTCTGAGCCTCTCTCATTTTAGCGATTTTTGCGTTTAATGCATCTACATTGTCAATAATCTGTGGAACTTCTGTGGTTGCAGGTGTAGCAACTTCTTTGTTTGCCATAATTGTTTGTCCTCCTAAAATTAATTGTTTATAAATTTCGGATTATTATATGTCCGCCTTACGGTGAACCCAAGCGACTTTCGCCACTTTACAATAACAAGCTTTATTGTTTGTTATTGCCCTATACCATTTTAATAAGTTCAAAACATATTTATTGTTCAACTCATTGATTTAATTATACGGGATTGTTAAAAAATTGTCAATATCTTTTTTCCTTTAAAAATTGCTAATTTATTTGTTTTTTTCTTTGCTGATATAAAGAATAAGACTTTTTCTTGTTCTTTAGCACTAAATCATAAGTTATCCACCTGTATTTTAGTTAATATATACAAGCAAATTTTTAATTTATTGTAATAATATACAATCTGAATATGTTTTAGTTAAGCATTTTGTCATATTTATAGAACTTTCAAAAAATGAAATTTACCGTTTTTTATCTATAAAATCCACTTCCAAAATATTATTTGCCACAATAGCTTATTTATCAGTATTTACGTACCACTTAATTTTCAATCGAAAAAAGGCTAAGTCCGCAGACCTAGCCTTTTTGCTTGATATAAAATTGCTAAACTATTATCTGGTTAGACAATAGCCAGTACCCTCAGTTGTGCTGTTATATGATGTATTAGTAGCCATATAGCTATTTCCGTTGTAATTGTAATACAGCTTTATACCATGTTGATACCACAAATACTTTGGAGAACCAGGATAAACATAAAATGATACAAGATAACAGTCTGACGTTGAATCTGTGTACTGATATGCTACGCTTGTGTAACCAGAATTTGACTGTGCGTAAGACAAAGTCTGCTCATAATTTGTATAAACGTCCTTTACGCTTACTGCACTCAAGGGTGTACCTGTGGGAACCTTAACCAAATAACGGTAATAGGAACCATCTACATAATAGCTTGCACAATCCACATAGTTGTGATTTTCAACATATGAGGTTGCAAACGCAGGCACGACGGCTACAATAATCATTACCATACTCATAACAAGTACAGCAATACTTTTACTAATTTTTCTAATCATATTAATCTCTCTTTACAATAATATTTAGTCATGACCATATGTATATATTACCCTTTTTGGCAATAATTGTCAATAGTTTTCACAATATTTTTAATACTTTTAAGTTTATGTATAAAATCCCATTAAATTACATAATTTGAAATGATAAAGCTATGTAATACACCTTATATTATATATATTATACAGGCTCTATAATAAATGTTTAGGTAGAAAATAAAGTCTACGAAAAAATCAGAATAAAAATAAAAAAACGAGATATTAGATTTAAATATCTAATACCCCGTTTGTCTATATTAAATGCTTTTGGTGATGTTTTTCTGCAAAAATTACATTTTTACTAATTTAGCAAAATTTGCCATTAACTTTTTAGTGCCAACCTTATCAAAAGCAATCTCTAACAGCGTGTCATTACCTAGCTTTTGTGCTGTAACCACCATACCCTTACCGAAGGCTTTATGCATAACTGCATCACCAGCCTTAAAGGTTTCCGTAGCTACGCTGCCATTATGCGTAGCACCAGCAGCTGATGTGTGACCAGCAAAGCCTGAACGCTGTGATTGACGCACGCCTAATCCCTGCATTTGTGATGGTGTTGCCATCACACGTGGCGGCGTGGTTTCTTCTAACAGCTGAGGCGGAATTTCTCCAATAAATCTGGATGGTCTGTTTCTGTTTGTTGAACCAAACAGCATACGTTCCTGAGAGCGAATCATATAAAGCTTTTCCTTAGCTCTGGTTATACATACATAAGCCAATCTACGTTCCTCCTGTAATTCTTCAGGATTAATTATAGACTGCATTCCAGGGAAAATTCCATCCTCCATAGCTGGTACAAACACAACTGGAAACTCTAGCCCTTTAGCAGAATGTATAGTCATCATCACAACACAGTCAGCATCATTATCATAATTATCTATATCAGAAATAAGTGCTATATCCTCTAAAAATCCTGACAGCGAGGCTTCCTCCATATTATCCTTTTCATAGTTAATAATATTAGATGACAACTCGTTTATATTCTCTATACGAGTTTCGCTATCCTCCTTTTCCTTTTTTAAGTTATTTATATAATTGGTTTTATCTAATATCAGAGCATATAATTGAGAGATTGATACGCTGTCATCATTTAAAGCGTCAATAAAGTCATCCATCATATCACAAAAGGTTTTTAGCTTGCCAGCAGCACGCTTCAAAGGTTCAAACTCGTCAGCTCGCTTAATGACACTATAAATGCTTTCACCTAAAACAGCAGCTATTTCTGCTGCATTATTTAGAGTGGCATCACCTATCCCTCGTTTTGGCTTGTTGATGATTCTGCGTAAACGCACATCATCTGATGGGTTGTTAATAACCTGTAAATACGCCGTCATATCCTTAATTTCTTCACGGTCATAGAAACGATGTCCACCTATCAGTCTATGAGGCACACCGCTGCGTGCAAAGTTCTGCTCAATTATATTTGACTGTGCGTTCATCCTGTAAAGCACAGCAAAGTCGGAAAAATGTCTGCCCTTGCCGACCTGTTCTAAAATAGTGTTTGTAATATAACTAGCCTCGTCACGCTCTGACAATGCAGTGTGCAAAATTATTTTGTCACCCTTTGGATTTTCCGTCCACAGGGTTTTACCCTTTCTAGCCTCGTTATTAGAAATAACCCCGTTGGCAGCATCCAAAATATTCTGTGTAGAACGGTAGTTTTGCTCCAAACGAATAACCTTTGCATTTTTATAAGCAGTTTCAAAGTTTAAAATATTTTCAATGGTAGCACCACGAAACTTATAAATACTTTGGTCATCATCCCCTACTACACAAATATTCTTATTTTTATCTGCTAACAGATTCACAAACCTATACTGAACCTTGTTAGTGTCCTGATACTCATCTACCATTATGTACTTAAACAAATTTTGGTAATATTCTAATACATCCTGATTTTCCTCCAACAGCTTGACTGTATTACACAGCAAATCATCAAAATCCATTGCATCGGCTGATTTTAGTCGTTTAGTGTATAGTGCATATGCCTGTGCCATAGCTCTGCGTCTGCTGTCGGTGCTAACCTCTTTTGCAAACTCCTGTGGTGTTATCATTTTGTCCTTAGCTTTAGATATTTCTGACAAAACGCTCCTGTGTGGCAGGGCTTTTTCCTCTATACCCATACCTTTAAGTATTTCCTTCATTAATCTGCGTTGGTCATCAGTATCATAAACAGTAAATCTATTTGTATATCCTATACGTTCACCATAACGACGCAGTATTCTGGCACAGGTAGAGTGAAAGGTTGCTGCCCAAATATCGTCACCATCTGGTACTCTGGCGGCTATACGCTCCTTTAATTCTCCAGCCGCTTTATTAGTAAATGTAATAGCCAATATCTGCCAAGGCTTACACGCACCAACAGATAGCTTTTTTGTTAATTCACGGGAAATATCCTGACCCTTTGCACCACTCTCCAGCATTTGTAATTCATCATCAGAAAGCTCGCTGTAAAACACATCGCTATTATATGCGTTGCCATATGAAACTAGATTAGCTATTCTGTTAACCAAAACAGTTGTTTTTCCGCTGCCTGCTCCTGCTAAAATCAACAATGGACCTTCTGTTGTAAAAACCGCCTGTTTTTGCATGGCGTTCATTTTGGAAAATTCATTTTCCATTATTCTATTTCGTAGTTTTTTAAGTTCTGTATTATCCACAATATGCTCCTTTTACTTTATATAATATCAGTGTAATTAATTTTAAAAAAGCATCTGATATAAAGCCCTAGCCATTACCAGAAAGGCTATATATCACACTAATTTAAGCCAAAAAATAACCGCTACTGCACAATTGTGATAGTACACGGTTATTTAGTAGTTATTTAATTTTGATTTTTATTCAGTGGCGGATGTGTTTGATTGTGCTTCAACGGTTTTGTTCTCTGTAACTGATTCTGTGGCGTTAGTGTTAGCCTCATCTTTAAATTCTTTTTCAGCCTTTACAGATTCATCAAAAATAGATGCACCATTATTCTTCTGAAATTCCTTTGCACTGTCAATGAATGCATAATTTATAAAATATATACGGTGGCTTTCACCAGCAACGCTATAGGTAAAGTACGCTGCAACAGTGTACTCTCCTGTTTTAATATCTCCGCTGTCAGCTGTTATTTCCATTTCTATTATGGCTGCCGTACCACCATCACCATACTCACTGCCCTCAGCGCTGGAAACCTCAATAGAACTAATATTGTTACCCTTTGCTTCTAAATCCTTTTTAATTATATCTGGCATATCGGTATAAACCATAGTGTCAACAGCATTTGTACTGCCACGGTCACTATCCGAATAATATTCATGTTGAATACCTGCAAAGTCGCTATTACATTGATAATATTTATCAGGCAGCTTAGAGCTGCTACAGCCTGTAAACGCCACAACAGCCAATATAATTACACAAAAAATGCTAGTAAATTTTTTCATTAATATCACCTTAAATTAATATGAGTTATTATATTACCTTAACTAAATAGGTTTTCAATAATACATAAATACAATTAATCCTTATTTATAAATTTTTCAACAATAAAGCGTGGTCTTGCTTTTGTTTCTAAATACACCTTACCTAAATATTCACCGATAACACCTATAGCAAACAGCTGTAAACCACCTATTGCCCATATAGAAATAAATGTACTTGCCCAACCTGAAATTGTATGACCCGCACAAAACATAATAAGCGAATATATTAGGAATAATATGCTGGCTATAAATATAATAATTCCTAACCACATTACCATTCTAATTGGTTTAATGCTAAGTGAGGTTATACCCTCCCATGCCAAGGCTAACATTTTTGTCAGGGGATATTTGCTTTCCCCTGCTGTACGTTCAAAACGTTCATACTCTACAATAGATGACTGATAGCCTATCATAGGAACTAACCCACGCAAAAACAGGTTAACCTCCTTAAACTCTGCCATACCTTCTAAGGCACGTTTGCTCATTAAACGAAAATCCGCATGATTAAAGATTATCTGTCCACCCATTTTTTCTAAAATCTTATAAAAAGCTTCTGCTGTAAAACGCTTAAAGAAGGTATCTGTTTCCCTTTTCTTTCTAACTCCATACACAACATCACTGCCGTTTTCATAATCAGCCAGCATCTCATCAATAGCATTAATATCATCCTGTAAATCTGCATCAATAGATATAACCGCATCAGCGTAATCCTTCAATGTCATTAATCCACATAATAAAGCATTTTGATGCCCACGGTTACGGCTGAGCTTTAAGCCTGAAATTAATGAAAATTGACTGTGCAGCTCAGTAATTATCTTCCATGTTTTGTCCTTTGAACCATCGTCTATAAAAACTATACGACTTTTTTCAGAAATTTTGTTTTCCTTAATAAGATTTTTATACTTGATAATAAGTTTTTCAGCTGTATCAAAAAGAACCTCTTCTTCGTTATAGCAAGGTACAGCTAGATATAATGTGGTCATTTAATTTCCTCCTATAGATATAGATAACACAAATTCATATGAGGTAATTATATCATTTTTTACAATTCTCTGCAACACAGGTGGCAAAAAAGAAAAAATTACTAAAATGCACACAACATCTTCTGTGTATTGGATAAATTTATTTGATATATTGTATAGCTATAGAATTAATAAAAGTGCATAACAATTCTACAGTTTGATAACGGCTACTATTTTATTGGTAAACACTGCCAATTATATATGTAGTTCTTGTTGTTTTTATATTTTTTTCAATAAATTGTTGACATGCACAAAAGACTGTGTTATAATTTTAACAATCCTTGAGAGAGGACACAACAACATCACCGGTTGTTATTTAACTTGCTTATACCTTTTTTCATATATACCTTCCAATGCAGACGGACATTATAATTAATGTCCGTTTTTGCTATATATAGGAATAAAAACAAAATTTTAATTTTTTGTCTTTACCCCTTAACAGCCATTTATAAAAAATAGATAAGATACTTCATAAAAATTTTACATCAAATTTTACAATATGTAGCCTATGTGCTATATTGATAATAAAAAAATGTTTAAACTAGGGGCAGTATTATGGCTGATAAAAACCAAACCATTTTAGATTTTATAACAGAATACAATAGTAAAGCTATAACACCTATGCATATGCCGGGGCATAAACGCAACATAGCCGCCGCCAACTATCTTACAGCGTTGGGAGGGGGCTATGATTATACAGAGATAGACGGGCTTGACGATTTACACGATGCTGACGGTATTATCAAAGACGCTATGGATAAAGCTGCTAGCCTATGGCACAGCAAAAAAACTTTTTTTATTGTAAACGGCAGCACCTGTGGTATTCTAAGCGGCATACGATGTGCTACAAGCTATGGTGACAGTGTACTGGTAGCCCGTAACTGTCACAAGGCTGTATATCATGCCATCGAATTGTGCGGACTGCACCCTTATTTTATAGCACCTGCTGTTGATGATTCCTTTGAAATTTACTCCTCAATTGACCCTGTAGAGATTGAAAAAGCCCTATTAGCACACCCAAGCATACGTCTGGTTATACTTACCAGCCCAACCTATGAGGGTGTTATCAGTGATATAAACAGCATTTCTGCCATAGCACACAGCTACCATATACCTGTTTTGGTGGATGAAGCCCACGGCAGCCACCTAGACCATTGCGATTATTTTAACGGTGGTGCAGTAAACGGTGGCGGTGACATTGTAATACAAAGCCTACACAAAACGTTGCCGTCCTTAACACAAACCGCTCTTGCACATATTAACGGCAATTTAATTTCATCCTCTGATTTTGCCTATGAGCTAGGTATCTTTGAAACAAGCAGTCCATCGTATTTACTAATGTCATCTATTGACGGCTGCGTTAATCTTATATCTAAACAGGGTCGTCTGCTGTTTGATAACTGGAAATGTAATCTGCAAGAATTTGATAATAGTATGAGGAAAATAAAAAAGCTAAAAATTTTGTGTCATGGAGAGGACTCTATAAATAATCACACCTGCCTTTATAAATTTGACAGAAGCAAAATTGTAATTTCAACTAAAGACACTAACCTTAGTGGTACTGCTTTAATGCATATACTAAGAAACAATTATAAAATAGAGCTGGAGATGGCAAGCAACACATATGCCATTGCCATGACCGGCTTGCTTGAAAGACCAGAAAGCTTAGATATCCTTTCAAGGGCTTTGTTGGCAATAGACCAAGACTGTAAAGCAATACTGTCCTCGGCTGCCCTATCAGTTCCTCCTATACCACCTATGAAAACCACTATTACGAAAGCTTTATCCTGTAAAGGGTCAATAGTACCTGCTAATAAAGCTGTGGGAAAAGTGATAGGCGAATATGTATGGGCGTATCCACCGGGCATACCGCTCATTGTCCCTGGTGAGGTTATTACAGCTGACTTTCTGCAATGTGTTGATAATTATTATAAAAGTGGTATCCCTTTAAAAAAGACTTTTTCCAATAATTATAATGGGTTTCATGTTGTCGAATTGTGATTTTTCAAATGAGGAGGCTTTATCCCCTACCCCCTCATACCTAGTGCATACTTTAATTTACAAATCCTGCTATACTATAAATCCAATAAAATACCGACCCTAAAAAGTTAGTTTTCAGGTCTAACTTTTTAGGGTCGATACATTCATACGTGGTTTTTTGTGATTCTGCAATATATAATATTTACAAATAATTAATTTTAAATCATTAAAGCATGAAAGGCTTTGTAATTTTTCGCTATTGCATTTAGTACAGGGTCATTAGGGTTTAATCCAAATTGCCCTCTTTTTCAGAAATCTGGTAGCACAGTATCATCAGGCTATCACTCATATGTACATTTTCTACTATTACATCATCATAGTCCACAGATAAATCATAATGGCTAAAGTTCCAGTAGTACCTAATACCACAAGCATACAAACGCTTGGCTATATCCCCTACGGCTTCCTTTGGTATACACAAAATAGCCACCTTTGGGTGATGCTTATTACAAAAATCCTCTATATGCTCTGCTGATTGCACCTGTATATCACGGATTTTCTCACCCCACAGCTTGCTGTTTTGGTCAAAAATAGCCTCTAGGGAGTATCCACGTTCCTCAAATGACATATGTGCAGCAACGGCACGTCCTAAGTTACCAACGCCAATAAGTATGGTGCCATATTTACTATCAAGCCCCAGTATGCTTTCTATCTCATCATGTAGCTGGTTAACGCTATACCCGTATCCCTGTTGACCAAAGCCGCCAAAACAGTTAAAATCCTGTCTAACCTGTGATGCAGTAAGTCGCATCATGTTGGCAAGCTCCTTTGAAGAAATACGCTCTACACCCTGAGCCTTTAGCTCTAACATAAAACGATAGTACCGTGGAAGTCTTTTAATAACAGAAGAAGAAATATTCTCTTTTCTACTCATTTTACATCACCATACCCATATGTATAAACTTCAAAAAGGACAGGGCAATGTGAAATATGCCACTGTCCATTTTGTTACGCTGCCGCTGCAAAGCATTAATGTATATTATAGCTTATGCCATTAATTTTTGCAAACGTTTATTAATCTCTACTAAGAAGGTTTCTGTATCTACCTTTTGTTTGTTTGGCAATGTTGACAACAGCTCAAGATCACCCGTCATAACACCATCCTCAATAGTTTGTATAGTTGCTCTTTCCAGCTTATCTGCAAAATCGCATAGGTCAGGAGTGTTGTCCAGCTCTCCTCTTTTTCTTAAAGCGCCAGTCCAAGCAAACAATGTTGCTACACTGTTTGTAGATGTTTTTTCTCCCTTTAGATGCTTGTAATAATGTCTTTGTACTGTGCCGTGGGCAGCCTCATACTCGTACACACCAGTAGGTGATACCAGTACAGATGTCATCATAGCCAAGCTGCCAAAGGCAGTAGCAATCATGTCTGACATAACGTCACCGTCATAGTTTTTACAAGCCCAAATATATCCGCCCTCGCTGCGGATAACTCTGGCTACCGCATCATCAATCAATGTATAGAAATACTCTATACCAGCCTCAGCAAATTTTTCCTTGTATTCTGCTTCAAAAATTTCATTAAAGATATCTTTAAAGCGGTGGTCATATATTTTACTAATTGTATCCTTAGACGCAAACCATACATCCTGCTTTACATCTAAAGCATAGTTTAGACAAGAACGAGCAAAGCTTTCAATGCTGTTATCTAGGTTATGCATACCTTGAATAACACCGTCACCCTTGAAATCGTGGATAAGCTTTCTTTCCTCTTTGCCGTCTGGGTTAGTTACACACAGCTCCGCTTTTGAACCGCCCTTTACCTGCATCTCAGAGTTTTTGTAAACATCACCATAGGCATGACGAGCAATGCAAATAGGCTTTTTCCAGCTAGGAATAAAAGGTGTTATACCATTAACCAAAATGGGGGTTCTAAATACAGTACCATCTAAAATAGCACGAATAGTACCGTTAGGTGACCTCCACATTTCTTTTAAGTCATATTCGGTCATACGCTCTGCGTTTGGTGTAATTGTAGCGCATTTTACGGCTACACCATATTTTTTTGTAGCCTCAGCACTGTCAAAAGTAACCTGATCGTTAGTTTCGTTTCTATGCTTCAAGCCTAGGTCATAATAGTCTACGTTTAGGTCAATATATGGTGTTAACAAAATGTCCTTTATCATCTTCCAGATGATTCTGGTCATTTCGTCGCCGTCCATTTCAACCAATGGTGTTTTCATAGTAATCTTTGCCAATGGAAACAACTCCCTTAAAATTATATTTCCTATCCTATTAACTCACAATTAAGAATTTTCTTTAGTATAGTTCAGCAATCCGCCAGCTAAGATAATAGCCTTTGTTCTGTCCGTTAGGTCACATTTAGTTACAATGCTTGTACCCTTTGTTTTGTTTTCTATAACAATATCAGTGCCGTTTTCAACGCACATTTTAACGTCTGGCAGTGTTAATTCATCACACAAATCAATAGCATCATAATCAGCTTCATCTGCAAAGGTTAAAGGCAAAATACCAGCATTAATTAAATTAGAACGGTGGATACGAGCAAAGCTTTTTACCACAACAGCCTTTACGCCTAAGTATAGCGGTGCTAAAGCTGCATGCTCACGGGAAGAGCCTTGACCGTAGTTTACACCACCTACAATAACGCTTTCTTTCATTTCCTTAGCACGTGCAGGGAACTGCTTGTCACATACTGTAAAGCAATATTCAGAAATAGCCGGAATATTTGAACGAAGTGGCAGTATCTTTGCACCTGCTGGCATAATATGGTCAGTTGTAATGTTGTCACCAACCTTTAAAGAACATTTTGCATTAATTGTGTCATTCAAAGGAGCAGTAGCAGGGAATGGCTTGATATTTGGTCCTCTTAGAACCTCAACTGTGTCCATTTTGTCAGCTTCTATTGGAGGCACAACCATATTATCATTAATTAGGAAGGTTTCCGGCATTGGAATAACACATTCTTCACCTAAGGTTCTAGGGTCACAGAATACACCTGCCAAAGCAGAGGCTGCTGCAGTTTCTGGGCTAACCAAATAAATTTGACCATCAGCTGTACCAGAACGACCTTCAAAGTTTCTGTTAAAGGTTCTTAAAGAAATACCCGCTGAATTTGGTGACTGTCCCATACCAATGCAAGGGCCGCAGGCACACTCTAGTATTCTGGCACCAGCAGCAATCAAATCACCTAACGCACCGTTAAGTGCAAGCATATTGTACACCTGCTTAGATCCTGGTGCAATAGACAGGCTAACGCTTGGGCATACTGTTTTTCCCTTTAAAATAGCGGCTACTCTCATTAGATCTAAGTAAGATGAGTTTGTACATGAACCAATACAAACCTGATCAATTTTTTTACGACCAATTTCCTCAATAGACTTAACATTATCTGGGCTATGAGGACAAGCAGCCATAGGAATCAAGGCTGACAGGTCAATATTAATAATTTCATCATAGTTAGCATCAGCATCAGAGGAAAGCTCTACCCAGTCAGCTTCTCTGCCCTGTGCCTTTAAAAATGCCTTTGTAACATCATCAGATGGGAAGATAGATGTAGTAGCACCAAGCTCTGCGCCCATATTTGTAATTGTTGCACGTTCTGGCACTGTTAGAGTTTTTACACCCTCGCCACCGTATTCAACAATTTTGCCTACGCCACCCTTAACAGACATAATTTTAAGAACCTCTAAAATTACATCCTTAGCGGAAACCCAGGGCTGTAGCTTGCCAGTCAAATTAACCCTAACCATTTTGGGCATTGTTATGTAGTAAGCACCACCGCCCATAGCAACAGCTACATCCAAACCGCCTGCACCCATAGCCAACATACCAATACCGCCACCTGTGGGTGTGTGGCTGTCAGAACCAATTAATGTTTTGCCTGGTATGCCAAAACGCTCCAGCTGTACCTGATGACAAATGCCATTACCAGGACGTGAGAAAAATATACCGTGCTTTTTAGCAACAGTTTGTATAAAACGATGGTCATCCGCATTTTCAAAGCCTGTTTGCAAAGTATTATGGTCAATATATGCTACGCTTTTTTCCGTTTTTACTCGTGGTACACCCATAGCCTCAAATTCCAAATAAGCCATTGTACCTGTGGCGTCCTGCGTTAAGGTTTGGTCAATACGCAGACCTATGTCACTGCCTACAGTCATTTCACCACTTAATAGATGATTTTTGATTATCTTTTGTGCAATCGTATAACCCATGATAATCATCCTCCTTCTTGTAAATTAATATAACAGAATATAATAAAATATCCAGATATGCTTATGTTAATACTTTAACATATTGTTCTACTATTATCCTTTAATTTAGCTAAAATGTCAATAACTTAGGGCAATTTAATGCTTTAATTGCTCAAAATATTGTAATTGTTTTATATTAGATTTATGCAAAAAGTGATATGTGCATTTTTCTTAACAAAATATTTTATATTTTTTTCACAATAGCTGCTGCCATTTTTTTAGGATTTACAATGATTTTTTATAAATACTTACCTTTGATATAACAATAGAATAATCATCCCACATAGTGACACCCTTAAATTCTGTGTGGGTTGGGTAATAAGCCACCATATTTACGTCAGCTTATCGTTACAGGTGTTTATGACATTTTCAAGATTTTCTACGACTTAGTTTTCTCACCTGCCTACAGCCCCCTTTCGACAAGTAATTTGTTTTCAGCATTTTTTCAAACCATTTCCGTGTTCACACCTTATAGGTTGAAGGTATGAAATAAATATGATAAAATATGTAAAAGAGCTAATTGACAAATCTAACTATTCACAAAGCCAAGGTGCTATGTAAAAAGTCAGCAAGCTGGCATAAATATTATTTCCGTTATCCTGTCACATTCGTTTCAGCGTATAACGCAAAGCTCATTTATATTAGCTTAATCTGAATTTGGCGAATAAGACAAGAGAGGGAATTATAATGCTTAAAAGTATTTTTAAGATTTTTGCAGGACTTGTTATGATCGTGACAGTGCTGGTTGGGTATATCCCTGAACCGCAATATTTGATTGAACTTACTTGTATATCAAATATGCTGGGAGGAATACTTTTGCTTATTGACGGAATATTGAATATAAGTAAAAAAAGCTTACCTACAAACTTGTACTTAAATATATGCCTATGTATACTTGTAGTTTTTTTCGTGTGCATCGGAAGTTTGTCAGGATTTTACAAATTTAATTTTAGCGGTGCATTTTTCTTTCTGCATGTTATAAATCCAATTTTATTTGTAGCCTGTTATTTGTTTTTCTGTAACGATACAAATAAGAAAATAAAACATATTTTAATAGCACCAATATTGATAATTTTATATCTATTATTCGACTACATACAATGTAATTTTACAGGAGCATTCGTATATGGCTTTGTGACTCCAGAGCAAATCTCATTGGTCTATTCCGCAATTATAGGAATTATAATATATATGTTTATGTGTTTGCTTGCTTTTGGACTTTTAAAAGCCAACAAACATATGCATAAAAATAGAAATTATATTTGCTAACTCCAACACCGTCTTTGGAAATAGTATAAACAAAATCAGCAACACCTTTGCTTTATGCTGTAAAAAGCCAGCAAGCTGGCATAAATATTATTTCCGTTATCCTGTCACATTCATTTCAGCGTATAATTGGGAACTACATATTTGTTGAAGTTATGAGAATAACTTCATTTTTTCTATTGACATGCTGTGTGTCATACACTATTATATATATACACAGTATAGTGTGATGAATTATAAGGAGAAGGAAGAATCGAAATGAATTATGATGAAGTCGTTTCAGGCTTGATTTTAGAGTTGCGAAGAGGAACTCTTATAATATTAGTATTGAGCCAATTAAAAAAGCAAATGTATGGATACAGCCTTGTGAAAGCACTTCAAAATTGTAATATATCAATCGAAGCTAACACAATTTATCCTTTAATGAGAAGATTAGAATCACAAGGATTACTAAAAAGTGAATGGGATACAGGGGAAGCAAAACCTAGGAAATATTATCAAATAACACAAGATGGTGCTATTGTGCTTGAAAAAATAACAAAATATTGGAAAGAGTTTTCAAAAAATCTTGATATTTTATTGGAGGATTAATTATGAAAAACGATTTAGTAAACCGATATATATATGCAGTTACAAAAAGACTTCCAAACAACATGAAGGACGATGTAGCAAGTGAGTTAAGTGGCTTAATTGAAGATATGCTTACTGAACGCTGTGGTGAAGTTGTTCCTACTGAAAAAGATATTTGCATAGTTTTAAATGAGATTGGTTCACCTAATGAGCTATACGAAAAATATGATGTTGACGGCAAAAAATGCTTAATTGGTTCGCCTTATTATTCTACCTACAAGTTAGTATTAAAAATAGTTTTAGTATGCGTTGCTTTTGGAATGACTCTTTCTGCTCTAATCATTCAAATTACAACGCCTAACGCAATATGGTATGAAAATGTCCTAAGTTGGTTTTCAATGCTATGGTTCGGTCTTATTTCAGCGTTTGCGTTTGTAACATTAATATTCGCTGTTTTTTACCATAAGGGTATTAATATAGGCAATGAATTTGATCTAAACAACTTGCCTGCTGTACCAAATAAAAAACAAGTTTTATCTAAAAAAGAATCAATTTTTGAGATTGCTATATTGATATTATTTTTTGTTATATTTATAACAGCTCCACAGATTTTTGGTGCAATAGTAGACTCTCCAACAAGAATTATCCCTATATTTAATGTTGATGTCATTAAAGGGACATGGTATATAATTTTGTTATTTACAGCAATGGGAGTCATTAGAGAAATTATAAAACTGCTTGAAGGTCGTTACAATAAAAGGGTTATGATTGCAACCATAATAACGAATATCTTTTCAGCCATTTCAGCTTTTTGGTGGATGTCTAATGATAAAATTATGAATCAAGAATTTATATTAAGCGTTTCTGCACTGTTTGCTAAAGAGGGGAATTTTATTTCAAATATCTTTGCTAACTTTCAGTATTTCTTCTTAGGTGTCATTCTGTTTGCATTGGTATTAGATACAATTAATTGTATTGTTAAATCAAAATAATGATAAAGCTAATAAGCGACACCTTTGCTTTATGCTGTGAAATGCCACACAAAAGAAAATTTAAATTGTCTACTATATATGCGGTAGCCTATCCTTTGGGGATAAGCTACCTTTTTATTTACCCTGCAATAGATATCAAAAATTTCTCTTACAAAGGTAATGCACCAACATCTGCAAGGGTCAGAATAATAAAGCCTTCCACAATATAGTAAATTTTGATGCATCCCCTGCACAATTAATAATATCAGCATCCCCATTGGCTTAAGACTATCCCAATATGCGTGATGCCTTGTATTTCTCTTCATAAACAGCACCTCTGTTCTTGCTTTGATTATATGGAACGGCAGGCTACCCAAATTTATGATATTGGATAAAAAATCACAGTGCTTTATAAAGATTTGCAAAAAAAGTCCACCATCGCAAAACGACAGTGGACTTAATATTGTCAAAATCAACTGATTGTTTGTGCTACAAGGCACATTAACAATTCAGAAATTATTTTGCCATCTTCTCTTTTAGCGCAGCCTGTGCAGCAGCTAAACGAGCGATTGGAACACGGAAAGGTGAGCAAGAAACATAGTTCAAGCCAACATTATGGCAGAATTCGATTGTTGGTGGGTTACCACCATGCTCGCCACAGATACCAAGCTTAATGTTAGGACGTGTAGCACGACCCATTTCAGCTGCCATCTTAACAAGCTTGCCAACACCAATTTGGTCTAGCTTAGCAAATGGATCTGACTCATAAATCTTGTTCTCGTAGTAGCTCTGTAGGAACTTACCAGCGTCATCACGGCTAAAGCCAAATGTCATCTGAGTAAGGTCATTGGTGCCAAAGCTGAAGAACTCCGCTTCCTTAGCAATCTCATCAGCTGTTAAAGCAGCACGAGGAATTTCAATCATTGTTCCAACGTGATATTCCATCTCTACTCCAGCCTCTGCAATTAGCTTGTCTGCTGTAGCAACAACAAAGTCTTTTACAAACTTAAGCTCTTTAACTTCGCCAACTAATGGAATCATAATCTCTGGAACAATGTTGTACTCTGGATGCTCTTTATTAACAGCAATAGCAGCCTTAATAACAGCTGTTGTCTGCATTTCAGCTATCTCAGGATATGTTACAGCCAAACGGCATCCACGATGACCCATCATTGGGTTAAACTCGTGTAGACCAGAGATAATATCCTTTAGCTTTTCTACAGAAATCTTCATTTCTCCAGCTAGCTCTACGATGTCCTCTTCCTTTGTAGGAACGAACTCATGTAGAGGTGGATCTAAGAAACGAACTGTCATTGGACGACCCTCAAGAACTCTGTACATAGCCTCAAAGTCACCCTGCTGATATGGAAGAATTTTAGCTAATGCAATTTCACGCTCTTCCTTAGTGTCAGAAACGATCATCTCACGGATAGCCTTGATTCTGTCGCCCTCAAAGAACATATGCTCTGTACGGCAAAGACCAATACCCTCTGCACCAAACTTAACAGCTGTTTCTGTATCTCTTGGGTTATCAGCGTTTGTTCTAACCTTTAGAGTTCTAGCAGCATCAGCCCAAGCCATCAATGTATCAAAATCACCAACGATAGCTGCGTCTGTTGTAGCAACAGCCTCGCCGTAGATGTTACCTGTTGAACCATTTAGAGAGATATAGTCACCCTCTTTAATAGTTTTTCCGCCAAGAGTAAACTCTTTAGCATCCTCGTTAATCTTAATATCGCCACAACCAGATACACAGCAAGTACCCATACCACGAGCAACAACAGCTGCGTGAGATGTCATACCGCCACGAACAGTTAGAATACCTTCAGCAGCTACCATACCCTCAATATCCTCAGGTGATGTTTCCAAACGAACAAGAACAACCTTCTCGCCCTTTGCAGCCCATTCCTTAGCATCCTCTGCTGAAAATACAACCTTACCACAGGCAGCGCCTGGAGAAGCAGCTAGACCTGTACCAATAACAGTAGCAGCCTTTAGTGCTTTAGCGTCAAACTGTGGGTGTAGAAGTGCATCCAGCTGGTTAGGCTCTACACGCAGAACAGCCTCGTCCTTTGTGATTTTGCCTTCATTAACTAGGTCAACAGCAATTTTTAGAGCAGCAGCTGCTGTTCTTTTTCCGTTTCTTGTTTGTAGCATATACAGTGTACCATTTTCAATAGTAAACTCCATATCCTGCATATCTCTGTAATGCTCTTCTAGTCTTGTTGAAATGTCAACAAACTGCTTGTAAACCTCTGGCATATCCTGCTCTAGGTGTGAGATGTGGTTAGGTGTACGAACACCAGCAACAACGTCCTCACCCTGTGCGTTAATTAGATACTCACCAAACAGACCGTTTTCGCCTGTAGCTGGGTCACGGGTAAATGCAACGCCTGTACCAGAATTCTCGTTCAAGTTACCAAATACCATTGGCTGAACGTTAACAGCAGTACCCCATGAATAAGGAATATCGTTCATCTGACGATAAACGTTTGCACGAGGGTTGTCCCATGAACGGAAAACAGCTTTTACTGATTCCATCATCTGCTCCTTAGGGTCAGTTGGGAAGTCAACACCTTTTTCTTCTTTGTAGAAGGCTTTGAAACGCTTAACAAGCTCTTTCATATCCTCTGTGTCTAGTTCAATATCGTTCTTAACACCCTTTGCATCCTTAACCTCGTCAATGATAACCTCAAAACGCTTTTTTGAGATTTCCATAACAACGTCAGAGAACATCTGAATAAAACGACGATAAGAGTCGTAAACAAAACGCTCAAACTTAGGGTCTGGGTTGCCAGCAATCATACCCGCTGCAACATCATCATTAAGACCTAGGTTTAAGATTGTATCCATCATACCAGGCATAGATGCTCTAGCGCCTGAACGTACAGATACTAATAGTGGATTTTGTGTGTCACCAAATTTCTTGCCGTTGATTTCTTCAACCTTTGCAAGATTCTCATAGATTTCTGCTTCAATATCAGCAGCGATCATTTTGCCATCCTCATAGTAACGTGTGCAAGCTTCAGTTGTTACTGTAAAGCCCTGAGGAACTGGCATACCCAAGCTTACCATTTGGGCAAGGTTTGCACCTTTACCGCCAAGAAGCTCTCTCATGGTTTCATTGCCCTCTGAGAAAAGATAAACATACTTGTGGCTCATTGGAAAATACCTCCTAATAATATAATGTTTTATAGCAGAAAAAACTGCCAAAAACATATTTTGTTTGACGACTTTTTTAAGTCTACGCCCTATTATATCAAATACTAGGAAAAATATCTACACCTTTTTTGTAATTTTTTTCAAATAAAAACAAACTAATTTAAAAGAATATTTATTTAGTTTTACTGTACAAAACGATAAATTTGTTATAAAAAGTCATATTTCCTGTAAAAAGGCTTGAAAATTACAATTTCTGTGAGATAATATAAAAGACTGTTACTAATGAGTAATATATTTAATTGAATAAGAAGGAGCTTGATTTATGCCACAGCTAAGTGCAATCATTTTGGCAGGCGGCGAAGGAACTCGTATGAAGTCTGACAAACCAAAGACTTTATCACAGGTTTTGGATAAGCCTATGCTTCAGTGGGTTATTGATGCCCTAAGAAAGGGCAGCATAAAGGACATTTGCGTTGTTAAGGGCTACAAAAAGGAATGTATAGAGGATTACATTGCTACACTGGACTACCCTATTGACACAGTTTATCAGTCCCAACGTTTAGGCACTGGTCACGCTGTTATGATGGCTAAGGATTTTTTAAACAGCCACAAGGGTGACGTAGTTATACTAAACGGGGATGCACCCTTTATGGACACCCAAACAATTTTAGGTGCTTTACAGCTTCACAATGATAAAAACAGCAGTGCAACCGTTATCTCTGCTAACGTAGATGACCCTACAGGTTACGGCAGAATAGTAAGAAACGCAAACGGAGATTTATCAGCCATTACAGAGCATAAGGATGCCAACGAAAGCGTACTTAAAATCCATGAAGTGAATTCGGGCGGTTATTGGTTCGACAGCGAGGATTTGTTGTCTGTTTTAAATAAAATCACATCTAATAACAAGGCTGGTGAATATTACCTGCCAGATGCTATCAAGCTACTTATTGATGAGGGTAAAAGCACACAGGCATTTATGGCAGATTCCAGCGATGCTGTGCTGGGGGCCAACGACCCTGCTCAGCTGGCAGAGTTAAACGACATAGCAAAGGCAAAATACGACAAATATCCATATTGATGTTTTCTTTCAGGCTTTGAAAGTCACATATAACAAATTTATTGTAACCGATACACTTTTCGGTGTGTTAAATAAACAGGGGGATTAAACAAATGAATTTTCACGGGAAAGACATTAAAATTTTTACAGGTAGCTCAAATAAAAGCGTAGCCACTGCTATTGCTGGCTGTTTGGGTTTACCGCTGGGCAAGTCTGACTGCTGTACATTTAGTGACGGAGAAATTTCCGTTTCTCTGCACGAATCAGTTCGTGGCTCAGAATGCTTTATTGTACAGTCAACTTGCTACCCAGTAAATGACAACCTAATGGAGCTATTAATCATGATTGACGCTATGAAGCGTGCATCAGCTGCCAGAATTACAGCAGTTATTCCTTATTTTGGTTACGCCAGACAGGACAGAAAGTCAAAGGCAAGAGATCCAATCTCTGCTAAGCTTGTAGCTGACCTTATCACAACTGCGGGTGCTGATAGAATTCTAACAATGGATTTACACGCAGCTCAAATTCAGGGCTTCTTTAACATTCCCGTTGACCATCTAGTAGGTCAACCACTACTAGCGGCTCATCTAAAAGAAAGAATCGGCACAAACACAGACGATTATGTAGTAGTATCCCCTGACCTAGGTTCAGTTACAAGAGCTAGAAACTTTGCTGCTAAAATTGGTTGTCCTTTAGCCATTGTTGATAAACGTCGTCAAAAGGCAAATGTTTCAGAGGTTATGAATATTATTGGTGATGTTAAGGGTAAAAAAGTAATCCTGGTAGATGATATGATAGACACAGCTGGTACAATCTGTAATGCTGCCGCTGCCATTATTGAAAAGGGTGGTGCTGCCAGCGTAACAGCCTGTGCAACACATGGTGTATTGTCCGGCCCTGCTATTGAAAGAATTGACAAAAGCCCAATAAAAGAATTTATTCTGTTGGATACTGTTCCGCTATCAGAGGAAAAAATGCTTGACAAATTCACTGTTCTTCCTGTTGCACCTGTATTTGCAGAGGCTATTGAAAGAATTTATGCTGACAAGCCATTTGCAAACATTTTCGCCTGATTTCCACATTATTCTAAGATTAGCTAAGCTACAATATAATTACTCATATATAGGCGGCATTGCATATGCCGCCTTTTCACCGTTGTTAAAAACAACTTGATTTTTTGTCTGATAAAAATAGCCAAAAGGCAACTATAGCAAATCTATTAATACTAATAACTTATACTACAACTTATAAAATTTGTGAAGCTTTTTTTGCGATACAGAGGGATACCATAACACAGCATGGTAAAAAAAGCTCCACAAAATTTGTCTATTATCTAATTAAGCCTTAGGATAATATTAACTGGACTATAGAAAATTAAACAGCCAACTAATTATGTATCTAGATATATTTAATGATTACAATAAATAAAAATAGCACTTGTACTGGTAACAAGGGTTATTTACATAAAAAACAGACCAATGAAGAGGTGTAAAAATGATAAATCCTTTTAACAAAAGTGCTACCACAGTAAAGGGCAGTATAGAATATATTATTGTAGGTCTTGGCAATCCCGGAAAGCAATACGAAAACACCCGTCACAATACGGGCTTTATCGCTATGGATTTTTTAAGCAATAAATACAACTGCACTGTTAATAAATTAAAATACAAGGCTCTAATTGGGAACTGTACCATTACTGGTCATCGTGTACTGTTAATGAAGCCACAAACCTTTATGAACAACAGCGGTGAAGCAGTAGTACAGGCAATGCAGTTTTACAAAATACCGCCTGAAAAGGTTATTGTAATGTTTGATGATATTTCTTTGGAGGTTGGCAAAACACGTATACGGCGAAAGGGCAGCGACGGTGGTCAAAAGGGCATGCGTAGTATTATTACACTGTCTGGCAGTGACAAATTTCCTCGTATTAAAATAGGTATAGGTGCTAAGCCTAACCCACGCTGGCAGTTAGCAGATTGGGTGCTTTCAAAATTTACAGCTGACGATATGAAAGCCATAAACACAGCCGCCAGCAACGCTTGTAACGCTGTGGAGGAAATTATCAACGGCAATATAGATAAAGCTATGAGCTTATATAACTCATGAGTAAGGATTAATCTTATGAATTTTTTAGATAACATAATAAATCAAATTCCCGAATATAAAACAATGTTAAATGCATTGAAAAACAGACCCTGCGCCATTGCAGCAACAGGACTTGCATTAGTTCATAAAGCCCATATTATTAACAGTCTGCCACAGGAGCTTAACACACGAGCCTTTGTTGTTGCCAGTGACGAGCATGAAGCACAGGTGTTAGCTACCGATTTATGTGCAATGGGCAAAAAAGCGGTATTCTACCCTGTGCGTGACTTTATTTTTCGTGACATCAACGGTCAGTCAAGAGAATATGAGCATCAGCGTTTAAATGTCTTGCTTAAAATGTTAAATAATGATTGCGACGTGGTAATAGCATGTATAGATGCCTTGTCGCAATATACAATACCGCCACTGGCTCTTAAACGGGCAACCATTACTATGGAGGGCGGTCAACATTTAACCATAGATGAGGCTATTCAAGCATTGTCAATAAATGGCTATGAGCATTGCGACCAAGTGGTGGGTGCGGGACAATTTGCACACCGTGGCGGCATACTAGACTTCTTTATGCCTGATATGGACTATCCTGTTCGTGTAGAATTTTGGGGTGATGAGGTAGACACAATTAACGCCTTTGATATTGAAACTCAGCGTAGGACAGACTACATCGAAAAGCTTACTATCACACCATCTACTGAAATACTTGTTAAGGATTACTATGACCTTGCCGATAAAATAGAGCATAAAATATCACTGTTAAAGGGAAAAAACACAGCTCAGGCTAAACAAATTTTACAGCAAGAGGCAGACAGTCTGCGTAATGATGTAAAAATAGGTTCAATAGATAAATTTATTGGCTTAATATATGACCAGCCGGCAACAATACTGGACTATATCACAGATGACATAATTTTTATTTCTGAACAAACAAAGGTCATGGACAGACAAAATGCTGTTATCTGGCAAAATAACGAAGATTTAAAGGACTATTTTGAAACAGGCACACTGTGCCGTGGCTTTGAAACCTACTCACTGGATAAAAGTCAGGTATGGGACTTTTTCAGTAAGCACACCACAATATTTTTAGACAACTTTACTCGTGGTAATTTTGAACTGCCATTAAAAGAAATGGTGAATTTCACAGTAAAGCAGCTGTCACTGTGGGGTGGCTCAACAAAAATACTATGTGAAGATTTAGAGATGGACTTTTCCAAAAACAGCTCCTTTGTTATTTTGGCTGGCACTAAACGCAGTGCAGCATCGTTAACTGATGAGCTTTTAGAAAAAAATTATCCTGCTGTACTTGTAGATGATATAGCTAAACCACTACCTGGTAAAATTTACGTTATGGAAGGCAGCCTGTCAGCTGGCTTTGAGTACCCAACTGCACATTTTTCCCTGCTGTCCCACGGTATAGTTTTTAACACGCCAAAAAAACGCAAATCCAAGCCAAAAAACGCACAGCAGATATACAGTCTGGCAGAGCTGTCTGTTGGTGATTATGTGGTGCACTCCAGTCATGGCATAGGTGTGTTTGGCGGCATACACAAAATAGATATGCATGGTGTTATCAAGGATTATATTAAGGTGGAGTACGCAAAGGGTGATAAGCTGTATGTGCCTGTTACACAGCTAGATTTAGTCAGCAAGTATATAGGGCCACGGGAAAACGCAGGAGTAAAGCTTAGCAAGCTAGGCGGTACCGAATGGCAAAAGGCTAAGACACGAGTACGTAAAGCGGTAAAGGATATGGCAAAGGAGTTAACCGCTTTGTACGCACAACGTATGTCGGCAAAGGGTCACGCTTTTCCTGCTGATAATGACTGGCAGCACAATTTTGATGCCAGATTTGAGTATGAGGAAACTACCGATCAAAACCGTTGTATCGACGAAATTAAAAGCGATATGGAACGCACTGCACCTATGGACAGACTACTGTGCGGTGATGTAGGCTTTGGTAAAACAGAGGTTGCCCTACGTGCTGCTTTTAAATGCGTATCAGACTCTAAACAATGTGCATTGCTATGCCCCACCACAATACTTGCATGGCAGCATTATCAAACTGCCATTCGGCGTTTTGAAGACTTCCCCGTTAGGATAGAGCTGTTATCTCGCTTTAGAACGCCTAAACAGCAAACAGAGATTTTACAAAAGCTAAAGCGTGGTGAAATTGATTTTATCATAGGAACACACCGTTTGGTTTCAAAGGACATTGAATTTAGAGATTTAGGGCTGTGCATAATAGACGAGGAGCAACGCTTTGGTGTGGCACAAAAAGAACGTTTTAAAGAAATGTGCAAGAATGTTGACTGTTTAACACTGTCTGCTACCCCTATACCACGTACTCTAAATATGGCTATGAGCGGTATTAGAGATATGTCAGTTTTAGAGGAAGCCCCACAGGATCGACGACCCGTACAAACCTATGTACTAGAATATGACAACAGTGTTATTAATGAAGCTATTCGTAGGGAGCTGCGCCGTGGCGGTCAGGTTTTTTTCCTCCACAACAAGGTAGAAACCATAGAACAACGTGCCGCTAAAATTCAAAAGGACATACCAGAGGCCAAAATAGCCGTGGGTCATGGCAAAATGGCAGAGCATGAGCTGTCAGAGGTATGGCGAAAAATGTTAGAGCAAGAGATAAACGTTCTAGTCTGTACCACTATCATAGAAACAGGTGTGGATCTGCCAAACGCCAACACATTAATTATAGACAACGCAGACCACATGGGCTTGTCACAGCTTCACCAGCTGCGTGGACGTGTCGGACGTTCATCCCGTCGTGCCTATGCGTATTTAACCTTTGTAAAGGATAAGGTGCTAACAGAGGTATCACAAAAGCGTTTAGCTGCAATTAAGGAATTTACCGAATTTGGCTCTGGTTTTAAAATTGCAATGCGTGATCTGGAAATACGTGGTGCCGGCAACGTTTTAGGAGCCCAGCAGCATGGCCATATGGAGGATGTTGGTTACGATATGTATCTAAAGCTGTTAGGCGAGGCTGTAAAAGAGGAACGTGGAGAGGATACCACCTCAGCTGAATTAGAATGCTTAGTAGACGTACAGGTACAGGCACATATTCCTGAAAGCTATATTGGCAGCCTAAGCCAACGTATTGATATATATCGACGAATTTCAGATATTCGCAGCCAAGACGATGCAAATGATGTTATTGATGAGCTTATTGACCGTTTCGGTGATATTCCAAAATCTGTTATGGGACTAATTGATGTGGCACTGGTTAGAAATTCCGCCGCACAAATAGGCATCTGCGAAATAAAGCAACAGGAAAATAGCATTTTGCTATATATTAAAAATATCCGTAACAATTCTGTTGGTGAAATATTAACTAGATATAAAGGCAGAGCAATGCTCAGCGCGGGCAGCAAGCCATATATTTCCATTAAATTACAAAGTAATACAGCACCTATAAATGCACTAAAGGAGATTGTAAACCTGTAAAATCATCAGTTATAAGAATTTTATATGAATTTTATTATATAATTATAGACAAAAAAATATAAAAAGTGTATAATTATTTCGTTTCAAACATTTGAAAGGAATGGGATTTATTAAATGAAAAAATTAAAATGTACTATGGCTGCTGTGCTGGCAACAGCTATAACTGTCTTAACCTGTGGCTGTAGCGGTGCAGATATGACATGGTCATACAAGGACGATCAAACCACATTATCAATAGGCACGTATATTTATTATGAGTACAGTGCTTATCAGCAGGCAAGCAAAAAGGTTTCCGACTCTAACGGTGATTTCTTATCAGAAGAATTCACAAATGATGATGACGAAACTATGACCGCACGTGATTATATTGCCTCTGAAACTGACCTTGCCTGTAAAAACTACTTAAACGTTGAGAAAAAGTTTAGTGAGCTGGGCTTATCACTAACTGAAGAGGAGTTGGCAGCAGCTAAGCAAAATGCCAGTAGCGGTTGGTCATACAACAAAACCCTGCTGGAGGGCTATGGCGTTTCTCAGGAATCCTTTACAAACGCTTACGGTGTCCTGTCTGCTAAATATGAAAAAATATTTAGAACCATGTACGGTACAGGTGGCGAAAAAGCTGTTTCAGAAAGTGATTTGTCCACATATTTTACCGACAATTACACAAACTACAGCTATTTTTCCGTACCGCTGTACAACAGCACAACAGATGAAAGCGGAAACGCTGCCTCCACTGCTAAAAGCGACGAGGACATAGCTAAAATAAAAACAAGCCTTGATACCTATGCAGAAGCAATCAACAAAGGTGAAGCAACATTTGAAGACGAAGCAAAGGCGTATATGACCGACTATAACGTAACAACTGATCCTTCAAAATCAGATGTAGCTGTTTTGGCAGACTCTGGCTTAGGTGATGAGGTAATCACAGCATACGGCGAAATGTCTGAAAAGCAGGCTCAGGTAATTAAGGTTGGCACAGACAACAGCAAAGCTAGCTATTATTTCTTATATAAAGCACCTATAACAGACAAAGCCTCTACTCTATCCAGTGATTCTGATCTGCACTATAAGGTTCTTGTAAAAATGAAGGCTGAGGATTACATCGATTATATGAACGAAGCTGCAAAAGCAGTAGAATGTGAGAAAAATCAGGCAGCCATTGATAAATACGGTCCTGAAAAATTCATCACCTATGCTACAGAACCAGCTGCCAGCTCATCAAAAACTACATCTTCATCTGCACAATAATAATATTAAAATGTTTTTTGCAAGGTAGCAGGCTGTGCTGCCTTGCAATTTTATTTATAAATTGTAAATTATCTCTTTGCAGTTGAAAAGCATTAGCCGTTTATGGTATTATATATGTAGCATCAAAGGGCGTGTTTTAGGTATCTAGGCCTAACTTTTTTTATTCTGCAGCATAGCAGTTCCCATATACTAACGCCCAGATTTAATACACCGAGCCGTTCATAATAGAATTTATAATTAAATTGGAGGAATATATAGTGCGAGCAAAATATAAGGTGGTTTCTATTTTGGTAGCAACCATAATGATGTTATCTATTGGCTGTTTAACCGCATATGCTTTACCTGATGATACAGTTGTAATTCCAGATACCTCTGTCAGCGATAACACCGGTGACAGCACTGGAGATAATACTGGTGATAACACTGGTGACCATACTAGCGATAACACACCTGATACTGATATCCCCGAGGACAACAACTCCGGTGGTATTGTGGACGATAACAACAACCAAAACAATACACCACCTGACAACAACACAGGTGGAAACAACAATATAAACGATAATAACAGCATTGATAACAATCAGGGAAACAGCGTTATTAACGGCTCCTACAATTTTGGATCAGATTCGTCATCCACAACAGACAGCGTTGTGCGTGATGAATACGGCAATATCTACCAATACGGCACACAGGATCCAAACTATCAAGCACCAACATCAAACCCTAATCTGTATTCTGTTAACAGTTCTATTGACAGCAGCACATTAAATGCTGACGATTGGAAGCTAGCACTAAATTTTAACGAAACCGCAGATGGTACTGATGATTTTAACTTTATTAAAAACAATAATTCCAGCACAGATGACAACGGTAGCATTTGGCTGCTGTATGTAGGTATTGCCCTTATCGCCATATCTGTTATAACTGTAACAGTGGTTACCTTCACATATCAATCAAAGAAAAAGCGTGCCGCAGCTGCCGTTAGGAACAATCAACGCCAAAGACGCTCCACACCTTATTCAAACCAAACACAACGTTCACAAGCTTATTTATCTAAGGAGCATACCAAAGAAATTAATATTAATGAAGTGTATAGTCAACAGCACAACCCATATAATAATACACCTAGCGGCAATAATAGTAATCGTAACGGGTATAACGCAAACCGCAGCCAAGGAAATCATGTAAAACAAAGCAATCCTCAAAGCACTAAGCCCGACACCCAAAATAGGTCACGCAACAATCACAACTAATAAACAGCCTTTAATAAACGCCACCGAAGAATCTCGGTGGCGTTTTTTCTGTTATTTAAAAGCTATATAAGCATATTGCGAACCGCTGGCATTAAGGTTAAATAACACACCGTCCACCGCTGTACCTGTTTGTCCCACGGTAATATTATTACCGCTGACAGCTACGCCGTTTATACCATTATGCATAGCTATTGCCATACCACTGTTCATTAATAAATTTCCTGATGTATCCTTTGTAACCGAACCTGAATTTTTTTTATAAACAAAAACCGCCTTTGGCTCAAAATCCAACGTTATACTGCGGTTATTAATACCATTACCACCGTAGTAGCCAACAACATATGGCGTTTCCAACCTCTCTCTGTCGCTGTCCGACAAATGTACTGCTGTACTGTTTATATGATTACCTACTGCTGTATCTAGCTTTTGATTATCGTTGACAAAATCTAGCCTTGTGGGCTTATCTGATCCTATCCACGCACTTAAACCTAGGTTAGCTGTCTTTACTGATGCACTCATAAATAAACTTCATCTCCCTTTATTATACACTGTAGCTTTCTATTTCTTCCCATGTGTACCCCATGCCGTCCATTGTATAGAATGTATGTTTTTTATTGTCTATATCATCCCAATCAATAGTTCTAAAATCTATATACACCTGTAAATGTGCAGGTATAAATTCTTCAATCTGCTGTGCTATCCATTGACGCTGTGGCATCGAATATTTACTCTTGTCACTGCTTATATACAAACAAAAATGCTCTGCATCCTCAACAAAAGTTGCAGGAAAGGCGATTGCGTTAAACAGCTTACTAAGAGATAACGACGTAAAGTCGTTATAATTCAGACTGCAACGTGACATTATCATTTCTCTGCGCTTTTCGTTTGATAAATCAGTTCGTGGCAGACCCCATATCTCCTCCCAGCTTGATAATCCAAAATCCGTAGCAGTTTGCACAAAGATTTCCTTCTCCAAGGTGGATATCTGCTCCGTTAGTCTGTCCAATGCGGTGGCATACACTGATAACTCCTTATAAACCAAGGAGCTTTCCGCTAGATTATATACGCCTAATGGCTGTGTGCTGTTTATCATTGACCGTAAGGCTGTCATGACCAGTCACCAGCCTCTGTAACAATTATTTTATCCACAACCGCTAACTGAGAATTAGCAATTTTCATATCCTTTGTATATAAGCTGTTAAATGTATAATTCTCCACACCATCCACATGAAAAATTATTTCACCTAAGTTAGACAGATACACACTTTCCCCTACAAAAAGTGTTGCAAAATATTCTTTTAGCCTAGCCAAAATATTGTCGCTCACATCATCGATGTCAAAACCGGTTTTTATCTTAACGGCTACATATACGTTATACGTCAGCAATGTAGCTGGCTGCACCAATACATCAACATTCATCTCACGCAGGCTATTAATACCGGACTGTACTGTTTCAACTACACTAGAGGACACCGCAGTACCCTTACCACCTAAAAACACATCCACCGTACCATTACCACGATTTCTAGGTATTACACCTGCTGAATTCACTCCACTATAGGAAGAAGCAATGCTTTTATAAAATGCACCGTTTGTACCGTTAGAAATATCAGACATACTGCTAAGAACCCTCCTACGCAAGCTGTCATCACTTTCTTCATCCACGCCAACCGTCACTAATGTAGTATTAGTAACCTTTAAATCAGTTAACGGCAGAGTAACTAGCACTGTAACTGTGCCTGTGGCAACATTGCCTCTATTACCATACTCCATAGCCTCTGCCCTAACATATATAGCCTTCATACCAGCGGCTATGTAGGAATCCTCTGTAGTTATAAACCGCACGCCCTTATCCCCGGATGTACTACAAATTGTACCCTTGGGAATTGCCAATGTAGCTCCCACAGCATTGGCAACATAAAAATAAAGTAACACTGTAGATTTAATTGGAGATTTCCGTGTAAGTCCCCGCAGCTGTGCGTGGTAATCCAAATACTTACCCTGTGCAGTTTGTGGAAACATTTGATTGCGAATCCATTCCAAATATGAACCCGCAGAAAAAATTTCACCTGCCAGCACCTCCATACGCAAAGCAATGTCAGATGCATTATCCGCAGGAAAACCGCATTTTACTAAAAAATTGCTTTTCATTCTCTTCAAAATTGTATCGTAGCTTTCCATTAAATAATCACCTCAATTTCACCAGCTTTTCCACAGGCACATATCACAACCGTTACCTTATGTCTATCATCTATAACATCACCTGTAACAGATAACACATCTGCCTGTGGCACAAACTTTTTTAAAGCCTCTCGTACTAATAGCTCTACCGTACTTTCCCATCTGCTATCATTAAAATCCACCATATATAGCTGACTGCCAAATTCTCTGTTATAAATATCGCTGCCCTTTTTTACAGTCAACGCAATTGTAGCTCGCTGTAAAATTTCCTCAATATCATCAATCAAGTATGGCGAGCCACAATTTTCTAAATTAAAATCCCCATTTTTTAATGCTGTATCCATTGTACCTCCTTCTACGCTATTATCTTACCGTTAGCCACTATTGTACCGTCATTTTTCAGTATAAGTGTTGCACCACCAGCCGAATACAGCATAACCTCACCGGGTTTTAGTCCCCTGTCCTCTACCACAGTGCCTATACATCCATCACCATCACCTAATGGCATAATCACGGTTGTTGTATCAGGCTTAGGTACATACGCAACACCCCAGGGGGCTATGATAGGCAATTCCACACACTGCTTTTCCGACTGAATATTAACCGTAGTGTTCCCTGTCTGCGTCACTTTACCACACATAGGCTTATTTTTCCTGACTGTTCTATCTACTATATTCTTATTTATCCACATAGTACCTCCTTTAACGTAAGGTATGTGTATTGCCCCTGTGAGGACAACACATATCTTACCTTACTAATCGTCAGCTGTGACCCATTCTCCACAGCTATATCATCAACAGTAGCCATAGCACCTAAACACCCCAAAACACCGCAGGGACAGCACAGGGTAACTGTCAGGTTGCCTTGATTGCTTTTTTCTATCATCTTATCCCCTATATCCAGCGTCCTTCCCTTCATATCTGCTACATTTAGATAACGCCTACGCATCACACCCTTTTTCACTGCTGTGGTGTTTATTAATGTTGTGGTGTATCCGTCAGCAGGTGATGTTCTTACATAAATATGTGACAGCATGCTATGACGTTTAGTCTTTATTTTACAACTCACATATGGCATACCTCTTTTTACAGTATTAGAAAACAAAAGCTTTTTCTGTGATATACTGCCATTTAACACTGCAATACCCTCCTCGTTAATTCTAGGTACGGTATTATACTTTTTACCACAGTAATCCTCAACCACCTGCCACTGTGTAACACCCTTATCAATGGACATATTACCAATATACGAAGCGTCATCACCTAAAAATCCTGTTAAACCATATGGCTCAATATGATTATAAAACAGTACTTCATCAGAAAGATTAGTATAGTTTGTTGGTTTAGCCTCATTATCTAACAATAAGGCTGCCATGCTTCGTCCCGTTATTTTTATTAATGTGCCATCCGCCCCTATAGTTTTTTCCTGTTCATCAACAATACCCATAAAAATGTTACTGCCATTTTCTGTTACTGTTAAAAAAGCTAAAGGTGGAATGCTGTTCATTGCAAAGGTTATAGTAATATCGTCGGCAGGCACATCTATCTCGCAATTAATGCACAATGAAACAGGCTGTGGCAGCATAACCTTCTCGCCACCCTCTGTTATTGCAAATACATTCATCTCAACACCACCATATCACCCACATTTATATCATCACACCGCCTTATTATAGGGTTAAGCTCTAAAAGCTTTTCCACAGGTATATTAACCTTGTACCCTATATCCCACAAGGTTTCACCATCTGACACTGTATAATAACGACTGTCTGTTAGGTTTACAGCTGGTTTATCCAATGTACTTTCAGTAAATGTGAATTTATATCTTAATATGTTATCTACAGGCTCATTAATTTGTGTTAAGGAAGTAAACATTGCATATATTGGTTCTAAATTAATCATAGACAATACACCACAGGTACACTCCTTCTGTAGCGTTAACAGCATTTTAAACTGTTCGTAGCAATCATCACCATACAGAACGCCCTCTCCTGATATTACCTGTGGCTGTCTGGCAAAGTCCTCAACCATACCACACAAATACGGCAAAGTATGTTTTTTTATGTCCTTTGCATTTGTAACAGTTACTGTCTGGGGATTATGGTGTAATGTGTATCCCTTGTACCTCATACTTGCCATATTTGTCATTTCACCTGCTCCTCCTCATTTAAATGCGACGGATAACGACGGCTGTCCTGTTCAAAAACAGCTGATATCCCTTCGCCGTATTCGCCGTAATTTACAGCCTCGTCTGCATAACTATAAACAACATCACCTTTATCGGTCATATTCAGCCCCCCTTTATACCTTTGCCTGTTGCTGTAATTGTAATATTTTCCACTGTATAACGGTTGTTATCCATAATTTCCTCACAAGCTGTAACGTTACAGCCTGTGTATATTGTTTCTGTTTCATATTGACTTATCGTCAACATAAAGTCCGTCAAATCAATTATGTTAATATCAGCTGCCGACCTAACCAATCTTTTTAGATATATGGTATATTCTGTTTTTATCATAACTGTATCGAAAGGCTTAGCTTGGTTATAAACCTTAATGTCATATGTACTTTTCTTTACTTTTACATTAAAGGTTTTACAATTGGCAATCTTCTTATTGTTAACATCAATATTAACATTAGATACACTATCTCCCGCGGGTGATATGTCCTCATATGTAGAAAAATCCAATGTCAGATATAGTACCGCATGAAACGACCTAGCTGTATTATCATAAGTAACCTGTGAAATTTCACAGGTGCGTATGACTTCACCATTATTAACCTGCAAAAGCACATCTGCGATTTCTGATATAATGTTTATGCACGTCTGTCCTGTATATCGGACACTTGTATATAAGTTAACAGCATATATATATTTTTCAACAGTTACAGCCTCATCCGATTTATTTATATTTGAGCTATAAAGGCTAACTGTTGCGGTATTGCTGGTAACAGGATTTTGAAATTTACTGTCCCTGTATGCCTCTGTTATATTTAATGCACTTAACTTTTCACAGGATTTTAACGTATCCAATAAACTCTTTAAAATCAATTTACAATTCTGTATTTTCATCACCCCTAACGCTAGGTGTTAAAATTGCCCATAAATACAGTGGCGTGTCCCATAAATAGTACATCTCACTTCTTACAATAATATATTCTCTATCGTCAGCAGTTTTTAAAATAACGTCTGTATTATCTGGTACAGCTTCAGCCTTGCCAATATACAAATAATGACCGCCGTCACAGTAACCACATGGCAAATATGAACCATCTAAATACATTTTATTTTTATAACGCAGTGGTTGTATAAAGCCATTAGTTTCAACAGTAGCACCATCATACGATAGCTGTATTTTCCCACCGTAAGCAGTAATAATTTCCTTTATACCGTCAATTATAGCCATTCCTACTTCACCCTCTTAAAAATAAAGCTATGATCCGTTAGCAGATCCGCCACCGACCGCTCCGCTTGTTGCCACAATGTTAAGCCATCCACTGATAAGCTGTTGCTAAAGCCGATGGTAACATCACCCGCCTTAAAGGAGCTGATTTTATCATCACCCTTTAGCACTGTATAGTTATAGAAGGCTAATGCCGCGGCTGCGGCAGACAACCTGCCACAGCTTTCATCAGCATTTACATTTGACTTTAAACGGTTAGCTATGCTGATAATGGCGTCGTTACACAACCATTGCCATTTTATTGCTGTATCCTCATCCATCCCAGTTAATGTAATAAAACGTTCAAGGACTTGCTCATAATCCACCACAGCACCGCCTTATAAAGTCAGCTTTTTAGATGCATCTGTAAATATCTTTGCAAAGCCAGATATTACACTTATTGTTGCTCGTTCTAACTGTCTATCTATTAGCTTGTCATAGTCGATTAACACATCCCCAGCCTGTACCAGCTCTAAAGCACAATTTTTATCCAGTCCAATAACAGTTTTACTGTCCATCGTTGGTACATGAATAAGCGTTGCACCCATAGGTGTAATAAGCTTGCCTGTACCCTGAAAATTAAGCCCTGCAGCAGCATCCTGCATTTCTGGCATTGCCAAAATAGCCTGAATAACAGCAGTGGGTGCCAGAATAGTGTTTAATTCATATGGAGATAGACTTGTCCACAGCTTTACCAAATCGCTATACACAATACCTGTTGATGTACCTGTAACTGCCACTGCTGGATTGCTGTTACCATCACCATTTAAAATAACCTCCACAGCATCAGACAGCTGTGTTTTTGCAATATAAGCGCCAATCTGTCGTAACGTAACAGTAAACAAATCCAGTCGCTGAAAACGCAGTGCTTCATATGTAGACACTAACATCCTGCCACGCTTATGTAGCTTTACTAGGTTTTCCTGTGTCTTAATAGTCGTTTGTGGTATATACGCACCCTCACCTATTACCTTTAAGGCTTTGTCGTTTTCAGTAGGTGTAGACGCTATACTGCGATAGTCCATACCATCTATTTTTGTCACTGCAGCTGTAATACTTGACAGCACATCAGCTGTTTCTATCCCTTGTCTAACCGCACGGCTTACATATTCTGGGAATAACGCCGCACTGTTTGAGGTTTGAAAGAATTTTTCTACCATGTCAGATTTTGGACCGCTCACCTTAATATCAAAACGCTTTAGCTGACGTTGAAAAGCGTCCATGCCATCTAAGGGAGTATTTGCATAATTATCAGACGGGTCCAGCTCCTCCAGCACCTGTGTTAAGGTCTTTCCCTTTCTTCCATACATACCTTTTTCTATTGTAATATTCTCGTAATTTGCCATATTATTTTCCTCCTATTAATTAAAGAATAAATGTTGCTGTGTTATCATCAACGCTTAGAACAATATATTCCTTGCCAGACGTTGTATTAACCTTCACAATTCCACTGCCGCCACTTACTAGCTTTTGAAAGCCTACCGCTATTGTACCTGATTTTTTCATCTCCACTGCACCGGTAGTTTGCACAGTGGCAAAGCCATCTCTAACATCTGCTGCTACACCAATGAAGGCCTCTCCGTCTGTGGCTGCGGACACCGTACCGTTGCCTGCCATTTTTACAGCTGTACCTGATTGAGTAACTGTACTGTCACACTCAAATGTAATAACCTTATCTAAATATCCCTTAAAATCTACGTTCATATAAATCATCCTCCCAATTAAATATTGTATTCTGTATTGTTTGTTTTACTAATTTTTCCACCACTTTTTGATAGCTGTGGTACTGTAGGCAAAGTATCCCCTACCCTTGCCCTGTAACAAGATTTAAAGCTTTTCAGCTGTTCAATAGTCATCTTATCTGCAATGTCCAATATATCGGACTTTGCAATTTCCGGCTGTACAATTAAGCTTAATCTAACCACCTGATTGGTTAAATCCTGTCTGTATTGTTCACCGTCCACTGCCCTCTTTTCAAGCAATTCAATGTAACTATTTAATTTATCTGCCTGTGCCTTATCTAAGGTTACAGCTGTACCTTTTTTCAGGCACTTAATAATATCCTCCATATTTACCTCCTTATTGTTTAACCTATAACCTTTTATCACACCTGCATTCACCTGTGACGGCACAGCAACAAACGACCATTCATAGGCGTCCAGTGGCTTGTCTAATATGCTGTAACACTGCTTACCATTATAGGTATTACCATCTATATGGGCGCACCCCGTTGTCCTCCTGTCTGCACCACATATGGAGCAGCGTATCTCCCCCACACTGCATCCAACACTAACCTCTTTATTTATACCGCTGTCAATGGCCATAATAAAGTCTTGGTTGCTGTCTATCCTTGGCATATAAGCCCTGCCTACCAAGCGGTAATACTGTTCTCCATATGCTGTGGTTTTACCCTGTACCTGTTCCACTCTACAGCTAAAAATTCGTGCTGTTTGATTTTTTGCTGTTGGGTTGTGATCAAGCACCCCTGTTTTGCCAACAAACATTTCACCTAGCAGCTCCAACGCTGTATTGCTAAAAGCTTCATTGTCCCTATCAACATCATTGTCACACAGCACAACTGAAAATACATACACCTCATCTATAGACAGCTCACGTCTAGTATATTTATTAATCAGGACAAGCTCGCTGTCCTGATTATCATTAGGTGTCCCTTTTATCACCCTACCATTTTTCATTGATTCACCTCACTGCTTTTTAACTGTTCTTCAATTTGTTTAGCCTGTGCATTTGCCAGCCTTGCACTTGCCAGCTCCACCTCATCCTGAAGGTTAATGTTGCTCCAATTAATTGTACATATATCATCATAGCCATTAAGCCTTAACCACAGGGTACATATTTTTATAATAACAGGGTTTAACAACGAACGATAATACTCCAGCTCACTGGTTAAAATATCTGCCTGTTGTGATGACATCCGTTCGGTGCTGGACCACGATAGCCCTAGTAAAAAGGGCGGTATAGACAGCTTAGAAACAATCTGCTCCAGCATTATGCGTGATGACACTTGACAGTCCAGAACTTGATTATCTGCACCTATTACCTTTATATCTACATCACCAACAGACACAAAATCCGACACTTGGCTCGTATCCCGCATGGCTTTGCTCCATTCTGTTGCTATCTGTGCAGCACGCTCCCTTGTATATGCACCAGCTGTCATATCTCCACTAGGCTTATATGTTACGGCAAAACGCACATTTCCTACACGTTCCCAGTTCACACCAACTGTATTAATAATTTTCAACAACACATCACTGACAAATGGTAAGCTGTGCAGCACCGAAGTGCCTATGACGCTGCCAGGGTCAGGGCTTAGTGCAGTAACCATAACTAATGATTGATACGGTACAGGCTGCACATCACCGTTTTCCCAACGTCTGCAAATCAAAATCTCCAAAGGATTATCTGTTTGTTTCAGCTCAACATCATCCAAATCTGCATTATACAATGCCCCTATGTTATTGCTGTTCGCATCTGGTACTATCTCACCTATGGCCGTACCATAGGTCAGCATTTGATCCAAATATGTTCCTAAAAAAGTATTTATCCCAACCCCAGTGGCATTTACCTGTACATTTTGTAAAAATCTATTTATCTGTTTTTGAGCCGACTTATCTCCACATTCCACTGTAAAATCCCCCATTAATCTTACTATTTTACAAATGGCACTATCAATAATTGGCAAGGCCTCCCTTAGCGTAGCGTACAATCGTTGTTCACCACCCTTAAGTGGTATATACCCATTAATATCTGTAAATGGATGACCACAGTAGCTGTGTGTACAGGCTGTTTGTACTGGTGTTTCACTTTTCTTTTTTCCCTTAAATAATTTCATACGTCACCTCCTACCGCCTAGCGGCAAATGCGAAAAAACCGTCATTGTCATCATCTATGAAAGCAGTAACAAAATACCGTATATCGTCCATTGCATGATCGTTTTCTTTTACTGGTGCATCACTGCCACCCTCCTGCCAACGATACAATCCAAACTCCTCTATAGAAGCCTTACAGTTTTTACAAATTTTTATTTTGCTGTCTTTTAGAGCGGTTGATACCTTTCGTATGCCATCTAACACCTTATTATCAGCCCTTGTCACCTTGTATCTTCCGTGCCGTTTAATAACCTCTATAAAGCTGGCGGCTGATGGGTCAACCACCACAGCCTCTACACGTTTATCACCTATTAACCCCTCTAGAGCTGTATAGTGTTCTTCATCTGTACGCTGTACGCCCTGTACACGACTATTATAATAATATTCGTCTATTCTATACCACACACCGCCTTGCTCACCCCACAATCCAAAGGATGCAGGATTCACTGTGCCATAATCGCAGGATACCGCATACCTTGTAAATGCTTCACAAGGCACTTCACAAAAGGCTGTATTTTCACCCATAAAGGGGTACACAGCACCTTGTGCAGATACCCACATACCTTCTATAAAACGTTTGTAAAAGGTACCGGAATACAAGCTTTTATAGCGGTTAAGCATTGTCTTAGACAACGATGGGTTGTCCTCCATTTTAAAATGTAGATACAATGCATTCTTTTTCTCCCTGTTCAAAATCCACTCCTGCCTAAACCAATGGCCAGGATATTCTGGATTACAGTTAAACCAAAAGGTAGAACCATTTACCGAACAACGTGCCAAAGCCTGCTCAACAAAAGAACGTGGCATCAACGCCACCTCATCAAAGAACACTCCCGACAGGGTCATGCCCTGTATTAAGGACGCCGATGCTTCATCCTTACCACCAAACAAATAAAATCTGTTTGTATTATCACCACGTGAAATTTCTATTATATTTTGCGACAGCCTTTCAACACAGGTGAAGCCCAGCTCTTTCAGCACAGGAAGCAAGGGCGTTACCACATTTCGCCTAAGTGAGCGAATCGTCTTACCGCAAATAGCAAAGCTGCTATCATTAAATTTATAAAAAGCCCATCCTATATACGAAATACTCATGCACATGGTTTTACCGCTGCGTACAGCACCATCACAAATAATAGCGTCACATTTCTCGTAATCGCTGTCCTTGCACCACCATGTTAATGCAGTTAACTGCTTTTTAGAAAAGGTTTCAAACTTCATTCCACACACTCCTTATTTATGTGGGAATTATTAATGGCATGTACACTGTTTTGCAAAGCCTCATAAAATGGCATACTATTATTATTTTCTAAGCTGTCAGCCTCTAACAGCTTTTCTAAAGCCTTGTGCCTATCACACAGCTTTATCTCCATAGCACCTTCCTTTGGCTTTTTTATTTCTGATACACAGTACAAATCCATATTTTCTAACTGCTCAGCTGTGGGATTATCCATATACAACAGCTTAATAACATCAGCAACACTGCCAAAGGCTAAACGTTGATAACCGTTAACTGCCTTTATAGCAAGGTTACTTTTACGCCTTTCAAACAGCTTATCCACCTGTCTGGATATATCGTCACGTAATAATAGCATTTCACCTAGCTGCTGTGGATTATCCCTGTAGCCCGCCATTGTTGCGGCTTCCCGCACATTTCCAGTATTACAGTAATGGCAGCAAAACTGTTTTTCTCGTTTTGTTAGGCTTCTTTTTTTCCTTGATTGATTACTATCCTCCAAGGCATCCCCTCCCTCCGTTTTGTAAAGACCTTATCAGTTAAGCCCTTGTATAAACTAATCACTTGCAAAAATCGCCTTAAGCTAAAACTACAATAAAGCCTTTCACTATACCCTCCAAAAACGTAAAAAAATGCACACATGAGAACACTTTTTTCTAAAAAAGTGTTATTTTTTGAAAATTTCTTGTTTTAATTATATTTTAGGCAAAAAAAATAAGACTTCACAATTTTGAAGTCCTAATATCTGTGGCTCTATATAAGCTTTTTAAATAAATAATCTTAAGGTCTTATTTTGCGTCACATGTGTTAAACTAAGATACGGCATATGTCAGGTCTTTTAAGCTACACGGTTTATAAAATCCCTTGTCAATAATTTTGTATAGATTTAATTATATAATTTTAAAAATAATAAAGTATATACAAAAATTATTAGCCCTGTATAAAAATCCAAGACAAGGCACAAACTAACTGTAAAAGAGAAAAGGAGGATTTTATATGCTTGATAAGCTAGCACTTACATTGGTAATAATCGGCGGTATCAACTGGGGTTCAATCGGTATTTTTCAGTTTGACTTGGTTGCCTGGATATGTGGTGGTCAAACAGGAGTTGTCAGCCGTATTATTTATACCTTAGTTGGTTTGGCAGCTATATGGTGCTTTTCACTATTGTTTCGTGACCGTGACGATAACGTTATTGTTAACAACGTTTAAGCCAAAGCAAAGGCAGCGCCACACAGACGCTGCCTTTACTTGTACATATAAAAAGTATTTAATTATAGATTTTCTATGATTTCCTTTGTATCTCTGGCAATTACAAGCTCCTCATTAGTAGGAATTACATAAACAGCAATTTTACTGTCTGGTGCAGAGATCAAACCCTCTCTACCGTGAATCATATTGTTATTAGCTTCTTTATCCAGCTTAACGCCAATGCACTCTAGATTTTCACAAATAGCCTCACGATGGTGTGCTTGATTTTCTCCCAAGCCAGCTGTAAATACCATAGCATCACAACCACCTAAAGCTACATAATAACCGCCAATAAATTTCTCAATTTCATAACGTAGCATATCGTGAGCCAATATAGCACGAGGATTGCCCTCCTCCGCAGCCTTTGTTACATCACGGTCATCGCTGGATATACCAGATATACCTAGTAAGCCCGATTTTTTATTTAATAGCTCGCTCATTTCATCAGCAGAAATTTTTTCAATATCCTCTATATATGTTACAACAGAAGGGTCTAATGTGCCAGAGCGAGAACCCATCATAAATCCGTCTAGCGGTGTCAAGCCCATGCTTGTATCAATAACCTTGCCATCCTTAATAGCAGTAATAGAAGAACCGTTACCTAAATGACAAGTAATCATTTTAATATCCTGTAGGTCCCTGCCTATTAGATTAGCACAACGTTTGCTAACATAACGGTGAGATGTACCATGAAAACCGTAACGTCTAATTTTGTAATTCTCATAATATTCGTAAGGAACAGGATACATAAACGCTTTTTGTGGCATAGTAGAATGGAAAGCAGTGTCAAATACTACAACCTCTGGTACTTCCTCGCCAAACACCTTTCGGCACGCTCTAATAGCCTGTACATGACCCTTGTTATGCAATGGTGCCAAAGGTATTAAGCTTTCAATTCCTTTAATAACGTCATCTGTTACCAGCTCACTCTTGCTAAACAACGCACCACCCTGTACAATTCTGTGACCTACAGCACTAACCTCATCCAAGCTGTTAATAACACCATATTCTGGGTCAGTTAATATATTTTTAACCTGCATAAAAGCATCCCTATGGTCATTAAGCTCACACGCAATAGTTGTCTGCTTACCTTCAGCAGTTTTGTGGCCTAAAAAGCTTTTGTCCAAGCCTATTCTTTCGCAGTTGCCTTTACACATTACACATTCCTTGTCCATATCAAAAAGCTGATACTTTAATGATGAACTACCGGCATTAATTACCAAAATTTTCATTTCTACATCTCCCAATAAAATTATACATATATATTACTTGCAACTATCCATTACAATATTATATAATAGTACAAAACGCTGAAAAATTCAACCTTTTTCGGCATAAAAAAGGTAAATATTAGGAGTGAACCCATTGAAAATTTTTGGAATTATCAGCGAATATAACCCATTTCACAACGGCCATCAGTATATGATTAGCCAGCTGCGAAAAAACGGAGCTACACATATTGTAGCAATAATGGGTGGTGATTACCTACAGCGTGGTGATGTTTCCTTAATTGATAAGTGGGCAAAAACTCGGTGTGCATTAAAGGGTGGAGTAGATTTAGTGATAGAACTGCCTGTGCCCTACGCTACAGCAGGTGCAGAACGTTTCGCATTAGGTGGGGTACAAACAATCAACGGCTTGGGCTGCATTGACAATTTAGCATTCGGCAGCGAATGTGGCAGCATAGAAATATTAAAGGGTATTGCACAGCTAACAACACAGCCACAGTTTTTGGACAAGGTCAAAGCACTCCACGGCACAGGCTTCAGCTACCCAAAGGCAATGGAAGAAGTAGCTAAACGTCTAACAAATGCTGAAACCGCAGCCCACCTGTCCAATCCAAACAATGTGTTAGCTATAGAATATATAAAAGCCTTGTACAGCACAGGCTCACCTGTGACGCCTGTCACCATAAAACGAGAGGGAGGCAATCACGACACTGCACAAACCATAAATAGTATTGCCAGTGCCTCACATATTAGGCAGCTGTTTTTAAAGGGTGACAATACCTATTCTAAGCTAATTCCCTCCTTTACCAAGGATATACTTAACAACGAACTTCGTTGTGGTAATATCGCCACACTACAGCAGGCACAACGTGCAATATTGTACAAGCTGCGCAGCATGAACAGGCAGGATTTTTCCCAGCTTCCTGATGTTAGCGAGGGTCTTGACAATCGCATATTCAACGCAATTTCCCAATGTACAAATTTGGATGACCTATACAAAGCTATCAAGACAAAGCGTTATACCCATGCACGAATCCGTCGCATTATTATGTACGCATTTTTGGGTATTTCCCAGGAAATACAGCAGCAGCCAGTACAGTATATTCGTGTACTGGGCTTTAACAAGCATGGCATAGAAGTATTAAAAAAGGTCAAAAGCACAGCCACCCTGCCTGTTATCACAAAAATCAGCAATTCCATGGACAGCTTAACACCCAGCCAACAACAGGCTCTGTTGCTAGATATAAAATGCAGCAACTACTACTCTCTATTCACCACTAAGGTTATCTCCTGTGGCATGGATTATAAAATTGGAATTATTCGACAGTAGAACAATTCCGATTTTCGCCTTAATACACCCCACTGCTGTATCAAAGGGTGATATATACCCCAGCACCATACAAACCGTTGGGCATACGGCGTTTTGGTTGTTTAAAGCTGTGCCTATGCCCTATACTGTCTATCCATAACCCTAAACGTTCTTATTCTTTACTTTCAGATTTCACCTAACTGTGAACACCTCCGTCTTTGACTGCGTGTTTTTCACTATGATGATACACTACATTCCTTCACTGGTTATATTATGCCTATTATGGACACACCAAAAACTGCGACGGTACGCTATGTACCGTCGCTATTTTTGTTTAACTACAACCGCAGCCGCCGCCACAGCCTATATGGTCTTCTTCCATTTCTGAAACCTTTGGTGGGAAAAACTCGTCAGTAGGAAAATCTATACGGCTAAACATCTCACATGGGTCATCTGAAGATGTTATGCACTCTTTTTCAGGAATGCAAAAATCGTATGTTGGAATAAGCATCTGAACATTGCGTTCTATTTGAACTATTGTAAACACACCCAAGGTAACAAAAACCTTTTTTTCACTGCAATCTGTAGCAAAGTTACCACCAAAACGTGTACATATACAATGTGGTATTCTGCAGCAAGGTGAGCAGCAGCCCTTATGTTCCTTTAATTTAGCAGACAAGCCTATTGGCTTAGCCACCTGCACACACGCTTTGGGTAGATTCTTTGATGGTAGGCTTTGTGTATCAGGGTCATCCATAGCATAATCAGAGCAGAACAATTTTACATTACCCTCACTGCCATACAAAATAACCTTTTTATCATAAATCACACATCCCTTTATGCACGCTGGCATAGCTGCTGGTGCCATAAATACGTCTAGCTCCACCTCAAAGAAAAATGTCATATCCACTGAATAAAATCCACGGTGAAACGGCACAGGCTCTAGGTCGATATATACATTTATTACATCCACATCACGTATCCTAACGTTGCTTGCCTTGTCTATCATCATTTGGTCTGTTTCTGTAAAATGAACAGGCAAATCACGCAGGCAATCTTTATCACCGCAGCTGTCATATATGCGATAAGCATCTATACAAACGGCTTCTTTTATGCATTGGGTATCGGGACTTTTTTGATTCGCTTAAAATTCCGCCATAAAAACTCCTCCTAAATTAGCTTAGTAACATTTTATGACCGTGTGCCAATATTGTGACAACGGTTTTCATAATATTTTATTTTACTATAATGTAAATAAAAATTTTTCATCTTGATCTCATTCGCACATCATGTAAACATCAGCTAAATATCATATTGAAAGCACAGCAGTCCCCATGCCCTCCCTCTCTCTGTACTGCATAATAGTGGTATCTCATGGCAAAAACGGCATCAGATAAAGGCTGTCACCGTATCAGCTGGCACAGATTTTTAATAACCAAAAATGTACTGTAGCCTATAACCTAGAGGGCAATGGCTCATCTACAATGTGGTTTAACGGTAAAGTAATAAATCCCACCACGCATGGGCATACTATTAACGAAAGGAAGGTAAGCGACATTGTATATCTGGGCTACAGCTAAAATCAGAACCATAAAAAATAATAGCGTATTAAACTGTAACAGCCTTCTGCCTGCTCTTCAACTACATATATTCTATGTTTAGCCATGTTACTTCGTCACAATATATGACATATATGTTCTGTCTTCCTTTAGTTAGCGGTATTTTCCATAGCTTTCTTTTTTCACATTTTACAATATTCACGTATAGCCTACAACCTATACAACAGTGGTTTAGCCACACTAACAATTGGCAGTGCCTTACATAGGCGTATTTGGAATAGTAGGCAAACCCTCCGCTTTTCAGAACCTTTTTACATGTACATGAATATTATTAATAGTGATAGGTATATTGGTATATTTTTACAATCTATGTCAAAGGAACGTTTACATTACAACATTACATAATTGAAAGGGTGACAAATATGACATTTACAAACATTGCCGCTATAAAATATTTAGGTGGTAAAAAGGAGGCTGTGGAAACAAAAGTAAAATGCTTTGGAAAGGAACACCCAGTTATATCATATTTGTTTATGTTTGTGGCATTACCCATGCTGTTATTATGGGCAATGATATTATGCATAATGCTGTTAGAAATTCCCTTAGGATACTTTTTACATTGGAGCTTATGAAAACAAGGAGAAACATTTAATTTTTTGCTGTAAAAACGGCATTACATTCATTTTTATTTACTTTTTGGTCAAAATGCCTATGACATTTTTTCATAAAATATGTTATGATTATATCAGAATTCAACGTGTAGTTTGCTTAGCGGAACGTAATTCCAGTTGGCAAGCTACACTTTTTTGTTGTAGCACAGTACACATGACTGCACTTATATGTATAATATTATACATTTTCTCAGCTGTGCATTGGCTTACAACCACTTTATAATAAAACAGCAAAGTCATTAATTAACAATTAATTAACTCAAATAAATAACTGCCACGGCATAATTAACAATGCAAACCGTGACAAAACCAGCAAAGGAGCAACACATATGTTTGAAATAAACGATACAATATTCTATGGTGGCGACGGGGTCTGTACTATCACAGAAATAAGCAAAAAGAAATGCGGAACAAACACATTTTTATACTATGTATTAAAGCCGCTATATCAAAACAACTCAACTATTTTTGTACCTGTTAATAATGAATCTCTCGTTTCTAAAATGCGAAATGTGCTAACAAAGGACGAAGCATATAATATAATTAATGCTCTTCCAATAAAATATGATATTTGGACAGATAATAAGAATGAAAGACTACAGACCTTTAAAGAGATTTTAGCCTCTGGTAACCCCTTGGATTTAATAAAGCTGATTACCACATTGTATAATCACCAAAAGGAACAGGTTTTATTAGGAAAGCGTCTTAACCGTTCAGATGAACAGCAATTAAAGGATGCTGAAAAAATGCTGTATGATGAATTTGCCGTAGCGTTGGAAATACAACCCGATGAAGTTTTGCCTTTTATTACAAAGCATATTAATGCCACCGCACAGCAATAATAGTTAATAAATAGTTATAGTAAAGCAGTGATAATAATTTATCACTGCTTTTTATTTTACCAAAGCATTCTATAAATATCCTATATTTAAATCAAACTATAAACAATCTAAGCTAATAATCTTTTTGTAATTCTTCACATCCAATTCTCTTATCATTTTATGTCTTAGAATTACTTTCTGTCATCCTATATTCATCTGCCATTATTCAGCTATATTAATTTCATGGCTGTTAGGTAAAAAAATCAGGTGATAGCATAAACACTATCACCTGACATACCTTATTATTTATATTTTATTTTAGCTATCGGTATCATTATCGTTATTGATATTGTTTGTATCGTCATTAATATTTTCGTCAGACTGTTGAGCATCTGCTGAAATTATTACGCCATCGTTAATAATTGACATATCCTCACGAACAGAATCCAAATCTGACAATACCCAATCAAACTCTCCTGTTGTAACAATACTGCCACAATACTCACACTTACCAGAGCTTGTTATTTGTAAAGGAGCACCACAGTGCGGACATTCTCGTTCCATCGTTTTAGGTTTTACTCCTTGAGTTTTAATACCTGTCTTGCGCATAAATGTTAACAGGTATTTCATCTGCCAACGTGTTGTTTTATCTCCACTTATTACCTTACCTGTTGTTTCATCCAAAATATAATCAATCATACTTGCACTAATATATACAGTTAAGTATTCATACTGATTGTCACGCTGATACAGGTGAAGATAGGCATCGTTAAAGTAAATGTTATCAACAACGTTAATACGCTTTAGATTAATATACTCCTGCAGCTGTGCCAAATGCTGCTGGAAAAGCTCCTCTTTTTCTAATGGGCGTATTGTAGACCACTCTCTGGCGGTCCAAGCCTTTTGAATTGTAACAAAAACCTCTCTTGCAAAGTTAACAAAGTTAGTATCACTAAAATCAGGGTCAATTTGTTGTATAGCTCCTG
>DGFJ01000035.1 GCA_002391625.1 Ruminococcaceae bacterium UBA3903 | reverse complement strand
CCCAACATTTATTATAGAGCCTATTTGTAGCGTTTATTTACTAATCATATTATTTAGCAAAAAACCTTTATTTACGACAAATTCTTTGTGGTTTTTCCTACTTTGACCATTTGTATTGACAAATCATTAAAATGAGTTAAAATAAGGTAGTATGAAAAAATATAAAGTATTTTATAGGATGGTGAAATGGTATTGGTTTCAATTTTTAATGAACATCGCCATTTTGGCAGGCAAACGTTACTGCTTGCAAAAAATGAGTTAATAAAGACATATAAGGGTGCGGTCATAGGACCACTATGGGCTATTGTAAAACCTATGTTTACATTATTCGTTTATTGGTTTGCTTTTACCGTAGGTATCAAAAATATGAGTTCCGTGTCTGCTACTATTCATGGTGAGGTGTTGCAATTTCCAACCTTCATTTTTATGTTAGTAGGTTTTATCCCATGGTTTTTTATAAATGACAGTATCTTGTTTGGTGCTAAATCAATTAGAGTTAACCGGCAGTTCGTTACAAAGGTTTCTTTTCCTGTTTCAACAATTATGACATATACTATTTTATCTAAACTATTTGTCCATGTATTTTTGGCTGGATTAATGTACATTATTGTTTTGTTTTATAACGGTGGACCTAGCATATACAATATTCAATTTCTGTTCTATTGTCCACTAATGTTTCTGTTCTTCTTGTTTTTGTCATGGTCAACTGCACCTATGAGTGCATTTAGTGTTGACTTTGAAAACGTGATTGTATCTGTTATGGCTGGTATTTTCTGGCTGTCTGGTATTATATATAACTCTTACGATGTAGGCAGCAAGGTAAGCGAAGACCTAACCTGGCTGCGTCAGGCTATGCTGTTTAATCCAATTAACTTCTTTGCTAATGGGTACAGAAATGCTTTTCTGTATGACAGATGGTTCTTTGAGTATCCAGCAGAGCTGATAATTTTCCTGATAGAGTTTGCTATAGTATTCGTATTGGGCATTTATAACTATAAAAGGCTACGCACTAGATTGGCAGATGTTTTATAAAATTAATTATACTTGGGTATAATTCTATTATCCGAAAGGAAGTTTTGTATGTCAGATAATGCACCAATTATTTCTTTTAAAAATGTTTCAAAGGAATATACTTTATATAAGAACGAAAAAGAACGGTTCAGGGCATTGTTTATCAGACCCAAAAACGCAAAAAAACATTTAGCGTTAAACGGTGTAGACCTTCAAATAAACAAGGGCGAATCTGTTGGTATTATCGGTGATAATGGTGCGGGTAAATCCACCTTGTTAAAGATGATTACTGGGGTTACGTTCCCTTCTGTTGGTGATGTTAGCGTTCAGGGAAAGGTGGCTGCCTTGTTAGAGCTGACAGCTGGATTTTCCTTGGAGATGTCAGGCAGAGAGAACATCTATTTAAAGGGTTATATTTTGGGCTTAAAGGATGACTATATTAAAACTATTGAAGAAGATATAATTGATTTTGCAGAGCTGGGTGATTATATTGATCAACCGGTTAGAACCTATTCCAGTGGTATGAAAATGCGATTAGGCTTTGCAATTAACGTTAATATTGAACCTGATATTCTTGTTATTGATGAGGCGTTAAGCGTAGGAGATGCCACATTTAAAAGGAAATGTAAAAATAAAATTGCAGAAATTATACAAAAAGGAACAACAGTTCTGTTTGTCAGCCATTCTATTGACAGCGTCAAGGAGATGTGTCCACGTGCTGTATATCTAAAAAAAGGACAGGTGGTTTTTGACGGCGACGTGGAAGAGGCGGCTAAAATCTACAAAGAAAATAAGAATACACCAAAGAAAAAGTAATCAAAATACAGGAAGGTTGATGTACACATGGTATCCGCAGTTATTTTTGCCGGCGGTGTGGGAGCCAGAATGAAGTCAGTTGAAATACCTAAGCAGTTTTTAGAGGTTGACGGTAAGCCTATCATCATTAGAACCTTGGAAAATTTCCAAAACCATGGCGAGGTCGACAATATAGTAATATCCTGTTTGGAAAGCTGGATAGACAAGCTGCGGGGGCTTGTTAATAAATATAATATTACAAAGGTTAGGTCTATTGTGCCAGGTGGTACAAATGGACATGGCTCAATACACAACGGCTTAGTAGAGGTAAACAGGGAAGCTTTACCTGATGATATCGTCCTAATATGTGATGGTGTTCGACCATTATTATCAAATGACCTTATTTCAAATTGTATAAAAACTGCTAAGGCACATGAAACAGCGGTGCCTGTAACACCTAGTATTGATTCTGTGTTAGAAAGTCAGGATGGTGAAACCTGTAACCATAGCCTGCCTCGTGGTGAAATGTTTATTACACAGGCACCACAGGGATACACTATGCGTAAAATTATGTGGGCACATGACGAGGCTGCCCGTCGTGGTATTACTAATCCTATTTCCAGCAGTGAGTTATTAATTGAACTAGGTGAAAAGGTAAATATTTTTATAGGTGACAGAGATAATATTAAGGTTACAACTCCTGAGGATTTACGTTTTTTGCGTGCATATTATTATTACGGCAGATACAGACATTTTGCAAAAGAGGAACTAGAATATGGATTACAGTATTGATAATCAGGTTGACCGTATAATATATAATGATTTGCTGTCTGTTGCTAATGCAGATTTACCATGGTCACAACTACAGAATAAAACTATTTTCATAACAGGCGCAGGTGGATTTATTGGCTATTACCTAACCATGGCAATGTTAATAAGAAACGATATTTACGGTGATAACATTAAGGTGTTGGCACTTGTAAGAAATCGTGAAAAAGCTGAAAAACGTTTTGGTGACGTTCTGCTTCGCAATGATATAGAGATTTTGGTACAGGATGTTTGTGATAATATTGAAACAGAAGAAAAAGCAGATTATGTTATTCACGCTGCCAGCCAAGCCAGTGCCTACTTCTTTGAAAACGATCCAGTAGGTACAATAGATGCTAATCTAACAGGTACCTACAAGGTGCTGGAATATGCTAAAAAATGTGATGCCGTATCAACGCTGTTTGTGTCCAGCTTAAAGGTTTATGGTGCTGTGCATACAGGCAACGAGTTTATTTCCGAAACAGATATTGGATATATTGATCAGGTATCATATAAAAATTGCTATGCACAGGGCAAACGTGCATCTGAAACCCTGTGTGCATCTTTTCATAAGCAGTATGATATGCCTATAAAGATTGCTCGTCCTAGCTATATTTATGGACCATCCAGCTTGAACGATGACAGGGTTTGGGCACAGTTTATTGCGAATGTTGTTAGAAATGAGAATATTTTATTAAAGAGCAATGGTGGTGCATATCGCTCATTTTGTTATGTTACAGATACAGCTGTGGCCTTGCTTACAATACTATTAAAGGGTAAGGATGTTTATCCCTACAATATAGCTAATAAGGACAGTGACGTTACCATTAGAAGATTTGCAAAGGCGGCCGTAGATGCCTTTCCTCAACGTGGGCTTACCTTGTCATTTGCTAACAAAGAGGATGAAAAAGAACCACAGCGTTCACCTATGGAGGCAACACCGGAGATTTTAGATAATACTCGGTTATTATCCATTGGTTGGACGCCAAAGGTAAACCTTGTAGATGGTATAAAAAAATCGGTTGCCATAGTAGAAATTCAAAACAAATGAGATACAGAGGTTACTTATGAAGCTTAAAGATGTTTTAAATGAATATGAGCTTGACTGGGCAACTTTTGTGTCTAGGCAAAAGGATTATCCCTTTGAAAAGCTAAAGAATAAAACTATTTTTGTTGCAGGCGGGCAGGGCTTTTTAGCAAAAGCAGTTGTATATTTTTTGCTCTCGCTCAACGATGAACACAATTTAAATATTTCTGTTTCACTGGTTTCGTCAGATTCAAAGATACTTACAGGATTTTTCCCAACGCTTATGAAGCGGGACGACTTTAAATTTTATACAACAGAAATGCTTACTGATGTAAATAATTTATATGCTGATTTCTTCATATATTCAGGCTGCTGTAATAAAAGATTATACAGGACACCTGAATTTTTTATGGAGGAAATACAAAGTGAAAAAGGGCTGCTAAATATTGCGGCTCATATAAAAACAGGTAAGTTTTTATTATTGTCCGACTATCGTATTTATGGTAAGGTTGACAGGGGAGTTATGCAGTCAGAGTATGAAAATGGTCATGTAGATTTTTCATCTCGTGTAGGCTTTGAGCCTGAGCTGCTACAGACGTTGGAGTCCTTACCAGCAATCTATGGTAAGCAGTATGGCTTTGACTATACTATTATTCGCACAGGTATTGCTTTAGGTGCAGGTGCAGAGTTTGATGATAGTATTTTTACAGATATGCTTAAGGCTGTAGCAAAAGGTGAGACATATACCATTGTTAATTCTACACACAAATATTCTTTTGTTTACATTCATGATATTATAAAGGCTCTGTTTTTTTCCATGACCACACTGGACAGCAATACTGTTTACAATGTTGTTGGTAAGGATTGTACCTTGTCTACCTGTATGATGACTGCTATAATACATGACTTGTACCCTGAGGATACAAAAATAACTCTAAGTGACAGCACAAAGGATCCTTGCTATGGTGTTGCCATGAATAACCAAAAGATAACGTGTATGGGTTGTGAGCCAGAGGTTACTATGGCTGATGCTATACAGCTGATTGTGCAATACAATCGAAATAAAGAGGAAACTTTTTTGTTTCAAGACAATTATCAAGGCAAGCTTGAAACAATACATAATATATTACTTGGCTATTTGTTAGAGGTTGACCGCATCTGCAAAAAGCATAATATTAGGTATTTCCTAGCCGGTGGAACGCTGTTAGGTGCTGTGCGTCATCACGGCTTTATTCCTTGGGATGATGATGCTGATGTAATGATGCTCCGTGAGGATTATGAAAAATTTTTGGAGGTTGCCAGCTCAGAGCTGCCAAACAACATTTTTGTCCAAACCCCTAAGTCTGAAAGCTTGAACCATTGTGTCTTTACAAAGCTGCGCATAAACGACACTATGTTTTCTACCGCCTTTACCAGCCGTCATTTAAAAATGCACAATGGCATATTTTTTGATGTTCTTTCTCATGACCAAACTGCTAACTCTAAGCTGGGCAGGAAAATTCATTTACAGCTAACGCTGCTTACACGCTCACTGGTATTTAACAAGTGGTATGGCAGAAGGGTTGATAACGGACACAAGGTTCAATCAGCTGTTGCTAACATGCTAAAGGTAATATTTCCAATGAAATTTTTAGATTGGTGTCAGTACAAGTGTCTTAGATGGTTTGAAAATAAGCCGGATGCTAAATATTTGTATGACGGTATGGGCAGAAATGTGTATAAGGGTGACTTCTTAAAATCATATTTAGATGAAGTAATTTATTGGGATTTTGAGGGCTACCGCTTCCCCATACCTAAGGAATATGACAGCTATTTGCGATACCTGTATGGAGATTACAGAGAAATGATTTCTCCATGGGATAGGCAGACAAGTCATTCTATTGTCATTATGGATTTAGGGCAGTACGGAAGCTATAATGTTCCTGCTAAATACAAAAAGAATGGTGCTATATTAAATGATAGCAATGTCATAGATGAAGCATAATTTATCTAAGGAATGTAACCTATGGACGGTGCCATGCCGGAAACGACCATAGGTTACACTATATGGGTATGACAAATATTTTCGCCTGAATTATAGCGATGGCGTTGTGTGCTTTTTGTTGCAGAAATATATAATGTGATCTGCCATTCATTTTATCATATAGAAATATTAAAAAAATATTGACTTTTGAACTGGTAAGTAGTATAATAATAAACTGTTAGCACAGTGCTTATGTGTGAGCTAATTTGGGTAAATTCGAGTAATAACTCGTTTTTATAAATTGTGGATTATGACCTAATAGGTATCCACCTTGGATTTAATTTCTTTACCATGTAAAAACACAAAGAATACAAATGCAGGTATGGCGGAATTGGCAGACGCGTATGGTTCAGGTCCATATGTAAGCAATTACATGCAGGTTCAAGTCCTGTTACCTGCACCAACAGAGGATACATTCCCAGTGTATTCTCTAACAAATGGGAGCATAGCTCAGCTGGGAGAGCATCTGCCTTACAAGCAGAGGGTCACAGGTTCGAGCCCTGTTGTTCCCACCAAAAAGAGTTAAATTTAGCAGAGATGTTAAGTTTAACTCTTTTTTTTGGCTCTATGTCAATAGTTGGGGTAAATCCAATAAAATAAGGCTCTATGTCAATAGTTGGGGTAACCCAATAAAATAGGAAGTAAAACAAGCGATGGCGTTAAGCTGTCGCTGTCTCTTATACACATCT
>DGFJ01000004.1:80605-100045 GCA_002391625.1 Ruminococcaceae bacterium UBA3903 | reverse complement strand
AGATGTGTATAAGAGACAGCGTCTTTATAGGGCTTGTATAGGGTATGAAAAAGGAGGGCAGATAAAATCAACCCTCCTAATTTATTTGGTAACCATTTGATGAAAAAAATATAGAAGTTTCTGGTTTAGATTATGCTCGTAATTATTATATTAGTTGATATTTTAAGCCTTTGCTTTTTGAGTACCATATAACTTTACCATGTTGATTTTTAGGTATTCTCATTTCCAAATTCCATTCTGGAAAATGTTTAATTACTTCTATTTTTTCGCCTGTTGCAAATGATGTAAAAGAAATATAGTCATCTTTTGTTTGAGGGTGATTGCTTGTAATAAAATACTCATCTTCTACAATTTCAACTATCATTTTATCTTCTGCGGTTGCTTTTTCTATAACTGATATTTGTATTGGTCTACCACAACAGGAAATATTAACTTCCGATAATGATACAACCACATTACCACAAAATGGACAAATATAATAATTCAAGTTTTTCATATTATTTTTTACCTCCTGGTTTTCTTCTAAATGTCCTGTCAAAATCACAGCTAAATCAACGCCGAATATTTCAGCTAAAATGGGGCATATACTTATATCTGGCAAGCTAAGAGATCTTTCCCATTTTGATATTGCTTGTTCAGTGAGATTTAATTTTTCTGCTAACTGTTTTTGCGTCATATCTTTTTGCAGCCTTAAAAACTTAAGAGTTGTTGATATTTTTTCATAATTCATTATTTCACCTCCAAAAACAGTATAACAATAATTATATCAAATAGCTATAAACCGATAGTTTAGTTATAAAAATTATATTAATAAATTAAGTTTGAACCTTATTATTAATTAGCATATTAATAAATATATAAAAAGCTGTTAACAAAAATTAACAATATTTTTTAATTCCAAAGACGGGACTTGGCGAGCCACGTCGGCAAAAACCTCCACAGGAGCTTTTTGGGACGGATTTTTAGGAAAAAAATCCTATCCTCCTTTTCAAGCCCCGTCTTTATAGGGCCTGTATAGGGTATGAAAAAGGAGGGCAGATAAAATCAACCCTCCTAATTTATTTGGTCCCAGGGACGGGACTTGGCGAGCCACGTCGGCAAAAACCTCCACAGGAGCTTTTTGGGACGGATTTTTAGGAAAAAATCCTATCCTCCTTTTCAAGCCCCGTCTTTATAGGGCCTGTATAGGGTATGAAAAAGGAGGGCAGATAAAATCAACTCTCCTAATTTGTTTGGTCCCAGGGACGGGACTTGGCGAGCCACGTCGGCAAAAACCTCCACAGGAGCTTTTTGGGACGGATTTTTAGGAAAAAATCCTATCCTCCTTTTCAAGCCCCGTCTTTATAGGGCTTGTATAGAGTATGAAAAAGGAGGGTGGATAAAAATCAACCCTCCTAATTTATTTGGTCCGAGTGACGGGACTTGAACCCACGGCCTCTTGACCCCCAGTCAAGCGCGCTACCAACTGCGCCACACCCGGATATGAACAGCGTAACAAGCTATTTTTGGTACGCTGTTGTAATATTATTTTTAGCTATACCAGAGAAATGCTCACCAATCCTGAATATAAAATTCCTTTAACAAGAATTTTGGTGGGGCAGAGCGTAACAAGAGTTTAGCTGCGTTTCAATGATATTATACATCCTTGTTCATAAGGAGGCTGTTATACCTCGTCAAAAAATTTTGAATGAATAGCAGAAACAGCTCTGTCAGCGTCAGCTAAATCAATTAGTACGGAAACCTTAATTTCGCTGGTAGAAATCATCTGAATATTAATTTGAGCGTCAAACAAAGCCTCAAACATTTTGGACGCAACACCAGCGTGTGTTTCCATGCCTGCACCAACGATAGAAATTTTTGCTACCCTTTCATCGTGTACGACTTTTTGTGCCTTAACAGCTGGCATAAACTGGTTTAATGCCTCTAGGGTGTCGTCTAACTTGTTTTTAGCAACAGTAAAGGATATATCCTTTGTACCGTCACGACCTATTGATTGCAGTATTATGTCTACGTTAACACCCTTGGCTGCCATTTTTGAAAACAGCTTAAATGCCAAGCCCGGAATATCAGGAACACCTACAACAGAAATTCTAGCTATATCTGTATCCTTTGCAACACCGCTTATTAACATTTTCTCCACGTTAGTAACCTCCTTAACAATGGTACCAGGTGCACAAGTTAAGCTTGACAGCACCTCTAATTCAAGATTATATTTTTTTGCCATCTCTACACTTCTGTTGTGCAGCACCTGAGCACCTAGTGTAGCCAGCTCTAGCATTTCATCATATGAAATTTCGCTAAGCTTTTTAGCGTTGTTAACCTTTCTAGGGTCAGCTGTATATACACCCTCAACATCTGTGTATATTTGGCACAGGTCAGCGTGCGTGGCAGCGGCTAACGCTACTGCACTGGTGTCTGAACCGCCACGTCCTAGTGTGGTAATGTCATCATATCTGGATAGTCCCTGGAACCCTGCAACAATAATAATGTTTTTCTTGTCCAGTTCCTTTTTAATTCTGTCTGTTATTACTCGCTTAATACGGGCATCGGTATGGGCAGAGGTTGTTTGGAAACCAGCCTGCCAGCCTAATAAAGAAATTACAGGATAACCAAGCTTTTCGATTGCCATTGCTAACAACGAAATAGAGATTTGCTCACCTGCTGCTAATAGCATATCTTTTTCTCTTTTTGATGCGTTGGGGTTAATTTCGTTTGCCTTTTCAATTAAATCGTCTGTTGTATCACCTTGAGCAGATACAACCACAATCACATTGTTGCCTTTTTTGTAGGTGTCTGTTACTATACCTGCTACGTTGTTTACGTGTTCAGCATCAGCAACAGAACTGCCGCCGAATTTCTGTACTATAAGGCTCATATGTGCAGCTCCTTCGTATATATGATTGTTTTATACAAAAACGCAAAAAGAGCGTAAGTGTAAAAAACTTCCGCTCTTAATTGTAATATTTACTTGATAAAATGTCAATGGTATTTTGCTTTAAATCCTTAAATTGTTAAAATTCAATCAATCATTACCCTAGCACCCTGATTGTCAGAGCGTAAAACAACAAAACGCCAGCCGTTTACTCCCTTTTCCTCCAGAGATGAAATAGCATGACTGTTAAAAACATCCTCTGTTTTATCATCTATAATAGATATGATTGACGGACCGGCACCGCTTATATAGGTGCCATATGAGCCTAACTCATAGCTAGTACGGAAAACAGTGTCATAGCCTTGTATAAAGCCTTTTCTGTATGGCTGATGCAGCGTATCCTGTACAGCCACCCTAAGGTTTTCTAAGCTGCCAGAGAACAAGGCAGAGGTCATTAACGCTGAACGTGATAGGTTAAACACTGCCTGCTCACGAGTGTAGCTTTCTGGCAGCACACCACGGGCAACCTCGGTTTTTAACTCGAAGGGCGGTATAAACACACCAAAGCGAATATGCTCTGCTACAGGCACGCTAACGCTGTATATTCTTCCACCGTCCATAGCTGAGGTTACTAAACCGCCCATTAACGCTGGTGTTGTGTTATCGGGGTGTCCCTCAATTTCTGACGCTAGGTTAATAAGGTCACTGTTCGTTAGAGGGTTGCCCAAAAATCTGTTAGCGCCTACTAGACCAGCTACAATACAAGCAGAGCTGCTACCTAAGCCTCTGGTCATAGGTATATTGTTTTCCTGAATAATTTTAAGCCCTGGCAGCTGTTTGCCACATATTTCAAAAAGGTGGTTAGCCGACCAGTAAATTAGGTTGTTTTTATCTGTAGGAACATTTATTTCGTCCTTGGAGGTGATTTCTGTTTCGTCAGAAACCTCCATCCAAACCTGATTGTACATTGTCAGCGCTACACCAAGGCTGTCAAAGCCAGAGCCTAGGTTTGCACTGGTTGCTGGAACTTGAATTCTTATCATAATTACAGATCACCAATTCTAATAGAGTTTAGCACATTTACGCCATTGTCGGTTAGCTGTGAAATTTTTGCTCTTAGCTCTTTAATACTCATTTCGTCTGTGACAAATGCACATTCGTTAGCAGTGGCGTTGTTTCTTGTTAGTCGGCGTATATTGCCAAATACCTGCTGTGCTGTTTCATAGGCATTGCCCTTATCCTGAGTAACTCTGATATACATAGCAGCTACGCTGTTTTCGTATGGCTCTACATCTTCACCGTTGCTGTCTGCCCAGAATAAATATTTTCTGGAATCTAAGTGCTTAATACAGTCAATAACATCGGCTACCACAGCGCTTGCTGTTGGCAGCTTGCCAGCACCCTTGCCATAGAATACAACATCACCAGTTGAATCGCCACGAACCATAATGCCGTTAAATACATCGTCAACGCTTGACAGCTGGCTGTCGTGACTAATAAACATAGGGGCAACAAAAACGTCCTTTTTACCGCTTTCTAGGTGCTTAACCTCACCAATCAGCTTTATAACACCACCCCAAGCAGCAGCGTATTCTACGTCCTCTAGAGTAATGCTTGTGATGCCTTCGGTATATATGTTGTCGGGGTAAATATGCTTGCCATATGCCAAGGACGCCAAGATACAAATTTTTCTGCAGGCATCGTCACCGTTAACATCAGCGGAAGGGTCACGCTCGGCGTAGCCTAGGCTTTGTGCTAACGCTAAAGCATCCTTAAAGGACATTTGCTCACGTATCATCTTTGTCAGGATAAAGTTAGTAGTACCGTTTAATATACCTGCTATCTCATCCACATCATTGGCAGCTAAGCATTGGTTTAAGGGACGAATAATTGGGATACCGCCACCTACGCTGGCTTCAAACAAAAAGTTTGCATTGGCTTTTTGTGCCGCAGCTAAAAGCTCTGCACCCTTTTTGGCAACCAGCTCCTTGTTTGATGTTACTACACTTTTGCCTTTTTCCAAACAAGCCTTTACAAATTCAAAGGCTGGCTTTACACCTCCCATTACTTCTACAACAACCTTAACGTCATCATCATTTAAAATGTCGTTAAAATCCTTTGTAAAAATATGGGCAAAAGGACTGTCAGGAAATTCTCTTAAATCTAAAATATGCTTTATTTGTATTTCTTCCTTTGCTTTCTTAGCAAGACTCTGCTTATGAGTCGAAATTATTTCCGCAACACCAGAGCCTACTACTCCGTAACCCATTATAGCTATCTGTATCATATTGCACCTCTCTGCTTTCCTTATCTGATTAATATTTTGTTATATATTTTATGCGGCAGGTGTGATATCTCCGCCTGTGTTGTTGCTTGTGCCACCACCTGTGTCAGTGTCACCGCCACCTGTGTTGGTATCACCGCTGTTATAATCACCATTACCTGTGTCACCTGTGTCAGTGCCGCCGCCTGTGTTAGAGCTGGCAGAGTGACTGCTGTTATCGTCTGAATAATCATCTGAATAATCATCTGAATAATCATTGCTGTAATCATAATCATTATTACTGCTGCTGGAATAGCTGGATGAATATTCGTTGCTGTAGCTATTATAGGTATTGCTAGAGTAATTCGAATAGCTGTGATATCCAGAGCAGTATTCAGGCTTTTGGTCTTTTTTATAGTAGCCAGTGTAGGTATTGCTGCAGTAGCTGGTTGCCAATAAGCCTGTGTTAGAGCAGTATGATATAGCCTCAACGTTATCGGATAATGTGAACTCTTTATTTTCCTTTGTGGATAAATACTCCTGCATTAGGTCATGGAATATGTCAACAGCGTGAGTAAAGCTAGATTCAGCGATAGATGCTGGTGTATCATAGCCAGTCCATACAGCACAGGTTGCGTATGGTGACAATCCAACAAACCAGTGATCCTTGTTAGAGTCTGTTGTACCTGTTTTACCAAGAATATCCCAGCCAGATATTTTTGCCTGACCAGCAGAGGTATGAGCAGGGTTGTTGTTTACAACGTTATAATGTAGCAGCCTGTTCATAATAGTTGCTGTTTCTTCGGTGTAGGCAGTGTTAGGAACCTGATCCCTGTTGTCTAATATTACGTTGTCGTCGCTGTCTGTTACATAGGTGTAGGTGTAAGGCGAGTAGTATTTGCCACCGTTACCCATATATTGGTATGAGGCTGCCATTTCTCGTACTGTTGTACCACCAGCCAGACCACCTAAGGATAACGCACCTAGGTTTTCTGCGTCCTCGGCTGCCAAATGCTTAAAGCCAAGCTTTGTTACTGCTTCATTATATGCAGTCTGTGTGCCAACAAGCTCCATTGTCTGAGCGGCACAGGCGTTAGAGGAACGCTCGATAGCGTCAGCTAAGGTTAATTCACCTAAAAATCCCTCATATGAGTTTTTAGGACCAGACTTCCAAACTCCATCTTCATATCTCCACTTGCTTATTGGTTCATCCTTTACCATAGAGGAGAAGTTGTATATGTCATTTTCTACGGCTAGGGGATATACGCATACAGGCTTTATTGAAGAACCAGGCTGAAGCTCTGCGTTACTGGCACGGTCCCATACAAGCATACCCTTTTTCTCGTTACGGCTGCCTACTGTAGCTAAAACTCTGCCGTCTAGTCCGCACATAACGGCGGCTATTTCCATGTTTGGGTCATATGGTGTTTTTACATTCAGCAGATAGTCTTCCGCAAAGTTTTGCAGCTCTAGATCCATTGCACTGTAAATTTTTAGACCGCCTGTGTATATTTTCTTTGTTGCCATTTCCTCGCTGATGCCCATGTTCTGCTCTAAATCTGTTCTAACATCTCTGAACATTGCCTCTATATACCAGTTAGGAATGTCGCTTTTATCTTCTTCATCATCATCGTTATCATCAACATAACCTACAAAGGTCATATTGGCAGATTCGGTCATAGCTTGGTCATATTCGTCCTTTGATATTTTACCCTGCTCATACATGGACAAAATAACAGTTTCACGACGAGCCTTGTTTTCCTCTGGATATGCCAAGGGATTGTATAAGGCTGGGTTTTGGGTTATACCAGCTATTGCTGCGCATTGTGCTATGGAGCAATCCTGTATATCCTTGCCAAAATATAGCTGGGCTGCTGTTTGTACGCCTTGACAGCCACTGCCGAAGTTAACAATATTTAGGTAGGCTTCCAATATTTCATCCTTTGTGTACTCTCGCTCAAGGTTTAACGCACGGAATATCTCGTTTAGCTTACGTGATATACTAACCTCGTTGTCACCTGATATGTTTTTAATAAGCTGCTGTGTTAGGGTAGAACCACCGTAGCTGGCTTCTCCTGAGCTTAGGTTTAGGATAGCACCCATGGTACGTACCCAGTCAACACCATTATGCTCATAGAAACGTTTATCCTCAATGGCTACCATGGCATCCTTCATTTGTTGTGGAATCTCATCAAAGGTCACCCATACACGGTTTTCTGTGTCGTGCAGGCTTTGGTACTCCACGGGGTTGCCGTCCTTGTCATCAACATAAATAAATGTTGTTAACTGCATCTTTTCGCTTTGCAGGTCTATACCGGTTGGCTGACAAGCCAAGCCATACAGGTATATTCCCAAGGAAATTGTTACAATTACACCGGATACGACCAGTATTAAAAGTATGGTGGAAATAAACTTCCATAGAATGGACAAAAACCCTTTTGTTCCCTCTACTGCAACGTTGCTGTGAACTGCGTTACCGTTATTTCCTTCGCTTTTATACCGGCTAATGTCTGTTTTTCTCATTAAAAGCAGGCCTCCTTAATTTTATAAAAAAGATGAAGAATTATTGAAAAATTGCACAATAAGCTTAGACTACATTTCCACGCAAAAATATAGCTTAAAACATTATAACACCTTATGACAAAAATTAAAATCCTATTTTTAATAAATTATTGACAAAATCAAAAATTTACATTTGAATAAAATGCCCCATTGTTAGAGAAAATATAGATGTACAGCTGTGCAGCAGTGGTATTTACATTTAAATGTACGGCATTTAAAAATAGGTGCTGTACGCTATATATAATGTTAGGCATTTTTAGGAGAGGAAAGATGGAGGATGAGTAAAAGATTAGTTGTTACTGTAGTAATAGCTTTTATATGCTTGATGGCGGGGGCGTTGGTGCTGACAATAACAGGTGGAGATGGAAGGGCAGACGCCACAGAGCCAACCCAAGCTGTCACACAAGGCTCGGATGTATATATAGTAAAGGATTACAACGGAAAGGTAGCTGTTTTTCGTGAGGGTGAAACTACGCCTGTTAGCACCACTGAAAAAAGTGTGTTGGACCTACCGCAAAGGGACAGGGAGGACTTAACAGCTGGTGTGGAGGTTACAGGTGAGGAAAAGCTGAGAAAGCTAATAGAGGATTATTGCAGTTAGGCGTAATAGACCGCCATACAGAAACCCAGAAAAAATTTATGAAAACCATAATATAACAAAATAATCTGATGGGTTAGGCAATAATTATACAATAAAGATAATATAAACAGATTATTGGATTATTTGTTGACAAAATACAGTCATGGTAATAAAATTAGTTAGGTAATCAAAATAAATTATAATGGCTAAATGTGGCTTTGGTGTATCATGAATATTATGATACATTTAGGCTGTTGACAATTATTCCTAAATAATGCAAATGAAAAAACAGGTTTTTGGAGGAATACTATGACCGACAATTTTTGTGAACGTCTGAATGATGTTATAACAGACAGCTACTCCTTGTTCAATAGAGTAGAACAAAATATGCTTACTAAATCCAAACGAATAAATCTTTCTATCAGTGAGCTTCATATGCTGGAGGTTATTAACAAATGTCCCATCAGGGGTAAAATGATAGGGGAGATAGCGTCTGAGCTTATGATAACACCGTCATCTGTAACCATAGCAGTTAACAGGCTGGAAAAAAAGGGTTATGTTGTTAGGAAAAAAAGTCTGGAGGACGGCAGACAGGTGTATGTTAATCTGACAGACAAGGGACGACACGCAGACAGGATACACAAGCGTTTCCATAAAAATATGGCTAGGAGTATATCTGACGGGATGACATTAGAGGAGAAAAATATTCTTTTAAGCTGTATTGATAGAATGAATATATTTTTGACCAGCAGGCTGAAAAAAGAAGAAACATATAGAGAACTAAAAAAATCGGCTTAACAAGCGGAAAATGAAAGGTTGATATTAATGAGCTTTAGCATTATTGGTACTGGCAGATGTGTACCGAAGTACATAATGACTAACCAAGAAATATCTACATTTGTAGATACCAGTGACGAATGGATACAGCAGCGAACAGGAATATGTGAACGTCATATTTGTAAGGAAGAAACCATAACAGATTTATGTGTGACCGCCGCCAAAAACGCATTAGAGGATGCAGGGGTAACCCCACAGGAGCTGGATTTAATTATCTGTGCTACACTGCGTGGGGAGCTTATAACACCATCTGAGGCGTGTATTGTACAAAAAGAATTAGGGGCTACCTGTCCTGCCTTTGATATTAACGGTGCCTGCTCTGGCTTTATGTATGCCTTAGATGTAGCCGATGGCTTTTTTGCCCGTAACAAGGTCAAAAATGTTTTGGTTATAGCAGCGGACAACCTATCAAATATTACCGATTGGACAGACCGTTCAACCTGTGTGCTTTTTGGTGATGGCAGCGGTGCTGTTGTATTATCTAAGGGTGAGGGCTTGCGTTCTATTAACCTAACGGCTAAGGGCAACACAGACGTTTTGTTTGCACCTCGTGGGGAAAACACCTCTCCGTTTTATAAGCACCCATCAGAAAGGCCTGTGCTTCATATGAATGGCCCAGAGGTTTATAAGTTTGCCGTTACCTCTATGGTTAGGGGGATAAAAAAGGCTATAAAGGACGCTGGCTTAACACCTGACGATATAGACCATATTATCCCACATCAGGCAAACAGCAGAATTATAGAGGCCGCCGCCGCTAAGCTGCCTATTCCACATGAAAAATATGTATTCAATATTGCACATTATGGTAATACATCTGCATCATGTATGCCAATGGCGTTGGATGAAGCCAATAAGGCGGGTAAATTTAAAAAAGGCGATTATATAGCAATGTGTGCCTTTGGCTCAGGGCTAACAACAGGCAGTGCAGTTATACGTTGGGACAAGGACTAATAAAACGGTGCATTTTGTATGCACCAAAGTACATAATGAAGGGAACTAAATACAATGATAAGTACACCAATTAATGAACTACTAAACATAAAGTATCCTATTTTTCAAGGGGGCATGGCATGGGTTGCCGACGCTTCCTTGGCAGCAGGTGTCAGCAACGGCGGCGGGTTAGGTATTATAGCCGCTATGAACTCCAACGGTGAACAGCTTAGGGAAGAAATACAAAAGGCAAGAAAGCTAACGGACAAGCCCTTTGGCGTAAATATTATGCTTATGAGTCCCTTTGTAGAGGAAACCGCTAAGGTTGTAGCAGAGGAAAAAATTTCTGTTGTTACAACAGGTGCTGGTAATCCAGCTAGATTTATGGAAATGTGGAATAATGCAGGTATAAAGGTTATACCTGTAGTTCCATCTACAGCTCTTGCCAGAATGGCAGAGAAAAACGGTGCCTTTGCGGTTATTGCAGAGGGGGGAGAGTCCGGCGGACATATTGGTGATATTACAACTATGGCTTTAGTGCCACAGGTGTGTGACGTTGTAAGTATTCCTGTTATTGCCGCTGGCGGTATAGCAGACGGCAGAGGTATAGCCGCAGCATTTATGCTGGGTGCTGTTGGTGTGCAGGTTGGTACACGCTTCCTAGTTGCTGATGAATGTACAATTAGCGATGAATACAAAAAGAAAATTTTAAAAGCCAGAGATATAGATACCGTTGTAACAGGTAAGCGTTTAGGTCATCCGGTGCGTTCCATTAAAAACGCATTTACCAGAGAGTACCTAAAAAGTGAATACAACAGTAATGTTACTGATGAAGAATTAGAGAATATGGGCTTAGGCAGACTTAGAAAAGCCGCCAGAGAGGGCGAGGTTTCCCAAGGCTGTGTATTAGCAGGTCAGGTAGCGGCTATGGTAAAAAAAGAACAGCCAGCTAAGGAAATGATTGAAGAAATGTTTACACAGGCAGAACAAGTGTTAGGTGGTGCTGATAAATGGGCAAAATAGCATTTGTTTTTTCTGGACAGGGGGCACAGTACACAGGTATGGGCAAGGAGCTGTACCAATGCTCATCGGCTGCCAGGGCTGTATATGATATGGCAGACAGCATACGGCCACATACAAGCACACAGTGCTTTACAGCTGACAAGGAGGAGCTAAGCTTAACGCTAAACACACAGCCATGTGTGTTTACGGCTGATTTAGCTGCTGCCTGTGCAGTAGCCGAAAGGGGCATAAAGCCAGACTTTGTTGCAGGTTTTTCTTTAGGGGAAATAGCAGCTTTGGGCTTTAGCGGTATGGTAAGCTATGAGGCTGCCTTTAAGCTTGTATGCAGCAGGGCAGAGCTGATGAACACAGCAGCTCAAAAAACACAGGGTGCAATGGCAGCTGTGGTTAAGCTGACACCACAAAGGGTGGAGGAAATATGTAAGGGTATGGACAAAACATACCCTGTTAACTACAACAGCCCAGCACAAACAGTGGTAGCTACAACAAAGGAAAACATACCTAACCTAGTGGCTGTGGTTAAGGGTGAAAAGGGTAAAGCTATTCCTTTAGCGGTTAGCGGTGCTTTCCATTCACCGTTTATGAGTGACGCTGCTAAGGGCTTAGGTGAATATCTAAATGACGTTACAGTAAATGAACCACAAATACCTGTATATGCTAACTACACAGCACAGGCATACAGCGGTGACTATAAGAAGCTTATTACTGCACAGGTGGAAAACCCTGTACAGTGGCAAAAAACTGTGGAAAATCTTATTGAACAGGGTGTTGACACCTTTATAGAGGTTGGTGTAGGAAAAACACTAACAGGCTTGATAAAGAAAATTAATCCAGAGGTTACAGCCTTCAATGTTGAAGACAAGGAAACCTTGGACAATATAAATATTTGATAATCAAGGAGTATATATTATGAGCTTAAAGGATAAAACAGCTATCGTTACAGGTGGCTCAAGAGGTATAGGTGAGGCAGTAGGGCTAAAGCTTGCCAGTCAGGGTGCAAACATTGCTATTGTGTATGTTGGTGATGAGAGCGAGGCTATTAGCGCCAAAGAAAAAATTTCAGCCTTAGGTGTAAAGGTAGAGTATTATTTTTGTGATGTTTCTGATTTTTCTGCTGCTCAAGAGGTAGTTAAGAAAATCACAGAGGATTTTGGCGGATTTGATATTTTAGTTAACAACGCTGGTATAACAAGAGATTCACTGGTGCTTTCTATGAAGGAGCAGGACTTTGACAGTGTTATTAACGTTAATCTAAAAGGTACCTTTAATATGATTAAGAATACATATTCTTACTTTATGAGAAAAAGAAAAGGTAAAATCGTTAATGTTGCATCTGTTGTTGGTATAAACGGAAACGCCGGTCAAGCTAATTATTCTAGCTCAAAGGCTGGTGTAATAGGACTAACAAAATCTGTGGCTAAGGAGCTGGCTGGACGTGGTGTTACCTGTAATGCTGTAGCACCTGGTTTTATAGAAACTGATATGACAAAGGTATTAAGCGACAAGGTAAAGGAGTCCATGGAAACCGCTATCCCTATGAAAAAACGTGGCAAACCAGAGGATGTAGCAAATGCTATTGCTTTTTTGGCATCTGATGATGCGTCATATATTACAGGTGAGGTTATAAAGGTAGACGGCGGTATGGCAATGTAATTTAGCTTTTTAATAAAGCTTTAACTTAGAATAAGGTTTAGAATAAGGAGTGTTCACATAATGAAGAGAGTAGTAGTAACTGGTTTAGGTGCTATATCCCCAGTTGGCAACGATGTAAACACAATGTGGGAATCATTAAAGGCTGGTAAATGTGGTATTGATTACATTACAAAATTTGATACCTCAGATTTAAAGGTTAAAATTGCAGGAGAAGTAAAGGATTTTGACCCTACCCTATATATTGAAAAAAAAGAAGTTAGAAAAACAGATCTATTTACACAATATGCCTTAGGTGCGTCACAGCAGGCGGTAGATGACAGCGGTATTTTAGGTAAGGTAGACGAAAAACGTTTTGGCGTATATATTGGCTCTGGTGTAGGCGGTATTGAAACCTTTTACAATAACAGTGTAGGCTACGGTGCAGGTGGTTCTCGTAAGGTTTCACCGTTTTTTATCCCAATGATGATTAGCAATATGGCAGCTGGACAGGTTGCTATACGTTTTAAAGCTAAGGGTGCTTGTATGCCTGTAATATCAGCCTGTGCCACAGGTACAAACGCAATTGGCGAAGCCTTTCGTGCTATTAAATTTGGTTATGCTGACGCTATTATCGCTGGTGGTGCAGAGGCAGCGGTTACACCATTGTCAATAGCTGGCTTTAGCAACTGTAAGGCATTGTCACTGCGTGAGGACCCCAAAAGTGCCTCTATTCCATTTGACAAACGTCGTGACGGCTTTGTAATGGGTGAAGGCTCTGGCGTAATGATATTAGAAGAATATGAGCACGCAAAGGCTCGTGGTGCTAAAATATATGCGGAAATGGTTGGTTATGGCAACACCTGTGACGCACATCATTCTACCGCACCTGACCCAGAGGCAGAGGGCGCAGCGGAGGCATTTAGGCTAACCTTTGAAGAGGCTGATTTACAGTGGGATGAGGATGTGTATATTAACGCTCATGGCACATCTACACCACTAAATGATAAAGGCGAAACCTTAGCTATTAAAAAAGCTTTGGGGGACAGGGCATATGATATTTTTATTAGCTCTACTAAGTCCATGACAGGTCATATGCTGGGTGCTACTGGTGGTATAGAAGCCATAGCTGCTGTTCTGACTATTAGGGACAGCGTTATTGCACCTACAATCGGATACGAGGAAAAGGACGAGGAATGTGACCTGAACTATGTACCAAATAAGGCTATAAAGCAAAATATTGATTTTGCGGCATCATCTACATTTGGGTTTGGCGGTCATAATGCTGTTGTTGCATTCAGAAAAATTTCCGAATAAATTAAAATTATTTTCTTCCTATTATGATAAAGTTTACTTATAGAAAGGGTTGTATAAAATGCCTATGTATAGTATTGAGGAATTAAAAGAGCTTATCAACACTGTTGATAATTCAGGGGTAACAGCGTTACAGCTGGAAGGCGCTGATGGAGAAAAGCTAAGTATTAAGAAAAAGACATATGTAGCCACTGCACCTACAGTAGTTACAACAGTAGAAACTACAACACAGTCAGTAGCAACAGATACACAGCCAAGGGATGCTGCTGCAAAATTAGACAAAACAATAAACAGCCCCATGGTTGGTGTGTTTTATTCTGCCGCATCACCAGATGCTGACGATTATGTATCTGTTGGCAGCGCTGTAAATAAGGGCGATGTTGTGTGTATTATAGAAGCTATGAAGCTGATGAATGAAATCACAGCTACTGAAAGCGGTAAAATAGAGGAAGTTCTGGTAGAGAATGGACAAATTGTAGAGTTTGGACAACCATTATACAGATTAAGCTGATTTAGGAGATTTACTATGAATCAAGAAGAAATTAAAAAAATAATTCCTCACCGTGACAATATGTTGTTGGTTGAGGAGGCAGAGCTAGTAGATGAAGCTACATCAAAGGGCAGGTTTACTGTTAAGGGTGACGAGTATTTCTTAAAGGGACATTTTCCTGGAAATCCAGTAGTTCCTGGTGTTATACTGTGTGAGATGATGGCACAGGCCAGCTGTGTGCTGTTAGCCAACAGCAGTACCAACGCTACACCCTATTTTTCTAAAATGGACAACGTAAAATTCAAAAATAAGGTTCTTCCGGGGGATACGTTGGAGTCTGTATGTACTTTGACAAAAAGCCGTGGTGTTTTCCACTTTATTACAGCTAAAGGCTATGTAAAGGATAAGCTGTGCGTTAGTGCAGATTTTACCGTAGCAGTAGTACCAAACGAAAAATAATATAAATAATTTATAGTTGATAAAGGTTAGGAGTGTACACCTTGTTTTCTAAAATATTAATTGCAAATCGTGGTGAGATAGCCGTTAGGATTATTAGGGCCTGCAGAGAAATGGGCATTTCTACTGTTGCTGTGTATTCACAGGCTGACAGGGACTCTATGCACGTTTCCCTAGCGGATGAAAGCTATTGCTTAGGAGGCCCACAGGTAACGGACAGCTATCTAAATATGGCTGCTATTATAACAGTGGCTGTGGCTGCCGGCGCACAGGCGATCCACCCGGGCTATGGCTTGTTGTCTGAAAATGCAAAATTTGTTTCACTTTGTGAAAAATGCAATATAGAGTTTATTGGTCCATCATCACATATGATTTCCTTGTTAGGTGATAAGGACAAGGCCAGAAAAACTATGCGACAGGCAGGTGTACCTGTTACACCGGGCTGTGACATAGTAGAAACCCTATCAGCAGCACGGGCAGAGGCTGAAAAAATCGGCTTTCCACTTCTTATTAAGGCTCGTTCTGGTGGTGGGGGCAGAGGTATACGTTTAGTTACAAAAATGGCAGAGTTTGATAATGCCTTTAACGCTGCCTCTAGTGAGGCACAAAGTGCCTTTGGTGACGGGGCGTGCTATATGGAAAAATTTCTAAGCCCTGTAAAGCACGTTGAAATGCAGCTGTTATGTGACAAATATGGAAACGTGCTGTGCTTAGGTGAAAGGGAATGCTCTGTACAACGTAAAAATCAAAAGCTAATAGAGGAAAGTCCGTCGCCTGCCATTAATTCTGAAACCCGTAAGGCGATGATGGAGGCTGCTAAAAAAGCCGCTTTAGCCGTAAACTATGTTAATGCTGGTACTGTGGAATTTTTGTTGGATACAGAGGGTAAATTTTACTTTATGGAAATGAATACTCGTTTACAGGTTGAACATCCTGTAACAGAGATGGTAACAGGGCTGGATATAGTACAGTGGCAGATTAGAATAGCCGCTGGCGCTATGTTAACTATTACACAGGACAAGCTGTTTATACATGGTCACGCTATTGAATGCCGTATAAACGCAGAAAACCCAAAGGAAAACTTTCGTCCTAGCTGTGGTACAATTACTAGGCTTCATATTCCTGGCGGACCGTTTGTGCGTTTTGATACATCAATTTATCAGGACTATACAGTACCACCCTTTTATGACTCTATGATTGGTAAGCTAATAGTGCAGGCTCGTACTAGAGAACACGCTATACGAAAAATGAAAATGGCACTTAGCGAGCTTAATATCCATGGTGTTGACCATAACAGGGAGCTGCAGATAGACATTTTATCTGACCCAGAGTTTGTTGATGGCAGCTACACCACAGATTTTATGCAGCGACGTGAAGAAAAAAGTAATACATAATTTATCATAAATTTATACGAATGGATTGTTGCTAATGTTTAACAGTGATTTTCTTACTTTTTTAAAACCAAAAAACGAATTGGAATCAGTGCCTGTAGAAAACGAATCTGAATCTAATCAACCCTTTGTACCTGATGCTATGTGGGTGAAATGCCCAAAATGCAGACACCTTATTTTAGCATCAGATATGGAAGAAAACATGAAGGTTTGCCCAAAGTGTAATCATAACTTTAGGTTAAATGCCAGAGAGCGTATTGCCTATACGGTAGATGCAGACAGCTTTCAGGAGATGGATGCAGAGCTTGTTTCTAAAAATATTATTGGCTTTCCCGATTATACCAGAAAGCTGGCTGCTGCTAAAAATAAAAGTGGCGAAAACGAATCAGTCATTACAGGCACAGCTAAAATAGGTGGGGCAGATGTTGTTATATGTGTTATGGACCCAACCTTTATGATGGGTTCTATGGGTACTGTAACAGGTGAAAAAATTACAAGGGCATTTGAGTATGCCACCCATAACGATTTACCAGTAATATGCTTTACCCTGTCAGGGGGTGCCAGAATGCAGGAGGGCATATTGTCACTTATGCAAATGGCGAAAACCAGTGGTGCTGTAAAGCGTCACAGCGACAAGGGACTGCTGTATATTACAGTGTTAACTGACCCAACAACAGGCGGTGTAACAGCCAGCTTTGCTATGGAGGGCGATATTATTTTGTCAGAGCCTAATGCTTTGGTTGCTTTCGCAGGACCTAGAGTTATAGAACAAACTATACGTCAAAAGCTGCCAAAGGATTTTCAGACAGCTGAGTTTTTGCTTGAAAAGGGCTTCATTGATGCAGTAGTACCACGCACAGAAATGCGTAGTACGCTGATAAAGCTACTTAGTATTCATAACTATACCAAGACGGTAACAGAGGAGGAGCAAGCCTAATGAGTGCATTTGATAATGTGTCTGCCGCCCGTTCAGCAGACAGACTGACAGCCTCTGACTATATAAAAAGCCTGTTTGACAACAGCTTTATGGAGCTGCACGGTGACCGACGCTTTGCAGATGATAAAGCAGTTGTAGGCGGTATTGCCATGCTTGATAATATGCCTGTTACTGTTATTGGACTAGATAAGGGTAAGGATACAAAGGAGCGTGTAGAGCGAAACTTTGGTTCTGCCCATCCTGAGGGCTATCGTAAGGCACTGCGACTAATGAAACAGGCGGAAAAGTTCCACCGCCCTGTGCTGTGCTTTGTTGATACATCAGGTGCTTTTTGTGGAATAGGTGCAGAGGAACGTGGTCAAGGTCAAGCTATAGCTGAAAACTTAATGGAAATGATGACACTGAAAACCCCTATATTGTCTATTTTGATAGGTGAGGGTGGCAGCGGCGGTGCTTTGGCGTTGGCTGTGGCTAACGAGGTGTGGATGCTGGAGAATGCTGTATATTCAGTAATTTCGCCAGAGGGCTGTGCCAGCATTTTATGGAAAGATTCCTCTAAAACAGCACAAGCTGCACAATGTCTGCGTCTAACCTCAAAGGACCTGTTTACTATGAATGTTATAGAACGTGTTATTCGTGAGCCTAAATCAGTTGACAGTAAAATGTTTGACAGCTTTAAGGAGCTGTTATTTCGTACCTTTGAAAAATACTCTCAGATGAGTATAGCTGAGCTGTTAGACAGTAGATATAACCGCTACAGAAAATTTGGACGCACCCCAGAGGCTTTTACCTTTGAGGATGAAGAGGACGACATAGACCAAATTTAAATATATAAAAATAAAAGGCTGGTAAAACTGTATCGACCCCAAAAGGTTAGACATAAACAATCTAACAAATGGAGGTGGGTACATTGGGTTTTATCAGCCTTTTGTAATACCTGTTTTATCGGAACAGGTTAATTAGTTTATTATGTTGTTTTTATTGATGTTATTGTTTTGCAATAAATCCATAAGAAGGGCTTAGGTCAAGCCTATTTTAATGCTTGCTGTTTCAAAAGGGACATAGCCATTAAATTTAGGCTATTGAAAACAAAGAGGTTAGCTCATAGGCGTTACCACATTGGTCGTTGACGGGAACAACAATACGATATATACCACCGCTTAAATCCCCAGTATATTCATTAATGGGATAAGCTACAGTATGTGTATCGCCACTAGATATTATCGCTGCTATTGCCATAACCTGATAATCTTTAACGAAGGGTACATCAACCCATTTACCGTCCTTTTTTGATTGTAGGGTGTAGCCTAAGCCAAGGGTGAACTCTCTGCCTGTATTATTTCGAAATGTAGCATTAATTTTTTCTACATCCTTTGCGTAGGTGGTTTGTTCAGCAGATAGGTACATTCCATCGCTTCGGTTTACAATGGACTTTTCACCATCCTCACAGTTTTCAGCAGGTGGGGTATAGCTGCCATCCTGATAGTTGTCAATGCTACATCCACTGGAGCATGAGCCGGCTGTACTGGGAGATGAATCTTCATGGTTTAAGTAATCAGATGTGCTTGGAGAGGTGGTGGGCTGGGTATCAATTGGTGCTGTGGCAGGCATTTGTTCCGTGGTTAAAACATTATCTGTTATAGCGGTAGGAATGTGCTGTGTTGAAGTGGCACTGTTGGTTGATATTTGATTGTGATTTGAGCAGCCTGTAAAGGCTATACAAAGTATAAAAGCAGATGCCATTACCAGTTTTTTCATTAAAACAGCCTCCTTTTTACGGATAATTGTACCATATTAAGGAAGAGAAATCAATAACAATTACTAATTTACTTTAAAAAGGTAATTTTTCCTATTAATCATAACCGCCTTGCCCTTAACTGCCTTAACTATGCTTATAGCTGTCCATTGGGTGATACTGTAATAACTTTTATATTATTACTATTATTTATTTTACTGAAATAATAATATGTGGTTTATACTGTTTATGTATAATGGTTTTACCTAAACATCGTTAAAAAATATAACAAAAACGACACAGACCATTTGGACTGTGTCGTAGAGAGTTGAGTGGTAATGATTAATTATTTTGGTTGTTAATGTTATCGTTAGGAGCGTTGTTTGGTACATTAACGTTGTTGTTCATGTTATTCATGTTA
>DGFJ01000004.1:0-80411 GCA_002391625.1 Ruminococcaceae bacterium UBA3903 | reverse complement strand
ATGTTATTCATGTTGTTCATGTTGTTCATGTTGTTCATGTTATTCATGTTTTGAGGTGGTGTAGCAACTTGCTCTTTAATAATTCTAAATCTACCAATGATAGGCAGCTCCTGTGCCAAGCCCTTAGATGCATGATAAATACCAAGCACCAAAAAACCTACTAAAATTAACCAAGTAGCAGCTGAGAAAAATACGCTTAGGAAAGAACCAAAGGGATTCATTATGCGATATGTATCGTAATAACCATAAACAGTTTGTGTAAATACAACACCGAAAATAACTTGTAATATGCCGTTGACAATGTTAACAACAAGGGCGGTTAAAAAGAAAATAAGACCTTGATTAACATGGTAACGTGTAAATCTGGAATTCTTAGATGAAATCCATGGAATTAAAAATAAAATACCAAGATATGATACAATGCTTATGCCCTTATTTTGTTGAATATCCATTGGGTCAAATCTAGCAGTTTCGTTTTTTGTATTTAGGAAAAAGCCCTTAAGCTTATCAAAAAAGCTATTACCGCTATTTGGCTGTTGATTTGGCTGCTGATACTGCTGACCATTTTGATTAAAGTTTGGCTGCTGATACTGCTGACCATTCTGATTAAAGTTTGGCTGCTGGTACTGCTGACCATTTTGATTAAAGCTTGACTGCTGGTTGTTCATATTGGGCTGTACTGGTGGGATAGGTGGTACAGGCTGTGAATAGCTTGGTGCGGTGTTTTGTTGTGCTGCACCAGCTGTAGCAGTTTCCTTTACTGGTGAGCAATTTGGACAAGCACCGGTGTTATCTAATTCGGTTCCGCAATTCTTACAAAAAGCCATTTCATATTCTCCTTCAAAGTTAATTAACAACATTATATCACGGTCAATTAGTAATGTAAATCAAATTTAGTATTATTATTTAATTATTTCCTTAATTGTTCTTTCGACAGCCACGGCATCGGCTTTACCACGGCTGTTCTTCATAACAAAGCCAAGCAGTGCTTTTATTGCCTTTTCCTTGCCATTTTTATAGTCGTTGACAGCGTTAGGGTTGGCTGTAATGGCATCATTACATAGCTTTAACATTGTAGCGTCATCTAAACCGCCCATATCGCTTTCAGAGATTAACTGGTTAACAGGCTTACCCGTTTCAAGCATTTTGTCCAGTGTGGATTTAGCAAGGTTCATTCTAATTTTTTTGCTGTCTAACAGCTTAATAAGCTGATTTAGGTTTTGTGCTGTTATTGCTACGTTAAATTCTTCCTTGGCACTGTCATTTTCCAGGGTTCTAAAAATTTGACCAATAATAAAATTGGCGGCAGTACGAGGGTTTTCTGTACCATCACAGGCAGCCTCAAAAAAGTCAGAAACCTTTTTGTACTTTGTTAGCAGGGAAGCATCATTTTCTGGGATACCCCAATCATTTACATACCTGCTGTAACGTGCATTTGGTAGCTCTGGCAAGGTTTTTTTCAACGCTTCAATCTGCTGGTCAGTTACGTTAATTGTAACTAGGTCAGGGTCCCTAAAGTAACGATAGTCGTGTGCGTCCTCTTTACCACGCATGCTAGAGGTGGTGTCGGTTACCTCATCATAACGCAGGGTTTCTTGGTCTACCTTGCCGCCGTTTTCAATAACATCTACCTGACGGTTAAATTCATATTCCATAGCCTTTGCCATATAGGTAATAGAGTTCATGTTTTTTATTTCGGTACGAGTACCCAAAGTCTGGCTGCCCTGTGGACGTACAGAAATGTTAACGTCACAACGCATAGAGCCTTCCTGCATTTTACAGTCAGATATACCTATATACTTCATTATAAGCTGTAGCTTTTCAACATATTCCTTTGCCTCGTCAATAGAACGAATATCTGGCTCGCTGACAATCTCTATTAATGGCACACCGCCACGGTTATAGTCCACATAGGTGTCCCCACGGTCGTGTATCAGCTTGCCAGCGTCCTCCTCAATATGAATACGGGTTAAACGGATTTTTCTGCCATTGCTTAGCTCCACATAACCACCTTCACATAAAGGCATATCATATTGTGAAATTTGGTATGCCTTTGACAGGTCGGGGTAGCAATAGTTTTTTCTATCCATTTTTGATACTCTTGCTATTTCACAGTTTGTAGCTAAACCAGCCATAATTGCATATTCTACAACCTGCTTGTTAAGCTTTGGCAGCGTACCAGGTAAGCCTATACATATAGGGCAGCAATGCGTGTTAGGGTCACCGCCAAATGCTGTGGTACAGTTACAGAAAATTTTTGTGTTTGTGCCTAGCTCAATATGTGTTTCTAAGCCAGCTACCATCTCGTATTTCATAGCTTAACCCCCAATTCTGGACTTTTAAACACACTGTCCCTTACTTTGTTTTCATAGCTCCATGCTGCGTTTAAAATAGTTCCTTCGCAGAAGGTGTTACCGATTAACTGCATACCTATTGGCATACCCTTAGGGTTAAAGCCACAGGGCAGTGACACTGCCGGCAGACCAGCTATGTTTACAGGTACTGTGCATATATCTGTTAAATAGGTTTCAATAGGGTCGCTGGCTGCATGACCAACCTTAAATGCTGTCATTGGTACTGTTGGTGCTAAAATAACATCACAGCTGTCAAAAGCATTTTTAAACGCCTTTACTATTGTACCACGTAGGTTTTGCGCTTTTTTGTAGTATGCGTCGTAATAGCCTGCACTTAAAACATATGTGCCAAGCAAAATTCTGCGTTTAACCTCATCACCGAAGCCCTCGCTGCGGGTTTTGCAAATCATATCGTTAACATTTTCATAGGTAGGAGTTTTATAACCATAGCGGATACCATCATATCTGCCAAGGTTTGATGAAGCCTCAGCACAGGCTAAAATATAGTAAACAGGCAAGGCAAACTTTAAGGCTGGCAGATTAAAGTAAACTATTTCTGCACCTAGGCTTTCATATACCTTAACTGCATTTTCTATGGCTTCCTTTACATCGTCACGAACACCCTCTAGGTATTCTCTGGCAATGCCTATCTTCATACCCTTAATATCCTTTTTCAAGGCTTCACAGGTGCTGCAGCCCTTTTTACCTTGAGAGGTAGAGTCCTTTTCATCATATTGAGAAATAGCGTCATATATGATAGCTGTGTCCTCAACATTGGTTGTGATAGGTCCTATTTGGTCAAGGCTGGATGCATACGCTATAAGTCCAAAACGGGATACCGCACCGTAGCTGGGCTTTAAGCCTACTATGCCACAAAAGCTGGCAGGCTGACGTATAGAACCTCCAGTGTCAGAGCCTAAACCATATGCAGCAATGTTACCGCCAACAGCAGAAGCTACACCGCCAGAGCTGCCACCAGCAACGTGGTCAAAGCTGTGTGGGTTTTTAGCACCGCCAAAGCAGGAGGTTTCGCAGGAAGAACCCATTGCAAATTCGTCCATATTTGTTTTACCTAATAATACAGCGTCCTGTTCCTTTAAAATGTTCCAAACAGTAGCATTGTATATTGGCTTGTAGCCCTTTAATATGTTTGAACAGCAGGTGGTTTCTATGCCGTCGGTGGATATGTTGTCCTTTAAGGTCATTGGTACACCGGCTAACAAAGAAATATCCTCTCCCTTTGCTAGCTTCTCATCTACTTTTTTGGCACTGGCTAGGGCTATATCAGGTGTTACATTAACATAAGCGTTAAGGTCACCGTTAACCTTGTCTATTTGTGCTAAGTAGCTTTTTGTCAGCTCCTCACAAGAGATTTCCTTGCTAGTAAGCATATTGTTTATTTTTTTAATCTGGCTTATTTCACTCATTAGACCTACTTCCTTTCTTTTAATAGTTAATCACAGCGTTTTTTTACTAGGAAGCAGTCATCTGCTACATCTTTTGCATTTTCCAAAATCTTTTCTGTAGGATAAGATGGAATAACCACATCATCGTGAAAAACATTGGAAAGATTGTTTATGTTGTCAAATGCCTCACCAGACTCTGCTGCACTGTTAATAGTGTCGGCAAAGTCAATTATATTTTGCATTTCACCTGTTAATGCGTCCAGCTCGTCCTCTTTTATAGACAGCTTTGCCAAACGTGCTATTTGTATTACATCATCATGGGATACCATAGGGGGTAACCTCCTTGAAAATAAATTATCTAAGCTTAATGTGAACCTCTCTCAGCTGCTGTTCAGTAACCTCATTAGGAGCACCTAACAATACATCCTGAGCGTTACTGTTCATTGGGAAGGCGATAACCTCACGAATGTTTTCCTCCTGAGCCAACAGCATAATCATTCTGTCAACACCTGGTGCCATACCTGCATGTGGTGGTGCACCGTACTGGAACGCATTGTACAGGGCTTGGAACTTCTCCTTTAGTACGTCCTTAGTATAGCCTGCAATTTCAAAGGCCTTTACCATGGTGTCAAGGTCGTGGTTACGAACAGCACCAGAGGACAGCTCTATACCATTACATACAATGTCATACTGGTATGCTAGTATTTCTGTTGGTTCTTTAGTTAACAACGCCTCTAAACCACCCTGTGGCATAGAGAATGGGTTGTGCGTAAATATTACAGCACCGCTGTCCTCATCATGGTCAAACATAGGGAAGTCGACAATAAAGCACATTTCAAAACGACTTTCGTCGATTAGCTTTAGACGCTTAGCAACCTCTGTTCTAATTTGACCAGCTAGCTTTGGAGCTATATCCTTGCTGTCTGCTATAAAGTATATAACATCACCAGCCTGTGAACCGTTAATTTCAATTAGCTTTTCTCGATCGCCTTCTTTTAGGAATTTGTCAATAGGACCGTCAAAGGTTAAGTCCTCCCTCACCTTTACATAGCCTAAGCCCTTCATACCAATAGATAAGGCGAACTCTTCCATTTTCTTGAACCAATTTTTAGACTGTCCGGCACCGTTAGGCACGTTAATAGAACGTACGGTTTTCTTTTTAAATGGAGCAAAGTCTGTTTCTGCAAACATATGACTTATTTCTTTAATTTCTAGTGGGTTTCTAAGATCTGGCTTATCTGTGCCGTATTTTACCATAGCCTCAGCATATGGAATACGTGGGTATGGTCCCTTTGTAACTGCTTTGTTAGAAAACCTTGCAAAGGTTTCAGACAGCACCTCCTCAGCTACGCTAAAGACGTCCTCCTGTGTAGCAAATGCCATTTCAAAGTCCAGCTGATAAAACTCACCCGGTGAACGGTCTGCCCTAGCATCCTCATCACGGAAGCAAGGGGCTATCTGAAAATATTTGTCAAAGCCAGACACCATTAACAGCTGTTTAAAAATCTGTGGTGCTTGTGGTAAAGCATAAAACTTGCCCTTGTGCTTACGGCTGGGAATAATGTAATCTCTGGCACCCTCTGGTGAGCTTGCTGATAAAATAGGTGTGTTAATTTCGTTAAAGCCCAGCTCTGTCATTTTATTTCTTAGGAATGATACAACCTGACTTCTAAGCAAAATATTGTTATGAACCTTTTTATTTCTTAAATCTAAAAAACGGTACTTTAGGCGTACATCCTCCTTGGTTTCGGTGGAGGTGGCAACCTCAAAGGGCAGGCTGTTGTGACATTTGCCCAGCACTGTTAGCTTTTCAGCGGTAATCTCTACTGTACCAGTGGCAATCTTTGGGTTTATTGTGTCCTCGGCTCTTTTTACAACAGGACCTGTTACTGTAACGGTACACTCCTTGTTAACGTCCTGCAGCATATCCTGGTTGTGTACAACAACCTGTACAACACCGTATTGGTCACGAATATCTAAAAACATTACGCCACCATGGTCACGGATGTTTTCTACCCAACCAGCCACAGAAACCTCTGTGCCAATGTGGGACTCTCTTAATTCTCCGCACAAGCAGGTGCGGTACTGGTTTGAATTGGTCATAATTTATACTAATCCTTTCAAGTTCAAAAAGTTTCATTATTTCGCCTATTATACCATTAAATGCGATAGCTTTCAATATTTTACCTTACAATTTTTAAATGGTCTTTTATTTTTTTTACCTATATAGTATAATATAAAAATCATAAACAGGTTTGTTTGATTTTAATCTGTGTTTTACCATAAAAATCACAGATAAATATTCAGATGGGATAGGTGAATTATATGGATAAAAATATTGACAAGCGTATTCAGGAAACAATGGAGAATTTAAGAAAAAACAACATGGAGCCTTTTTACTGTGAAACAATTCAGGAGGCACAAAATTTGGTTAAAACCTTGATTAACAAGGGCGACGTTATAAGCAGTGGCGGGTCGGCTACATTAAAGGAAACGGGTATATTAGATATTATAAAGGGTGACGATTACAGCTACCTTGACCGCACCCGTGACGGTATTACACGAGCAGAGATAGAGCAGGTGTATAGGGCAACCTACAATGCAGATGTGTACTTTACCAGCAGTAATGCTATTACTAAAACAGGCTATCTGTATAATGTTGACGGTAACTCTAACAGGGTGTCGGCAATATTATACGGTCCTAAAAGCGTTGTGGTAGTGGCGGGCTTTAATAAAATTGTGGATAATTTGGAAAAGGCTATTGAGCGTGTAAAAACGGTGGCAGCACCACAAAACACTGTCAGATTAAATTGTAACACCTATTGTGCTGTAAACGGTCACTGTGTGTCGCTGGACATACCCAACAGCCATATGAGTGACGGCTGTCATAGCGACGGTCGCATATGCTGTAACTATGTGGTATGTGGACAGCAAAGGCACGTTAACAGAATAAAGGTTATTATTATAGGCGAAAAGCTTGGCTATTAATAAAAAATCCCATGGAAAAATGTAAGGGGCGGTGTTCTGTGGCTAAACGCAGTAAGAAGATAATTGTTAAGGATAAGCTGGCAGGCTCAATTTTATTATTTACACAGTCCATATTGTTTTTTGCTGTTGGTATATTTTGTTTATCAAATATCAGTGGCAGCGTAGAGCTGTTTTGTGTTGTTATTTCTATATTTGCAATGCTGGCAGGTACTGTGTTTATTTTATCATTTGCCTTTATACCACGTCGCAGAATGGCTTCTACCTTAGCCTCTGGTATAGCGTATATCATATTTGGTTTAGTAATTATGCTGTTGCCACGGCTGTTCTTAGGCTTTATAGTGTTTTTTGTTGGGCTGTGGATGCTGTTAAATTTTACTTGGCGGTTGGTGCTGTGTATACAGCTAAAGGTCAACAGGGACACAGGCTTTGTACGGGCGTTAATTGACTGTATAATATCTATAGCCTTTGCTGTAACTATTTTTGCTTTACCAAAGGAAGCTGGCATTGCTCTTTATATACTGTTGGGTATTTATTTGATAATGTATGGATTTACCGTGCTTGGTGACGGTGTGCGAGAAATTTTAAAATGGGATTTGGATGGTAAGCATTTTAAACGCAGAATAAAGCTTAGACTGCCTGTTCTGTTGACCGCCTTTATCCCAACGAAAATATTTAATAAAATTAACAAAAATCTAAACGATGCCAACACACAAGAAATGCAAATAGTTAAAAAAACAACTGACGAGGTTTCAACAGTGCTGGAAATCTTCGTGCATATGTCACCGAAAATAGCTGGTGGCTTTGGACATATTGATATATGCTTTAAGGGTACAGTATATTCCTATGGTACATATGACAGCGACAGCGTTAGGCTGTTTGGTACAGTCAGCGACGGCGTTTTTGTGGAAATGCCTCGTGATAAATACATAGACAGATGTATAAACGTGGACAATGAAACCATTGTAGCTTTTTCCCTGTATCTAACAGATGAACAAATAGACAGTATGGAAAAATATTTAAAAAAGTTTAAACAGAATGTTTATATATGGAAAAGCAAAAAGGAGCTTAACCCCATGGCAGAATACAGCGACCCTGCCAGCCGTTTTTACAGCGAGATAGACGCCAAATTTTACAAGTTTAAAAAGGGAAAGTTTAAGACCTACTTTGCTGTTAAAACTAATTGTGTACAGATGGCTGATACGCTGGTAGGTGCGTCAGGCATAGATGTTATCAGCCTAAACGGTATTATAACCCCTGGAACATACTATAAATATTTGGATGATTGCTTTAACAGAAAAAATAGCTTTGTGGTTAAAAAAACTGTTCTGTCAGGAGCAGTGCCAGCTTAAATATGCTATGTATCGTATATGGTTAAAAGTATATAATACCATTAGCCATATACGGCAATTTTTTCAATTAGATTGAAATGTCATCAAAGCAATTAGAAGTTGTTGTTATCTTGATTATTTTGAAAGTTTTGTTTTTTCTTGTTTTGTCCGTTATTCTGCTTTTTATTGCTAGGGCAGTTGTTTTGATTGTTTTGATTGTTTTGATTATTCTGGTTGTTATTCTGGTTGTTATTCTGGTTATTGTTCTGGCTATTGTTCTGGCTATTATTTTGATTATTGTTTTGATTATTGTTAAGTCTGTTGTTATTCATAAACTACACCTCCTTTACAGATGTAGTATATACGATTATAATTTATTTATTCTTTTTTGAAAGGGCATTATTTGTTATGACAGAAGCATACCCACTAGAATTTTTGGATAGAATGAAGCTTATGTTAGGTGATGAATATAAGGAGTTTCAGCGTTTAATGCACCACCCATATTACCGTGGCATTAGGGTTAATACATTAAAATGTAGTAGTGAGGTGCTGGAAGGTACACTGGACTTTAAGCTGAAAGCATCACCATTTTCGCCATATGGCTTTTATATACCAAATAATATTAACGGAATTGGCAACCACCCGTTACACCATGCAGGGGCTTTTTATGTGCAGGAGCCATCTGCATCTTGTGCAGTAACCGTATTAAACCCACAAAAGGGTGACAGGGTATTAGACCTGTGTGCGGCACCAGGGGGAAAAAGCACTCAAATAGGTGCTGCTCTCCAAGGTGAGGGACTGCTGTGGTGTAATGAAATTGTTAAAAACAGGGCGTTAATATTGTTGTCTAATATTGAACGAATGGGTATAAAAAATGCTGTGGTGTCCTCCTGTAATCCACACACCTTATGCGGGGGTTTAACAGGATTTTTTGATAAAATTTTGGTGGATGCTCCCTGCTCTGGCGAGGGGATGTTCAGAAAAGATGAGGCAGCACGGCAGGAATGGAGCATGGAACACACACGATCATGTATGGAACGGCAATTGGCTATATTAGACAGTGCAAAACAGGCATTGAAAAACGGTGGTATACTGGTGTATTCTACCTGTACCTTTTCGCCATATGAAAATGAAAAGGTAATAGAAAGATTTTTGGCAGAAAATCAGGATTTTACATTAGAAGACAGTGGTGTTTCTTTTGGCAGACAGGCTATGGAAAAGGCCAGACGCATTTACCCCATGGACGGTGGAGAGGGTCATTTTGTGGCTAAGCTTATGAAGCATGGTGATTGTGGTTGCACGCCTGCTACACCATATATTCCACCACAGGGAAAGCAGGAAAAGGAAGCTGTAAAATTAACGGAAAATTTATTAGACAGCATATATAATGATAGCCCCTTTACAGATAGATATGCCATTGTAAAGGATAAGGTATTGGCGTTGCCACATGAGCTGCCAAGCATAAAGGGCTTAGGTGTGCTAAGATGTGGTGTGCTGTTAGGCGAGGTTAAGAAAAATCGTATAGAGCCATGCCACAGTATGTTTATGGCATCTATGCCACAGCAGGCACGATGTGTGGCTGACCTTGATGTGGACGGTGACAGCATACGCAGGTTTCTCCACGGTGAGGAAATAGCTGTAGACACCACAGTGAAGGGCTATACCGCTGTGGCTGTAAAGGGAATAATAACAGGCTTTGGCAAGGTATCAGGCGGAATATTAAAAAATAAGTATCCTAAGGGTCTTAGAACTGTAAAATAAGGGAGAATATATGGAACAGCTTTCGAATATATCAAATATTAAAAATATACTAGGCAAGCACGGTTTTACCTTTTCAAAAGCATTGGGACAAAACTTTTTGATTAACCCGTCTGTATGCCCAAGGATGGCAGCGGAAAGCGGTGCTGAAAAAAACATAGGTGTTATTGAAATTGGCCCAGGTATTGGCGTTTTAACCTGTGAGCTGGCACGGTTAGCTCACAAGGTTGTGGCAATAGAGCTGGATAAACGGCTGCTACCGGTGCTGGACGAAACCTTAAAGGATTTTGACAATGTAAAGGTAATAAATGCAGATGTACTAAAGGTAGATTTACAAAGGCTGATAGCCGAGGAATTCTCTAATATGGAGGTAGTTGTCTGTGCAAATCTGCCATACTATATAACGTCACCTGTGATAATGCGTTTGCTAGAGGAGCGTTTGCCAATATCATCTCTTACGGTAATGGTGCAAAAGGAGGCAGCACAGCGAATATGTGCAAGGGCGGGAAGCCGACAGGCAGGTGCTGTTACTATTGCTGTACGTTACTACTGTGAGCCAAAGCTGTTGTTTGACGTATCTGCGGGCAGCTTTATGCCTGCACCAAAGGTGGACTCGGCTGTTATCAAGCTTGATATACACCAAACACCCACATTACAGGTTGACAACGAAAAAAATTTTTTTAAGGTGGTAAAGGCGGCGTTTGGTCAGCGTAGAAAAACCCTGCCAAATGCACTTAGCGCCGGCTTGTCTGTATCAAAGGCTGTGGCTAACGCAGCGTTGGAGCAGGCGGACATACCTCTTAATTATCGTGCTGAACAGCTAACAATGGAGCAGTTTGCAAGCCTTGCTAACTGCTTTGAATTATAAAAAATACAGTTATGGGGAGTTTGTATATATGTCAAAGTGGGGTACGGGTGCAGTAGGTTTTTTAGTAATGGCATTTGTAATGCTATTGATATATTTTGTTTTGGAGTACTTTTCAGGCAGCCCAAAGGCGGTAACTATAGTACAGTGCGGTGTGGTGTTGGCTTTGTTTGGAATATTTTGTGGATACTTAGATTTAACACAAAAGAAAAAGAAAAGCAAAGCTCATAAGCCGGAGGATAAGGAATGATTGGCTTAAAACGTGGTACAGTGGTGCTGAAGGCACACAGCACACATGGGACACGAAGACTGAGATGTTTATATCACAGCTGTTATGCAGCCTGTTATTTTAACAGCAGTGGGATTTTTTTATAATAATTTTTCACAGGGAGAGGTACATGAAAACATTATATGTTACTGATTTAGATGGAACGTTGCTTGATAAAGCATGTCGTGTGCCACCGGAGGGCTTGAAAATAATTAACGAGCTTATCCAAGAGGGCATGTGCTTTACCTATGCTACAGCTAGGTCTTTAAGCTCTGCAGCTATTGTTACCAAGGGGCTAAATCTTAATTGCCCTGTTATTGTGTATAACGGTGCATTTATTTTAAACAGTACAACTAATGAAATACTTCACCGAGAGGTATACACACAGAAGGATATTAGATATATAGAAAAATTGATTAAGAAGTATAATCTTAATCCTCTTGTGTATTCCTTTGTAAATGGGGAGGAGAGGGTAACATGGGTTACCGGTAATGAGCATAGGGGGCTTATGTATTACATTAACAGCCGACAAGATGACAAGCGGTTACACCCTATTACATCTGATGAAAGGCTTTTTGATGGCGACGTATTCTACGTCACCATAATAGAGGATGAATTATCTTTACAGCCATTTTATAATGAAATTCAGAAATACAATGGATTTAAGACTATACTACAGCAGGAGCTGTATCGTGAGGAATATTGGTGCGAGGTCATGTCAGCACGGGCAACGAAGGCACAGGCAATAAACGTGCTGAAGGCTATCCTTAGCTGTGACCGAGTAGTATGCTTTGGTGATGCAGTAAACGATATACCAATGTTTAAAATATCTGATGAATGCTATGCTGTTGCCCACAGCGTTCCACAGCTAAAGGCAATGGCAACACAGGTTATAGACAGCAACGAAAAAAACGGAGTTGCCAAAAAGCTATTACAGCTATACAGCAAGGAGGTACCGTAATGCAATATTGCTTAGATGGTGCTTTACGACCCATAGGTGAAAACGAAACAGTTTCGGCTGATGATGTGCTTATAGAGATATTAACAAAACAGCAGTATGACATCATGTTTAATGAAGAGATACATAAGGAACGTATGAACATTGCATTACATAATGCCAAGCACTGTGCAGCGGATATGCTGCGTGATTGTGTGGTAGGTACCTTTGTAATACCAAATAAACAGCAGCCCATAGATAACAATGTGATTTTCGGATTTTATATGACACAAGGTAAGCTTATTTTTGTTGATGATACTGGTACAGTAGAAAAAATGATTGAAAAGCTAATGAAGATACAGGTTATGAAGAAGACCTTGGTAGCACATTTTTTCTTTGAATTTTTAGAATATATTATTAGGGATGACAGCACATACCTACAGGAATACGATGATAAGCTGGATACCGTTGAAGAAAATATAGTAAACGGTGTAAAAGCGGAATACGAAATGGAAATTTTACAAATAAAAAAACGTCTATCTATAATATACTCATATTATCAGCAGCTAATAGACTTGTCTGATAACCTATGGGAAAACTATAATAGTATGTTTTCAAAAGAGGATTGCAGGCTGTTTAACTTTTACTCAAAACGGGTGTCACGGCTGTGTGACAGCGTTAACGGTTTAAAGGAGTATGCCGAACAAATTAAAAGTATGTACGAAGCAAAGGTTAATAGTCGTCAAAATAAAATAATGCAGGTATTAACGGTAGTAACCACAATATTTATGCCACTGACATTAATTACAGGCTGGTATGGTATGAACTTCCAAAATATGCCAGAGCTGTCATGGGCAAACGGTTATTATGTTGTTATTATAATTTGTGTTCTAATAGTAGCTATTGAGTTTGCTGTTCTAAAAATAAAAAATTGGTGGAAATAAAAATAACAAGCACTCTAAGTAGTATGTGCTGAAAAATCCCACTGGATATAATTAGGTTCAAAATCTATGCTGTGTCAATTATTGGCTTATAGGGCTAAGTAATGTCACCTCTTTGAATACCTTTTTTACTTTGGTTATCCAAACTATTGTAAATATACATAAAAATCCCACTGCTGTTGAAGTATCATTAGCAGTGGGATAATTATTTTATTGAGAAAAATTATTTTATAACTCTTACACGGATAACACCGTCAATAGATTTGATTTGCTCTGTTAGGTCTTTAGTAGCACCTACAGCATCAATAATTGTGTAGGCATAATCTTTTCTTGATTTGTTTTCCATGTTTTCAACGTTTGCCTTTGCATTGCTGAAATTAGAAAGGATTTTCTCCAGAATACTTGGTGTGTTCTTGTGAAGAATACAGTAACGTACCTCGCCTGTTCTTGGCATATTAACAGCAGGGAAGTTTACTGAATGTGTAATGTTACCGTTTTCTAGGTAATCTTTAACCTCGTCAGCTGCCATTTTAGCACAGTTGTCCTCACTTTCAGGTGTAGAAGCACCTAGGTGAGGCATGGCGATAACACCGTCTACACCTAAAACTGTATCTGTTGCAAAGTCAGTAACGTAAGCAGAAACCTTTCCGATTTCTAAAGCGGTTACTATATCCTCAGAGCATACTAGGTCAGCACGAGAGTAGTTAAGAATACGAACGCCGTCCTTCATTTTTGCAATGTTTTCAGCTTTAATAACGTTCTTTGTATCAGGTGTCAGTGGAACGTGAACTGTAATATAATCACTGCCGCTGAAGACTTCATCAAGGCTGGTAACGTGTTTTACATGGCGGGAAAGCTGTAAAGCACCGTCTACTGACAGATAAGGGTCATAACCAATAACATCCATACCCAGTGCGATAGCAGCGTTAGCTACTAATACGCCAATAGCACCTAAGCCAATAACGCCTAGTGTTTTACCTTTAATTTCTGGACCTGCATATGCACTTTTGCCCTTTTCCACCATTTTACCAACAGCGTCACCGTTGCCCTTTAGTGTTTTAGCCCATTGGATACCATTAACAATTTTTCTGGAGCTTAACAGCATACCGGCAATAACAAGCTCCTTAACAGCGTTAGCGTTAGCACCAGGTGTGTTAAATACAACGATACCCTGTTCACTGCATTTGTCCAGTGGGATATTGTTAACGCCAGCACCGGCTCTGGCAATAGCCAGCAGGCTTTTTGGCATTTCCATATCGTGCATAGCGGCGCTGCGAACCAAAATAGCGTCTGGGTTTTCTACTGTGTCACCACAGGCGTAGCTTTCCCCAAGTCTGTCTAGACCGATAGAAGATATTTTATTAAGAGTTTGTACGTTGTACATTAGTATCAATCCTTTTTAATAATATATTGTAATTACTTTTCAAAAGCGATAGCAGCGTCAACGTCATTTAAAACGTTCTGCTCGAACTCTGTCATAAATTTAACCAGAGCCTCTACACCCTCGTAAGGCATAGCATTGTAAATAGAAGCACGCATACCGCCAACGGAACGGTGTCCCTTGATGTTAACAAAGCTGTTGTCCGCTGCTTGCTTTACAAATAAAGCGTCAATCTCGTCGCTGCCTGTTATGAAGGGTACGTTCATTAGAGAACGATCCTCAGGTACAACAGTACCTTTGAATAGCTTTGAATTGTCTAGGAAGTCATACAACAGCTTAGCCTTTTTCTCGTTAAGCTCCTGCATTTTTTCCATACCGCCAATTTCGTTCTTTATCCACTCCATAACCAGCTTTGCAACATAGATTGTATAGCAAGGAGGTGTGTTAAACATAGAGCCGTTGTCAGCGTGTATTTGGTAGTTAAGCATTGTAGGAGTGTTTTCCATTGCATTGCCAATTAAATCCTCACGAATGATAACAATTGTTAAGCCAGCAGGGGCTAGGTTCTTTTGTGCACCAGCATACAGCATACCAAACTTAGAAACGTCAATAGGTCTGGACATAATGCAGGATGAAATATCAGCTACTAGAGGAATATCCCCTGTGTCTGGCAGCTGGTGATATACCGTACCATAAATTGTGTTGTTCATGCAGATATGTACATAGTCTGCATCTGGTCTAATCATTGACTTGTCAATCTTAGGAATATATGAGAATGTTTTATCCTCAGAAGATGCGATAGCCTTTGCATCGCCAAAACGGGAAGCCTCTTTAAAAGACTTTTTAGCCCACTGACCTGTGATAATATAGTCAGCTTTTCCGTTTTTTGTCATTAGGTTCATTGGAATAGCTGCGAACTGAGTAGAAGCACCACCCTGTAGGAACAGTACCTTGTAATTATCAGGAATATTCATGATTTCACGAATAAGTGCCTCTGCACCGTTGATAATTGTACCGTAAATTTTTGAACGGTGGCTCATCTCCATAACGGACTGACCGCTGCCCTCGTAATCTAACATCTCTGCTGCGGCTTTTTTTAGTACAGCCTCAGGCAGCATAGATGGACCTGCTGAAAAGTTATAAACTCTGCTCATAGTAAACATTTCCTTTCTAAAATACAAATTGTTGCCGATTTAATAATAATCCGCTACACAATAACACTAATAATTATAAACTTATCTATATAACAAGTCAATAAAAATATGCCTTTTTCCCTATTGATTAATGATATTAATTGATAAAAACAAGGTGATGGTAATGGTGGGTGTTATTAAAAATGATAATGCGTCTTATGGTTTTGATTAAAAATACATTGGTTCTTGTTTTTTAAATTTGAATATTGTATTATATTAATAGGAAATAAATTGTGGGAGGGTCGCCATATGAAAAGATATGTTATTTTTGCATAGTAAAGGCTATTGCAAAAAATACTTTAGTATAATACAGTATATAGCCTTTGCTATTCCTAGAAGCAAATAAATTTTTAGGAGGGCAAAATGCAATATACAAGGGCGAATGCTGTGCTACCCAGGGAGCTGGTGGCGTTGATACAGGATTATATAGACGGCGAATGCATTTATATTCCAAGAAAAGCGGAAAACAAAAAAGCTTGGGGTGAAAGCACAGGGACAAAACAGGAATTATCAAAAAGAAACATTGATATTTATGAGGATTTTCTTTGCGGTATACCTGAAAATCAATTAGCTGAAAGGTACTTTTTATCAGAAAAAAGTATTCAGCGTATTATTACAGCTATGAGAAAAAATAAATAATAGACACTTAACCTTGAGCCAACTTGTTTTTTTACAATGTTGGCTCAATTTCATTTTATAAAAGAGTTTAAGGTAGCTATTTAAAAAAGAAAATTGTATAATTTAACCAAATTTAAAGACAGGAGGATTTTTTATGAAAACACCTAGTATTATTGCATAGCAATGGCTATGGCATTATTTTATATTTATTTTTATAGTGAAATAGCCGTTGCAAATCCAACAAACTTATTTAGTAATGGAGATGCAATATGAGCTGTTTATTAACACAGTGGAGGATAATACCTACAAATAGTCCACTAATAATTAGGAATTGTTCTAAATGCGGACAAAAGTCAGAATATATAAATACTGGTAATTTTAGAGTAAATGCTAACGGTAACAATCTGGATGTGTGGTTAATATATCAATGCAATAAATGTAAAACCACCTACAATCTATCAATATATGAGAGGATAAGTCCCAACAAAATACCAAAATCAGAGTATGAAAAATTTTTGGCAAATGATATAGACTTAGCCCTACAGTATAGCCTTAATAAGGATGTGCTAAGAAAAAACAAGGCACAGGCTGTATTAGATATGGTAGAGTTTGTAATAGCAGGGGACACCGCCATGGAGGGGCTACCACAACATAACAGTGTAACGGTGGAAATAATAAACCCATACAATTTGCCTATACGCACATTAAGGCTGATTGCCAGCCAGCTAAATTTATCCAGAAGCAAGGTAAGGAAGCTTATTGAACAGGGTATAATAACAAGCAGTAATATTAATGACCTTAACAAGAAGGTGATTAATAATAAATGGGATTTTACGTATCCAACTAATATATTGGATACAAAGTAATTATCTAGTAAGCTGTTGTTTTAGCAAAATACACCTATTGACATTATTGTCAGTAGGTGTATTGCTTTTATAGGGCTTGGCAAGGAAGCTTTATTTTTTAATTTTTGTTGTGTTTACATATAATACTTTTTATTATATAATAATCTGATATAAATAATTTTATGAAAAGGATTTTTACATTATGAAAAAAATATTAGCTGGTTTTATATTCGCATTGATTTTATGCAGCTTGGCTGGCTGTAATACTACGCCAGCAGGGTCAGCCAGTAAGGTTGAGGGGGATAGCTTATCCTCACAGCCCACGGTTGACAATAACTATGATAATGCCAGTCAGGTGGATAATGAGGATACATATATAGACTTTGAACAGGTGTGTGAAAAAATAAAGATAGGTGATAAGCAGGTGGATTACCCATTTTCCTTAAATGATTTGGGCGGTGGGTTTGCCTATGATTTTGAACAGATATCATTTACAGAAAAAGCCGAGGATAGCTTTATAGCCACCTGTAATATACTGCGTAATGGTACTGTCTGTATGGATGCTGCTATAGATAACGTTAAGGCAGATGAGAAGGAAAATCAGGACGCTGTAAAGGATATGAAAATTGGATATCTGCATCAGGGCTTGATGGATCAGCAGAAAAGCAATGTTTCCCTAGAGGTAGACGGTATAAAAATCGGTGATGACATTAAAAAGGTTACACAGGTGCTTGGTAAGCCCAGCTCTGCTAAATTTTTGGGAGATAGACCAATAAACTATACATATTATGGTGATGAAGCCTGTACACAAAGTATATCCTTTCTTAGCCTGACAGAGGATGGCACTGTCAGCGTTATTAAAATAAGCGGATAATTACTCCTATGAAAAATTTTCCTTGACAAAACCTAGATATTATTATATTATGATACCTGTTAAAGGGGAGTAGCTAACAGAGATATCTGTAGTATATTGCGTCAATGCACGGTTTGTTTTAGACGAACCCGCGTATACTTTAAATAGCAAGACTTTTATCATAGTGTTTTTGTGCTATGGTAAAAGTCTTTTTTTATTGCACAAAAACGGGAATAACTATATGTTAGGTGGTGAACCGTGGAGTAATATTCCAATTTGCAATAAAATTTAATAAAAAAGACGAGAGGAAGATTATTAGTGAAAGAGGCGTACAAGGAAACCAGCACTCAGGTGCTAAAGGCACTAAATACCAAGCGTGAGGGCTTGGACAGTAGTAAGGCGGAGGAGCTGTTAGAAAAAAATGGCAAAAACCAGCTAAAAGAGGGAAAGAAAAAAAGTATATTCCGTGTGTTTTTAGAGCAGTTTGCTGACCTGCTTGTAATTATTCTAATTATTGCGGCACTTATTTCTATGGTAACAGGTAATGTAGAAAGCACCATTGTTATCTTATGTGTAATAACATTAAATGCTATTTTAGGTACTGTTCAGCATTTTAAGGCTGAAAAATCCTTGGAAAGCCTAAAGGCTATGTCAACACCAGGTGCAAAGGTTGTCCGCAGCGGTCAAACAATGGAAATATCCTCTACAGAGGTTGTAGCGGGTGATATTGTTATGCTAGAGGCTGGTGACGTTGTGCCAGCAGACGGCAGAGTAATAGAAAGCTTTTCATTACAGGTAAACGAAAGTGCCTTAACAGGTGAGGCGAACAGTGTGGAAAAATACACTGACGCTATCCAAAGGGACAATGTGGCATTAGGTGACAGGGTAAATATGGTGTTTTCCGGTTCGCTTGTAACCTATGGCAGAGCGGTGGTGGCTATTACTGAAACAGGTATGGATACGGAGATAGGTAAGATAGCTACTCTGATGGACCAAACAGCTCAGCGAAAAACACCCTTGCAGGTTAGCTTGGATGATTTCAGTAAAAAGCTTTCTATCGTTATTATGATTATATGCGTTATTGTTCTAGGTGTGTCGTTGTTTAGAGGTATGACCTTTGTTAATGCGTTGATGTTTGCTGTAGCCTTAGCGGTAGCGGCTATACCAGAGGCGTTGTCATCTATTGTTACCATTGCACTGGCAATAGGTACATCTAAGATGGCAAAACAAAATGCCATAATTAAAAACCTTCGTGCTGTTGAGGGATTAGGCTGTGTGTCTGTTATTTGTTCAGATAAAACAGGTACATTAACACAAAACAAAATGACCGTAGAGGGTACGTTTAACTTTGACAACAACCAAAAGGAAAAAATGGTGTTATACTCAATACTGTGTAATGACAGCGTGGTAACGGAAAATAACACAATAGGTGACCCTACCGAAACAGCACTAAAATTCTACTACAATAAGGAATACGGTAATTGCAACGTAACCTGTGACCAATACCCTCGTTTAGGGGAGATACCCTTTGATTCTGACCGAAAGCTAATGAGTACCGTTCACGAAATAGACGGTAAGCTGTATATGGTAACAAAGGGTGCTGTGGATGTATTAACACGACGTGTTAACTATGTGGAAACAGCAGAGGGTATTGTACCTTTAACACAAAAGCATTTGGATAAAATTAACGAAGAGAACGATATGATGACAGGCGGGGGCTTGCGTGTGCTGGCCTTTGCCTACAGAGAAATTGTATCTACCGATATTACCTTAGAGGATGAGGAGGGCTATACCTTTGTTGGGCTAATATCTATGATTGACCCTCCTCGTGAGGAGTCAGCACAGGCTGTGCGTGACTGTATCAGTGCAGGCATAAAGCCGGTAATGATTACAGGCGACCATATTTCTACAGCGTCAGCCATAGCCAGAAAAATTGGTATTTTACAGGATGGTGACAAGGCTATTACAGGTGAAGAGCTGGACACTATGGATGATGAGCAGTTGAAAAAAGAAATTAAAAACATTTCAGTATATGCCAGAGTTTCACCTGAACATAAAATTAGAATTGTTTCCATGTGGCAGGATTTAGGTCAAGTAGTATCTATGACTGGTGACGGCGTTAATGATGCACCAGCACTGAAAAAGGCAGACATAGGTATTGCAATGGGTATCACCGGTACAGAGGTATCAAAGGATGCCGCTTCTATGATATTAACAGATGATAACTTTGCCACTATTATTAAGGCGGTTGCTAACGGCAGAAATATTTATGCTAATATTAAAAACTCTATTGCGTATCTATTGTCTGGAAACGCCGCTGGTATTTTAGTTGTATTGTATTGCTCTTTGTTAGCCTTGCCAATACCGTTTACGGCAGTTCAGCTGTTGTTTATTAACCTAATAACAGACAGCCTGCCAGCATTGGCAATAGCTATGGAGCCATCGTCACGTCATCTGTTAAAGGATAAGCCCCGTGGCAGTGATGAAGCATTGTTAACACCAAGGTTTTTAAAGGCTGTGGCAGCACAGGGCTTGTTAATAGCTGTTTTTACAACCATTGCCTTTTATGCAGGTAATATGACAGACGCAGCTACCGCCTGTACAATGTCCTTTGCAACCATATGCTTAGCCAGACTGTGGCATGGCTTTAATATGCGTGGCAGCCAGTCCATGATAAGATTAGGCTTCTTCAAAAACAAATACTCAATAGGTGCGTTCCTAATTGGCGTACTGCTGTTAACGGCTGTTATGTTCGCTCCATTTGTAATGGGTATGTTTGACACAGTTTTATTAAATCTTAACAATATATTAATTGTGGTGGCTTGCTCCTTCTTACCAACACTGTTAATACAGCTGTTCAGGATGATTAAAGAGGTCAGAGAAAATTAATGGTATAGAATAAAAATCAGCGGTACAGTCCTTTTACGGGTTGTACCGCTGATTGTGTTTTAGTGTGCTTTTTAACAGGAAGCCCCGTCCTTTAGCGTTGGCATAGGCGATGGTGGTATGTCACTTTCCATATGCTGTATTATGCTAAGCTAAAAAAACAGAGGACAAAAGGGTTGGCTTTATAATAGATGTTGGGGTGAAAAAATAGAGCCTTTTAAACGTTTTCGTAATGGTATCTTACATATGTTTTCTCATCAAAAGACCAATATACTTTAACAGGCGACAGCCTAACGCCATCCCTTGCTTCACTTTTGTTTTATTTGAATTACCCCAACTATTGACATAGAGCCGTAAAAAACACCAAGGGTGAGAATATGCAGGTAAAAGTAAAAAGCCTGAAATACCTTTTTTAAAGAATACTGATACTATTTTTGCGTTTCGTGCATAATGGTTACCGGCTTTATATGCACGATTTTTTTATCAAAGGCTTTCCCTTTGATAATAATGGTGGAAGTTATATAGTAGATAACAACAGCCATTTTAATTTGACATACCACCATATTTCTTGTATTCATGAATTTAACATGGCAGCCCTATTAACGTTGAGCAAGAGGGAGCATTATCACTGTCATTTTCACAAGGAAAAAGTATGGGTTAAAAAATAACCAATGCGTTTCATGTGTCTTATTAATTTGGAATTGTAAAATATCATAAAATTGGCACAAGCCATTGAAGACTTGTGCCAACCAGTATGAATTTTAAAAGATTAAATCAGTTGCTTCTTTTACCAAACAGTGCCAAAATACGCAGGAACATATTAACATAGTCTAAGTAAAGCTGTAAAGCTGAGCAAATGCTTGTTTTTTCCAACGCCTCTGGACTGCCTTGATATGAAAAGTAATATTTTTTAATTCTGTTAGAGTCGTAAACTGTAAAGCCCATAAATATAGCCAAGCCCACAACACCTATAATAGTATTGTTAAGTGTGCTGCGGAACAGAAAAATTGACAGTATAGAGTATACACACAACCCCAGTAAGCCAACAAACAGTATGTTGCCTAGCTTGGACATATCTTTTTTAGATTTTAGACCAACTACAGCTAAAATCAAATAGATAAGAGAGGTCATACCTAACACGGTAATAACTGAACCCATCTCATACATCATCAAAATAGGTGCTAAGGATACACCAAATAATGCGGAATATACCAAAAACAGAACCTTAGCTACTGTGGCGGGCAGCTTTCTGACTGCTAGGCTTAGAACCAAAATTAAAATAATTTCTCCTACCATAGCCGCCATATAAAGACCGAAATTGTTCTGCATAAATGCTGCATAGTTTCCACTGCTCATGGTCATATAAAAGCCTATGCCAAATGAAATTGCTAAGCCTACAAACATCCATAGGTATGTTTTGGCAATGTATTTTGCAAAGCCCTCCTGTGTTCTTTCAAAGCCTGTGGACTGTACACCGTTAATATTATAGCTGGGTTGATTGAATCCTTGAGGATTACCGTTAACGTATTGCATAATATTCCTCCTTTAAATTTGATACTTCCATTATATTGCATAAAGGTATATAAATCAATAAACTAGCTGTGAATAAATCATGTTATTTTAACCTTTATGAATTATAAGGTCGGTCTTTATAGTAATATATCTTGTCATACTCGCTGATTTCCCGTATTACTCGGCAAGGGTTGCCCGCCGCTACCACGTTATCAGGTATATCCTTCGTTACTACGCTGCCAGAGCCTATTACTACGTTGCTGCCAATATGCACACCTGGGTTAATAACACTGCCCCCGCCTATCCAACAGCTGTTGCCGATTGTTATGCCAACGCTGTATTCAATGTAGGTGTTTCTAAGCTGTGGATCTACAGGGTGACCGGCAGTGAAAATGTTAACATTAGGACCGATTAAGCAGTTATCACCAATAATAACCTTTGCACCATCTAAAACAGTCAAACCAAAGTTACTGTAAAAGTTTTCACCAACCTCAATGTTGTAGCCATAGTCGCAGCGAAAGGGTGCTTCTATCAAAACCTGCGTACCTGTTTTGCCCAAAAGCTTCTTAATTAACGCTGTACCCTTGTCAGAGCTGTTTGGTGGTAAATTGTTAAATTCGTACATTAGCTGTTGTGCGTGTTTTCTGTCATTTATCAGTTCCTCTACAAAGGAATCAAAGGGTAGCTCTGCTATCATTTTTTCTTTTTCTGTCATAATATTTACCTCCTGTTAAATAGTCTGTTATAGTATATACTTTATTTTATCTGTAAATGCTGTGGATGGCAAAAATGTGACATCAGCAAAGGCTGTATTTAAAATATCACATAAGGGTTTTATTACCACGTCCTCTGTACGGTAGTGCCCAGCATCTACAATGGCTATATCCTCATCTATTGATTCTATAATGTAATTGTGTTTGATTTCACCTGTAACCAGAACGTCTGCACCCATAGCCTTTGCCAAATAAATGTTGTCACCACCAGCACCGCTGCTCACCGCTACGGTGTATATGGCTTTGTCAAGGACGGTGTATCGTACACCTGTGCAGTGGAGCTTATCCTTAACGTAGCTGGCAAAAGTGGCTGCTGACATAGGTATACTTAACGTACCTGTTGCCATGGCTTCGTTATCTGTTAGCTTAATGCTGTTAAGCTGTAGGGCTTTAGCCAGACAGGTGTTTACACCCTTTTCTGATAGGTCAAGGTTGGTGTGTGCGGAAATAACGTTTATGCCCTTTTGAGCTAATAAATAGGGTATGGTGTTTGACTTTAATGCTTTAAGAGGTGTGAAGATAATAGGGTGATGGCTAATTATTAGCTGTGCCTGCTGCTGTTCTGCCTCAGCTATAACAGCTTTTGTAACATCTAATGCCACGACTGCGGTTGTCACCTGAGCGTTAACGTCACCAGCTAATATTCCTACATTATCAAAGCTCATAGCGCTGTCAAATGGTGCTATTTCGTCTATAAAATCGTATATTGCTTTAACAGTTGTCATTTGGCTGCTTCCTTTAATTCTTTTATAATTTTCTGTAGGGTGGCTGTCATATTTACATCGCCTGACAGGGCTATGCCATGTGCTTTTCTGGATAAAGCTGATATTTTATTTTCAATATAGGCTTTATCCAAGGGTTGTTTTTTAGGGGACAGCTTACCTATGTAGGACTTTACTTCTATACCTGTAGTGACAGCCCCTGTATATGTGGCTACCATAACGCTGTACAGTCTGCCATCTGCTTTTACTGCCCTTTCTTTTACAATATCAAAACCGTTTTTGTACAGGTATTCACGCAGAAGGTGGCTGCGTGACATAGGCTGTAATATTAAGGTTTTGGTGTTATCCTGCAGCCACGATGCCTTATGAATTATTGCTGCTATTAGCTCCCCACCCATACCAGCAATAATAATATTGTCAGCCTCCTGAGGGTTAATAGCCTGTAATCCATCAGACAAACGTGTTTCTACCATATCCTCTGCATGGTACTTTTTTATGGTTGCCAGACCATGCTCCAAGGGCAGGGGGTTAATGTCGGCTGCTATGGCGTGATGGATTTTACCTGTTTTTGCTAACCATACTGGCAGATAACCATGGTCGGTGCCTATGTCGGCTACCGCTGCACCTTTTTGTACATATTCAGCACACAATGCCAGCCGATTATCCAGTGAAAAAAGAGGTCTGCTCATACTTTTTCTCCATATAAAATAATGGTGCAGGGGTCTGCACCATTAAAAAATTATTTGTTTGAAATGTGTGTGTTTAGCTTTGCTACCAAATCATCAGCGTTAACACCGTGTACCATACACGCTTGTTCCAAGGTTTCGCCTCTGGCTGATGGACAGCCTAAACAATGCATACCCATTTCCATAAAATATGGTGCTGTGCTACTGTCAATATCTAAAATATCTCCAATGATAGTATCCTTAGTAATCTGTGCCATAGTTATCCTCCCTTAATTCAGACGTAGACTAATGAAATTAATGTTCAATCATTATGAAGATTATAAAACAAAATCAAATTAATTGCAACAAAAAATCCCATAAAAGACACTTTTGTAACACTCTATATTTTTTTAACAACGGCTTTCATTTTGTTGCACAAAAAACATATTGGTATGGTTAACACTCCCCACAGGGCACTGTATAGCAGTGATACCTGTCCCCATAGGTTTAGCGGCAGGTTAGAATAATCCCATACGTGCAGTTTGAATTGCAGATTTACTATACAGCCTACAATCAGCTCTACAATAGTAATAATCAGCGAGCCTGTTAAGCATTTTTTAAACAGAGATATATTTGCCATTTTTGCAAAGCATCGGTATAACAGCAGAAAACAAACTCCACCGGTGATAATCATAGTCCAGTGGGTGTATCTGCGCCATAATAATTCTATTAATCCATAGGTTATACCGCCTATAGAAAAAATAAATCCATCCTCTTTTAACCTTTTCATAAAAAATCACCACTGTTATTTTTAACAGTGGTGTTTCGACATATTCTAACATTTAAGAATTAATTTAAAATTCTTCATCCTGCTCCAAGGGGGTGTAGCTTACCTGAACTCTGGTGACACGCTGGTCTTCAATTTCTTTTACGGTCATTGTCAGCACCTCGGCATAGGTAAACATATCACCAACACAGGGGATATCCCCTAGATTTTCCATTATTAAGCCACCCACAGATACGGTGTCGCTTTCGATGAAGTCTTCACGCAGGCTGAACAGCTCCAGCATATCTGTTATGTTCATATCACCGCTAATAATGTAGCTGTTGTCAGACAGCTTTTGATATTCTGGCTTTTCTACCTCGTCCTCATCCCATATATCACCAACTATTTCCTCGATTAAATCCTCCATGGTGACTATGCCCAAGGTTCCGCCGTAATCGTCGGCTACGATAGCTATATGTAGCTTTTGACGTTTAAATTCGCTTAGTACAGCGGACAGCTTACGAGTTTTATAGATAAAGTAAGGCGTTTGCATAAGGCCCTCTACCGTTGGTGTTTCTCCTTTGACTATAGCCTCTAAATAGTCACGAGTGTGTAGTGTGCCTACAATATTGTCTATGCTGTCACGATAAACGGGAATACGAGAAAACCGCTGGGACAATATAATCTGCTTGTTTTTTTCCTCACCGTCTGTAATGTCGATGGCTGTTAAATCAACACGAGGTGTTAAAATTTCCTGAGCAGTTGTTTCATCAAAGTCCAGTGCCGACTGTACCATTTCACGCTCCTGCTGTTCTAAAACGCCCTCACCCTCAACATTTTCCAGTATTACCTTTAGCTCGTCCTCTGTCATTGATGGGGTGTCGTCCTGCTTGTTTACAAGCCTTAATGCGAATTCCTTTATGTGAATAAACAGAAATACCAACGGTGTTAATATGGTCATTAATACCTTTAATATACCAGCGGAAATTAAGCATAGAGCTTCTGCGTTTTCCTTAGCTACACATTTTGGTATTATTTCACCAAAGGTTAATACCAGCAAGGTAATAGCACCTGTGCTGATAGCCGCACCATAATCACCAAACAGGCTTATACATACAACCGTTGCTATAGATGAGCAGCCAATGTTTACTATGTTATTGCCTATTAATATAGCGGTCAGTGCTTTGTCATAGTTATTTGTAATATACAGTGCTGTTTTAGCTTTTTTATTGCCCTTTTCCATATAATGCTGTAGACGGAAAATGTTAACAGTAGAAAAGGCTGTTTCTACTGACGAAAAAAACGCCGACAATAGAATACAAATTAAAATAAGCAAAAGAAGAATTATGTCTGTTGTACTCAAAAATACCACTCCGTAATTTTAAAAATTGGGTTTAAAGCTTTTTGACGTTGTATAAATTCAGAAAAAACAAAGCAATACTATGTTAAATATTGCAGTATTTTAAGCTAAACTTCTGTAGAAAATAGATACGCTAAGCAACAGCTTTTTACCGTACGAATTTTATCTACAGCACTATATAGAGAATAGTGTTAGCTGAAATTTGATATAAATTTAATTTTAACATAGATAGTATCAAAATACTATTATTTTTTTTACGATAAAGATATATAATTTATAAAAACCTAGAAACTTCTTGATGTGAATAAAAACAAATGCTATAATGTATAATGTATTAAAATGCGCCTTTAGGTTAGACTAACCTTTAGGAGGTGCAGTATAATGAGCAACGCAAAAAACAACTCTAGGGACAAAAAGAAAGCTACTAATCAGGTGATTTCTAACCCTAATGAGGGTAACGATGAAAAGTTGTCGGATGATGACAGCCCAATAGGTGAAAAGGAAACTGACCAAATACGTGAAACAGGTTCAGTTATTACATCTGGTGGTCATTATGTCCATTGTTTAACTATAATAGGGCAGATAGAGGGTCATAATATTTTGCCGCCACAGAACAAAACTACAAAGTACGAACACGTTATACCACAGCTGATGGCAATAGAAGAGGACAGCCGTATAGAAGGGCTGTTAATTCTGCTGAATACTGCTGGTGGTGATGTGGAGGCGGGGCTGGCTATAGCAGAGGTTATGGCTGGTATGACAAAGCCCACAGTGTCTATTGTGCTGGGAGGCGGACACTCTATAGGTATCCCTTTGGCGGTAGCGGCAAAGTATTCATTTATTGCTAAATCCGCTTCAATGACTGTTCACCCTGTACGTATGACGGGGCTGACATTAGGTGTGCCGCAGACCTTTGAATATTTTCGGCGTATGCAGGACAGGATAACCGAATTTGTCTGTGAAAACTCTAATATACCTTTTGAGCGGTATAACGAGCTGGCTATGAACACCAGCGAATTAGTGCTGGATGTAGGTTCAATATTAGAGGGTGAAGCAGCCGTAGATGAGGGGCTAATAGATAGCGTTGGTACAGTTAGAGATGCTATGGATTACCTATACAAAATGATAGATGATAAGAAGGCAGGGAAGGATTTTACCAAGGAACATTCATATGACAAGCAGCACAGACGTGGTTGTAAAAGCTCCTGTGGGTGCAGACATTAATTAAAATATTACACTGTCATTCTTTGGAATAATGTTGGCTAGGTGTTTTTTCCAAGGAATGACAATGTTTTGATAGATACATAATACAGCTTTAGCTATAATAAGGAGGATTTATACATAATGGATATATTGCAGGCGATTATTCAGGGCATTGTTCAGGGCTTAACAGAGTTTTTACCAGTGTCCAGCAGTGGACATTTGGCTATTTCCCAACACGTTTTAGGAGTGACAGATAATAATCTGTTTTTTAATGTCATGCTTCACGTAGGTACATTGGTAGCTGTGTGCGTAGTTTATTACAAGCTAATCGGCAGATTAATTATGGCGTTTTTAAGGCTTATTAAAACAGTTGTAACAGGCAGATTTAAATGGCGGGAAATGGATGAGGATACCAATTTGGTAGTTATGCTGATTATTGGTTTAATACCCTTGTTCCTGCTGTTTGTACCTATTCCCTTCAGCGGTGGATTAAAACCAAAGGACCTAGCGGATATATGGTCAGGCAACAGTGGCTATTTTATCATTGTAGGTATATCATTGTTAATTACAAGTCTGCTGTTAACAATTGGTATCTTCGCAAACAAGCAGACGGGCAACCGCTACAAGCAACGTGGCGTTACTAAAAGAACAGGCGCTGGCAGAAACAGATTTAATGTTATTGATGCTGTCAGCGTTGGTATAGCACAGGTTGTAGCTGCTGTTTTTCCTGGGCTGTCCCGTTCTGGCTCAACCCTAGCAGTAGGTGAAATGAGAGGCTTAAGCAAGCAGACAGCGTTGGATTATACCTTCGTTTTAGGCATACCGTCTATTTTAGCGGCAGCATTACTAGAGGGTAAGGACGCCCTTGAAGCGGGTGCTGTTACAGCTGATATAATGCTGCCGGTTATAATAGGTGTTATTACATCAGCGGTGGTTGGGTTCTTTGCTATTATACTCTTTAAGTGGATGCTGGCAAAGGACAGAATGAACGTATTTGCCATATATACAGCCATTGTTGGTGTGGCGGTTATAGTTATCAGTATCATAGAGCTGTCAACTGGCACAAACATTTTTTCAGGTGCTAAGCTGACATTTGGTTAAAAATAAATTTTCCAGTAAAGGTGGACGGTACGTTGGCTACAAGAAAAACTACTTCAACAGAAAAAAAGAATACTAAGCAGACAGCTAAAAAGGCGCCGCCAAAGCCGTCAGCACCACCAAAAAGGTCCGCAGAAAAACCATCTGAGGTTCAGCCTAAAAGTAATATGGCGGCACAGACGAAGGCGATTTTACTGTTCGCCTGTGCCGCCGTGCTGTTTTCCTTGGTGTTGGTACCCGGAGAAAACGTATGGAACTTCTTACATAATTTTTTAATGGGTATGTTTGGAGATTACGCCATACTGTGGCCCTTATTACTGCTGTATGTAGCAATAATAACCGCTATGGAACGAAAAGCTAACGGTAAAATTGCTGGCAAGCTAACATTAGCTACGCTGGCAATTATGTTTTTTTCTGCGGTGATTTATGTGTTTACAACGCCCATGAAGCCACAAAACGGTTTTTTTACAGAGCTGGGTGTATTATATGCCAACGGTATAGCTGGTAATGGTTCAGGGCTGTTAGGTGGTGTGCTAGGTGTGCCAGCAGCGTTACTATGCGGGTTGTCAGGTGCTCAGATTATTACGGTGATATTGTTAATTGTTACCATAATGTTTTTGTTTGGCATTACTATAAAGGATCTTTTAAAAGCCGTTAAAAAGCCAGTGTCTGCTGTAAAGGATAATGTAGCCGTTGCCAGAGAACAACAGCTAATGCGACGTGAGCAAAGAGTGCAACGACGTAAGCTGATGGAGGAGGAGGCTCTAAAGAAAGAAAGGGCTAGAGCCAAAGCACCGAAGAAGCTGCCTAAAACCCTTACGGTAGATACGGCAACAGGTGAGGTGCTTAATGACGGCGATTTTAACATTGATGTACCCTTGGATGATGACAGTGAACAGGTAACAGATTATGGTGACAGGCTAAAAACACTTATTCATCAAATGAATACTCCAGTAGATATTAACCAGCAGTCTAAACCAGTAGCCTCTAAGGTAGCTGATATAATATCAAAAAAGAAAAAAACTCAGTCACAGAAGGATGATGAGAATAGACCGTCTGATTTATCAGATGTTCCTATTGATGCAGCAGAAAAGGTTATAGCAGAGGAGGTTAATATCTCCCTAGGAAATGATAAAGCTTTACAAAAACAACAGGAGTCAAATTATGTTTTCCCTCCTGTGGAGCTTTTACATCCAACAAACAGCGGTGATGATGATACAAAAGCTATGGAGGAGCTACAAACAAATGGTGAAAAGCTAATAACCACACTGGAGAGCTTTAGTGTCAATGCAAAGATAGTAAACATATGTCGTGGCCCATCTGTAACACGTTTTGAGCTGCAGCCAGCTCCTGGTGTAAAAATTAGTAAGATAACTAACCTTAGTGATGACATAGCCTTAAATTTAGCGGCTGATGGTGTGCGTATAGAGGCACCTATCCCTGGTAAAGCGGCGGTGGGTATTGAGGTGCCTAACCGTATAGTTAGCATGGTTTCTATGCGTGAGCTTATTGACTCCCGCAAGTTTAACACCTCTAAAAGCAAGCTTAGTGTTGTGTTGGGCAAGGATATTTCTGGTAATATTGTGGTAGCTGACCTAGGTAAAATGCCTCATTTGTTAATTGCTGGTACTACTGGTTCTGGTAAATCGGTATGTGTAAACTCCATTTTAATTAGTCTGCTGTACAAGGCGTCCCCAGAGGAGGTCAAGCTGCTGCTAATTGACCCTAAAATGGTTGAGTTTTCAAAATATAAGGGTATTCCTCATTTGCTGATACCTGTTGTTTCTGACGCTAAAAAGGCTGCCGGTGCGTTAAACTGGGCGGTTAACGAGATGCTTCAAAGGTATAAAACCTTTTCAGCTTATAATGTAAGGGATATTTATGGCTATAATAAAATGATAGACAAATTTAATAAAATCAGAGAAAATAAAACAGACAAGCAATTACAGGACGAGCCATTGGTTAACGAGGACAACCTGCCAGTACCTACTGAAAAAATGCACAGCATTGTAATTGCTATTGATGAGTTAGCCGACCTTATGATGGCAGCACCAAACGAGGTTGAGGAGTCTATCTGTCGCTTAGCACAGATGGCACGTGCCGCAGGTATGCATTTGATAATTGCTACACAGCGTCCCTCTGTAAACGTTATTACAGGTGTTATCAAGGCAAATATACCTAGCCGAATTTCTCTAAAGGTATCGTCACAAATAGACTCCCGTACTATTTTGGATATTGGCGGTGCAGAAAAGCTTATTGGCCGTGGTGATATGCTGTTTGCACCTGTGGGTTCACCAAAGCCTTTGCGTGTACAGGGCTGTTACGCATCTGATGAAGAAATAGAAAATGTAACAGGGTATATTAAGCAATCTCATAAATCTGACTATAACGAGCAGGTTGTAGAAGAGATAGAGAAAATAGCAGCTACAGAAATTAACAGTAATTCCAAGGGCAGCAGCGGCAGCTCATCGGCAGGTGAGGAAAGCGACGACCCAATGATGGAGGAGGCAATAAAGCTGGTGGTAGAAGCGGGACAAGCATCTACATCCTTATTGCAAAGACGTTTAAGGCTAGGCTATGCCAGAGCAGGCAGGCTAATAGACGAAATGGAGCAAATGGGTGTTGTTGGACCTCATGAGGGTTCAAAGGCACGAGAGGTAAGGATTACCTATCAGCAATGGTTAGAACGAAACAATATGACATCCGAATAAGCCTAGGCTTATGTATGATGATTTGTATATAACAAAAAAGGAGAGTGCTTTTTATGGCTTTTTTACCAATGACAAATGAAGAAGCTGAAGGCCAAGGTTGGGAATGCCCCGACTTTGTAGTGGTTACAGGTGATTCCTACGTTGACCACCCAAGCTTTGGCATCAGCATTATTTCCCGAGTGCTAGAGGCAACGGGGTACAAGGTAGCTATTTTGGCACAGCCTGACTGGCACTCTGATAAGGATTTTCTGCGTTTTGGAAAGCCACGTCTTGGTTTTATGGTGTCCTCTGGTAATATAGACAGCATGGTAGCACATTACACCGCCGCTAAAAGAAAGCGTAGTGATGATGCCTATACAGCAGGTGGCAGAGCGGGCAAACGCCCCGATAGGGCAGTTATAATTTATACACAAATTATAAAGCGGTTGTTCCCTGAAACACCGGTGATTATCGGCGGGCTGGAAGCATCGCTGCGACGTTTTGCACATTACGATTATTGGGATGATTGTGTGCGTCCATCTATACTTTTGGACAGCGGTGCTGATATTTTGTCCTTTGGCATGGGTGAAAACCAAACAATAGAAATAGCCAACAGGCTAAATGACGGCTTGCCAGTGGAGATGCTATATGATATTCGTGGTATTTGCTATGCGGTGGATACAAAGGATTATGTGCCGACAGCGGCGGCTGACTGCCCAAGCTTTGAACAGGTTAGTACCAATAAAAAGGATTATGCTGTTGCCTGCCGAAAGCAGATGGAGGAACAGGACGCAGTGCGTGGCAGAAAAATTATACAACGTCACGGCAGTAAAATATTGGTGCAAAATCCGCCCATGCCGCCGTTGACACAGGATGAGCTGGATTGGGTATATTCTTTACCATATGAGCGTATGTATCACCCTAGCTATGAGGCGGTAGGTGGTGTGCCAGGCATAGAAGAGGTTGAATTTTCTATTACCCACAACCGTGGCTGCTTTGGTGCTTGTAACTTTTGCTCTATTGCTTTTCATCAGGGAAGGGCTATTACTACCCGCAGCGAAGAATCAGTTGTAAACGAGGCTGTGTCCCTAACTAAAAACAAAAGGTTTAAGGGTTATATTCATGACGTAGGCGGCCCTACAGCTAACTTCCGATTGCCCTCCTGCAAAATACAGGAAAAAGCAGGTATGTGTAAAAACAAAAAATGCTTAGCACCACAGCCCTGCAAACAGCTGCAGGTTGATCACAATGAATACCTGCATATGCTTAGACGGCTTAGAAAGCTTGACGGAGTAAAAAAAGTGTTTATACGCTCTGGTATACGTTTTGATTATATGATGGAGGACGAAAGTGACCAGTTTTTTGAGGAGCTTGTAAAATACCATGTCAGCGGTCAGCTAAAGGTAGCACCTGAGCATTGCTCAGCGTCGGTTTTAGATAAAATGGGTAAGCCCCATATTGAAGCCTATAAGAGCTTCGCAGATAAATTTTACGACATAACCAGCCATGCTCATAAGGAGCAGTATTTGGTGCCTTATTTAATGTCATCTCACCCAGGTTCTACTATTAAGGACGCAGTAGAATTAGCACAGTTCCTAAAGAAAGAGCATATACGACCAGAACAGGTACAGGACTTTTACCCCACGCCAGGTACCGTTTCTACCTGTATGTTCTATACGGGCTTAGACCCGTACAAAATGGAAGAGGTTTATGTGCCAAAAGAATCCCGTGAAAAAGCCTTACAGCGTGCCTTGCTGCAATATTTTAATCCTAAAAATAAACAGCTGGTTGTAGAGGCGTTGAAGCTGGCTGGCAGAACAGACCTAATAGGTACAGGCAAAAATTGTTTAATAACACCACCGGCTGGATATATTCCCCCAGCTAAAAAGGCAGTAGGTAAAAGCTCTCACAAGCCTAACTGCAATAAAAAAAGGAAGGCAAGGGCAGCTGGTAATACTCCTAAAAGGCCTAAAAATAACAGGAGAGGTAAGTGATGAAGCTGTCACCTAAAATGATAATTATTTGTGTGGCGGTGGCTATAGCTGTTGTAACGGTGCTGTTAATTACATTTGGCGGCGGCTTAGGCGTACCCACGTGGAAGCAGGTTTTTTCTCAGGCAGGGTTAGGTAAAATCAGCCAAACGGAGGGTGACTTAACAGTACATTTTATTGATGTTGGAAAGGCTGACAGCATTTTTATAAACAGCGGTGACCACAATATTTTAATTGATGCCGGGCTTGAAAGCATAAATAAAATAACGGAAGGCTACCTAAAAGAACGTGATGTGGAAAAGCTGGATTTGGTAATAGCCACACATCAGGATAAAGACCACATAGGGGATATGTCTGGTATAATAAAGGATTTTCAGGTAGCTGATTTTTGGATGCCCATGATACCAGCCAAGCTGATACCAAACACAGCCTGTTACAATCAGCTAACGGTGGCGTTGGAAAATAAAGGCTTAAAGACCACACAGCCACAGGTGGGACATATATATACATATGGTGATATAAAATTACAGGTTATAGCACCTGTATTGGATGATTACAGCGACATAAACAATTACTCTATAGCAGTTAAGCTGACCTATGGTGAAAATACTTTTTTACTAATGGGGGATGTAATGGAAAAATCTGAAAAGGATATATTGAAGCTGGGTGAGGACATAAAGGCAGATGTGCTAAAGGTAGGACATCATGGCAGCGACACTGGAACAACAGAGGATTTTCTGCAGGCGGTTTCACCTAGGTATGCAGTAATTTGTGTGGGTGAAAATGATAATGGTTTACCCAAAAAGTCAGTAGTTAAGCGTTTGGAAAAAGCTGAAATATCAGTGTATAGGACAGATGAGGATGGTACGGTTGTCTTTTCATCTGACGGTAAAAAGCTAACAGTAATAACAGAAAAATAAAAGGAGAAAAAATATGAGAACATTAATAATTGACCGTTTTGAAAATGGTTATGCTATATGTGAGGAAAACAAGGAGTTTTTTGGGATAACAGTTGACGAAGTACCAAGTGGTGCTAAGGAGGGTGACGTTTTGGAAATAAGAGATGATGGAACCCTGTTAATAAACAAGGAAAAAACAGCACAGCGTCGTGATAAAATAAAGGGTAAAACATCAAAGCTTTTTAAATGATTTTTAAGCTTTTTATAAATAGCCGGTGTAATATCGAAATGAAAAGGATATTAAAGGGACTGTTACGAAATGAAATTTTCGCAGCAGCCACTTTTTGGTTGAACTAATAGGCAAGACCACTTCCAGAAAAGCTGAGCTAAAGGTAGGGAGGAGTAGTTGTAAAAAAGAATAACCCCCTGTGATAAAATAGAGTTGGTCTGACAACCACTCTAAAAGCACAGGGGGTTATGTCATAAAAGACGTTAATTGGTTATTAACCTACAGATAGGAATAGCTCAAAACCACCAGCTATACTGGTGGTTTTGATTAGACAGAAATAAAATTTACAAATTAATTACCAAAATAGTTATTATAAAAGTCCTCTATTGCGTTATCACTGCTGTAGCCATCATTGCCGTTGCTGTAGCCACCGTTGCCGCTGCTGTAGCCGTCATTGCCGTTGCTGTAGCCACCGTTAAAACCATTGTTTGCACCAGAGGTTGCCTGTTCTGTTCCCGTTTCTGATGTATCCTCTGCCAAAACTGTACTTAAGTCTGTTGTTGAACCGTTGCGTTCAACGGTAACCTTTAAAGTGTCACCAGCCTTACAGTTCTTTACCACAGCTTTTATATCATCAGAGGATGAAACCTCGGTATCGTTAACCTTAGTAATAAGGTCACCTACCTGAAAGCCTGCTGTTTTGGCCTCTGTTCCTGTTATGGAAGAAACATAAACACCTGTTTTATCCACGCCGTACATCATAGCAGTCTGTGAGTTTGCTACGTCTACTAAGGATACGCCTATTACAGCTCTGCCACGCACATAGCCGTACTCCTTTAAATTACTCAAAATAGACTCTACATTGTTAATAGGAATAGCAAAGCCCAAGCCCTCTACACCCGTATCAACTGTTTTAGCTACGACTAAGCCTACCAGCTCGCCATGACCGTTAAATAGTCCGCCGCCAGAGTTACCAGGATTGATAGCTGCGCTGGTTTGTATCAAGCTCATTGTGTTGCCATCAATGTCCAAATTTCTGCTGGTTGCACTAACGATACCCTCTGTTACTGTACCACCCAGCTGACCTAATGGGTTACCTATAGCCACTACGTTTTCACCAACCTGCAAATCATCAGAATTAGCAAAGGTAGCCGCTGACAAGCTTGTTGCCTCTACCTTTAGCAGCGCAACATCAACCTGTGAATCCTTACCTACCAATGTAGCGTCATAGGTTGTGCCGTCACGCAGGGTAACTACTATTTTTTCTGCTCCATCAATAACATGATTATTGGTTATGATATAACCATCGGCAGAAATTATTACGCCGCTGCCTGCACCAGATTTAATATATTGCTTAGACAAAGAACCTGTTTGAACTGTTTCTGTGGTTATCTCTACTACTGAATTTTCTGTGGCGGCGGCAATATCCTTTGTGGACATTTCTCCTGATGCCTCATCACTGGTCTTTTCTGAGGTAACAACCTTTTGAATTGTCATACCACCTGAGGGGATGACACCGTTGCTTGCCAAGCTTTGTGCTAGCATTGTACCACCAAAGCCAAATACACCTGAACCAATAAGACAAATTGCTATTACTGCCACCATAGCACCCTTACCCTTTTTCTTTTGTGCCTTTTTTTGGTTATTGGGGATTTGGTAGGTTTGTACAGCATTTGAGTACCTATTAGGCTGACTGTCTGCTGTAGGTGATGTATAACCGTTGCTATATCCTGTATTCTCATGTATATCATTAACATTAAAGCTTTGTGTATTTGCCGTTGTTTCTGTGTAGTTATCTCCGTAAGCTGTATTAGATGTGCTTTTAGCTGATGCTACAGGCTCGCCGTTATTTTGGGAGGTACTGTATATATTGTTATCAGCTGTTTGTCCGTTGATGTCATTTTCTGCATAGCTTTTTGATGCATACCAGTTTGAGCCAGCGTTGTTTGGTACATTGCTGTTCTGATTGTTGTCAGGAACGTATCCACCGAATTTGTTTTCATTATTGTTTGTCATATCTGTTACCTCCATTTATTCTTTGTGGTATTTACCACTGTTGTCCCGTTTATTTATTGTGTGTTGTTTGGTATGGTTATATAATACCCACACTTTTTTACCAGAGTTTTAAAATCAGATTAATTAATACTTAACAAAACAAAAATAATTTGTGAACATATTCATTCTTATGATATAAAATGCCATAAAAATAGTCTTTTTGTTGTTTTTATCACAAAAGGCTCGTTATTTTTGTTCACAAACCAAGTATATGTACTAAGCTGTCATAAGCTTGTTTATTACTAATTAATGTGATTTAAAAAATTTGCAATACACCCTCGGCTTCCATATGCGGAGGGTGTATGTCATAGGGAAAAATAATTAACAAATGTAAAAGTTAACTAGATTTTATTATTTTCTGCTAAAAGCACCCACCCACAACATTTTAAGTGCAAAAAGTCATGAGCAGGTGCTTTATTGAATTACAGCATATTCCTGATTATTACAGCAGACTATCCAGCAGGCCTGAATACGTTGCCGCTGGTTTAAAGCCTATTTCTCGGGATACCTCGTTGCCATTTTTGAACACAATAACAGTTGGTATGCTTTGGATGCCGAAACGCTGTGCCAAGGCACTTTGCTCATCAACGTCAACCTTTGCCACTGCTGCTTTACCATCATACTGATTTGCAAGCTGTTCAATAACTGGCGCTAACATTTTGCAAGGACCACACCATGTAGCCCAAAAGTCTACTAACACGACGCCATTGCTTTCAATAAGCTGGTCAAAATCCTGTGCATTTGGATGCTTAATTACGTCTGACATAATAATTCTCCTTTTCTGTTACACTTTTAGTTTTTTCACAAACCCCTATATTTTATTCGCTATAGGTTGTAATTTCAATGTTTTTAATTGTTACATCTGTGGTTGGTTTATTGGTAGATGCGTTTGTTTCCACTGCGGCTATTTTGTCAACTACATCTATACCTTCATATACCTGTGCAAATACAGTGTGTCCTTTGTCTGTTGCATTAAACGCACCGTCAAGTGTTGGGTTACCACCGTTTTCCTCGTACAGCTTTCTAATATCCTCACTGATTAAATCTGTGTCCATACAGTATGAGCCGTACTGAGCTATAAAGCTGTCATAGCTTTCAGTACCATAATATTTTGACAACATACCGTACGCTTGCGTCCATTGGGCTTCGTAGTTTGTCCAGCCGCCGTTTTCCTTAAACTTGTCTGCGTCACCCTGATCTATAAAGAACTGACTGCCGTTTGTATCCTTGCCACTGTTAGCCATAGCTACAGCACCACGGATATTAAACAGATGGTCGCTGAATTCATCCTCAAAGGAATCCCCCCATATGCTTTCTCCCCCTGTACCAGTGCCGTTAGGGTCACCGCCCTGTATCATAAAGCCGTCAATGATGCGGTGAAAGGTCAAATTATCATAATAACCGTCCTTGGCGTGGGTTACGAAGTTTTCCACCGTTTTGGGTGCAGCTTCAGGAAAAAGTCTTAGGGAAACATCACCCATACTGGTATGGATTATAGCTACCTGCTCTCCTACGGCTGGCTTGTCCAGCTGGTAACCAACCTTATGCTCCTTGTCTTCGTACACAACAGCGTCCTTCTTAGTGGTGCTTAGTATATCAATAGGTGCAGAGGTAGCATCTTGGGCAGTAGCAGAGGATGCTGACTGAGATGATGATGACTTTGATGAAGCAGCAGAGCTGCTGCCGTTATTACTGCCACAGCCTGTTAGCATTGTGGCTGTGGCTAAAACTCCACATAATGCCATTGCTATAATTTTCTTTGATAATTTTTTATTCATTTTAATACATTCTCCTTTTGTTGAACACTAAGCTTTATTTTACTATATTCTGTTTTTTTATGCAATCAATGTGTTTATTGTTTTCAATAAATTAACATATTTTCCGCTGTGCAACCTATTAATATGTCTTTTAGGGGTTAGACACACTATGGTGTCACCCTTTGCCTTATTATATTATATAAGGTTTAATAGTGAAATTTAGTTATATTGCACACAGTCTGTCTAACAGTTACACCCTAATTCATTTTTAATAAACATTTACACAATTTTGTTAATGTGCTAAAATACTGAATAATGACAAATTAAAAAGGAGTATTGGCGTTAATGATAGATAATAAAATCAACAGAGGTCTAAACAGGGCCTTTCATATTCTGTTTTTTATAACCTTTGGTTGGGTGTTTTTAAACGTCGTTGGATCGTATACTGCACACACCTTTGTTTATATTACAGGGGGTGTGCTGCTGGCGTTGGCAACTGCTGGTATGGTAATATTAATGAAGAAAGAGGATTGCCTTACATTTAAAAAGGTAAATATCATCTTTGCAATTTTCTTTGGTGTAATGATTATAGGGCAGCTGTACATGGGCTACAGCCTGCAATATAACCCTGGCACAGATTTGGGTTCTTTACACGCTATGGCAAAGTCCTTTGGAGAAACAGGTGACTTTCACGCTATTTATAATAACACAGATAAGGTTTCACAGGGCTATTTGGCACGCTACAACAATAACTTTGGCATATTTATTTTACTAGGTTATTTTTACCGATTTGTATATCTCATATTCGGCAGAATACCTTTAATGGCACCTATTTTATTAAATATATTGGCTATAGATGTAGCTGTATTATTTACCTTTCTAATTGCAAAAAAGATTTTTAAAAAGCCTGCTGTTATTGCATTAACGGTTTTAATGTTTATCTTTGTTCCTTTTTACACCTATACCGCCTATTTTTACACCGATTCATTGTCTATACCCTTCGCCGTAATACCTATATATCTGTTTTTATGTGCTGTAAAATCACAGAAAAGGGTTGTAAAATATATACAGCTGTTCTTTTGCGGTGCATTAATATTAATTGGTTATGAGCTAAAGGGCAGCCTATTAATACTTCTTTTAGGCACAATAATATATACATTTTTGACAATACCAATAAAAAGGGCTTTGGCGATATTGTTAGCGGTTGTGGCTGGCTTTGGGTCTTTCTATATGGTATTTAACCTGTCTGTTAAGGCTATGAGCTTTACCTCTGAGGAGGAGCTGTATGAACAGCAATATCCCTTAACACACTGGATTATGATGGGGTTAAACGGCAACGGCGGATTTAACCAGAAGGACTCCACATTTACCCGCAAGAGTGGAAACTACGATGAGAAAAAAGCCGCCAATATAGCGGAGATAAAAAACCGTTTAAGTGAAATGGGTGTAACAGGATTGTACGACCATTTAATGGAAAAATCATTATACACTTGGGCTGACGGCAATTATTATATAGAGCATCATTTGGAGGATGACCCTATTTACCCTGATAATCTGCCACATAAATTCTTTTTGAAAAGCGGACAATACTATAACTGGTATTATTTGTACAGCAACGGCTTCCACATATTTATGCTGTTACTAATTATGGTTTCGATATTGGCAGGGTGCATAAAATCCAAGGTGGATATTATGACACTGCTGAAGGGCTTAATATTTGCTGTGTTCATATTTTTCTTAATATGGGAGGCTAGGTCCAGATATATATTTAACCTAACACCTATATATTTATTGGTAGCAACTGATGGCTTAACCATTATTGGAACATTTATAAAGAAGTTCATAGACAATAAAAAGCTAAAGGCTAAAACCACAAAAGCCCAAAGGCAACAGTAAAGACACTTAATGGACAGGCACTCAATATTATGTGCCTGTCCATTGTTTTAATATCCTTTTTTATTATCTATTTTACTTGCCATATGCACCACAAAAACCACAAGCAGGTGTGTACCAACCAGAAAAAGTTAGACAGAAAATCTAACATTAATGGGGTGGGTACAGTGCGTAAGCTTACTTGCCATTTTTTTCTATTACTTGATTTCATCCTTGCTTTTTGTTATTATAAAAAACAAAATGGGATTGTTTATTTTGTCAACATTACAATTTGATTACTGATAAAATATATTGAGATGCATATGGGAAGGTTTAAAAAAATAGTTATCGCCAATATTTGGTTCTGCCTATTATCCGGCGGCAGATGTTTTATACAAAAGCTTTTTTATTGGTAGCATGGTTGTTAGATGGCAAATATCTTTGTTATCCTATTGTAAAGGACAATAAATGAGAATATTTTTATGTAAAATAAACTTATTGGACTGCTTTATGTAAAGACTAAAAAATATATATAATTTTAAAATGGAAAACGAAGGGGAAGCATATGGCGAGGGAAAAGTTTAAATCACGGCTTGGCTTTATTTTGTTGTCAGCAGGCTGTGCTATTGGTATAGGAAACGTTTGGAGATTTCCCTATGTGGCGGGTGAACACGGTGGTGGTGCATTTGTGCTGTTTTACCTGTTCTTTTTAGTTATACTGGGTGTTCCGTTAACCGTTATGGAGTTTGCTATTGGACGTGGCAGTAAAAAAAGCATAGCCCGTTCTTACTATGTGTTGGAGAAAAAAGGTCAAAAATGGCATTGGCACGGCTATGTTGCCATGGCGGGTAATTTTTTGCTGATGATGTTTTACACATCTGTAGCTGGTTGGATGTTAAACTACTTTTATAAAATGATAACTGGGGAATTTGTTGGTACAGACAGCGGTGGCGTTGCTGTGAAGTTTGACGAAATGCTGTCTAACCCTATTGAAGCTGTGCTGTGGATGCTGTTAATAGTGGTAATTGGTTTTTTGGTATGCTCAATAGGCTTACAAAAAGGTGTAGAGCGTATTACAAAGGTAATGATGGTACTGCTGTTATTTATAATGGTAGGCATAGCCATTAACTGCATATTAACACCTGGTGGTACAGAAGGACTAAAGTTCTTTCTGCTGCCTGACTTTGATAGGATGTATCAGTCTGGCGTTGTAGATACCATTGTGGCGGCTATGAATCAGGCGTTTTTTACCCTTAGCTTGGGTGCTGGCTCTATGATGATTTTTGGTAGCTATTTGGATCGTGATAGGTCATTGGTGGGCGAGTCTATTAATGTAGCTGCATTAGATACCTTTGTAGCCATTGTATCTGGTCTAATCATCTTTCCATCCTGCTTTGCCTTTAACGTTAGCCCTGACAGCGGACCTAGCTTGGTTTTTGTAACACTGCCAAACATTTTTAATGCTATGGAGGGCGGACAAATATGGGGAGGTCTGTTCTTCCTGTTTATGTCCTTTGCGGCTATTTCTACTGTTATAGCGGTGTTTGAAAATATCATATCCTTTGGTATGGATTTGTGGAATTGGTCAAGGAAAAAATCCGCAGCAATTAATCTGGTGCTGGTACCTGTATTGTCCCTGCCATGTGCCTTAGGCTTTAACGTCTTTTCAGGCTTTAAACCCTTTGGAGAGGGTTCTACCGTACTTGATCTGGAGGATTTTATACTTAGCAGTATTATTCTGCCGGCTGGATGCTTGGTGTGCGTTTTATTCTGTGTTAGCCGTCGTTTTGGCTGGGGCTATGATAACTTTATTAAAGAGGCGAACACTGGAAAGGGCATAAAAATGCCAAAATGGGTGAGGGGCTACTTAATATATGTTTTGCCTGTCATTGTATTGATTGTATTTATCCAAGGCTTGTATTCTAAGTTTTTTATGTAAAGGGATTGAATATTCACGGTTAATGAATTATTATATTGATAGGCTAAATGCTTATAGAAAAAGGACGGCGTTATTATGGAACGAATAGATAAGAAGAATTATTACTTAGATATTGCAGAAACAGTTTTAGAAAGAGGAACGTGTTTAAGAAGAAATTATGGTGCTATTATAGTTAACAATGACCAAATAATTTCTACAGGCTATGTGGGAGCACCTCGTGGCAGAAAAAATTGTATAGATACAGGTGTCTGTGTACGTGAAAATTTACAGGTGCCTCGTGGTGAGCGTTATGAGCTGTGCCGTTCTGTGCATGCAGAGGCAAATGCCATTATTGCTGCTCCTCGCAATGATATGCTGGGGGCAACCCTATATCTAGTAGGCAGGGACGCAGTAACTAAAAAGTATGTGGAGAACGCCAGCCCATGTGCTATGTGTAAACGACTAATAATAAACGCTGGCATTAAACGTGTTATTATTAGAAATTCACCGGACAAATTTACTGCTGTTTATGTAGATGATTGGATAGCCAATGACGAATCTCTGCATGGTCAAGGCGGATATTAATTAAGATGAATTTTAAAAGGCTGATAAGGGGAGTTTTCCTCTTGTCAGCCTTTTTCACGTATTGCGTATAATAAATTTTTTAGAACAAACACTACACATATATTAAGCTCTAATAGAACAACAGATAAAGTATTAGAGGCTTTTCTCTTATTTTGGTATCTTTCTGCCTTGTACAGTAAAAAAATGTAATAAGCTATATTTATCCACTTATTAAAGATTGAAATTATCTAGAAAACATAAGGAATGATTGCGGTGACCTACGTTGTACTATGCTCACAAAGAAAAAATAACAGGATAGCACCATGCTTGTTTTCAGCGCTAGGTGCGTATGGGGGTGTACAGTCATATGATAACAGATCCTTAACCACCACGGTGGACAGCCCTGCGTTTCACCTTATTACCACGCCAGATGTGCCACAAACAAATAACGCAAAGGGAGTAATGGTGTTTGACGACCATTTTAAAGCACCTAAATCACAGGGCTTTAGCACAGGGCTTTTCTCTGTTATTAGCAGCGAAAACAAAAAGGCGGTGGCGTTACTGGCTGATACAGCCGCTACTGTTATTACCTGTGGAACCAGCAGCAAGGATACATTAAGCTTAGCCAGTAGTAACGACCATATGGCAACGGTTAGTCTGCAGCGTGATATAACCGATATATACGGTAATGTGTTAGAGCCTATGGATATTTCTATTTTTCTGAGAGAGGATTTTCAGGTTTATCCAATGCTGTGTGCCTGTGCCACTTTACTTTTAAGTGGCTTAGATGCTAGTAACGGGTATTCATTTTAATTTTTAATAATAGGTATAATGTAGAAAAATGTAATAAAATAAAAACAACAACAACCTTGTGTAGGATTAAGGTTGTTGTTGTCGAATTTTGTGAGCTAAATTCACATAATGCTGCAAAAAAATCTCTGTAGGGAATGTGGTTTCAGTTTCTTCGGATTATGTACACCCTAGACAGCTAAGTATCAGATACACTAAAAAGCTATTACCTTTAAACAGCTATATTTGTCAAAGGAGAGACAAATGATTTTGTATTGTAGCCTATGCTGCGACCACAAGCTACATATCAACAGCGGGAAAACCATATAGACTGCGGATTCTACATGGAAAAAGAGGTGCTGTGTATGGGGTTGTTAGTGTTGAATCTGATGGTGTATCTTCGAAACTGAAACCACATCCTCTACAAAGTATTATAAACATTTTTGCAAGCATTATTTCTTTAGTTCACGCAGTGCCTTTGGTTCCTGTGGCTGGTATGTATGGTACTGAGAAGCCACACCTGCTGCTTTTATTGCTGACTTGTAGCCAAGCTTAGCAACAAAGTTAAGAACGTTAGCCTTTTTCATTATTACACCTTCCTTCCTTTAGGTTTCCTATCAAAAGTAACACAGATATTGCTACCAATGTTACGGTGATGGTAACGCTTGCCTGCAACCAAAGAAAGCGAAAAACGACGGCTACTACACACCAAAAAAGTGATAATGCTATACCGGTTTTTTTATGCTTTTTCTTTTCCCGCTGTGATAGGGGCTTGTGCTTGTTATCAACGGGTGAAAAACAGAAAAGTATAATTATGTGAGCAGAAAACACTATAGCATAGTAGTAGCTGCTCCAACACATTGTCAGCGCAGAGGATGCAATTAGTACCAAAGCAACCGTAGCTGTAAAAATGATATTACAGGATAAGTAGCTGTTGGCGTGAAAGCCGCCTGTGAACTGTCTAACGGAAACAAATGCTATATAGAACAGTACGGCATACCATACGTTGGAAATAATAGCCCCTAACACAAGTGTAATAGATAATCCCAAAAGGTTAGAAATCATTATCTCATAGCCATAGGTGTAGATGTCCTTTTTGTTTTCGTCAATGATGTTGTTTTTGCTTAATAGGTTGGTTAACGATTTGCTAATGTGACGTATCAAATAGAAATCAACCTGCTTTCTACGGTTACACAATAGCTGAAAATATAAGCTGTAATATTCTCTAAAAGAATTAAGTACATAAATGGTATTCTTTTCAGCACAAATGGTTGCATAAATTTGTAAATAATATATACAATTTATGCTACCAATTTTAGTGCAATTAATATATATAATATACTTTTGAAAATGGATATATGTGAAAAAACCACTAATGGTTACAATGCTGTAATTAAATGCTTAAATGTGTGCATTTATTAAAGACTTGGGAGGGTATAGTGAGGGCGAAAAAACTCTCTATAATTAGGAAAGGAAGTAGAAAATGAAGCGGATTGTTGTAATTGATGTGCATAAGGAGTGTGCAGACCATACATATTTTGCAGGCTATGAAAACGAACATTTAGCTACAAAGCTTTCATTTGATGTGCCTATAGGGTTTATAGGTGATGGGTACACATATGAAATTGCTTTTGAAAACAGCGAAGGAATGTTTTTTGCTAATGCTTCATCTGCACCTGTTGAGTTTTTATTACCACAGGGCTTGATGAAAAAAGGTGTACTTGTGTGTCAGCTAACAATATTGGTTGGGAAACAAGCAGTTTATAAAACCAGTAAAATACCTTTGAAAATATTTGCCAGCCTAAAACCTAGCAAGGAAGTATCTGACAAATATCAAGGGCTGATAGATGATGCTATAGCACGTTTTAATGCTTCTCAAATTGCTATTAAAAATTTACCCCAAATATCTGAGGCTGGTTTTTGGCAGCTGTATAATTTGGAAGCTGGCAGATATGAAGAAACCACAGTGTATGCAAGGGGCGATAAAGGCGATAAGGGCGATAGGGGCAACATGGGCGAGGCTGGCAGGGGCATTTCAGGAATAAATATTGATACCCTAGGACGTTTACGGGTAACGTATTCTGATGGGACAACCGCCAATGTCGGTACGATTAGTATTAGATATATGGGGGAGTACCAAGGAACTGCTGCGTACGGCAGGCTTTGCGTGGTTACATATAACGGCAGCAGCTATATCACAAAAATTGCTGACGATAATACGGAAATTAACGGCATACCACCAACAGACATAGATAATTGGAGATTGTTGGCAGAAAAGGGTGATGATTATGTGTTGTCAGATGCGGACAGGATGTATATTACAGACCAATGCGTGCTAAACGCAAAACCTCCACTGGAGGAGTATGTCGACACACTGGTTGGCAATATTAACAGCGTGCTGGAAAGCCGTTTAGGAGGTGCTTAATTGGCTGCGTTAGGGGAAAATATAGCACAAGCTATAGAGGATTTTGACAGCATAAAAGCGGCTATAGAAGCAAAGGGCATAGAGGTAGGCGGTACAGCTACCAGCGGATATGCTGATAAAATATCACAAATTAATAGCAGCGGCGGTGATAATGGCGTTTTAAAAGTATTAATTAACCGCAGTATAACCAGTATCACTATACCTGAGGATATAACGACTATAGGTTCTTACGCCTTTGCTAACTGTACAAAGCTTACCAGTATAGATATACCTAGCAACATCACATTAATAGATTCAAACGCTTTTGAGAACTGTGGTATATCATCTATTGTTATTCCTACAACTGTTCTCAAAACAGGTACATATGCGTTCAATAAAAGCTTAAAGCTGACGCAGGCAAGGGTTTTAGGTGCGACTGCTTTAGGATGGATGCTGTTTGCCGGCTGTAAAAATCTAACCACAGTATATTTGTCCAAGGATATAAGCGGGCTAAACCAAATGAAATATTATTCGCCGTTTCTTAACTGTACTGCATTGGAATTTATTACATTAGAGCAAGGATTTAACGCTAATTACTTAAATCTTTCAGACTCTACAAAATATTCTGTTGATACCTTAACAGCTGTTCTGGACGCTTTAGCAGATCGCACAGGTGTATCAGCCTATACGCTTATCTTAGGCTCAGCAAATTTAGCAAAGCTAACCGACAGCCAAAAGGCCATAGCAACAGATAAAAACTGGATATTGGCATAAGGGGTGACAAAATGAAATTAATTGGCAATAAATTAACACCAGATGATGGTATGCACTTAAAATTGTTATCAGATGGTACGGTGTATGACAATGAAATATATATACCAAGCACCCTGTCACCACAGGCTTTTACAGAGATAACCCATGTGGAGTATGAAAGGCTGACAGGGGATTATTCGGTGGATAAAGAGCTTATAGACGTTACAGAATATGCCGTAAATTTAGAGGCACAGCTATCACAGGCACAGATTGATAATGAATTTTAAAAGAGAAGAGAGGAAAAAATTTTGACATATAAAAATTGTAAAAAGCTAATAGAGGCAGGCAGATATACATATGACAGAATGTACGAAATATTGGATTTGTTTTTATTGGTTGGCAGGCTTAATGATGACCAATATACTAAGCTGACAGGTATGCTGACAACAGAAGGACAGGTGTAATATGACAGTTAGGGAAAAAGTTGTGGATATAGCAAAATCACAGCTGGGCTATAATGAGAGGGACGCTGGCTGGACAAAATTTGGTCAGTGGTACTATGAAAATATAGATGATAACACATATTTTTGTTATGCAGACTGGTGTGCTATGTTTTGTGGATGGTGCCAGTATCAGGCGGGTGTTACACCAAACCAGACCGTGTTCACGGCTAGTGCGGGGGACACAGGTGTTAGCCTATATAAAGCCAAGGGAATATGGCACGACAACAGCTATACCCCGCAATCGGGGGATTTGATACACTTTACATGGGGTCATGTAGGCATAGTGGATTATGTATCAAATGGTTATGTACATACAGTAGAGGGCAATTACAGCGACAGCGTGGCACGCTGCTGCTATTCCTTAGATTACAACGGCATACGAGGCTATGCCGTACCACAATACGATGATAAAATACAAGGGTGTGATGAAATGAATTTTTCTTTTGGAGATAAAAGCGATGGTGTGCTGGCTTTAAAGGCCATGCTGGACCTTGCTAAAAAATTAGGTGTAGTTTCAGCTGGAGTAGATTCCTCCGACAATAGCTTTGGCAGCGGCACCTTAAATGCTGTTAAGGAAATACAAAGAAAATACAGCTTAGAGGTTGACGGAGTAGCTGGAGTGAACACAATAACTGCCCTTAGAAAGGCTATTGCCAATAATATGGCAAGTGGCAGTGAAATTAAAAATGGTGATGTGACAATATCCTCATATGAGCTGAAAACGCTGTTAAAGCTTGCCCGTGAAAAGAGTATTATTAACGCACAATGTGATGATAAATGGGGCTTTGGCGGGGGAACACTTGAATGTGTTAAGGAGTTTCAAAAGGCAGCAGGGCTGGAAATAGATGGCATAGTAGGCAGAAAAACAGTAGAAATGCTGCGAACAAGGCTGTTACAGGACGCATAATATGGCAGTAGAAATAGTAGTGGCGTTAATAGCCTTTGTAGGAACAGCCGTTGGCAGCGTAGCAGGTGTCCTGACAGCTAACCGATTAGTAATGTATCGTATTAGTCAGCTGGAGAAAAAGGTTGAAAAACATAATAATGTCATGGAGAGAACATATATATTAGAGGAGAAGCTGGCAGTAGCTAACCACAGAATAAAGGATTTGGAGGAGGTGGTAAAGCCTTGAAAAAAATATTATGCAGACTAAAAAGTCCCCTTGTCTGGGTGTCTATCATAGCCCAGATTGCCATAATAATTGGCTTGTTTAACGTTGAAATATCAGATATAGTAAAGGTGATTGGTGCGGCAGTGGTAGAGATTTGCACGTTGGCTGGTGTGCTTAACAATCCGTCAGATAAGGATTGCTTTTAGCACAAGGGTATAACGGGGAATATACCCATTAACATCAATTATAATTACTTTTATAATGACTTGCATTACACAGGTAGAAAAGCAGTGCTGAAGCTGCTTTTCTACCTTTTTTAATTATATTAGGTAGCCGACAGCTTGTATTATAATAAACACTACATATGTCCTAGTATGTCTAGGCTTGCTGACGCTGCATAAGCCTTTATGGTAAATTAACACGCTTTCATTGTATATAAAGTATAAATTTTGTTACTGTAGGTGTGGTAAAAACGGTTATAAACCGTTGACAAAGCTTGCACTATATGATACACTGTTTAAGCCGCTTATTACGGGCTTATTAAGTGGTTTTACCCGCCCGTAGCCTGAAAAAAGGTCAATAATAGCGAGACTATAAAAGGATGGTACACAATATGTACGCAATTATCGAAACAGGTGGCAAGCAGTACAAGGTAGAAAACGGCGACGTTATTTATGTTGAAAAGCTTGCAGCAGAAGACGAATCAACAGTAGATTTTGATGTAGTTGCTCTGGGTTCAGAGGACGGCATTAAGGTTGGTGCTCCTTACGTAGAGGGTGCAAAGGTAACTGGTAAGGTTATCAAGACAGGTAAGGGTAAGAAAATCACAGTTTTCACTTACAAGTCTAAAAAGAGCGAAAAGAGAAAAATGGGACATAGACAACCATATACAAAGGTTGAGATTCAGTCAGTTAACGCATAATTTTATATAATGATAAAGGTTAACTTTTTTACGAAGGCAGACGGTAACATAACCGGATTTAGGGTGTCGGGTCATTCTGATTACGCTAAGGCTGGTGATGATGATATTGTCTGTGCTGCAGTTAGCTCTGCGGCGTATATGACCGTCAACACAGTTACTGACGTTTTGCATATAACAGCAGAAATAGAGGCAGAGGACGGGAACATGTATTTTCGTGTTTTCTCAAAGGATGCAGCAGCCTGTCGTGATATTTTAGGTGGCTTTAAGCTGCATATGCTTCAACTAACGGAGCAATACCCAACAGATATTAATGTAAACTATACGGAGGTGTAATGTAATGCTTAAGATAAACATTCAGCTATTTGCTCATAAAAAAGGTATGGGTTCTACTAAGAACGGTCGTGATTCTGAGTCTAAACGTCTAGGCGTTAAGCGTGCAGATGGTCAGGTTGTTTTAGCAGGTAACATCCTTGTTAAACAGCGTGGAACACATATCCACCCAGGCGAGAACGTTGGTCGTGGTTCTGACGACACATTGTTCGCTAAAATTGACGGTACAGTACGTTTTGAGCGTGTTGGTCGTGACCGTAAGCGTGTAAGCGTTTACGCTGTAGAGCAATAAAAACTGTATATAGGCAATTATTAAGGGTGGATTTTATCCACCCTTATTTGTTATAACCTGCTAATATGATTTCTCTCATTTTTAACGGGTTGGGGATGTAATGCTAAGTCCATAGCAGGGTGGCTGTGCAAAGTACGTGCTTTCTTTAGTTATTAGAGCTATAAGGAATACGAAGCAGGGCGTCATGGAAATAACTTTTTATATTTTGGTAATGACATAAAAAATTTTATGGCAATAATAGTTTTATCATAAGGGTGGTTATCACAGTGTTTCAGAACGATTATATTATTAAAAACATACAGATGATGGCACAGTTTATTGCCAGTGTGATATTTAAAAAGAAAACAACTGATTATACTATTCGTAGGGATGCAGATGGTAACATAGACGGTTTAGGCGATTTGTGCTTACAGCTTCACAAAATGGTTGATGCTGGTGAAATATGTAAGGCAGAGGATTTGCTGTTTCAGGCTATTGATAAGGAGCAGTCTACAGATTGTCTAGAGCTGGCGGTAGATTTTTATGGCTATCTGAATACCTTTGAAGATAAATTTTTAAATGACAACGACTTTTCCAGAGAAGAAGTGGCACAGGGTATAGAGGATATCCAAAGAATTTATGGTATTGTTAATCCCACATAATGGGATAGTAATAAAAACAGGCAAGGATGAATGTACGCAACAACGGGCGGCAGCCCAAGGGAAAAAATAGGTGACGTTATGTTTATAGATACAGCGAAAATAATAATAAAAGCAGGCGATGGTGGTGACGGTCACGTTTCGTTCCACAGGGAAAAATATGTAGCCGCAGGCGGTCCGGATGGCGGTGATGGTGGACGTGGCGGCGATGTTATATTCTTAGCAGATGATAACATTTCTACCTTAGCAGACTTTAGATATAAAAGAAAATATGTAGCACCAAAGGGCGAGGACGGCAAGCAAAAACGCAGTACAGGAAAAAATGCGGAGAATTTGATTGTTAGAGTGCCTCGTGGTACGCTGGTAAAAGATGCAGAAACAGGCAGACTGCTGGCGGATGTGTCAGGAAAAGACCCTGTCGTTGTGGCACAGGGTGGTAAAGGCGGATGGGGTAATATTCACTTTGCAACCCCTACCAGACAGGTGCCACGCTTTGCAAAGCCCGGTATGCCCGGTGAAGAGTTTGAGGTTAAGCTGGAGCTGAAGCTGTTGGCTGATGTTGGCTTGGTGGGATACCCTAACGTAGGTAAAAGCACCTTGGTGTCGGTTGTCAGTCAGGCAAAGCCTGTTATAGCAAATTATCATTTTACTACATTGACACCTGTTTTAGGTGTTGTCAGCATGGGAGAGGGTCACTCCTTTGTTATGGCAGATATACCAGGTCTTATTGAGGGTGCAGGTGACGGTGTTGGCTTGGGACATGAGTTTCTGCGTCATGTTGAACGCTGCCGTATGCTGGTGCATATTGTGGACGTTTCAGGCAGCGAAGGCAGAGAGCCAAAAGAGGACTTTCGCATTATTAATGAGGAACTAAAAAAGTTTGATGAGGAGTTATCCAAAAGACCTATGATAGTAGCAGGCAACAAGTGCGATTTGGCAACAGATGAGCAGATACAAAGCTTTAAAAGCTATGTTACTCAGCAGGGCTATGAGTTCTATCCAATAATGGCACCTATTAATGAGGGCGTTGACCCGCTTTTGAAAAAAATATTGGAGATGCTGTCAAAGCTGCCACCTATTACTAAATATGAGGCAGAGCCAGCACCAATTGTTGAGGCTGATAAAATAGATAAGGCACAGGTGAAAATCACCAAGCAGGATAATGTGTATTTTGTTGAGGCTAAATGGATATTAAAAATTATGAAATCTGTAAACTTTGATGATTATGAGTCCTTGCAGTATTTTCAGCGTGTGCTTATTAACGGCGGTGTTATTGATGCGCTGCGTGAGGCAGGCATCGAGGAGGGCGACACAGTGTCTATTTATGATTTAGAATTTGATTTTGTGGAATAATAGGTGACATATGGAAAGATTATTGGATTGCGATTGTGAGCCATCACAGATAAGCCCGTTAACGCTGGCGTTTGTAGGTGACGGGGTATATGATTTAATGGTTCGTGAAAAGCTTGTATGTACAGCTAACCGTGCTGTTGGTGTGCTGAACAATGAAAAGGTAAAGATGGTATGCTGTCAGGCACAATCAGAATTGTATAAAAGGATAGAACCACTATTAACAGACGAGGAGCTGGCCGTGTACAAGCGTGGCAGAAACGCACATACTAGCCATACTCCTAAGAACGCATCTGTAGCAGATTATCACAGTGCTACAGGGTTTGAGGCGCTGCTGGGCTATATTTATTTAAAGGGCGATTTGGAAAGGCTGAAGTCATTGTTTAACATTATGACAGAGGAGAATTTTTAGAATTGATTAGTAGAATTTTGTGAGTGATATTATCGTACATGACAAACAATGAACATATATGTAACTGCATTTATGTAAGGAAGGCGATAAAATGGCTGATGAAGAAAATATATCTAAGAAGGCTGTTAGGTCCTTAAATAAAAAAGGTGTTATGAGGGCGGTGGTGGACAGCGGAGCAACCTTAATTGGCTGTGCCTTATTTGCATTGTCCGTTGCCATGTTTACTGCACCTAACAATATTGTGCCTGGTGGGGTAACGGGTATAGCTACTATGCTAAACTATACCCTTGGATTGCCAATAGGTGCTATGGGCTTAATTATTAATATTCCTATATTTATATGGGGTGCTGTGGAAAATGGTAAGAGGTTTTTGGTTAAGACGGTTATAGCTACGTTTATATCATCGGTTATGATAGATATAGGCTCAGCAATTATCCCAGCATATAACGGCAACGTGCTGCTGGCGGCTTTATTTGGCGGAATATTAAATGGCTTAGGCTTAGCACTTATTTTTTATGGCGGTGCAACAACAGGCGGTACGGATATTATTGCAAAAAATATTAATAACCACAAGCCATATCTGTCAATGGGCAAAATTATTATTTTAGCAGATATTTTTATAATAGTAGCCGCTATGCTGGTGTATGGCAATATTGAGAACGGATTATATGCCACCATAACAATTTTTGCAGGCGCCAAGGTTATAGATACCTTGGCATACGGCTTTGCTCGTGACAACGGACAGCTGATATATATTATTTCTGACCAATATAATGAAATATCACAAAATATTTTACAGAGCATTGTCAGAGGTGTCACCATATTAGAGGGGCAGGGTGCGTATAGCAAAGAGGGAAAAAGGGTGCTTATGTGTGCGGTGCGTCCTCGTCAGGTTTATAAGGTGAAAAGCATAGTAAATAAGCTGGACCCCTCTGCGTTTATGATAGTTACCAAAGCAGGACTTATAAACGGTTCTGGCTTTCCTACAGAAAAATAAGGAAAAAATCTTGACTGTTGGTGACATAGCTGATATAATAACTCTGTTATGTTGTAATGACATTAATAAATCCTTACTCTAAGAAGGTCTTAGGGTCAATAGTCCAAAAGGAGGTGCAATAAAGATGGCAGAGATTACTAATTCTTACGAAACAGTAATGGTTATTTCTATGAAATTAGGTGATGAGGGTATTCAAGCTCTAATCAGCAAATTTAAGGAGATAATTGAACAGAACGCCACTCTTGACAGTGTTGATGAATGGGGCAAGCGTAGACTTGCGTACATGATTAACAAAGAGTCAGAGGCTTATTATGTTCTGTTTAACTTCACAAGCACAGCTGATTTCCCAGCAGAGCTTGACAGACGTTACAAGATTACTGACGGCATTTTACGTTCATTAATCATTAAAAAAGAAGCATGATTGAATGATGAAAAATTTCAGAAAGTGAGATGTTACTAGGATGAACAGAGTTATTTTAATGGGTAGACTAACTGACCACCCAGAACTTAAAACAACAAATTCAGGTGTTGATGTCACCAGCTTTACTATTGCGGTTGACCGTGGATATGTAAAACAGGGTGAACAACGTCAAACAGATTTTATAAATTGCGTTGCTTGGAGAAAAACGGCAGGTTTCATATCAAAATATTTTGTTAAGGGACAGCTAATAGCAGTAGAGGGTTCTCTGCAGGTTCGTAGCTATCAGGACAAAAGCGGTAGCAACCGTTATGTGACTGAGGTAGTTATTGACAATGCTTTCTTTACAGGCGATAAAAGAGGTAACAATCAAGGGGGATATGATAGCGGTTATACTGCTCCTGTACCACAGGAAGCACCTGCTGCTGTTTCTGCCTATACCAGCGGTTCTGCTGGTGACTTTGAGGAAATGCCACTTGACGACGATTTACCGTTCTGATTGGAACATTTCGTGGGAGTTTTTCCCTACAAAATCTATAAAAGGAGCGAATAAAAATGGCTGAAAGACCAGAAAGAGACAACCGCCGTGGCGGTCGCAAGGGCCGCAGAAAAGTATGCGGTTTCTGTGTTGATAAAGTAGAGAACATTGATTATAAAGATATTGCAAGACTTCGCCGTTTCCTGTCTGAAAGAGCAAAGATTCTTCCTAGACGTGTAACAGGTACTTGTGCAAATCATCAGCGTGACCTAACAGTAGCAATCAAGCGTGCCAGACACCTTGCTTTACTACCATACAGCAGTGATTGATTAATATTTATTAATGCTGACCCGATGTGTTTTATTACACGTCGGGTTTTTTGTTTTTTTCATAGGTTTTTGTTGCTATAGGACAGGCTGAAGCCTGTCCTATACCCTCCTGTAGCGAATAACGAAAATCTAAAAATTTTATTGTCTGTGTTGCTATTTATTGGGTTAATGAACCTTTTAAAATAGTTCTGCTTCTTTGTTTTGGGTACATTCATTACAGAGCCTAATTAGTATATAAACCATATTATTACATTATAAACAAAAACGCATCATAAGGCTAAAAATAGCTTTATGATGCGTTTTTTGTTGGAGCTGATGGCGTGAGTCGAACACGTGACCTGCTGATTACGAATCAGCTGCTCTACCAACTGAGCTACACCAGCGTATTACAGTAAATAAAATTATACAATTTTTGCTGGTTTTAGTCAATAGATTATCAATAGATTTTGTGATGTTATTTATTTTTATAGTAAATAAATGGAGAAAACTTTTTACTATAAAGAAAGTAAAAAGAAAGGATTTTGGCATAATAAATATTGGTGTGTGAGAGTTTGTCACATAAAGTCATCTTGTGTTAGTAAAAACTTTATAATAATTTAAGTAAAACTGCAAGATTTTAGTTAATAAAACATCATTTGCTGTTTTAATCATTACTAATTGAGGTGAGAGTATGTCTAAATTATCAAATTTGCTAAAATACTATCGGGAAAACTGCGACCTTTCCCAACAACAGGTGGCACAAGCATTAAACATAGATCGTTCAACATATACCTATTATGAAACAGGAAAAACCATACCCAGCACCAGCACAATAATAAAAATTTCCAGAATATTAAATGTGTCATATAACGAATTTTTTAGCTGTGTTGATCAGGAGCTTTACCATGATGGAGAGTTCGCAGTTAGTGATTTTTCTGATAACAATGTAGGCTATCCTAAAAAGGTGGAGCTGCGAAGTAAAATCTATGAATTGTCAGATGATGAAAAGGAGCTTATTTTGCGTTTTCGGTCATTATCTATAAAAGGACAAAATGATTTTTTGAACAATGTCTTTAACTATGAGCCAAAGGATAAAGAAAAACTTTTAAAGAAGCTAAAAAATGAAAAAGAATAATAAAAAGTGTATTATCACCTTGTTTTTTGGGAAACTTATTTTTACATAAATTTTCTTTACAAGGTGTTATTTGTGTGTTATAATGACTTTTGTTAGTGCCATAGCCACGGATTTACGGAGTAAGCCCAATGGGATACACCTTCCTTTTTCTGTGACCCTTGGTAAATATTATAAAAAGGTGGAACAATAATGCTAAAAGAAGAAAAGACAGCTATAATGGCTGAATATGCTACTCACGAAGGCGATACAGGATCTCCAGAGGTTCAAATCGCTCTGCTGACAAAGAGAATTAATGACCTTACTGAACATCTAAAGGTTCACAAAAAGGATCATCACTCAAGACGTGGCCTGTTGAAAATGGTTGGTCAGAGAAGAAGCTTGTTAAAATATTTAACAAACAATGATATTGAAAGATATCGTTCAATCATTGCTAGACTGGGTATCCGTAAATAATAGACGTTTTTTCGGGGCGGACGGCATAGCTGTCTGCCCTGTTAGTCATTTGGTTATTATTTAGTTTAATGTGGTAATTACCTGAACTATGCTTGGTTTAGCAGTGAAACGACAGCTTAGATAAACGTTGTAAGCTGCGGTTTTATTGCTAAGCGGCAGGTTCTAGTAAAATATATATTTTTATGGAGGAACATTATATGTTCGAGAATTATAAAGTTTTTGAAACCGAATTTGCCGGTCGCACATTAGTTATTGAAACAGGCAAAATTGCACAGCTGGCTAACGGTGCTTGTTTAGTACGTTACGGCGAAACCGTTGTTAACGTTGCTGTAGCAGCATCAGCTAAGCCTAGGGATGGCATTGACTTTTTCCCACTGTCAGTTGACTTTGAGGAGAAAATGTATGCTGTAGGTAAAATACCTGGTTCATACCTAAAAAGAGAAGGTCGCCCATCTGACAAGGCTGTCCTTGTTTCTCGTGTTATTGACAGACCTATCCGTCCCTTGTTCCCAAAGGATATGAGAAATGATGTATCAGTTGTTTGTACAGTAATGTCTGTTGACCCTGACTGTCAGCCAGAGATTGCAGCTATGGTAGGTACTTCTATTGCATTGTCAATATCAGATATTCCTTGGAATGGTCCTATTTCTGGTGTTTCTGTTGGTTATGTTGATGGCGAAATTGTTATCAATCCAACCCTTGAACAGCGTGGGGTATCACGCATGGCTGTAACGGTAGCATCTACTGACAGCCGTATAGCAATGATTGAAGCAGGTGCAGACATTGTAACAGATGATGAAATGTACAATGCTATTATTGCAGGTCATCAGGCAAACCAACAGATTATTGAATTTATCAAGGGCATTCAAAAGGAAATTGGTAAGGCTAAGTTTACCTATCCTAGTAACGAGCCTACCCATGAAATGTTTGAGGCTATTAAGGCTGAGGTTGAGGACGACCTAAAGGTAGCTTTAGACACAGATGATAAGCTGGTTCGTGATGAGCGTTTAGCACCTATTTATGAGGCTGTTCATGCTAAATTTGATGAGGTATATCCTGACCAGTCTGCTAAAATTGACGAGTGTATGTACAAGGCACAAAAATTCGTTGTACGTCGTTGGCTGTTAGATGAGCAAAAACGTGTAGATGGCAGACAAATGAACGAAATTCGTCCATTAGCGTCAGAGGTTGGCATTTTACCTCGTGTACATGGTTCAGGTCTGTTTACAAGAGGTCAGACACAGGTTCTTACTATTGCCACATTAGGTCCTGTTAGCGACCGCCAGCTTTTAGACGGCATTGACGAGGAAGAAAGCAAGCGTTATATTCACCATTACAATTTCCCATCCTATTCCGTAGGTGAAACCAGACCTAGCAGAGGTCCTGGCAGACGTGAAATTGGTCATGGTGCTTTAGCAGAGAGAGCCTTAGTTCCTGTTATTCCTCCTGTTACTGAATTTCCATATGCACTAAGACTTGTTTCAGAGGTTGTATCCTCTAATGGCTCCACCTCACAAGGCTCTATTTGTGGTTCAACATTGGCTCTTATGGATGCTGGTGTTCCTATAAAGGCTCCTGTTGCTGGTATTTCATGTGGATTGATTACTGAGGATGACCGTTGGATGACAATGGTTGATATTCAAGGTCTTGAGGACTTTTTTGGCGATATGGACTTTAAGGTAGCTGGTACTAAGGATGGTATTACAGCTATACAGATGGATTTGAAAATTAGTGGCTTAACACCTGAAATGGTTAAGGAAGCACTGGAAAAAACTCATGTAGCCCGTAACTACATTTTAGATGAAGTTATGCTAAAGGCTATCCCAGAGCCTAAGAAGGAGCTGTCAAAATATGCTCCCAAAATGCTTACTACCTCTGTACCTGTTGATAAAATCAGCGAGGTTATTGGTAAAGGCGGTAAGGTTATAAAGGAAATCCAAGGCGAGTGTGAGGTTAAAATTGACATTGATGAGGACGGTACAGTATTTATCAGTGGTTTAGATACCGATAACTGTAAACGTGCGTTAACCATTGTTGATACTATTGCAAAGGACCCAGAGCCAGGTGCTATTTACAAGGGCAAGGTTACCAGAATAATGGACTTTGGTGCTTTTGTTGAGATTGCTCCAGGTAAGGAGGGCTTGTGCCATATTTCACAGCTGGATGTTAAGCGTACCGAAAAGGTTACCGATGTGGTTAACTCTGGTGACATTATTATGGTTAAGGTTTTAGAAATAGATGATAAGGGCAGATTAAATCTGTCAAGACGTGAGGCTTTAATCGAGGTTGAGGGTTTAAAACCTGAAAACGAGCTGCCACCACAACGTCCACGTACAAACGACAGACGTACCAGCGGTGGATATAACAGAAACAACAACAGAAGATAAATTAATCGTTATAGATTATATAAAACAGGCTGCTGCTAGGTTGCGAAGGATTGCAACTAGCGGCAGCCCTTTTGTTATCATATTTTTTTATATCCTGTCATAATTATGTGTAGTGAATAGTTGTGTGAGGGAGGTTGTACCCGTGAAAAATAGTATTATTAATAAGCTATCCCTATGCCTGTCCTGTGTTATCGCAGTTATAGCAGTTGTAAGCACTGGTATCAGAATCTCTCACACCGCCGATACAGAAAGCCTAAAGCTTATTGCAGCTGGTTTTTCTATGCCACAAGGAGCTGTAACATCTATGGAGGCAATGCCTGTTGAGGATGGCTCAAAAGCTGTTGCGGCAGAAACTCTAGAGAAAACACCTGCTACTACTGACCAGCAACAGCCTACCCAGCCGGTAACGGAAAAGGCAACAGTTGACAATAGCGGGAAAAAAACCTTTCCCATCATAGAAAGTACATTTGGTGGTTCAGGCTTGTTTTATGATAACTTTTATGTGCGTAACACCACAGATTTTAACATGGATATTGAGGGTGAGCTTAACTCTCCAATGGGGTTTCAGATGGAGGACACCTTAGAGCCACAGGTTTTAATCGTACATACCCACACAACAGAGGGCTATATGCAGGAGGATTCTGGCTTTTATTACGAGGGACAGGAGTTTAGAAGCTCTGACGATAACTATAATATTACTCAGGTGGGTGCTAAAATAGTGGAAACACTTAATAAAAATGGGGTAGGTGCAGTACAGGCAAAGGAGCATCACGATGACCCTACATATAATGGCTCATATGACAGAAGCCAGCAGACAATTTATAAGTATATGGAAAAGTACCCCTCAATAAAGGTTATTATTGATATACACAGGGATTCCGTTGGCTATAATGATGAGCGTGGCAAGCTAAAGCCCACCTTTGTGGTAGATGGAAAAAAAGCAGCTCAGATAATGATAATGAGTGGCTATGACCCAAATAACAGCTATGGCTTTCCAAATTGGGAGTATAACCTGCGGTTTGCATTACGGTTACAGCAAAAGGCTGAAACAATGTACCCTGGTATGACACGTCCCTTAGATTTTGGAGATTTTGCATATAATATGTTTATCAATACGGGCTCCTTGCTGGTAGAGGTGGGAACAGATGTAAATACAATGGAAGAGGCAGAGTATTCGGGTGAACTGTTAGCCAATGCGTTGTCAGCGGTTTTAACGTGATTGGTTAATACACTTATAAGATACAGCAATCAACTTTTTTCTGTGTTTTGTTAATAAAATTTCTTTTCCTATAGACAACACCACACAAAATTGATTATAATTATATCATTCGTATATCTTGTGACTTGGAAAGGGAATGTAATAATGAAGTTTAAAAGTTTAGCAATTACGTTTCTAATGCTGATACTAATTTGTACACCTACCACGGTGGTTATGGCTGCACCTGAAAATGCAGATGACTACTACCAATATATTGAGGATTATGTAAACGATTATTTTGATGATGATTATAACAGCGGTGGCACATCATCAGGTGCAGAGGCAGAACCTACACAGCCTGATGTATCCACAGAGCCCGTGGAGCCTACCGCTTCACCAAAGCCAACTGAACCACCGTATATTCCTACTACTAATCCACCAGCGACAGAGCCACCCTATGTTGAACCAACGCAGGAGCCTACCTATGAGGGGGACGCTGATGTAACACAGCCATATTGGGAGCAGCCAACACAGCGTGAAACAGAAGCGTTTACTGATAAACCGACACAGCCACGCTCCTCTAGCTTAGGTGATACCAGCGGTAATGTTGCGCTAGGCATAGGGCTGTGGGTTTCTATAATTATAGGAGTAATAGTAGTTTCTGGCATTATGGTAGCTACCCATAAAAGGAAGAAAGGGTAAATATAATTATTATACAATAGTATGGCGTTGTGATAACTTAAATTTGACATTTTTTACAATGATTTTGCAAATATAAATTGACAAGATTTCTGCATATGGTATAATGTTATCTATATATCTGTTAGATAAGAGGTGGGCAATGAGTAATAAAAATACAAATAATCCACAAAAATTAAGACGATATCGTACGGTTCAGCCTAAAAGGGCATCTGGAAAGTATGGGGATACACCACAAAGCAAAAAAAATATAAATAAAAAAAATAGTAATGATGAAAAAAACAAAAATCTGTTCCGCTTTAACAAGGATGAGGATGAAGAAAAAAGCTACTTTATCACTAATGAAGAAGAAAATAAAAAGAAGAAATCCTTTGCAGGCGGGCTGAATTTTTACAAGCTGTTCTGGGTGTTTTTTATTGGTTGCTTTATCGGTGTTGTTGTAGAGGTTTTATTCTGCTTAGCGGTAGAACAAAAAATAGAGTGCCGTCAAGGTGTGCTGTATGGTCCGTTTAATCCTGTATATGGCTTTGGTGCAGTTGTTATAACCTTGGTGCTGTATTTTATGCGTAATGCACGTGACCTATGGGTATTTATTGGCGGCTCAATATTAGGTGGTGCCTTTGAATATTTATGTAGCTGGTATCAGGAAACTTTTTTGGGAACAGTTTCGTGGAATTACGAAGGGCAGTTCGGTAACATCGGCGGTAGGACAAGCATAATGTATATGCTGTTTTGGGGCATATTGACTGTTTTGTGGCTAAAGTTTATTTATCCCTTTATGTCAAAGATGATTGAGAAGATACCAAGTAAAATGGGTATAGCCTTAACATGGATATTGGTAATATTTATGGCCTTAGATATGACGGTTTCCAGCTTGGCTGTTTACAGAATGACACAGCGTCACTCGGGTCATGAAGCTACAACGGCCTACGAAATATTTATGGATGAGCATTATCCAGACAGCTTTATGTTTGAGATTTACCCTAATATGGAAGTATCTAATTACAAGTAAGGAATTTATATGAAGATAAAAAATGTAGTAATTAATGGTTCTGCTGCGCTTGCTCCTATGGCGGGCGTGGCAGACCGTGCGTTTAGAGAGTTATGTGTAGCCTACGGTGCCAACTATGTTGTTAGTGAAATGGTAAGCTCAAAGGGCGTTTCCTACAAGAATGTGAAATCAACTCAGCTGATGGAGGTTAGCCACAAGGAACGTCCAGCCGCTATTCAGCTTTTTGGCAATGAGCCAGACACCATGGCTGTGGCTGCCAAAAGTGCTATGCAGTACAATCCCGATATTTTGGATATTAATATGGGTTGTCCCGCCCCTAAAATTTGCGGAAACGGCTGTGGCAGCGCTTTGATGAATACCCCAAAGCTATGTGGACAAATTGTAAGGGCTGTTACACAGGCGGTAGATGTGCCTGTAACGGTAAAAATACGCAAGGGTGTGGATGATGAGCATATTAATGCCCTAGAGGTAGCTAAATATTGTTGTGATAATGGTGCTTCAGCTATAACAATTCACGGCAGAACAGCAAAGCAGATGTATTTACCATATGCTGATTGGGATATTATAGCACAGATAAAACAGGCGGTGGATGTTCCTGTCATAGGTAACGGTGACGTTGACAGTGCTGAAAAAGCTGCTGCTATGTTAGAGCAGACTAATTGTGATATGGTAATGGTAGGCAGAGCGGCGCTGGGAAACCCTTGGATATTCGCTGAAATAAATGCGTGGTTAACTGATTTACGTATTTTGGCACCGCCGTCTACTGAGGAAAAGCTCACCGTTATGTTAAAGCATATCCAAATGGTGTGTGACTATAAGGGCGAGTATATAGGCATGAAGGAGTCCAGAAAACACGTTGCGTGGTATCTAAAAGGCTTTAAAAATGCCGCCGCCTTTAGGAATGAGGCTGGTAGGCTTACCACAATGGATGATTTGAAAAGGCTGGTGTGTATTGTTCACCGTGAACAAACACAATAAGGTGTACTGCAAGCACTTAATACAAAAAATTAGAAGGCGGGTGCTGTTATAGCACCCGCCTTCTTTGTTTCATATAAAAATGATAGGTGATGAAATAGATACTTACAATTAATAACAGGTAAGCTAGAAGTTGCTTTTCTAAAACAAAATACGGAAGAAATAATAATCACACACAGTTAAATTTTTCAATAAGGAAATGTAGGCTGAAAAGCAACAATAAAGTTATAGCTTAGCAAAAGAAGGAGGCAGCCTTTTTAAGCTAAAACACGGAAGCTTTTACCAAGACCCCTTGCTTTTGGAGTAATATTATTTACTTTAGACCCAATACATAATAAAGAAATAGTCATAAGTTCACAGTTTATTTTATTAAATATATATTATTGTGTTAAAAAATCATAAAAACTGTTGAAATATGGATGATAAGGTGTTATCATATTCCTAGAAGAACTATTTTTAGCTAAAATGGCATGAATAGTTCAAATAAAAATTATAAAGAGGTGCGTGTTATGAAAAAATTAGTTGCAGAATTTATTGGAACCATGGTGCTGGTTATCTTTGGTTGTGGCAGTGCGGTTGCTGCTAACACACTGATGGGCGGTGTTGGTGCTAATGGCAGTCCATTGGCGTTTACAACCTTACTTATTGCATTTGCCTTTGGTTTATCAATTGTAGCTATGGCGTATTCTATTGGTAATGTATCAGGCTGTCATATTAATCCAGCGGTTTCATTTGGCTTTTTAGTGGCTGGTAAAATGTCTATTACTGACTTTATCGGATATGTTATTGCCCAGCTTATGGGTGGTATTGCTGGAGCAGCTATTCTGTGGGGCGTGTTTGGTTCTAACACAGCGTTAGGTGCTAATGGCTATGGCGATGCCAGTGCAATTGGTGCTAACGTTACAACAGCCTTGATTGTAGAGGTTATACTTACCTTTGTGTTTGTCCTTGCTATTTTAGGTGTTACCTCCAAGACTAGCAATGCAGGTGTGGCTGGCATTGTTATTGGCTTAACGTTAACGCTTGTACATATCTTTGGCATACCATTTACCGGTACATCTGTAAACCCAGCCAGAAGCCTTGGTCCTGCTATTTTCCAAGGGGGAGAGGCATTGTCACAGCTTTGGGTATTTATAGTAGCTCCTCTAGTTGGTGCGGCTATAGCAGCCATTGTTTGGAGAATAATTAAACCAGCTGATGAGAAGACAGCAAAAGCTAAATAAAAAATAATATTAAAAATAAAACCCACATTATTGTGGGTTTTACTTTTATGGCGGTTGTAGTGCCAGCAGGCGAATTAAGGCTATATTTTTAATTAAAAAGTATAGTATTGTGCTGATAGTATTACAGATTTAATAGATAAATTATTCTACAGGTATATGTTAATTAACCAGAGATAATAAATCAGATATTTCAAAATCACGTTGCAGAGCTATATTAATCGCCATGCTGATAAGCTTTGCTCCACGCATCACAAGCATATCTATTTCTCGTGGCGTTACTACCATATTAGTGCCGTGTGGGCATATGTCGTTAATATTCACCTTAGCATTGCTGTCCTTCCCCAAAATATCAACAGCCAACGTAGCAGCGTCCACTACGGTAGGAATTCCCACAGCTATGACAGGTACCCCTGTGGTGGATTTATCTATTCTGTTTCTGTGGTTTCCTACACCTGCACCAGGGGAAATGCCAGTGTCGGATATTTGTAAGGTGCATCCCAGCCTTTCAAGTCGGCGTGATGCCAAGGCATCAATAGCTATTATGGCAGAGGGCTTAAGCTTGTCTGCTATGCTAAAAACTAATTCTCCTGTTTCTACACCTGTTTTTCCCAGAACACCAGGTGCTATAACCGCTACAGGACGCAGGTTGTCCAAACCAATAGAGCGGGCAAGCTCACCTGATATATGGCGTGTTGCCAAAATAGAGGCGGTGCTTTTGGGACCCAGAGCGTCAGGTGTAATATCGGTATTTCCTAAACCAACGACTAGGACTAAACCATCATCAGGTAATAAGCCGTTTAACAGGTCGCCGATTATTTTTAGACGCTCATCGGTTTCCCTGAAATCATCGGTAAGAGTGGGGAACTCAGCTGTAATGTATGTGCCAATGTCTTTTCCCAGTGTTTCAGCACCATGCTTATTTACTATATCTATCTTTGTGATGGTCATATTGTCATATTTTTTTTGACTTTCACGCACACCGTTAACCTTGTTGCCTGCTATCTCCTTGGATTCTAATGCTAAATCGGTTCTAATGCTCATAGCTACCACACCTTCATAAATTATATACTTATAATTATTTACAATAACGATAAGAATATTTACATTTATGAAAATATTTGATAGAATGTTACTAAAAGATAGTTGACTAATAAAAACGTTGGGGTGATGATAAGGTGATAAAAAAGCTTGTTACTATGTTTGTCATAGTGGGGCTGTTATCCTGTTCAGTAGTAACTACTATGGCAGCAACAGACGATACAGAAGCATTAGTACCGTATAAAACTAACCATACTTCAGATACAACTGCAGCTGATTCAAAATTTGGTGTTTCCCAAAAAATGGCTAATGATACCGGTGATACCTTAGGGGTATTAAACGAAGCAGACCTGCCCAGTTATTATAGTAGTGTAGATAATGGATATGTAACGGATGTTCGTGATCAGGGTGAGCTTGGCTCCTGCTGGGCTTTTTCTGCAATATCAGCAATGGAAAGCTTTTTGTTAAGGGGCGGTTATGGTAATTATGATTTATCAGAGGAGCATCTAAATCATTGGGCAACTACCCGTGAGGACGGAACAGGTTGGCAGCGCGGTTATGCTGACGGCGGGTTTCAGTCAACACCCTTGGGCTATTTTACATCATGGAGCGGTTCTCGCCTAGAAAGTGACATTCCGTATAGAAGTGGTGACAACCAGCAGTTCTCGGAAATTGATAAAAACGGCGTAACACAGTTTGGTGTAACGGGTGCTGTTATATTAAACAAGGATACCGTAGCCATTAAAAAGGCAATAATGGATTATGGTGGGGTGTCCTCCTGCTACAGCTCCTTGTCAAGGTTTGTAAATTATGATAAAACTGCTACATATTGTGCGTCTGTACTGCCGGCTGGCTCTATGATTTCCGGCCATGGGATTACCGTTGTTGGCTGGAATGATAATTATTCAAGAACAAACTTTAACACCAGCAGCCAGCCCTCACAGGATGGTGCGTGGTTAGTGAAAAACAGCTGGGGAAATTATAATAGCCTAGGTGGATACTTTTGGATATCCTATGAGGATGCATATTTATTTAACACAAAGGTATTTGGTATTAGCTATGCTATAGCTGATGTTACAGAGGTTACGTCAAAAATGAAGCTTTATCAAAACGAAATTTACGGTGCTACATATGACTTCGGCTTACAGGTTAAAGATGGCAGCGTTGACGGAATGGTAGATAGCTTAACCTTTATGAACGCTTTTGACTTTAAGCAGAACTTTAATTCTTTAGATAACGTGATATTTGAAAGCTTGTCCGTGGGTGCTGACTATACAGCGTACTATGTTCCTTGGAAAAACGGTGAACCAACAACAAAGGAAAGCTGGCAAGAGTTAAGCTCTGGGACAGTTCCATATACTGGGTATATTAATGTTGAGATTAATAATGTAATAGTACCAGTGGGTAAGGGCGGTATTGCCATAGAAATCGACTCATCTGAAACAGGGGGCAGCTGCACCATTGGCTGTGATGAATGGCTGGAAACCAGTTGGGGTGATATGAGGTTTATACCAGATACCTCCTTAGGCGAAAGCTACATTCAGTATAATAATGAATTCTATGAAATGAAGGCATTCTATAAGGATACCTTTGATGATGACATTGGCTCTAACTTTGTAATAAAGGCTATTGCCAGCTATAAGGGCAATGCTGTTGCTGGTGATATAGACAATGATGGTGCTATAACAATGCTGGACGTATTGATGGTTCAAAGACATCTGGCTAAATCAGCTTTAATAGCAGAGGATGATATGGTATATTCTGCTGATGTAAACGGTGACGAAAATATTAATTTAATGGATGTAGTAGCAATACAAAGGATTATAGCTAAGCTTGATGTAGCTAATGGATAAACTAAAAAATATCCTTTGATATTACTGGCTGCTGTGGATAATATGGTTGTAATATGAATGCCAAATTTGTTATTACAAATTTAAGAAAAATAGGCTCTGTAATAAAGGTTGGATAAGTAATAGAGCCTACGAAAAAATGAATAAAATAAAAAGCAGTATCAATTAAGATACTGCTTTTTTATAAACACTTGATGAAAAAATGCAGATGATTTTGAGAGATTATGCTCATTCTCTCACTGCAATACAATAATTTACGTTGTCAAATGCGGTCATTTGATGAGCAGGGTTTGACTTGTTGTATACCTTAAAATACTGCTCGGTCATTTCTTGTGGGTTTAAGTGTTCATATATCAGAAAATCATGAGCAGAAAGTAATCGTTCCGTATCGAAGTAGGAATAGCTTGCCAACATTTTTTCGTTTGCAGCACCAGCCAGCATGGATTGTTTTTTTGCTCGTTCTCCTGCATTTTCGGTATAGCTGTTTTCATCGGGGTAATCAAATATGATAGAGCTACCTTTTGGCACAATGTCACTTATGATGGAAATTAAAGATTCAAAGGATTCCTTTGAAAGATAATATGCAACTCCAAGAATCGTGCAGCAGCTTATTTTATTGCTATTGAAAGCACCATGGTTCAGCAATGTCTTTTGCCACGATTTTTTTGTAAAATCCGATTCAATATAGTGAACATTATTATGGATTACAAGACTAGATTCTTTCAAGCGCTCTTGTTTATCGTTTGCAGTAGCTGGGTGGTCAATCTCGAAAATTTCCAACGTATTTGCCCATGAGGGCTGACGATACGCAAAGGTATCATATCCGGCACCAAAAATTAAATACTGCTTTGCACCAATTTGAACAGCCCTCTCAAGGGAATTTTCTGCAAAAGCCGCCCTACCAAGTGGCGTTGGAGATAATTGATTATCTACAATCCATCTCAGTGCTTGATCTGGTTCTCCCATAAATGAGGGGTTAAAAAAACCAATGCCATCGCACATGATTTTTGCTACTTGATGGTATTCTTCATCGGTTAATAGTTGCCTTGCAATGCTGTCATTAAAAATTGTGACCTCGTTGTTTAGCGAATGATATGCTCTTGAAAATGCACTTATCAGTGCGGTCATGCTTTTTTGGTTCATTATAAAACACCTCCTATATACTTAATACACCCACGTGGCACTAAATACAAGACTTGAATTTTTCTCCATTTTGTGGTATAGTAGGTATAGAAAAAGATGATAAATTTACAATTCTGTCACATATTTGTGGCGTTTTTTTATTGCATGAGTTGCAGGGGAAATACGCAAAATATTAATAAATTTTATATGAATTATATCATTAATGATTATATATAAGGGCAAAAAGAAACGACAGCTTTCGAAGGAAGCTGTCGTTTCTTTTTGGAAAGGGAAGACGATTTAGATCCATACGACGTTTTCATGGATGGATTCGAACCCTCGTGGTGAGGATTACACTCATTAGCTTGGGTTAATAATAATTGGTTTTTTTGCATCAATAATTATAGAAACCATCCCTAATTTTTCAAAACTGTTTCTTGTGTCAAATCTAAATGATCGTCCGATTTTACCGTCTAATTCATTCCAATATTTATAATGGAAGCTTCCGTTTTCATCACAATATTCAAGTAAATCTACAACAAAACCAGCTTGCTCAAATACTTTTTTCAATGCTATATAGTCATAAACGATTTTATGTGTGTAGGCTGGATGGTTTGGATCACCGTTACCACCAATTTTGACCATGTTTTGATACCATTCATTTCTGAAATTTTTATCAGGAACAGCCACTCTAATATATCCGCCGTGCTCCAAATTATCAAAACAGTTTTTAGCTGCAGTAATACCCTCATCTTCTGTCATGTGTTCCCAAACATGCTCAGCGAGAATAGCTGATATTGATTTGCTATTTGAATATTCCTTAAAATCGGAATTTCTTAAAACATTCAATTCTGTTTCTTGCGTACTAAGCCAGCCGTCATAATATGTGTTTCCGGCACCGATTATAATCTTCATTTTTTGTACCACCCATTATATAAATAACCTTATCTGCATTATACCATTAATCAACATCAACAAAAAGAAAAAAGATTGTCGACACAAATCGACAATCTTTTTGGTGCGCCAGGAGGGACTCGAACCCCCGACCTACTGGTTCGTAGCCAGTCACTCTATCCAGCTGAGCTACTGGCGCATAGGTATTTGCTTTTTTTAAACTGCTATAGAATAATAACACATATTAAGATAAAATGCAATAGTAAAATGAACTTTTTTAGGAAAAAATGTCATTTAGCTATCATCCACCATAAAAAGAACACTTATAGCCTTTAAATGTTCTTTATTACATAATTTTATTTTAACAACTCATCAATGGTTATCCCAAATACCTTTGCAAATGCTTTAATTTCTATGTCTGTTACAAAGCGTTTTCCACTTTCTATACGTTGTACAGCATTTTTGTCTAAATCAACACCCAACAGCTGCATTTTATCCGCTAATGCCCGCTGTGAGTTGGGCTTTTCCATAGCTTTACGGTGCTTTGCAATATTGTTTCCGCATATGTTATTATCTCCACTTTGTGCTTTGTTTTTATACATATTATCACCTAACTTGACATTTACTGATTGTCAACGACTAAACACTATAATGATATAATGACGCATAATGTTTGTTGACATTTGGCATATGTCAAATTCACTAATAAAGAAAATTTTTATGATTAATATCATCATATTACCAAATTTAACAATAATAAATTGTCACATAATGGTAATTGATTTTGTGTATAAAAACATTTGACTACAACTGGTCCTCATTGCGGAGGGGACATTTGATAAAATAGCAAAAAGGAGACCCACACATTTTTATACAATGTGTGGGTTAGCTAATTTTATAGCCGTATAATTATTTTAGCTCGTTCATTACCAGACCTGTTATAAGCTTTGGATAAAAGTATGTGGATTTTTGTGGCATTTTTTCTCCAGCAGAAGCTACATCTCTAATTTCGGTAACTCTGGTAGGGTTTAATATAAAGGTTGCCTGTGATGTTCCGTTTTGTACCGAGGCGATAGCCTCATCAAAATATTTAGTATAGGTTAGGTTGATTTGATTAGCCATATTTTCAGCGTCTATACCAAATAGCTTTTCTAAAATTAGGGTATGTAACACAGTTACATCTAAGCCCTGTGTAGCCTCACTGGCATTTGGTAAAAGCTCTCTTATAATATCCAAGCTTTTTAGCACCAGCAGCGTCCAGCCCTTGTCGCCGCTATAGAAAGCAAAGGCTTTCTTACCCTGCTTATAAAGCTTATCCAGCTCGCCTTCAATGCTGTTAATATCTGTTTTTTCCTCAACCTCAAAAAACTCCTTACAAGCATTTATTGCTTTTACAGGGTTAAAGTCCTTTAAATTTCTTAACAATCTGTGAGTAGGGAACACAACCAAGCCAGGATGCTCCATATCAACCAGCATCATCATTTGATAATCCTGTGGGTCACCCTCCTTAGCTATGCCTTGCTCCCTGCAATAGCTGCGATAGTTTAATGCGGTTTCATAACGGTGGTGTCCGTCAGCAATATAAAGCTTTCTGTTGTCAAAGTCCTTTGCAATATCAGCAATGGCCTGCTGGTTTGTTACAACCCACATTCTGTGGGTTACGTTGTCGTTGTCTGTTAGCTCTAGGTCTGGGCTGCCCTGTGACAGCTTATCAAGCTTAGCTGTAGTGTCGTTGCCCTCGTTCATATACAGTGAGTAAATCTGACTAAAGTTACAGTTAGTAGCCTTCATCAGGTTTAATCTATCTTCCTTAGCCTTTGATAATGTGAACTCGTGGGGAAGAATAATACCCTTGCTAAACTCCTCAATCTTTACACGACATATCATACCCTTTACGCTTTTTCGTTCACCGTAGGCGGTAAATTCTTCCTCGTAAATATATATAGCTGGCTGTTCCTCGGTTTTCAAAACCCCTTGGTTTTGCCATTCCTTTAAAATTCTTTGTGCGTTTTCATAAGGATTATCGCCTTTTGGCAGCTCCAGCCTAATAATATTGTTTTCATTTGTTTTTATATATTCTGCTCTTTGCTCATCGCTAATAATGTCATATGGCGGACATACCAGTTCATCAATCTTACCAGCAATATCACAATCAAAGCGGACACCGTTGAAGGGTTTAATTATTGCCATTTTATATACACTCTCCTTGTTTTTTAAGTTTTTAAATGTACTAAGCTTATATTACCTTGTTTTCGGTTAGTAGTCAAGAAAGACACCTAACCAAATAATAATATGTAAATTTTACTTTATAGTAAGACCATAATCCACCTTTTGACTTTTAGCCTGTAGGGGGTTATAATTGTTGGTATAATAATGTTTTTATTTACAATATTTTAAATGCTTAGAAAGGCTGATATCAATGGAAATAATGGACTTTCATGCTCATATTTACCCAGATAAAATTGCATCTAAGGCAGTACGCAGCGTAGGTCGCTTTTATGGCTTGGAAATGAACGAGCTAGGCACAGCGGAGGCATTAGTAGAAAACGGTAGAAAAGCCGGTGTAAGCCGGTTTTTGGTACATTCCGTTGCTACCGTACCGGCGCAGGTACAGAATATAAATAATTTTATAGCAGATGAATGTAAGGCTCATACAGAGCTGACTGGCTTTGGCACTATGCACGCAGAAATGGATAATCCCTTGGAAGAAATTCAACGTATTGAAGGCTTGGGCTTAAAGGGTGTAAAGATTCACCCTGATACACAGCATTTTAATATTGACGACCCTAAGATGATGGAAATATATGACCTGATTCGTGGCAGGCTGCCAATTGTAATACATTGTGGTGATTACCGTTATTCCTATTCACACCCTAAAAGGTTGGCGGCGGTGCTATGTAACTTTCCAGACCTTACCGTAGTGGCTGCTCATTTTGGAGGATGGTCAGTATGGGACTTGGCATTGGAATATTTAGAGGATAAGGTACAGGGTACTAGGTGCTTTTTAGACACCTCCAGCTCTACTGCATTTTTAGGTAAAAGACGTACCTTGGAGCTTATTAAGGCATATGGTACAGATAGAATATTGTTTGGCACAGATTTTCCAATGTGGTCGGCTAAAAGCGAGCTTCAACGGGTAATGAGTCTGAATTTATCACCTAGTGAATATGAGCAAATATTTATTGGGAATGCCAAAAGAGTATTAAATGAGGACTAATGAAAATTAGTTTAGCGTAATCAAAATGAATAAAAAGCTATGATTCTTTAAAGCTATTTTTTGTAAATTAATGGCTTTAAAGGATTTTTATCACAGCGTTTAAATATGTATGAATTAAACAGGGGGCTGTCACGATGAAAAGTGACAGCCCCCGTTGTGGTTGTTTTTTGTTGTTTATACTAAGCCCTAAGATAACAATGGGTAAACTGCCACTGTTTGTTGCTTTGTAGGAAAAAAATATTGCCAGCTTATACTGCTTAAATGGTTTTTAGCGTTAAGGGCTTTATTGTTTTTCTACAGCCTTACGTTTAATTGTTAATATAGTGCATAAGGATAATGCTATAATGCCTATTAACATAACAATGCTCTGGCTGTCGCCTGTGGCTACCTTGCCAGCTGTTGACGCATTGGTGTTAGTAGGTGCTGTACTGCCGTTGTTAGCTGTTGTACCGCCCTGTGCTGGTGCTGTGGCAGATGGAGAGGTAGGGGTGGCTGTTGCTGGTATAGTGGTTGAAGCGGTAGGTGCGGTGCTGGATTCCTGTGTAGGCTCTGCTGTTGGTGCAGTAGGCTCTACAGGAGTGGTTATGTCAATCATACGTTGATTGTTTATAGAGCCTTCTACACCTATGCTGGTAATGAATTTTGTCAACGCATCATCACAGGTAGTGTATTCGCTTTTTATTGGTGCAGAGGCAATGGCGGGATAGGTTTTATCAGCCAGAATAAAATTGTTGCCGGCGATTGTGTAGATTTTGCTTAAATCCAGTGGTTCGCTGCCTACCATGGCAGATATAACACGACTGCCTGTGGGCTTAGAGGTGTCATATTTTATAGTCATACCGCCAATTTGTACATAGCTGCCGTCGTTGCTGGGCCAATCTGTGCTTTCGCCGGAATATGCCTTGGCGTTTCGGATACCTAGGTCAATGGTGTTTTCCAGCATTTCCTTTATGCCTGCACCTGTTACGTCCTTTGTTACAATAATATTACCAAAGGGTGCAACGTTTATAACATCTCTTTTTGTAATGCTTCCTTGCTTGATAGATGAACGTATGCCACCACCGTTTTCTATGGCTATATCAGCACCGGTTTCGTTAATATATGTATCGGTTATTACTCTGCCTAAATTGGTTTCGTAGGCTCTAACATGAAATTTTTCCCCATCAAGGTCTATGGAGGTACTGCCCACTGCCTCATCTAGAATTGGCTTTTGCTCTTCATTAATTTGTGCTATTAAATTTGTAATATCAGCATTAGGTTCATATGCTTTTGAATCCTCATAGGTGATTTCCTTTGCAGCTGCGGATATTAGCTTATCCTCACTTTTTGAATATTCTAAGCTTGCTATGCCAACGTTTTGCATATATTCTCCTGCCTGTACTACTAAAGTATCATTGACTACTGTGCTTAGCTCTATATGTAAATGTCCAGTTATCAGTAAATCTATGCCACTAACAGTAGATGCCAATTTTTCGTAATCAACACAGTGGGATAACGCTACTATAATGTCGCAGTCTTGGCTTTGAAGCTGTTTAACCATTTTATCCGCATATGCGTACATATCAGTGTACTGTAAGCCTTTTAGCAGAGTAGGGTTGGTTGCACCATAAACCTCAGGGTCTACAACGCCAAAAACACCTACCTTTACACCGCCAATATCACGGATTATGTAATCTGTGTTAAAAAAATTGTCATTGCTGTCTGTTTCAACGTTGCCAGCCATAACGGGGCAGGCTGAGATGGCTTCTAATGCCTTTAATTGGTCTTCACCATAGTTCCAGTCATGATTACCAACAGTCATACCATCATATCCCACTGCGTTAATCAGCTGGGCAATGCTTTCACCATTTTCCACTGTAGCAAAGGCTTGCCCATGGTACAAATCCCCTGCATCCAGCAGTAAATCAGCATTTTCTTGGTCTACAATGGTTTTAAGCTTAGGAAAACCTATTGTACGGTTATAATCGTCGTTTGAGTTACGAGCGTGAATGTCGTTTGTATAGGCGACCGTTATGGATACGGTGTCACCATCATCGGCATAGGCTGTTATTGGCAGAACCATAGCAGCCAATAATACGCATAACATTATGGATATAATTTTTCTCATGAAGAATTCCCCCTTTTTTAATATAATTATACTGTTTTAAAATTAGAATTCAATAGTATTTGTGCAAATTTACAAATAAAAGTTCCGAATAAAAGTGTAACCAAATTGGGTCTTTTGCAATATAATGTATTGTACCACTTGAAAGGAGGAAAACACGATGTGCTGTAACAATCTTTTTGGCGGCAGTAGCTGCACTTGGATTATAATTCTTGCTATTATCTGGATCGTTTGCTGTAACGGTAACAATGAGGAAACACCTAGCTGTGGCTGTGGCTGCTAACTGATTTTTTCTTCTGGGTGGGGCGGTGTGTAAAAAGCACCGTCCTTTTTCCTGTACATAAGGATATGGCAGGTAAATAATTAATAATAAAACATTGGTTTTGATATTTTAAACAAAAAATCAGCAATGCACAATAGATTTTTATTTACAAATTTTTCTAGCTATATTATCTACATAAGCACATACAATATTATTGCGGCAAAGGTCAAGAGGTTGACCACCGCACTTAAACAAGAAAAATAATTCGATTATAATTTTAAAAAAAGAAAAAGTAAAGGAGAAAAAGATTATGTCTAATAATTCAATTAACGTACCACAGGCAAAGGAAGCAATGGAAAAATTTAAGATGGAATGTGCAGGCGAAGTGGGTGTAAACCTAAAGCAGGGCTACAACGGTGATTTAACATCTCGTCAGGCTGGTTCAGTAGGCGGACAGATGGTTAAGAAAATGATTGAGCAATACGAAATGGGTATGAAATAAAGCAACCCTAAGCTCAAATGAAAATCCCCCAGAATTGGTTCTTAATTAATAGCTTTTGTAATTTACACTAAATTATTTAAAGTTTTGGATAGATGAAAAGTTTTGAAAGCTGGTACAACAAGGTATAGGTGTACTCTTTAAAAAATAATTTTTCATTGTAGAACCAATGGCAAAAGGGTGAGCCACGTTTGTGGCTCACCCTGATTTTGAATTTTACCTATTTTATCCGTGGATTTTGTGGTATAGCTTATAGGAGTATATTGTAGGAACGGTAAGCTCCACTGCTAAAATGACAAATAATAATATCATGCACGCTACAGGGCTGTTTAACAGCATGGTGATTATACCAGATATAACCATGGCTATACCGCATATAACACCCACAATACCGCTGATTCTATGAGTTTTTTTCCAGACAGTTTCATCCCTTAAGGTCCAGCTTAAGCGAACGCCTATGGTGTAATTAGGTTTAAGCTTACCCATGAAATTGCTTAAAATTATCATCAAGATACCAATTAAAGCAATAATGGCATAGGGCATATAGGCTGTGTTAATGCTTGTACCGTAATTTAGAGATATGGCGGTTATTATCCAGCCTATTAATATAAAGAAAAATATAATACAGGGTATTAAAATGTTCAATACCTTTATGTTATTGTTTTCCGAATTTTTCTTTTTAATATAGCTGATATAAATATGATATGCCAGAGTTAGTATTATAGCGAAAATTGGCATTAATAAGCATACCCATTTACTGCCAAAGGAGTCCGCCTGACCATCTATACCAAAATGAATAGGTATAATATTAAGGGGGCTTTTAGCCAGAATAATAATTGAACAAAGTAAATTAAGTATAGCTATTACCCACATTACAGTTTTTTTCATAATTAATCTTCTCCTTTTGATAATTTTAATATGAATGATAATAAATCCTCAAACACGCTTGTATTGATAGAGTATATGACATTTTGACCTATCTTTTTACTTTCTACCAAATCGGCTTGTTTTAGAATACTTAAATGATGACTAATTGACGGCTTAGTCATATTAAATCTGTTTGCTATTTCTCCTGCATTTAAATCCTGTTCCTTTAGCATTTCTAAAATTTTTCGTCTTGTTGGGTCAGACATAGCGTTCCATGCATCGCCCATATGCTTCACCTCTTTATTTGATTGTTAGTTAATTAGATAATCATCTAACTAACTGATACTAGTATATACCTGTGTTCCAGTTTTGTCAACGCTAATTTATAAAAAAACACGAAAAATTAATTACCCCATACTTGGTCAGCTTTATTACCGCCAAATAGGGGGCAGACGATTATAAAAAAATTCATCTTAGAAATTTTATATATTTATCAGTTGCCAAGCTGTCAACGCTGTACAGGACAAGCACGCTGTCTATACCTTCGCTTAACAGCATTTGTGACACAGGCTGATTATAATAACGTAAATCTACCATTATAATTTCACTGTAATGCTCTGATAAAAACGGTACAAAGCAGTGTGCGTAGGAGTCCTTTATTACTAAAAGTCTGCCACCCTGTGATTGGGGATTGATTATTTTTACCACACTGTGGTTACCGTCTAGAAATACGGGGTACTTATCATCATCATTTAGTCGGTTAGTAAAAAACATATTGTTATACGCTTTTGTTTTATCAGCCTCAATTATTTTCACCCTTATATTTTTGTTGCTTTTGTTTGTCCACACATCTATTGTATCAGGCGGATTTAACCATAAAGCACTTTTTGAGTATGTCGTACCATAGAAATTATTGTAGGTGTTGATGTTAAAGCTGTCCTGAGGGGTAGGAATTAACCCCAGAGCATCACAGTATTTTGTGTATGCTGTGTATGCACCTAAGGTTGTCCAATGATGGTCGGTTTTGTAGTACAGCTGATTGCCCTGCTGTAAAGAAAGCTTAAAGGTGCTTCGTATATCAATTAATTGCATATCACCCTTGTTAGTATAGATGCTTTTAAAATTTTCATCATCCATATAAGGAAGGTGGTTTAAGGGCAGGAGGTCTTCCATTATATATCCTGTGGTGGGTGCAGCCAATAATGTTGTGGATATACCTGTGCTTTCCGCAAAGTCTGCCAAGACTTTTATATTGTGTGTAAGGCCGTCATTTGTATTAATTGGAACATTAATTAAATAATTATCATCACAGCTGTATACACCTGATACACCGTTTCTGCCACTGTAAAGATTATAATAACCATTAAGTCCTACCCAAAGCTCTCTGTAGGGGGCTTGGTCAGATAGATAGGCTTCGAACTCCTTACCAAAGCTTCCATCAAAAACGGTTTTTAATGTTAGCTGTGGAAAGGCATTTAGATAACGTTTTTCATTGGAAGAATAATGACCTTTAGGAAAAATAAGAAAAAGAAGGAGCATTAACCCAATAAATAAACAGAAAAGTATGGCTGTTAAATTTTTTAAAAAGCTATTATTTTTTCTCATTCTCATTATAGTATTCCTTTTGGTTTTAAAATCGAAAATACAAAAACGGATTATATGATTGGCTAACCAGACTGGCGGTGCATAATGCCATTGCTATGGTTGTCAGTGTGGCTTCTGGTATCCAGCATAATGTGTATGCTTTAAATTTATGAAAAAGTTTTACTGGTATGGGGGTGCTGGCGACACAGGCAGCCAATAGCAGTGGTAAATATGATATTATCAATGTTAAAGCATAGTGGCTTATTATACCATTAGTGGGTTTTACAAGATTTACCATAAAGCTTACCATTGCGTTCATATCCTCAAAGTAAAAAATAATCCATCCAATTAATATAAATACTAGTGCATAAATATGGCGTAAAAAAACAGGCAGTCTTTTTAAAAAATTAATTAACACGAATTTTTCTAATATTAGAAGCATACCAAAGTACATACCCCATAAAATAAAATTCCAGCTAGCACCATGCCATAAGCCTGTTAAAAACCACACAATAGATAAATTGATTATGGTACGCTTAGTACCTTTCCTGTTGCCACCTAAAGGGATATATACGTATTCCTTAAACCATGTGCTTAAAGATATATGCCATCTATGCCAAAAATCTGTGATAGATTGTGATATATATGGGTAGTTAAAGTTTTTTAAAAACTCAAAGCCAAGCATATTTCCTAAACCACAAGCCATTAGGGAATATCCGTTAAAATCAAAGTATATTTGCAGTGCGTATGCTATAATGCCAATCCAATTACCCAGCACGCCGTTGCTGTTTGAAGCTATATTAAGATTGTTCCATAAAAGCCCCATTTGATTGGCTATCAAAACCTTTTGAGCAAGCCCTATTATAAACACCCTTACACCCAGAGTGAAGCCCTTTAGTGTTTCTTTTCTATGATTTAACTGATGGGATATATCCTTGTATCGTACAATAGGTCCAGCTATAAGCTGTGGAAACAGTGAAACATATGTGCCAAAGGCAATGATGTTTTTCTGAGCTGGTGCGTCACCCTTATAAACATCTATAGAATAGGACATTGTTTGAAAGGTGTAAAATGATATACCTATTGGCAAGGGTATGGTTACAGTAGGTATAGTGAAAAATGGTAATAGGTTTAGGACACCTGTTAAAAATCCCGCATATTTAAAAAATCCTAAAAGACTTAGGTTAATTATGATGGAGGATATAACAAAGCCTTTTGCTAAGCCCTTGTTTTTATCCCTGTATTTACCTATAAAACATCCATGGGTGTAATCCACTAATGTTGAAAATACCATTAGCAGTATAAAAGCTGGCTCGCCCCAACCGTAAAAAATTAGGTTAACCACCAGTAAAAATAGATTTCTAAGCCTTAATGGCACTATATGGTAGATTAACAGCACAGGAGGTAAATATATGAATAAAAAAACCAAGCTGGAAAATACCATCGTGTCACCCCATAATAAATAATCGGCTGTCTGTTTATTGTTATGTACCATAAACAGACAGCCGATAAATTATGTGGATTAGCATTTATTAATTTTTAGAAGTACGATTTGTAGATGGATGTCATTTTTTCAGCATTATCAGAAATAAACATACGCACATAATTTCCGTTTGTGGACACGGTGCATTTCTTTATCATTTCATATTCATCGGGAAGGTAATCTCTGCTTTGGTCTAGCTTTTTATTGTAGCTGTTTTCTAACTTTTCCTTTATACGTTTCATAGCGTCACTGCTTTGTGCCTCTACCATTACAACCTCGTTTTGGTTTAAGCTGTCACTGGATACCTCTGCGGAGAAGGATTTTATATCCTTAGCATCAATCTCGTATTGCTTGTACATTTGGTCAGCTGTTTCTAAGGCTATCATATTGTCTAGACTGCATTCTTTGTTTATTTGTGTCATGATAGAGGACAGCTGAACATTTTGTTTTTTATTGCTTTTTGAACAGCTGCATAAGGCTATGATAAGCAGTACAGCCATTACTAGTGCAGTTATTTTTTTTGTTTTCATTATTTCTACTTCCTTTTTATGTACTCACAGCTGATAAAATACAGTATAAATATGCAAGCTGTTGGCTTGTAACGCTTCAACATACTAATTTTTATATGAGTATGTTGAAGCAATCAAGCTGTAATTTGTATTTTAATGGGAAAATGTACCTATGTCAATAAAAATGCTATTAATGTAAACATAGTTACAATTTACCCTGTCAGCTGTTTTTATTGTTACGAAGAAATTAAAATTTATTCACTGCCTTCTAAAATTTCAAAATTATTTTCCCTGTAAAATTCCTTGGTTTCGTTTACACGGTAGACCTCGCTTTGGTGTTTTTGTAAAAGCTTTGTGATGGCATACATATCTACCCATATTTCGTTATCACATTCCTTTTGACTTTCGTCAAAAACCAACTCCATCCCCAAATGCAGATGGCTGGTTTCTATGCCGTTAACGTTTTCATTGGCGCTGTAGCCCGTTCTGCCAACGTAACCTATAACATCGCCCGCATTAACTGTACAGCCCTGTGATATATTTGGGTGAAAGGGACGGTTTTGACGCAAATGTGCATAGTAATAGTAACGCTTTTTATCAGCACTGCGTATGCCAATACGCCATCCTCCATATTGGTTCCAGCCCATTATTTCTACTGTGCCAGACTCTATGGCAATGACAGGTGTGCCGGTAGCTGCCATTAGGTCGTGACCTAGGTGCGTTCTTTTGTAGCCGTAGCTACGGCTGACACCAAAGTCATTGTAATGTGAGAAGGGAAAGGTTTTTGCAATAGGGGAGAATACCGTCAGACCGTAACCCTCCTGCCATTGCTTTTCACCGTTTTCGGTGGATACCTCTTCCTTGTAGCTACCCACAAACCCACCTAAAACAGCGTCGTAAACCTGATAATAGTAGGAGTAATACTTCATATCTCTTGTTATATCCTCTATTTTTTCACCACCCTTTAGACGGTCAATTATTTCCGTGGCGTCCGCCGACTTGTACTGCTTAAAATCTCCACCATATTTAGCACCTAGGTAGGACAGCACCTGTATCCAGCTTGGTATGTTCTCCTCATTGCTTTTATAGCTGTCCAGCTGTGCTGATAACGCTGTGTCCATCGCCTCATAGCATACATTAAACTCTGCATATTTTATGTAGTCTTCTTCCTGTGTAGCCCCTGACAATATTAATATTACACCTGCGATAAGGCAAACAGCAACTGTTACAGAGATTATTCGCTTCATTTTATCACCTGCCATAAATAATTTAATTATATGATTTGTTGGCTTTTAAAATTACAAAACCTCACCTTACACTAAGCACTAATAAAATAACATATAGGCAACGATGTTAATTTATATATATTGCCCTATTGTTTTAGGCAGCAGCCAACCAGCATTTTACATCTCTTTTGTATGACCAAAGGAAATGACAAAATTTATCTGCTCACATATTAGGGATTACCATAAAAAATGCACGGAAATCAATTTTGAAAA
>DGFJ01000036.1 GCA_002391625.1 Ruminococcaceae bacterium UBA3903 | reverse complement strand
CTAATTCTCTATTTACATTTTATTACTGGATTTATTATTCTAAATATGCTATAATGCAGTGTCAAAATTTAGTAGTATAAAGGAAGTGTATTAAAAGGCTGACTTGTGTATATCTAAAATAATATTTTATTTGATATACCCATATTTTAAAAGGAGACTAATAGCAAATGATACTTAATTTCATAGAAATTCTAAAAGCATTTTTCCTCGGCGTAGTAGAGGGAATAACAGAATGGCTACCTATTAGCAGTACAGGGCATATGTTGCTTGTTGATAAATTTATACAGCTAAATGCAAGTGAAGAATTTAAGGAAATGTTCTTTGTGGTTATTCAGCTGGGTGCTATCTTAGCTGTTGTAGTATTATTTTGGGAAAAGATGTTTCCCTTTCAATTTAAGGATAAGAAAAAATCAATAGTCAAAAAGGATACACTTTCACTTTGGACAAAGGTTGTGGTAGCCTGTATTCCTGGTGGTATTGTGACAATTCTCTTTGATAATTATATTGAAGCGAACCTGCACACGCCTATTGTAATCTCTATTATGCTTATATTATACGGTGCAGCGTTTATTATTATCGAAAAATGGAATAAAAAACGCACACCAAAAATCGGTGATTTATCAGCCATTACCTACAAAACAGCTTTACTAATTGGATTGTTTCAAGTACTGTCTATTATTCCCGGCACATCCCGTTCAGGAGCTACCATCATTGGTGCGTTGTTAATTGGAGTATCCCGTGTTGCCGCTGCTGAGTTTACATTTTTTCTGGCAGTCCCCGTGATGTTTGGGCTAAGTGCTGTAAAGCTTATAAAATTTGGATTTAATTTTTCATCCGCCGAGCTAATTATTTTACTGGTGGGCATGGCAGTAGCATTTATTGTATCACTGGTTATCATTAAATTCCTAATGAGCTATATCAAAAAGCACGATTTCACTATTTTTGGTTGGTATCGTATTGTTCTTGGAATTATCGTACTGCTGTATTTTGCCTTTGCATAATTAGCAAGGGCGTATTATGTGAAAGCACGCTTTATCACACTATCTCTTTTATTACCATTAGCACAAATGCAGAGTGTACCTTGTTGTTACCTCATATTTATCCATCTATAATCTATAATAACCCAAAAGGGCAGTGCAGGTATAATGCTGAACGGTCCCTTTTGGGTTTTCCTTTGACAGCAGAAGCACCCATAGAACAGCTTTCACTGCTACGTCTACAGAGCCTAAGCGGGCTGTTGCCTGCATAGGCTGAAAATAAAATACGCAAAGCTTCAAAGGAATAAAGCCTGTGAAAAAATATAGGGTTCATCATATTAAAGCAAGCGACAGCTTAACGCCATCGCTTGCTTGATTTTTGTTTTATTTGGGTTACCCCAACTATTAACAGAGAACCAAAAAACTGGGGCAGGAGAAATTAATCTCCTGCCCCATATTTTTGTAATTAAACTCTGTTAATTAAGCCTTCTGTACGTTTACAGCTCTTTGCTTGCTAGAGTTCTTAGGATCAGCTTCTGTATCAAAAGTTACTTTTTGACCTTCTTCAAGAGTCTTGTAACCGTCAGAAACGATTGCTGAGAAATGTACGAATACATCGTCGCCGCCGTCGTCGTTAGAGATGAAGCCAAAGCCTTTTTCTGAGTTAAACCATTTTACTGTACCGTTCATAATGAGGTACCTCCATAAATAAAAAATTTTTTGTACTCTCTTGCAAAGAAAAAATTCGCAAGGCTTGTAAACCATCAAACGAACAATGATTTACATACCTTGCGAAATCAAATCAATCTAAATGAATACAATCAAGATTATAGCACTGTTGTTCTATTTTGTCAAGGCCTTTTTTAAAATTTATTTGTACTATTTTGTTTTTATGAATAACAGCTTGTTTTCGGCACAGGTTTTTATATCAAAGGTTGACCTTATGTCTTTATTATAAAAGCTGATATACACATATTTGTCATCTACATTAGTAATTTTCCCATCACCATAAGTTTTATGCACCACATAACCGCCAATTTTTAATTTGCTTTTAAATTCTTTTACAGTCATATTTTTGTTAAAGCCTTGCTCTGTAACAGCACTATCCTCATAAATTAGCTGACGAATAAAGCTGGAGGGTGCCAACGGTGTATCAAACTGTTTTTTGCACGATATAAAGGTTAACGATTTTTTAGCTCTGGTAATCCCCACATAAAACAGTCTACGTTCCTCCTCCATTTGCTTTATATCTTCTGGAGCAGTGCTGTAAATATTATCTACATCTGGTAACACGCCATCCTTAACGTCAATAATTATCACGTTGTCATATTCTAAGCCCTTGCTGGCATGTATAGTAGACAAGCTAAATGAGCAGTCAACGCCTAATGAGCCTTGGGATACAATTTCCTTTAACGTGGCTAGCCTTTCAATAAGCTTCTGTATAGTTTTATTTTCACAGGCTAATGCAGTTAAAATGTTTATCTTACTTTCGTCAAAGCGTTTAGACTTTTCTAAGTAGCAGCCATAACCCATAATTTTTACTATGTATCTAACAGCAAGCTTAGCTGATAGCTTTTGTATATTATGAAGGTTACCCTTTAAACGCTTTACATTATCCGTTACATATGAATTGTTAATAGAATTGCAAACAATTATAATTGTGTCTAAAAATGACGTTCCCGACCCTCTGTTGTAGCTGTTCTTTGCTTTTAAGAAAATATCCTTCGTCAGCCCCGTACCAAATTTATAATAAATTTTCTCAAAAATATCCACGTTAGTAGTATCCATAGAAAACTGCAATATGCTGACAATATCCATTACTATATAATGTGAAAAAAATAAGCAGTCATTTTCTTTACATCTATATGGGATATTATGCTTACTAAAGTAATCTATTACAGGCACAGCAGATTCATTATTTCTGTACAAAACCGCTGTATCATCGGTACATTTCTTTGCAAGCTGTGCTAAATATTCATACTGCTCTATATACTCATCTAGTACCACATTGGTAATTTTACAGCCGTTTTCATTGTTAGCAACCATATTTTTATTATGGCGTTCCTTATTCATTTTTATAAACATATTTGCCTTATTAACAATTTCCTTTGTGCTGCGGTAGTTAGTTTCCATTAACAAAACCTTTGCCTGAGGATAAGTTTTGGAAAAGCCTAATAGTGCCTGTGGATATGCCCCACGAAAGCTATAAATGCTTTGGTCCTCGTCCCCTACCATAAAAATATTGCCATGCTTTTTTCCCAGCAAATTGATAATACAGTGCTGAATCTTTGATGTGTCCTGTGCCTCATCAACATTAATATATTTATATTTATTTTGAAAGTATTCTAAAATATCTGAATATCTGCGTAAAATAGAATATGCATATTTTAATTGGTCATCAAAATCCATAAGGTTATTAGCAATTTTAAACTTTTTATAAGCATTGAACATTTCCAAAAAATCTATGTTTAATATATCTATATCATCAATCTGTTTATCATTAAGCATCATATTGTTGGCGTAGGTTATGTATCTGCCAATTTCACCTATTGTATTTTCTGTAGGATAGTCGTGATATATAGATATATAC
>DGFJ01000001.1:22574-66736 GCA_002391625.1 Ruminococcaceae bacterium UBA3903 | reverse complement strand
TTTGTGATAGAATTGTTATTGTCCATAGTAATTGAGTCCTTCTGTCAGACTTTTGTTTGGTAACTTTATTCTAACAGAAATCCATTTACTATGGTTCTTTTTTTGTGTTCAATTTCACTTTACAATTTACCAAAATAAACATTTACAGAGTTCCCTTGATATGATAAGAAGAACTTTTACAAACTCTGAAACTGCCGAGGATGCACAAGTTGTTGTAAGCCTTGTTGAGGAAATCAGACAAATGAAATTTTATTTACCTGAGCTTGAGCTTATTATGGTGGATGAAAATGATGAGGTAATAGGTTATGTTATGTTTTCTAAAATTCACTTAGGTGGTAAGTTTGAAGAAGAACTTTTAATTCTGAATCCTGTAGCAGTAAAAACAGAGCTTCAGCGACAGCATATTTCAAGGGAGCTTATAGAATTCGGTTTTGAAAAAGCAAAAGCTATGGGATTTAATGTGGTTATTGTTGAGGGTAACCCTGATAATTACCGTAACCGTGGCTTTAAAACATCATGCGATTTCGGCATAGTAGCAGGTGAGAGCGTACATCTTCCTGCGCCCGAGTGCCTTATGGTAAAGGAGCTTGAAGAAAATGCCCTCGATAAAATCAGCGGTGTACTTGAATACACCGACTACAAAAGTCTTAAATGAAAATTGAGGAGAAATAATATGAGTGAACTTAAATATATAACATTAAGAGAAAAGCCTGAGCTTATAGACACAGCGGCACAGTGGTTTAACAGTAAGTGGGGTGTTCTGAAAGAAGCATAGGTTGTCTTTTTGAATGTATTACATTATAATAGTACAGAGCTTTAACTTTGATTTTACGGTTATTATTTCTTATGTTTTCTAATGAATATCAGGTATTATAAGGTAACAAAGTAACTTGTATGTGTTACCTAAAATTCGGTTTCTCTGCTAATTTTCTGCTAACAGAAGAACTAATTCCTCGCTACTATTAGCTGGGAAAAGCTGTTTTCAGAGTAACAGTAAAATGCCGTAAAACCCAGATAAATACTGAATTTGTTAGGATTAGTTATCAAACGAAAAATGCCCTCGGTAGTGACTCCTAAGCGATAGGTTTGGTGTTCGAATCACCTCGGGAACGCCACAAAAAACGCCGTAAAATCAAGGTTTCTTGGTTTTACGGCGTTTTTTTTTCTTTAAAATCTTATTCGCAAGTTATTAACAGCGTGCCCCCTTGGCAGTTGCAAGGAAAATATGTGCTTTTAGTAGACGTGACCCACAGGAGCGATTTAACTACCTGCTTTGGTTGGCATGATACAGACAGTTTATGTCTGTTGTTAGGCTAGAAATAAATGTAGGCTAAATAATTAAAATATGTGGATTTTTATTTTTATCCAATGCACTTAAAAATTGCAGCACATCACTTTCCGGCAATGACACACAACCAGCAGTAGGTGTTGTGCCACAATGGAAAAATATAGCTGAGCCATCACCTGCAATAATTGTGCTGGTGTTGTAGTTTATTACAAAACCATATTTATAATTGCTATAGTAGTCTATCATATGCTCGGCACTGTCCCATTGCTTAGTATCGGTGGCTTCTACACGCTGATTGTAATATATTGACGATGGATCATCCACCCAGTAGGTATTTTGAGTTATTTTAAATAGGTCTAACTTCGTTGGGGGTGAATTGTCAATGAAAAAACCTTCGCCTACTGTGTATAAACCTAAAGGCGTACAGCCGTCACCCTCATATTTGTTTGATGTTACACCGTTTCTACCGATATATCCATACGCTATAGGCAGACCTTCCTTCCAGCTGCCATCGCTGTCCTTTTGATAAAATGATACCTGTGCATTATTACCGTAGGTGTCTACAACTACTAACTGCTCAAACATAAAATCATTGCTGTTATAACAGGTGCCGTTTAGCAATTCTTTTAAAGCATTGCTGTCTTTCTGCTGGTTATCGCTGACGCTGGCAGATTTGTCAACATCCTCGTTATTCTTTTGCTCCATAGACGGTTTTTCCTCGCTTTTATTAGTGGCTGCGTAGGGTGTTTCTGTAGGGGGGGATGCTGTTGCAACAGCTGTTGCTGCAAGCTCTTGCTTGCTTGTTGCTGATTGTGTTGGTGTTTTCGTATCAGATGCATTTGTGTTTTCTGTGCTTTTAATAACCTCTGGTTTCTGTAAAAAGTGCTGTGCGGTAAAGTATCCAACTGTACACAAGGCAATCGCTCCTATAATAATAGCTGTTTGCTTAATTAACCTTATATTTAACATATATTCATCACTTCCTATAATATACTTTAATTGTCTAAACTAATTGTAGTGTTTGTATATAGCTATGTCAATGAACAAACCGTTAAATTATTTACCATATGCTGTGATAAGCTGTTTTCTTGACACTGTGCTATAAACTGTGCTAATATTGTATGTGAAAAACTAAATATTGATATTGCGTTAGGTTCTGGTGGTGATTATTTGCCATCTGTGATTAATAGGGAAGTCGGTGACAATCCGACACAACAGCCATTACTGTGTTTAATGTTAAGGGAAAGCGTTTGCCATTGGATATATCTGAGAAGGTGCTTTTTCAAAAGTTTTACTTGCGTTATCAGTCAGGAGACCTGCCTTATGCAATTTGGTTTTACTCACTTGGGCGACGAAGTGTACACCGATTTAATAAATCGTACCTTTGCACCTGTTTTATGAACAGGTGTGTTTTTTTGCTTATACATGGTAGTGGTACTAAGCTTTGATAGAATAACTGTGTGGATGTTTTTTCTTTTATTGTGTTAGCGTCCTGTGCCTTGTGTAAAAAAATACAAATTTATCTACCGTCTTATTTGAGATTAGCACAAAAATATTTTGGTTTTTACATTTTCTAGAAGGGCTTGATTTAAATGAAAAAAACTTTTACAGGTGCTTTGTCAGTTTTAATAGCGGCTTTATTAATGCTGTCAGTACCAACCGTATTGGCAACAGATGATGTGAATGTACAGTGGGGTAGCTTTAGAGGAAATGGTAACAATATAGCTACTACTACAGGTAAAACACCTACCGCACAGGACAACACAAAGCTGTTATGGACAGCTAAGCTAAAGGAGAACACTGATTGGTCAAAGGCTGTTTCTGATCCATTAATGATTGACGACAAAATTTATATAGCAGTGGGTGACGAGCTGCAGGTCATTGATAACACTGGTAAATGTATAAATACTGCTAAGCTGTCCTCTGCTATTGGTTATACATCTAGGCTGGCTTACAGCAATGGTGCTGTAATGGTGCCAATATCCGATGGGGCGCTGCAGGCGGTGTCAATTTCTGATTTGTCAACAAAGTGGCAAACCACAGCAGTTGACATTAAGAATGCTGATGGCTTGGCTCAAACACAACAGTCGTTAACAACAGTTACTGTTGATGGGGATTATGCCTTTATGGGTACAGCCTGTGCCGATTGGTCAACAACCTATAATGGTGTTTACAGATGTATTAATACTGCCAACGGTGAAGTTGTATGGCAAAACCTTAACAATAGCAAGGGCTATTACTGGAGCGGTGCTGTAGTATCAGGTGATGCACTGGTGCTTGGTGGAGATGACGGTAAATTAACAGCGTTCAATAAGTACGATGGCAAGCTAATAAATGCTGTAGACCTAAATGCCCCTATACGTTCAACTGTGGTAAATTACAATAACAAGCTTTTCTGCACAACAACTGATGGGACACTTCATAGGATTGCTATAGCTGAAGATGGTACGTTATCAGATGCTTTAAAAGTAGACTTTGCTGAATCCTCTACTGTTACCCCTGCTGTATATAATGGTAAGGTGTATGTAGGTGGTGGACTAGGCAGTGCTGATAGCTTTATGGGTGTTATGGCGGTTATCAATGCTGACACCTTGGCTGTTGAGCAGTCAGTAAAAACTCCTAAAACAGTACAAAGCTCTCCGCTACTTACAACTGCGTACACAAAGGGTGTGTTTGCTTACTATACCTGTAATGCAATGCCAGGTGGTATGTATGTGCTGGATGACAGCTCAATGCTAACTGAAGCACAAGTGTTATTTACCCCTGATGATGATAAGCAGAACTATTGTATGAGCAGTGCTATAGCTGACCGAAACGGTACATTATACTATACTAATGACAGCGGTACTCTTTTTGCAATAGCTCCTATAAATGACGAGGAACCTACACAGACCCCTACACAAGCACCCACTGAGGAACCAACAGTATCACCAACACAGACTGCCACTGACGTCCCTACACAGCAGACAACAGAGGTTTCAACACAGAATGCCAGCACTGGCAATTCCTCAGCTAACAGCTCATCCAGCAGTACAGCTGCTGCCTCTTCAAATTCATCATCTCAAGCCTCCTCTGATACACCTAAAACAGGTGATACAGGAATAGCGTTAACAATTACTATGGTTGCCATTGTTTGTCTTTGTGGCGGTGTGATGATATTGGTTAAGAGAAAATCATCTAATATGTAGGCTATAATATACACAATGGTATTATGAAATAAATTTTTTGATCTGGCATATTGGTTTAATCTACATTAAAACCGTCACCATATTTAGGTGACGGTTTTAAGTATATGAGATGGGGTATTTTATGAAAAAATTAATAGCAATGGCATTATCTAGTATAATCATTTTATCTATACTATGCAGCTGTTCTGCATCTGGTGACACACCAGATTTAGGGATGTCGTTGTCTGCCGAGGAAACAACAGCAATATCATCAACAGCTGAACCAACTTCAGATACGACATATTCAGCCTCTGAGGCACAGCCTGGTACGGGTACAGCATCAGAACAGGTGACTGATGATAACCCTTCAAAGAGTAACAGCTCATCCAGTGATAATAGTATAGCTGACCATAATGCCAATGGTAACAGCAATGATAATTCTAATGACAATAACACAGATAACAATCAAATAACCAACAATAATAACACTGTGTCTAATGCTCAAAACAATCAAGCTATTACCAGTAGCTCAGTTACTGCTAACAGCAGTCATGCCAGCAACCAAGATAAACCTAAAGCTACAGCTCCACCAGAACAATCATCTGCTATTACTGTGTATATGTCTGTAGAGTGTTCCACGGCTGTAAAGGCTGATAACGCCATAGCAAAGGCGATTGCACCAAACGGTTGGATTATAAATAAGACAGCATATACAGTGGATAAGGACAGCAACGCTTTTGAACTGTTAAAAAAGAGTGGTCTGGTTTTAGGCTCTAGCTCGTCAGCTATGGGTGAGTATGTGTACAGTATCCAATCCTTAGCAGAAAAAGCCTGTGGTTCAGGCAGCGGATGGCTTTACAGCGTTAACGGAGATTTTATAGGTACTAGCTGTAGTAACTATACTCTAAAGAATGGTGACGTGGTAGAGTGGAGATACACCTGCAACAATGGTAAGGATATGTAAAAAATGAAAATGAATGTGTTTGAACAGTATCACCCACTTGTTATTTTTCTATATTTTTGTGGGGCAATAAGCTTTTCTATGTGTACCATGAATCCCTTTTTTATTACAGCTTCATTTATTGCTGCCAGCCTGTATTTTATATATCTAAAGGGATTTGGTGCTTATTTGAAAAGTATGAAATTTTATCTAATTATGTTTCTGGTCGTGATGATTATTAACCCCTTGTTTAATGCACTGGGATTAACAGTTCTATTTTATCTGTGGGGCAGACCTATTACTTTGGAAGCGTTAATGTATGGCATATCCTCTGGAGGAATGCTGATTACCGTTGTCATATGGTTTAGGTGCTATAGCGAGGTTATGACGTCGGACAAATTCTTAGCGTTGTTTGGCAGAATAGCTCCTAATATTGCTATGATGGTAGCAATGGTGCTTAGATATATACCTGAAACTATACGAAAATCTCAGGAGATTAGCATATCACAAAAAGCCTTATTAGGTGATAAAAAGCTTTCTAAGAGGGCAAGGTTTACACAAGGCGTTAATATGGCATCTATATTAATGAGCTGGAGTCTAGAAGATTCTATTGAAACTGCTGATTCTATGAAGTGTCGTGGCTACGGCTGTGGTAAACGCTCGTTATATGATAAACAAGCTATGAATCGGTTTGATGTCATTCTGTTAATAATATTGTTGCTGTTAATATCAAGCGTTGCTGTGATTATTTTTACAGTGGCTAATACATTTGTATTTTATCCATACTTATCAATGCCAAGTGTTAATGCTATTTTTTATATACTCTACCTTGGTTTTTTAACCTTGCCATTAATCTTAGAGGGAAAGGAGAAGCTGCAATGGATGCTGTCAAGTTTATAGACTATACCTTTTCATATCCACATAGCCAAAGCCCCATATTAAAAAACATAAGCCTAACCGTACCCATGGAGGATTTTTTACTGCTGTGTGGCACAACAGGCAGCGGAAAAACCACGTTGCTGCGTAGTATAAAGGGCGAGATAGCACCAGTTGGTAAGACTGCTGGAAAAATAACTATTTTAGATAATCTGCGTGATAGTAAGGAAAATATAGAAAACTCTATAGCAGTTGGCTTTGTTTCTCAAAATCCAGAAAATCAAATAGTTATGGATACTGTATGGCACGAGCTTGCCTTTGGCTTGGAAAATATGGGGCTGCCAACTCATATAATTAGACGCAGAATAGGGGAAACCGTTAATTTTTTTGGCATACAGCATTGGATAAACAAAAAAACCTGTGAGCTGTCCGGCGGTCAAAAGCAAATATTAAATTTAGCTTCTGTTATGGTAATGCAGCCCAAAATACTGATTATGGACGAGCCAACATCACAGCTAGACCCCATAGCAGCCAAAGAGTTTTTACAAATGGTTTCCAGACTGAACCTTGAACTAGGTACTACCATTATAATATCCGAGCATAGGCTAGAGGACGTATTGCCCTTGGTATCAAATGTCGCATTTTTAGAGAATGGCTCGTTGTTGTGCTGTACAAGCCCTAGGCAGTTTATTTGTAAGCTTTATGAACAGAACAATGAATTTGTTAAGGCGTTACCCTGTGCTGCTAGGATAGCAGCAAGCTTAGGGGAACAGCACGATTTTCCTATTAGTGTAAAGCAGTGTAAAACATGGCTTAAAGGTCATGATAATAATATATTACCTTGTGTAGACAATTTTAGTAAAACAGTAAAGTCAAAAGCAATATTATCAGCCAAAGGCTTGTGGTTTAAATATAATAAAAGTAATGATTTTGTAATAAGAGATACCTCCTTAGATTTATACCCTAATACAGTTCATTCCATAGTGGGCGGCAACGGCAGCGGTAAAAGCACCCTGCTGCATTTGCTGTGCGGTGTGTATAAGCCACAGCGTGGTAAGGTGAAAAAATCAGATGGGGTTCGTGTTGGTTTGCTGTCCCAAAATTGTAAGGTGCTGTTTACCTGTGATACTGTTTATGATGAACTGATGGTCAGCGGTAATCAGTATAATTATGGTGAGGCAGAGGTTGAGGCTGTCATTAAAAGGCTAAGCCTTTCTCATTTGAAAAAACGTCACCCTTATGATTTAAGCGGAGGGGAAATGGAAAAAACTGCTTTGGCAAAAATATTGCTGCTGTCACCGAAGGTGCTGCTTTTAGATGAGCCTACCAAGGGCGTTGATGCTAAATCCAAGGAGGAGCTGGTTACAATTATATCAGAGGAAAGAAGAGGTGGTAAGGCTGTCCTAATTGTTACACATGACCTAGAGTTTGCCGCTAAGGTGTCTGATTATTCTTCAATGTTTTTTGATGGCGGAATAATATGCTCTGACACAGGCAGAGAGTTTTTTAAATCAAATGTATTTTATACAACAGGTACAAACAGGATAATGAGGGATTACTCTCCAGATTGCATCTTAGTAGAGGATGTGAAGCACATTGAATAGGGTACTAAAAGTATTAGAGCCATTGTTTTTAATCCTAGTGCCTTTAGTTCTGGGAGTATGTGCATATTATTCAGTGGAGTACACAGCCATATTAACCTTGGGGACTGTCATCATTTCAGTAGTTCCGTTTTTTCTGCACTTTGAACATAAAAGACCTCGCCCTAGAGATGTTATGCCCATTGTTGTTTTATCATCTATAGCGGCAGTGGGCAGGATTATTTTTGCACCATTTCCAAACGTTAAGCCTGTTACAGCTATTGTAATATTAAGCGGTGTATGCTTTGGAAAGGAAAGCGGTTTTTTAACTGGTGCATTGGCAGCCTTAGCTTCAAATATGTTTTTTGGTCAAGGTCCATGGACACCATGGCAAATGTATGCCTGGGGTCTAATAGGATATTTAGCAGGTGCAATAAACCACAGCCGATTTTTGGATAAGCTAGGCTGTGTGTGTGTATTTGGATTTATAGCTTCTTTGATGTTTGGCTTTATTATGGATTCATGGTATGTTGTGGGATATGTTTCTCCTATAACGTTACAAGCAGCCCTGCTGGCATATGGTGCAGGTGTACCATTTACAATGGCACAGGCTGTTTCAACAGTGCTGTTTTTAGTACCTATATATAAACCCTGGCGAAAGAAGATTAATAGGATACAAAGAAAATACGGGATATGAAATCAACTGAAAAACACTGCTTGAAATTGGATCTTATAACCTGCATTTCTGTATTTACAAAAATGTAATAATATAAATTTTACTATAGGTTGAAATTTAGCCTAATCTTATGCTATAATGTATGAGATAATCGGAAAGTAGGTGTTTATATGTCTGAATTATGTTTGGGTTGTATGAAAGAAAATGATGGAGAAGACATATGTCCTTTCTGTAATTTTCCAAAGGACGCAGTTCAATCGTCACCCTTTTTACCTTTGGGTACGGTGCTAAAGAATAAATATATTGTTGGTAAGGTGCTGGATAACAGGTCTGATAGCACCAGATATATTGGCTATGATAAGGACAAAAAAACCTCTGTAACTATTAGGGAGTTTATGCCAAAGGGCATGTTCTCACGTTTAGAGGGCAGTACTGTTATTACAGTCAATGAAAACAGTACAGAGATATTTAGCAAATTGCAGGAGCAGTTTGTAAGCCTTGCAAAAAATGTGGCACGTTTTGACGATTGTACAGCATTGGTGCCAATTTATGAGGTCTTTGATGACAACAACACAAGCTATGCTGTTGAGGATAATGAGGATGTTATACCATTTGTTGAGTACATTAGCCGTAGCGGTGGCAGCCTAGAATGGGATATAGCTCGTCCATTGTTTATGCCCTTGCTATCAGCAATGTCAAAGCTAAACCACGAAAATATCTATCATTTTGCCATTTGTCCAGCCAATCTGGTTGTTACACCAGCTGGAAAAATAAGATTGACAAATTTTGCAATAGAGGCGATAAGACAGGCTGATGGTGTGTTGCCAGCACAGCTGTTCTCTGGCTGCAGTGCGTTAGAGCAGTATGACAAAACAGAGGTTTTGGACGAAGCCACTGATGTATATGGATTTACTGCTACGCTGTTTTTTGCGTTAACTGGCAATCTGCCAGCGGATGCTGTTAAGCGTAAGGACGACAGCAGGTTGTTAATGAGTACCAGCGTGGTAAAACGCTTACCGCCACACGTTATTTCCGCTTTGGCTAATGGCTTACAGGTAGAAAAACACAATAGAATTGATAATTTTGAAACCCTGCGGGCAGAGCTGTCAGCTGCTCCTACTGTTCAAGCCATACAGGAGGAGATAGCCAAACCAGCTGTAATGCCTGTGATTGATGACGAAAAAGAGGACAAGCACAAGGTATCAAACTTTCAATGGGGTGCTATAGCCCTGGTTGTTGGCTTAGCTATATTTGGTGTATTAGGTTATTTTTGGTATTCTACTAATCCGTTTAATGGTATGTTTGACCAAAATTCAGGTGCTACAGATGCTTCTGCAGATGTTAATCCATCTGACGTTGCGGGTGAGGATTTTACTTATCCTGCCGATAGCCCATATTTCCGTATACCAAATTTATTGGGAAAAACCTTTGATGATGCCAACGCAGTGGCTAATCAAAGCAATGAATATCAGATATTTAAAGAGATTGATACAGAATTTAGTGACACAGTGCCAGAGGGTCAAATCTGCAAGCAAATCCCTGAACAGAATATGACGGTTACCCGTGGAAATGATGGCGTTACAATAGCCGTTGTAATAAGTAAGGGTGCTCAATATCGTGCATTGCCTAAGGTGGATAATGTTAGAAAGGATGAAGTGTCTAGTCAGCTAGAGGGTATGGGCTTTATCGTTAATTCTACCTTGGATTACAGTGACACAGTACCAGAGGGTTCTGTTATCTCATATGTAGGTAACAACAAGTTTGGTGATAAGCTGGAATATGGCTCAACTGTTACGGTTTGTGTCAGCCTAGGTAAAAAACCTGAAAGTGCCACAACAGGCAACTTCGTTTTTGAAGACCCAACAACATAATATATATAATTTATTTTATACTAAACAAATCGGGCGGCAAATTATTTGCCGCCCGTTCAAGGTTATATAACGTTTACAATCATTTAATTAGGATTTCCGTTGCCTGTATTAGGTTTAATAGGGATGAAGCGTGGATAGGGAACAGCTCTGCAATTTTTTCTGGTGACAGCTGTGGGGCAGAATCCACGGATATACCATCGTACCTATCCACAGGATTTCCTTTTGATAAGGCTAAAGCAGAAGCTTCACAAATAGATTGCTGTGCAGATAAAAAACCAGAGTACAGCTGTGGATTAATTGCGAACATTCCGTCTGGATTGCTTTGATTGGCAGAATATATTATTCTGAACATTTTATATGCGGATACCATCAAGTAGTTTGAAATATTGGCGGTTAATCCCTTGTTGTTAATACTGTCTAACAGCTCAAACAAAATAGTAGTGGTGTTGATAATCAGCTTTTTGTTTAAATTGGAAATTAGGATGTTTCCGTTGCTGTATTGACTGTTGTTATGTAATGACTCTGGTATGTCTTCAATTTTTAAAGTAGCTCCGTTTCGCTGTGGTGTTCTGCCTAACAGGTAATCACATGACACCTGATAATAATCAGCAGTTTTTACTACAAAATCTAATCCACATTCCCTTATCCCTTTTTCATAGTGTGACAGTAAGGCTTGGGATATTTCTAAATCAGCCGCCACCTGTTTTTGGCTAAGCCGTTTTTCTTTCCTAAGCAGTGTGATAATCCTTGAAAAATCCTTGTTCATTGTATCCCCCAGATAGTGCTAAATATAAAATTTGTCGCAAAAATTACAGAATTATTACAACAATATACATATAGTATATATTATATCTTAATTTTTGTAAAGTATAATAATAGTTAAAACAAAAGTTTTTTGGAGGCATTGTTTATGAAATCTTACCAAATACATTTAATTAGACATGGAATGACAGCTGAAAACACAAAGGGTGCATATATAGGCAGCACAGATGTACCACTAAGCTCCAATGGTATGGAAAAGCTTACAAAATTATCAGAAACTTGGGATTATCCCGGTACACCGTTTCTATACTCTAGCCCGTTGCTGCGTTGTGTGCAAACCTGTAATATTATTTATCCCGCATTGAAGCCGCAAATACTTTCGGGGCTGACAGAATGTTCCTTTGGCGATTGGGAGGGTAAAACCGCCACACAGCTGGCAGGTGACCAGCTGTTTTCACAATGGTTAGCAAATTCAAAGGATATTGCACCACCTAATGGTGAATGTGGTGCAGCTTTCACACGCAGAATATGTCTTACATTTGAAAAAATCGTGTCTGATTTGGTAAACTCTGGGGAAACAACGGCTGTGGTTGTTACTCATGGTGGCGTTATTATGACATTGCTGTCTGTATATGGACTGCCACAGGCACCGTCGTACCAATGGCAAATGGACAATGGGTTTGGTTACTCACTGCGTATTACACCCAGTCTATGGATGCGTGATAAGGTGGCAGAGGTGTACCAGTGCATTCCTATACCACAGGAGGAGGAAGAATAATTTTTAATATTAATTTTTACAAATTGTAGCATAGTTTACATTTATCAGAGGTTAACTGTGCAATAATAAATTTATTATTATTATTATCGGAGGAAAAGCTTATGAAAAACTATAAAATTGCAGTTCTAAAGGGTGACGGTATTGGTCCAGAAATCGTAGAACAGGCTATTAAGGTTCTAGATAAAACAGCCGCAAGGTTTGATTTTACGGTTGACTATGACTATGCTGATTTAGGCGGCGTAGCTATTGACAATTATGGCGAGCCACTGCCACAGGCTACTATTGATAAATGTAAAGCTGCTGACAGCGTCTTGTTAGGTGCCGTAGGTGGTCCAAAATGGGATGACCAGCCAGGCAGTAATAGACCAGAGGCAGGTCTGCTAAAAATCAGAGGTGCCTTGGGTTTGTTTGCCAACCTGCGTCCTGCTGTTATTTTTCAGCCATTAAAAAGTGCGTCACCTCTAAAGGATTCCATTATAGGCGACGCGTTGGATATTATGGTTGTTCGTGAGCTGACAGGTGGTATCTATTTTGGTAAGCGTGGTACATATGAGCAGGACGGCGTACAGGGTGCATATGATACGGAAATGTACACTGTTAAGGAAATAGAACGTATAGCCAGAGTAGCCTTTGATATGGCTATGAAAAGAAACAAAAAACTTACAAGCGTTGATAAGGCCAATGTACTGGACTCCTCACGTTTATGGAGAAAAACTGTTATAGAGATTTCTAAAGAATATCCACAGGTTGAGTTAAATCATATGTATGTTGACAACTGTGCTATGCAGCTTGTCAGAAACCCAAAACAGTTTGACGTTATCGTAACATCTAATATTTTCGGGGATATTCTATCTGATGAGGCTTCAATGATTAGTGGTTCTATTGGCATGCTGGCTTCTGCTAGCTTAAGTGAGGGCAAAAGTGGCTTGTACGAGCCAATACATGGCTCAGCACCTGACATAGCTGGTCAAAATATTTCCAACCCGTTAGCTACCATTTTGTCGGTATCAATGATGCTGAAATATTCACTGGATCAGCCAAAAGCTGCACTGGCAATAGAAAATGCTGTAACTAAAATACTAGAAACACATAGAACACCTGATATTTATGAAGCTGGAAAAGCTAAGGTTACTTGCACAGAGATGGGTGACCTAGTAGCTGACTTAATCTAAAATGAACATAAAGGTGGATATGCACACTCATATATTGCCACAGATGGATGATGGTGCAGATGCAGATGATATTTCTGTTATGCTTTTAGATAATTTAGAATCGCAGGGTGTTACTCATTTAGCATTAACATCACATTATTATTCTCATAGAGATGATTTAAATCATTTTTTGGCTAGGCGTAATGCGGCGTATAAACAATTAATGTTATCATATGATGGCAATATCAAGCTGTATTTAGGCAGCGAGGTCTATTTAACCGAGGAATTATTTAACAATGAAAATTTGTTTCCATTATGTTACAATAAATCTAGATATATGCTTACGGAGCTGCCCTATGACAGTGAATTTAATGAAAATACAATAGGGTTACTGAACAGGCTTATTGAGGATTATTCAGTAATGCCTGTTCTTGCTCATGTTGAACGATATAGCTTTTTGATGAAAGGCGTGGATAACATTAATGCATTGGTTCGTATGGGCTGTATTGTGCAGGTTAACGTCAATAGCTTTTGCGACTTTTTTGTAAGGAGGAAGCTGTTAGCTTTAGCCCAAAATAAGCTTATTCATGTTATTGGCACTGATACACATTCATTTGTTAAGGGTTCAGATTATATCACAGGATATAATATAGCTGTTAAAAAAGCTGGTGCTGAATTTGTAAATAAGTGCTTCGAAAATTCGTTAAAAATACTTGAAAATAAACAAATATAAATTGCGATAACAAATTGAACACTTCACAAAAATAAATTAATCATAAGAGTTTTCCAATGAATAAATTATGTGAAGCTGTCCTTTAAAGAGTTCTTCTGAAGTTGCGTTGCCAAGATATTTTCTCGGAAGTGTATTTGTTTTGTATTATTATTGAATTTACAGGCAGTATAAAACAAATAAACAAGCACTAATAAAAATTTAATAGGAAATAGCATATGAGGTATTTATTATACATTAAATATTTAATTATAAACAATGGAAGTCCATATTGAATTAAGGCTGTATTGATATGGGAGTGGTAAATTTAATCTTGGTTACAGATAAGTAGAATAAAATCTTAAATTGCGAAAGGGTTGACAAAATGTTAAAAAAAATATCAGCACTGACATTAGCAATAATAATGGCTCTTACTGTTACAGCGTGCAGTGGCTCACCTATCAGTGAAAGTGCGACAACACCTACCGAGCAGACAACAACCGTTGCCGTTCCCTACGAAACAGTTAAAACTGAGAACAAGACAAATGAACAGGGCTTGGCAGATAACATTGATGATGGAACTATATTACAAACCTGGTGTTGGTCATTTAATACTATTAAAGAAAACATGAAGGATATTGCACAGGCTGGTTTTTCCGCCATACAAACGTCACCTATAAACCAATGCAAGGTGGGGGAAAACGGTGGTATGCAGCTACAGGATAAGGATGACAGTACCAACAACGGCAAATGGTATTATCACTATCAGCCTACAGATTATGTTATTGGCAACTATCAGCTGGGAACAGAGGAAGAATTCAAGGCAATGTGCGACGAGGCACATAAAAATGGTGTTAAGGTAATTGTAGATGCCGTTGTAAACCATATGTCCAGTGACCGTTCAGCTATTAGCAACAACGTAAAAAATATGGATAATCCATTTCACAGCCTTGGGGATGTAAAGGATTATACTGATAGAAAAGAAGTAACACAGGGCAATTTGCTTGGCTTGGTTGACCTAAATACACAAAATACTGATATACAGAGCTATATTTTAAATTACCTAAAGCAATGTGTAGCTGATGGTGCAGACGGCTTTAGATATGACGGTGCCAAGCACATTGAGCTGGATACTGACGATGCGGAATACGCCAGCAGCTATTGGGATGTTATCACACAAAACGGTGCAAAATTCCAGTATGGAGAGATACTGCAGGGTGGTGCAGATAAATTAACTGCCTACACATCTAAAGTTAATGTTACATCATCAAAATATGGTGACAGCATTTTAGCAGCCGTTACAAATGGTGACCTATCGGTAGGCTCACTAAGAGATTATCGTGTTAACGGTGTAGACCCGTCTAAGCTTGTAACATGGGTAGAATCACACGATAACTACTGTAATGATGGTTCATGGGCATCAGCAGATGAAGCAACTATTAAACTAGGCTGGGCTATCATTACAGCACGCAGCGGTGGTACACCGTTGTTTTTTAGCAGACCTAATGGCAGCTCAACAACTGACCAATGGGGTAATAACGAAATAGGTGCAGTAGGCAGCGACGGATTTAAGGATAAGGATGTAGCTGCTTTGAACGCTTTTAGGACAGCTATGATTGGGTTAAAGGATAATATTTTAAATCCAATGGATAACTCCGAAATTATGATGATAGAGCGTGAGGACAAGGGCGCTGTTATTGTTAGTGCCAGCACACAGGAAACAGCTTTAACAGATGTGGAAACTACGTTATCAGATGGTACATATAAGGACAAGGTAACAGGCAGGGAGTTTACGGTTGCTGATGAAAAATTGTCTGGCAGGATTGGTGCTAAACAGATTATTATTCTCTATAATTAAAACCAATAATTTAAAAACTTTATTAAAATGACAGAAAATCTATGGACAGATTTTTTTATACTGCATTTATCGTTTTAGAAAGGTGACGGCTTTCGGCTGTCTGTGGAGTTGTATCCGAAAATTCTCTATCATATAATAAATTAGTATAATTTAAAAAAGCCGACAGCGATTATTCGTTGTCGGCTTTTGGCAAATATTTACCATACAGTTTAATGTACACGGTGCTTTTTGTTAACGGCTATAATACCACCAATACAGCCGGCAATGGTCATAGCAACACCCTTAATAAGTGTATTAACTGTTAGGGTTTCTGCTGTGGTGGTAACACCTACCAAAACTATTATAATAAACAACAATAACCCTGTGATAATTCCTAAAACCATACCATTTTGTTTAGCAATACGCACAGTAATATAACTGCCTACAAACGCTCCTAACACACCTATTAGCTGTGTTATTATGCTTAATGCCCCTAAAGGTATTGACTTTAACTGTAAAACAACTATGGTCATTAACATAATCAACATGGCACAAACAACTATTCCAACAGTAGCACCAATTAATACTGCTCGAAAAATCTTCATACCACCCTTATTATCGTATATCACGCTTTGTTCAACACCTCTCAAAATAAAATACCTATGAACGATTATCTCTCATTCATAGGTATTCATAAAAGTGCTGAATTATTCGATTTTAGCTGTTAGATTATTCTTTCTCTTTTTTACCGTTGACAGAAATAGTTTCTTTTTCTGTATCTACAGTAGAAATAGCCCATTTTTTAAACTGCATTCTAACTCGGTCTGCACCTGTTTCTAAAACGAAAGAATCACTTTCGTCTTTGACGCTGACAATTTTGCCCATTATGCCACCAATTGTTGTTATGTCATCACCAATTTGAATGCTGTCACGCATTTTCTGCTCTTGTTTTTTCTTTTTAGAGTTTGGTCTAATAAGCAGAAAGTATATACCAGCGAAGATGGCAACGTAAATTACAATTATTATCCAACTACCATTACCGCCCATCATGTCAGCACCGGCTTGATCAGCTGTACCGCCTGTTAGAGATGCACACGAGCTTAATGTCATAGCAGCTGCTATACCTAAACCTAGAGTTGTCAATATTTTTTTCATTTTATAATTCCTTTCGTTGTGGGATACCAATCCATTATAACATATTTTGCTTTACTTGCAATAGAATAAGATGAATTATATTCGTCCACCTAAAATTTCTTTATTTTCTTGATAAAATTCTTCAAAGGTGTTATTGTCCAGTGAATCCCTAATTTTCATCAGTAATGTATTATAAAAGTAAATATTATGCATAACAGCCAAACGCATAGCTAGCATCTCTCCGCTTTTAAAAAGATGCCTTAAATATGCACGAGAAAAGTTTTGGCATACAGGGCAATCACAATGCTCATCGATAGGTCTATCATCCAGTGCATATTTGGCATTTAGCATATTTCTACAGCCCTCCCAGGTGAACACATGACCATGACGGGCGTTACGGCTAGGCATAACACAGTCAAACATATCTATCCCACGGTACACAGCCTCTAAAATATTAGCAGGCGTACCAACACCCATTAAATACCGTGGCTTGTCCTGTGGCATATATGGATTTAAAGTGTCTAAAATATGATACATAACCTCTGCTGGCTCTCCAACCGCTAAACCGCCAACGGCGTATCCTGGCAGGTCTAGCTCCCTTATGGTTTTCATATGCTCAATTCGTAAATTGTCAAAGGTAGCACCCTGATTAATTCCAAAAAGCATTTGATGTGGGTTTAAGGTGTCAGGCAGGCTGTTTAATCTAGCCATTTCTGCTTTACAACGTGCAAGCCAACGTGTAGTACGGTCAACAGAGTGACGGGCATAGTCATATGTGGCAGGATTTTCCATACATTCATCAAAAGCCATAGCTATGGTTGAGCCTAGGTTAGATTGTATTTGCATACTTTCCTCTGGTCCCATAAATATTTTATGGCCATCTATATGTGAGGAAAAATATACACCCTCTTCTTTTATGTTTCTTAGCTTGGCTAATGAAAACACTTGAAAACCACCGCTGTCGGTTAGGATAGGTCCATCCCATCTGGTGAATTTGTGCAGCCCGCCCAGCTTTCTAACTGCCTCATCACCAGGACGCAGATGCAGATGATATGTGTTGCATAGCTGTACCTGACAACGTATATTTTTTAAATCCAGTGCTGATACAGCACCTTTTATTGCACCGCAGGTAGCAACATTCATAAACAGAGGAGTTTGCACCGTACCGTGTACTGTTTGTAGCTCCCCACGACGGGCGTTTCCATCTTTTTTTATAACCTTAAACATTTATTCACATCCTATAATTAAATAATTAGCATAGCATCGCCAAAGGAGAAAAACCTGTATTCCTCATCCACCGCTACCTTGTAGGCATTCATAATATTATCATATCCAGAAAAAGCCGACACCAACATAATCAGTGTGCTTTCAGGCAGGTGAAAATTTGTAATCAAACCATCTAGCACCTTGAAGCTGTAGCCGGGATAAATAAAAATTTCTGTAAAGCCATCACATGGAATAACCTCTCCGTATTTTGTGGCAACGGCCTCTAAGGTTCTACAGCTGGTTGTACCAACGGCTATTATTCTGCCGCCAGATGCCTTGGTTTCTTTAATAAGCTTGGCGGTTTCCTGTGGTACCTCATAATGTTCAGAATGCATCCTGTGCTTTGTTACATCGTCAACCTTAACAGGTCTAAAGGTGCCTAAGCCAACGTGAAGTGTAACCCTGCCTATTTTTATGCCCTTTGCCTGTATCTTATCTAACAGTTCAGGTGTAAAGTGCAGTCCAGCCGTAGGCGCAGCTGCCGAGCCTAGCTCACGGCTGTAAACTGTTTGGTATCTTTCTTGATTTTCAAGCTTTTCGGTTATATATGGCGGTAGGGGCATTTGACCGATTTTATCTAACGCAGCATAAAAATTATCCTGACAGAAAAATTCAACAACTCTGTTTCCGTTTTCCAGTACCTCCAGCACCTTACAGGTCATTATGCCATCGCCAAAGGAAAATTCTGTATTTTCTCTGGCTTTTTTTCCTGGTCCCGCCAGACACTCCCATACATTGTTTTTGACAGGCTTCAGCAGTAAAAATTCAACCTTTGCTCCGGTTTCCTTTTTTGAACCGTATATTCTAGCAGGCAAAACTCTGGAATCATTAATAATTAAACAGTCGCCCTCACAAAGATAGTCAATAATGTCATAGAAATGCTTATGCTCTATTTCTCCGTTTTTTCTGTCTAGCTTTAACAATCTTGAGCTATCACGAGGTTCTAACGGTGTTTGTGCTATCAGCTTTTTTGGTAAATCATAATAGAAGTCACTGGTTTTCATTGGGTATTAAGTCCTTTCCTACAGTCCATAATAAAATAAATTGGACAAAATCTTAAAAATTAACACTTATAAATTGACAACATAAAATAACAATGGTATATTATAAATTAACGTTTAGTCAAAATATGTCGTAGAAGCCTATTTTTTTTTGGCTGTGACTTCTATTATATTTTATATTTTGACAGTTGACAACTTCTTTTTTTAAAAGTTTTTTAAAAAGCAGATATTTAGGAGGATTTATTGTGAAGAAGTATAAAGTTGGTATCATCGGAGCTACAGGTATGGTGGGACAAAGATTTTCAACATTGTTAGAAAATCACCCATGGTTTGAGGTTAAAGCGTTGGCTGCTAGTAAACGCTCTGCCGGTAAAACATATAAAGAGGCAGTAGGTCAAAGATGGGCAATGACAACGCCTATGCCAAAATCGATGGAAAATATGATTATCATGGATGCTTCAGAGGTTGAGCAGGTAGCGGCTTTAGTAGACTTTGTATTTTGTGCAGTAGATATGAAAAAGGACGAAATCAAAGCGTTAGAAGAGGCGTATGCAAAGGCTGAATGTCCTGTAATGTCCAATAACAGCGCTAACAGATTTACTCCTGATGTTCCTATGATTATACCAGAGATTAACGCTGACCATGCACAGATTATTCCTGCTCAGCGTAAACGTTTAGGCACAAAAAAAGGCTTTGTTGCAGTTAAATCCAACTGTTCACTTCAAAGCTATGTACCAGCAGTACACCCATTGATGGATTTAGGCGTAACAAAGGTTTTGGCTTGTACCTACCAAGCTATTTCTGGTGCAGGTAAAACATTTAAATCTTGGCCGGAGATGGTAGACAATATCATCCCATATATCGGTGGCGAGGAAGAAAAATCTGAGCAGGAGCCACTGAAAATTTGGGGACATATTGAGGACGATAAAGTCGTTACAACAAGCTCACCATCTATTACATCACAGTGTATTCGTGTACCAATTAGTGATGGTCACACAGCAGCAGTCTTTGTAACCTTTGAAAAAGAGGCTACTATGGACGAGATCATTTCCAGATGGGAAAATTACAAGGGCAGAGCACAGGAGCTTAACCTGCCTAGTGCACCAAAACAATTTATCCATTACTTTACAGACCCAAACAGACCACAGATAAATTCCGAAAGAAACCTAGAAAACGGTATGGCTATATCTGTAGGCAGATTAAGAGAAGACACACAATACACAATTAAATTTGTATGTATGTCACATAACACACTTAGAGGTGCCGCTGGTGGTGCTGTGCTAATGGCAGAGCTACTATGTGCAGAGGGCTACCTCGATTAATAAAAATATTATGGGAGGGCTTCCATTATGAGCAGACCTATTTTTACAGGTTCAGGCGTTGCTATTATTACACCAATGAATAGCGATGGTTCAATAAATTATAATGAGCTTGGAAAGATTATAGATTTTCAAATAGAAAACGGAACAGACGCTATTATCTCTTGTGGTACAACAGGAGAATCCGCTGTTTTAAACCATACAGAGCATTGTGACGTTATTAGTTATACATTAGACCGTGTAAACGGAAAAATACCTGTTATTGCAGGTACGGGCAGCAACGATACCAATTATGCTGTAGAGCTTTCAAAGCACGCACAGTCCTTGGGTGTAGATGGCTTGTTATCAGTTACACCATATTACAATAAAACATCCCAGGCTGGCTTGGTAGCACATTTTACAAAGATAGCAGACAGTGTGGATATTCCAATTATTTTATATAATGTTCCCAGCAGAACAGGCTGTAACATTCAGCCTGAAACATATTTACAGCTTAGTAAGCACCAAAACATTGTTGCTGCTAAGGAAGCGTCAGAAAACGTTTCTGCTATTGCCAGAACTATGTCATTATGCGGTGAGGACTTTGCTGTATATTCAGGTGCAGATGATCAAACAGTGCCTATTATGGCGTTGGGTGGTGTTGGTGTTATATCGGTGTTTGCAAATGTTATGCCTAGGGTAATGCACACCATTACACAGCTAATGTTGGATGGTAAGTACAAGGAAGCTGCTAAAATGCACCTACAGTATTTAGAGCTTATGAATATACTGTTTTCAGACGTTAACCCTATACCGGTAAAAGCAGCTATGAATATAATAGGCTTTAACTGTGGTAGCTGTCGTTTGCCGTTGGTAGATATGAGCAAGGATAAGCTTGATAAGCTTGAAATTTGTCTAAATAAGTACGAAGCAAGGAAGTAATTAATTTATACAAATAGTTTCGTATGGAGGAAGTAAAATGACAAACATAATTTTAAGTGGCTGCAACGGGAAAATGGGTAGGGTAATAGTAGAAGAAATTTCAAAGCGTGACGATTGTAAGGTCGTAGCTGGAGTGGACGCATTTGCTAATCCTAGCATAAATAATGATTTTCCTGTATATGACGACTTCTCTAAAATTTCACAACAGGCAGATGCTATAATTGATTTTTCCAATCCTGTTGTTTTAGCAGGTCTGCTGACCTTTGCACTAAAAAATAAAGTGCCGGCGGTACTGTGTACTACAGGCTTTTCACAGGAACAAATAGAAGCAATTGACAATGCCTCAAAAGAAATTGCAATTTTTCGTTCAGGAAATATGTCATTGGGCATAAACTTACTTATAGATCTAGCAAAGAAAGCAACCTCAGTTTTTGGTACTGGTTTTGATGTAGAAATCATTGAAAAGCACCACAACCAAAAGGTAGATGCACCTAGCGGTACAGCACTTATGATAGCTGATGGTATAGCTGAAGAAATGAAGCAAAAACCACAATATGTATATGATAGACATTCATACCGTAAAAAGCGTGAAAAAAATGAAATTGGTCTGCATGCTGTACGTGGTGGTACCATAGTTGGTGAACACGAAGTAATTTTTGCCGGTCATGATGAGGTTCTTACTATTACTCATCAGGCACAATCAAAGGAAGTATTTGCTACTGGCTCTATCAATGCTGCTATTTTCCTAAATGGAAAGCCAAGTGGTATGTATAGTATGACCGAGCTGTTAGCAGAAAAATAAAATATTTATTGGAGGTGCGTCATATGAAGCCACAAATTTCGGTTTCTGATTCTATCACTCTGGTAACCCTACAAAATGCTCCAGCTGATATGGATTTTATTGCTACTATTTTTGAAAAGATTGCAGAAAAGTCGGTAGATGTTAATATGGTTTCCTTGTCACCGGTACAGGGTGCTACTACATCTGTGTCATTTACAATCAACGATGATGATTTGATAACTATTCTTAGCTATACCTCTAGCCTGAAAAGCTCAAAAATCAAGCCTATCGTTAGCAGCGGTAATTCCATTATTAGTATTTTTGATGAAAATATGGAGGATACACCAGGTATAGCCGCAAAGATTTTGCGTGCTGTGGCAGGTGTTAACACAGATATTAGAATAGTAACAACCTCAGAGGTGCAAATTTCACTGCTTGTTACAGATGCCGCATATGAAAAAGCATACGTAGCAATAGAAAAATGTTTAAACGCTGAATAATATTGGTGGCGGTGTGCCTATCTGTTTTGGATAGGTACTCCGCCATTTGCGATTTTTTACCATGATTTTACCTTTTCCTTAAAAGAATAATAAGCTTTTATGATAGTATAAATCACTGCTAAGATTATTAAGCGAAGGGTTGTGCCTATTATGGTAGAGAAAAAAGAAGAATTAAACTTAACTACAGCTTCTGAAAAAATAACTGATGAAGATGTAGTAAATGATGTGTTAGATTTATATTTAAAGGACGGTGTAAAAACTTTGGCAGATGCTACAAAGGAGAAAGAAAAAGTACAGACGGCTGATGTGAAAAACGTTAAAGCAGAGGCTGATAATACTGTCATTGAAAAAACAGAAAAAATAAAAAAAACTGCTATTTCTAAGGAACTGCCTGTAAGCCCAAAAGCGATTGTAAAAAGCTATGGAACGTTCCCCTATAATAACAGGGAGCTTAGCTGGATGGACTTTAACTACCGCGTGTTAGAGGAGGCTATGGAGCACGAAAACCCAGTGCTGGAACGTGTGAATTTTTTAGCGATAACAGCTTCTAACTTAGACGAATTTTTCATGGTGCGTGTTGCAGGTGTTCTTGATCAAATTCACGAGGGTATCACCAGACCGGACGCCTCTGGTCTAACACCTGCACAGGTGTTTCAAAAGCTGACTGAAAAAATTCACTTTTTTGCAAAAAAACAGTATTCCAGCCTAACACGCTCTATATTGCCAGAGCTTCAGCAAAATGGATTAAAGTTTGTGTCGGTTGAAGATTTAAATAATAAGCAAATAAGTTTTATTAATAAATATTTTGATGATGAAATTTTTCCTGTGCTTACGCCATTAGCAGTGGATACCAGCAGACCTTTTCCATTGCTATCCAATAAAAGCTTAAACATTGCGGTTCTTCTGCAAAATAGTGAGAATGAATCCGTTTTTGCTGTAATACAGGTTCCTTCAATTATCCCAAGATTTTTAGAGCTGCCGTTTAGTGAGGACAGAAGCTTTATTTTATTGGAAAATATTATTATGTACAAGCTTCAAGAGCTTTTTGAGCTTTACAAAATTGTAGCCTATACACCTTTTAGAATAACTAGAGATTCGGACCTGGAGATAGACGAAGAGGCTGATGACCTGCTAATAGAAATACAAAATTCTATTAAAAAGAGAAAAAGAGGTAAGCCAGTACGTTTGGAAATTTCTAAAAAGTGTGATAGTGAGCTGCGTGAATTTTTGGTAAGTACGCTGGAGGTAACAGAGGCTGAAATATATGAACATAATGGACCCTTAGATTTGACGTTTTTATCAAAGTTTGGCAGACTGTCAAATTGTGACAATCTAAGATTTTCCCCAATTATACCTGTATCACCGCCATCTGATTTTTATGGATATGACGATATTTTTGAAGCTATTAGGGTAAAGGATAGAATGGTACACCACCCATATGAAAGCTTTGACTCTGTACTGAAATTTATTACCAAAGCCGCTGAGGACAGCAAGGTGCTTGCTATTAAACAAACACTTTATCGTGTTAGTGGCAACTCCCCCATTATTGCAGCGTTAATAAAAGCAGCCGAAAACGGTAAGCAGGTTACTGTGTTGGTAGAGCTAAAGGCTCGTTTTGATGAAGAAAATAATATTCAGTGGGCAAAAAAGCTTGAAAAAGCAGGCTGCCACGTTATTTACGGATTAACAGGCTTAAAAACTCATTGTAAAATCTGTTTAGTTGTACGAAAAGAAAGCGATGGTATGCGTCGCTACCTTCATATGGGTACAGGAAATTATAACGACAGTACAGCACGATTTTATACTGACATTGGTATGTTCACCTGCAAAGAGGAATATGGCATAGATGCTTCATCCTTGTTTAATGTATTAACAGGATATTCTATTCCACCTGAATATAATAAGTTTATTGTTGCCCCAACGGGTATGCGAAGCTTTTTTGAAAATATGATAATTAAGGAAATTGATAACCAGAAAATGGGATTGCCAAGCGGTATAACAGTCAAGGTAAACTCATTGGTTGACCCAGCGTTAATCAAGCTTTTATATGCAGCCTCCCAAGCTGGTGTTAAAATTACGTTGATTGTTAGGGGCGTTTGTTCCTTAATACCGGGACTAAAGGGCTTTAGTGAAAATATTACTGTTTATAGCATAGTTGGACAGCTATTAGAGCATAGTAGAATTTTTAAATTTGAAAACGGTGGACAGCCAGTTGTGTATATGGGCAGTGCCGATTGGATGCCAAGAAATTTAGACCGCAGGGTAGAGCTTGTTTTTCCTATTGAGGATGAACAGCTAAAGGAAAGAAGCTTTAGAATTTTAGAGCTAATGCTTAGCGATACAGTTAATGCAAGAATTCAAAATAACGATTCCTCATATACATTGATTGACAAACGTGGAAAACGAAAAATTAATAGCCAGCTAGAATTTTCTAGGATGGCTAAAAAAATATTAAAGAGTAAAACAAAAAAGGCTATAGATAAAAATATTGGTACACCACGTTACGCTAAAAATATATAAAATTATTGGCTGTTAAGGGTGATGCTGTTTAAAACAAAGGGGATGTGCTTTATGAAAAAAATCGGAATATTAACCAGTGGTGGCGACTGTCAAGGGTTAAACGCCGCTATCAGAGGTGTGGCAAAGTCCTTATATGGATACTATAAAGACAGCGAAATACAAATATACGGTATTAGAGATGGCTATAAAGGATTAATCTATGGTGATTACCACACAATGGAGGCTAAGGATTTTTCAGGTATATTAAACACAGGTGGTACCATATTGGGAACATCACGTCAACCCTTTAAGAGTATGCGTATTATAGATGAAAATAGCGTTGACAAGGTTAAGGCTATGAAAGAAAATTATAAAAAAATTGGTCTTGATTGTTTAGTAATACTTGGGGGTAACGGCACACAGAAAACAGCTAACCTTTTATCACAGGAGGGGTTAAACGTAGTATCTCTACCTAAAACAATAGATAACGATTTATGGGGTACTGATATGACCTTTGGCTTTCAAAGTGCTGTTAGAATAGCTACTGATGTTATAGATTGTATTCATACTACCGCTACATCACATGGAAGAGTGTTCATCGTTGAGGTGATGGGACACAAGGTAGGCTGGCTAACGCTGTATGCGGGCATTGCAGGTGGTGCAGATGTTATACTACTACCGGAAATGCCATATGACATCAATGCTATTGTTAAAAAAATTGAGGACAGAACTAAACAGGGGAAAAACTTTTCTATTTTAGCTGTAGCAGAGGGTGCTGTTTCTAAGGAGCTGGCACAGCTGCCAAAGAAGAAGAAAAAAGAGGCTCTGGCTAATTTGGCTTATCCGTCAATATCATATGAAATTGCAAAGCAAATTGAAGATTCAACAGGTCAGGAGACCAGAGTAACTGTCCCCGGGCACATACAGCGTGGCGGCAGCCCTTGTGCATATGACAGGGTGCTTTCTACACGTTTTGGTGCTGCGGCCGCTAAGTTGATTTTTGAAGAAAGATATGGTAACATGGTAGCTATTAAGAACGAAAAAATAGTTGCAGTGCCTTTACAGGAGATAGCAGGAAAATTAAAAGCAGTTCCTGTTGACTGTGAGGTTATAAATGCAGCTAAGGAAACAGGTATTTCATTTGGCGATAAGTAATAATATAAAGGGGTGATATTGTGGCTAGCGGAAAAAACGGCTCATATGAACAGCATACAATAATGGAGGAAAGAAAAAGGTGGTTGCTTTTTGGGTTGCCTTTTACTTTTACTAAATATACCCTTACAAATAAAAAGCTTGTTATCAATGAGGGCTTGTTTGTAACTCATGAAAACGAAATTTTACTGTATAGAATATTGGATATGAGCTATTCACGCAGTTTAATTCAGAAAATGTTCGGTATGGGTTCTATAAAAGTAGATTCACAGGATGTTTCTTCCCCTGTGTTTACTATGAAGAATATCAAGCATTCCAAGGAGCTAAAGGAAGCCTTGTCAGAAGCTGTTGAAAATGAAAAGCTGCGTCTAAGCATACGCAGAGGAGAGGTTATTGGTGTTCATGATTCTCAGAGCGACTTTGATGATGACATAAATACAGACAGCTTTAATGACGGCTTTTAATAATATATAACTGCACTTAGGTGGTTGTCCTAATTAGATTTGGGACAACCACTTTTATTTTTACACATATTTTGTCCAATCGCCATAATATATAATAAAAAATTATATAGTGAGGTGAAACCTGTGGGAACTAAATTAATAATGGTTAAGTCAATAACCTACGCAATGAAGGGACGAACGATTTTGTCCCAAAATGGTATTATTTCCACCATTCAGCGTACGCCTAAAACAGGTGGAGAAAAAAGCTGTGGTTACAGCTTACAGATAGATAATAATGCCGAAAAGGCATTGGAGCTACTGAAAGCAAATGATATAAATATTGTTGGCATAATAGATAAGGAGAATATAAAATGATTTATCTGGATAACGGTGCTACCACATTTCCAAAGCCACCACAGGTAATCACCGCTGTTAATGATGCTATGCGTTTATATGGTGCCAACCCAGGGCGCAGCGGACACAGATTGTCATTGAAAGCAGCGGAAGAAATATATAATTGCAGGGTGAAGGCGGCAAAATTATTTGGGGTAAAAAACGAGGAAAATGTTGTATTTACCAATAATTGTACACACGGTTTGAATATAGTTATTAAGGGATATTTAAAGGACGGGGATCATGTTGTTACATCGAACCTTGAGCATAATTCTGTGACTCGTCCTTTAACAGAAATGGCGGCTAAGGGCATAACTTTTACAGAAGCTACTGTATATGAAGACGATGATGAAAAAACCATGCAGTCCTTTAGAGCTGCAATGAACGAAAAAACCAGGCTGGTGGTTTGTACCCATGCCTCCAATGTCTTTGGAATCAGATTGCCGGTTGAAAGAATAACCGCTATGTGTCATCAGTATGGCATAAGGGTCTTAATTGACGGTGCACAAAGTGCGGGTATTCTGCCAGTAGAATTTGATAAATATAATATGGATTTTTTCGCAACAGCTGGTCATAAGGGACTATATGGTCCTATGGGAACTGGTGTACTAATTGTGAGAGATAACAACATCCTTTCCACGCTGATGGAGGGTGGTACAGGCAGCACGTCAATTTCTTATAGCCAGCCTAGTATAATGCCTGATAAATTTGAAAGCGGTACACCAAATATGCCTGGCATTGCGGGACTAAGCAGGGGTTTGGATTTTATTAATATTAAAACAATTAACAAAATATCTTATCATGAAATGTCTTTGATTACTTACCTTTATGATAGCTTTCAAAAAAATAGTAAAATTAAATTATATAATATCAAAAGACCGAATATTAAGCATTGTGTACCTGTACTATCCTTTAATGTTACAGGCTATGACAGTGAATATGTAGCAGCTTATTTAAATAAAAAATATGATATAGCTGTTAGGGCTGGTCTGCATTGTGCACCATCCGCACACAATGCTATGAATACAATAGATATAGGCACAGTTAGGGTGTCACCATCGTATTTTAATACAAAAAATCAAATTTATACCTTGGTGAGGGCAATAGAGCAAATCAGATAATTATTTTAAAAGCAAAGCAAAAATTATTTTTAATAAAATTCGTTAAAGCAGTATGAATTTAAATAAAAATATGGTAAAATTAACTCAATTAAAAATTTTTATCATACTGCTTTCATTTTGAATGTTGCAGTGATGTTTATATATTGGAAGGAAGAATTTTATGAATGTATTGGAATCGTTGGTGAGTAACTTTCTAACCATCATGAAAACGTTTGAGGTAAAAGACGTTATTGACATTTTGTGTATAACTATTGTTATTTATGCACTAATAAAATTTGTACGGGAAACCAGAGCGGAACAGCTATTAAAGGGTGTTATTATCCTATTGGCTATATATTTTCTGTCATATACCTTTGGCTTGACAATGTTTACAGCACTGTTAAAAAACTTCTTTGAATTCGGTGTTATTATCTTGTTTATTATCTTTCAGCCCGAATTACGAAAGGCATTGGAACGAATAGGCAGGAGCAAAATTTCAAAAAGCTTCTCTTTTTTATCATCTAACGATACAGCAGAGCTGGTAACGGTGAAAAAAAAGACAATACAGGATGTGTCAGATGCAGCTATTATTTTTAGTCGCAGTAAGGTGGGTGCTTTAATTGTCTTTGAACGCACCACAAAGCTGGGTGACATTATTAACACAGGTACTGTTGTAGATGCGGCTTCCTCTGTAGCTGTTATAGGAAACTTGTTTTTTAACAAGGCACCCTTGCATGATGGTGCGGTGATTATCAGGGATGGTAAGATATATGCCGCTGGGTGCATATTGCCTCTTACTAGAAAAAATGAGGATGTTGACCCTAACCTAGGTACTAGACACCGTGCAGGTTTAGGCATGAGTGAGGAATCAGATGCTGTTGTTATAATTGTTTCTGAAGAAACCGGCAATATATCTATGGCTTATCGTGGCAGGTTAACCAGAATAGAAAACAAGGAAGAGCTTATAAAAACATTGGAAAGGTATATTCTGCCTACAGACACAAAAACTGATATTGTAGACCTTATACCTATTTTTTCTTCTAAAAGGAAGGAGAAAAAGAATGGAAAATAAAAGGAATAGCAAAGCTAAAAATAATAAACAGAAAAAATTTACATTTAATGGATGGTTTAATAATAACAAGGTGTTGTTTGTTGTTTCACTGTTAATTGCCTGTGGCTTGTGGGTGGTGTTTTCACAAAACTCTACTGAGGAAACCACAACAACTATATCTGACATTCCTATAGTTGTTGACCTGCCTGACCAAGCAAAGGATGAAGGATACAAAATCTACAGTGGTATTGACAAAACTGCTTCTGTTATTATTCGTGGCAACAGAATAACAGTAGGCTCAATAACAAAAGACGATATACAGGTTGTAGCACAGGATACCAGCTCTATTAATTCTTCAAACAATTATCCGTTGACATTAGTGGCTAAAAAATCTGGTGTAAAATCAGATTATGAAATAGTATCTGTTTTACCAAATGTTATAAATTATTATGTTGATAAGGAACGAGCTAAAGAATTTACCATTGAAAATCAGTTTGATACAACCAATGTAAAAATTCCTGCGGATTATTATCTTGGAAAGCCGTCCCTATCTACCGAAAAGGTAACCATAACAGGGCCAGAGGCAGAGGTTAAAAAAATTGAAAAGGTTGCTATTGTAGATTCTATTGAGGGTGAACAATCTTCCACTATTACAAAAAGTGAAAAGGTTGTTCTGTTGGACTCTGACGGTGAAGAGATAAACAACGAATATTTAAGTGTTGAGCCATCCACCGTAGATACCACCATTCAAATATTGCCAGAAAAAAAGGTGGATATTAAGGCGTCCTACACAAATGTGCCTAGTGGCTTAGACCCCACATCTATTGTTACTATCACTCCAGAAACGGTCACTATAGCAGGACCGCTGGATACCCTTAATAAGGTTTCCAGTATTGATATAGGCACAATAGATTTTTGTACACTGTTGCCTACAACTACTCAGGGCAAGTTTAATATTAACACACCTGAAAAGTGTATGAATATTGGCAACCAAACACAGGCAACTGTTAACTTTGATTTAAGCGGGTTTGCAACTACGTCTATTAATGTTACTGCCTTCAGTACAGCGGGGCTGCAAAGCGGTTATAAGGCCACGGTAACAACAACGGGACTAGATGTTACTGTTGTAGGACCAGCTGATATTATAGACAGCATCACATCGGACAACATTGTTGCTACAGCAGATTTATCATCTGTTGGCACATATTTTACAGGCTCGGTTGAGGTGCCTGTAAAGCTAAGCATAAAAGATGTTGACCAAAGCTGGGTATACAAAGGCACCACAGACAGCACAGTAAATGTATATATAACAAAATCATAGCTTGTTTTTTAGCTATCATGGCAATATTATCATTTATGATAGGCGGTGGCGTTAAGCTGCCGCCTTGGTGTTTGACCATATATTACATAGGATTAGGAGAATATTATGAAAAGGTTTTTTGAGGATATTCAGAAAAGCAATAGCTATTATTATACTAAAGGCAGTTATGATTTAAATGATTTTGTTTGCTTTATAGCATTAGTAATGTGTACGATTTGCATGATTGTGGCGGATATTATATTTGGTTATAGCAGGTCTGATGATATAAAAGTAACAATATATTATGTAGTTACTATAATATTGACATTACCTTTTATAGTGAATATTATCATAAAAACCGTACAAATATTTCTATTTAAACGCAAATTTAAAAAGATTAAAGAAGAAGGAAAACTTTTTGTAGGACATATAATTGATGAGAAGCCTGGAAAAGTTTTATTTAAGCTACAATATACTGATATAGAAAAAAGAAGCTATTATCCTATTGTTGCTTATTATGAAAACGGAGAGTATGTGAAAAGAACCTCTAAATATTGTTTTAGTAACGCATTTCGTGATGGTTTGTCAGATGATGAAGTAAATATTTACGTTTACAAAAATAATTTTATTATTGATAACTTAAAAACAACGGCGGATAACGGAAAATCAATTAATGATCCAGAAAATTCAAACTGGAGTGAGAATAAAGCACTTCGCAATGCTATGATTGCTGGGGCTATAACAGGAATACTCATATTGGCAGCCAGATGCACCAGAGTTATATTACTGCATTATTATGTTTAAATAATGCAGTGGGGATTTTTTCTTAGTGGCTTTAATTTGTTTTAGTCAAAATATGTTTTATAAATTAATAGATATTTTTGTATTGTAGTAAGCTATACTGTTTAAATTTATCTGCATTTCGCTTTTGATGGTGGTGTGCAGTAAGCTTTATCTTTCACTACATTAATAGTTACTTTTATTTTTTTATATTGTATATATGTTAAAATTGTGATAAAATTATGTAGATTTTGAAAGGCAGGTTTTTGAATGAATAATTATGTGTTATTTTCTGATTCAACTTTAGATTTACCTCAAAGTATATGTGATGAATTAGACGTTAACATTATCCCTATGAGCTTTACTATTAACGAAAAGGAATATTTGCATTATTGTGACCAACGCCAAATGAAAATTTCAGAGTTTTACAGTCGTTTGCGTGACGGCGAAAATTCTACAACTAGCCAAATAAATTATAATCGCTTTTTCAAAACCTTTGACACAATTTTATCAGAGGGCAAGGATATATTGTATATTTGCTTTACCTCTGGAATGAGTGGTACATACAATACCTGTCTAATAGCGTTATCAGATTTAAAGGACAAGTACCCTGACCGAAAAATCTATGTTGTGGATTCCTTGTGTGCATCTGTTGGTGAAGGTGTTTTTGTTATGAATGTGGCAAAGCAAAAACAAGAGGGCATGAGTCTTTCAGAGCTTTTTCAGTGGGCTGAAGACAATAAAAGGAATGTTTGCCATTGGTTTGTGGTTGATGATTTAGACCACCTTAAAAAAGGTGGTAGAATAAGCTCTGTGGCGGCTACATTTGGAAAAGCTTTACAGATAAAACCGTTACTAAGCGTTGATAATGATGGTAAACTAAAAACAGTGGGAAAAATTAGGGGCAATAAAAAAATCTTTGACACGTTTTTAGAACATATAAAAGCTGATGGTGTTAATACAAATGGACAAACGGTGGTCATTGGACATGGAGATTATCTAGAAGGAGCAAACACCTTAGCAGATATGTTAAAGGCAGAATGCCTAATTAAATCTGCTATTATAGCTGATATTGGACCCGTGATAGGAACACATACAGGAACAGGAATGTTGGCACTGGCGTTTATGGGGAATAGAAAATTTTAAAATGCATGTTTAGAACAAAAATTAACAGTTTATTAATTTACAATATTGTACTTATTGTTATATAATTGTAGAATAAAACGAATCAGTGAGGTAAAAAATTATGAAGAAAACTTTTAAAATACTATCATTATCTATGGTAGCTTTTATGTTGATGACTATGATATGCGGCTGTGGCGATGGCAGTAATGTTACATCAACTACAGGTAAACCTGGTTTCCCTGATTATCTATCTAGCGGTACAGAGGGCGACTTTGAGTATGATCAATACAAGTCCTATATTACTATTACAAAATATATTGGCAAGGATGTAGATGTAACAGTACCTGATAAAATTAAGGATACACCTGTTACAACTATTGAGGACAGAGCGTTTGCTAACGATTCTAACAAAAGTATTATTCATTCTGTTACCTTACCCAATACAATATCAAACCTAGATACTAGCTCATTTTATAACAGCAGATTTTTAGAGAATATCCAGATTTCTCCAGATAATAAAAGCTACAAGAGTGTGGATGGCGTATTATACAGCTATGATATGAAGCAATTGGTAGGGTTTCCTGAAAACAGCTCGATAACAGAGTTTACAGTACCTGAGGGTGTGACTACTATTGATAACAGCCGTTTTGCCTTTTGTGCTAATCTTACAAAGCTTACCTTCCCTTCAACACTAAAGGTTGTCAGCGATTTTTCGTTCCACGGTGCTACAGGCTTGACGGAGTTAACCTTCCCTGAAGGTATGGAAGAAATTGGTGCGTGCGCTTTCTTTAGATGTACAGGTTTGACAAAAATAACGTATCCATCCACAATTAAGACTATTGGCGAAAACTCTTTTGTAGGCTGTTCAAATCTAAAAACTATTGAGGGCTTTGCTGGCACAGCAGCAGAAACCTCAGCTACTACAATTGGTGCTACATTTGTTGATTTAACAGAATAATAGACATAATACGAATTTGTGGTATTAGAAAATAATCATAATTTAGTAGCTTTGAAAATTAAAAACATTTAACAGGTGATAGCTGCTTTAGCTGTCACCTGTTTTTTACTTTTATAATGGAATTTGTGCTATTATATATAAATTAGTATTTTAATTTAATACTTATGTACTTAAACAATATATAAATTTATGCTAAGCTTCAATAAAATAGTATATAAAAGCTTTCCATAATTTGTTGGTGAAGTATTAAGAATTGCTGTTAGCCTCAAACACTTTTTATGCTCTGCTATTCTTAAAATAAAAACCCCCGCATACAATTTAATAAAAGTATGTGGGAGTTGAATATTATGGAGCAATGGTTAATATGGGCAGTGCTTGGGATTTCATTTGTGGTTATAATAATTATACAAGCTATCTCTGGAAACAAAAAGCCAATTCAATCAGCCTTGGGTTCAATGGTACTAGGTATCATAGCATTAATGGCTGTTAATATTTGTGGGAACTTTACGTCTGTTACCTTGCCAATTAGCACGCTTAGCGTTTCCATAGCTGCCATAGGTGGAATACCTGGGGTTACCTTGATGTTGCTGTTAAATATGTTTTTTTAATTTCTTTTGGGTTTAACACGCTTTCTTGCATGCTCCATATCATCTAAAACATCCTGTGCAAAGTCCTTGTTACCTGTTAGCATAGAAATCATCACTTGATAAACAAGATCTGGATTTTTATGAAAATTTCTTTTTACAGCCTGTGCTTGGTTTTGCTCAGGAACGTATATGTCAAAAGAAAACAAGCTTACCTCACCATCAGAAATTTGACAGCTTACGTTATAGCCTTTAGCATTTTTTTTGATTTTCACAACGTTCTCACGTTCGGATCGCTGTTCCTCCAGTAACATTAATACAGCACCTATGGCTCTTTCTTTTATTGACGGTGGCAGCTCCACCTCCAGCTGTCTGCTTATAATTACGCCGCTGTCGCCAATAACGTATAATCCTTTATTGTTACTATCTTCGACTATATTACCATTTTGTATTAGATCGCTAAAGGCTTGAGCGGACGCAAAGTAATTTGCAATACCATTTTTTTGCAGAATACCTATAATATCATCTGGTGACATAGGACTTTTTACTTTTACTAAAATATAGCAAATTAATATTTTGATGTGATCATTCTTTCGTAAACCACCTGGGTCTATGCCTTGGTCAAAGGTGTCAAATGACATATAAAACCTCTCCTTTAGTAGAAATTTAAATATAATATATATATTATATCATATACAGGGAAAAATTGTATATACTGAATCGTAAATTGTTAAAAATTTTAACAGATTTATTACAAGGTTGTTGTTTGACATATTGAATAAAATGTGTTAATTTTATTACAGTTCATTAGAACATTTTAGTAAAAATCATTTAATCTTTTAGAAAGGGGAATTTTATATGGATCCCTATGTAATGCCGTTTATATGGCTAGGGGTGGCACTTGTTATGGGAGTAACAGAAGCATTTACTGCACAGCTGGTTTCCATCTGGTTTGTTTTAGGTTCTATAGCAGCAGCGGTTTCTTGTATTTTCACAAGCAATATTCCACTTCAAATAGGAATTTTTCTGGCGGTGTCAATTGTAGCAGTCCTTATTACTAGACCATTTGTTAAAAAATTCACGAGGGTAAAGCCCACCTGTACTAATTCTGATAGGTACATAGGCGAAACTGGTGAGGTTATCATTGAGATTAACAATTTGGCTAGTCAGGGACAGGTCAATGTTAAGGGTGCAGTTTGGTCTGCACGTACAAACGATAACTCTGTTGTGCCATCTGGTACGCTGGTTACAGTGGATAAGATCGAGGGTGTAAAATTAATAGTTAGACCAAAAATTACGGTGGGGGTAGAATAATATGGGAATTGAAGTTATTTTATTAATCTTAGCAGCTATTTTAATCTTAATTGTAGTGGCAAATGTGAAAATTGTGCCACAGGCTCAGGCATACGTTGTTGAACGATTGGGTGCGTACTATCAAACATGGGGTACAGGCTTGCACTTAAAAATACCATTTATTGACAGAATATCTCGTAAGGTTTCTTTGAAGGAACAAGTGGTAGATTTTCCACCACAGCCTGTTATTACTAAAGATAATGTTACAATGCAGATAGATACTGTCGTGTATTTTCAGATAACGGATTCTAAGCTATATACCTATGGCGTTGAAAATCCTTTATCTGCTATTGAAAACCTAACGGCAACTACACTAAGAAATATTATTGGTGATTTGGAGCTGGATAATACATTGACATCACGTGATGTTATCAATACTAAAATCCGTGTAATATTAGATGAGGCAACAGATGCTTGGGGTATAAAAGTTAATCGTGTTGAACTTAAAAATATTTTACCTCCTAGAGAAATTCAGGATTCTATGGAAAAGCAGATGAAGGCAGAGCGTGAAAGACGTGCTAGAATTTTAGATGCTGAGGGTGAAAAGAGAAGTCAGGTACTGGTAGCAGAGGGTCAAAAGGAATCTGCAATACTTAAGGCTGATGCTATAAAGGAATCAAAAATTAGAGAAGCACAGGGTGAGGCAGAGGCTATCCTTTCAGTTCAAAAGGCTTATGCCGATTCCCTAAAAATGTTAAATGAAGCTGCTCCTTCTGATAAGGTTATAGCTTTAAAGAGCTTAGAGGCTTTCTCAAAAGCTGCTGATGGTAAGGCTACAAAGATTATCATACCGTCAGAAATTCAAAAAATGGCAGGTTTAGCAACAACATTAAAGGAACTTGTTGTAGATGATCAAAATAATGTGAATAAGTGATTAGGTACTTTATACAAAATATAGTATAATTTTTGTTCTTACTTCCATATTAATACAAAATAAGCTATTTTACTGCAATGACTATTGAAATTACACAAAAAATGCAATAAAATATAAGTGTGAATCATTTTAGTGGAGGTAAATCCAATGGCTATATTCTGTGAAAGTATGGATAATGTATTGACCCAATCTTTTTATGGGGTATTTGCGTGTATTCACTATTTCTAAAAATATAGGGCTGTGGTATATCCGCAGCCTTTTGTTTTGTATTTTATTAATTTTAAGTTAAGGAAGGACGATTTTTATGTCACAAAATAAAAAGGTAGCAGTTATCATGGGCAGCGACAGCGATTTTCCTGTTGTTTCAGGGGCTATAAAAACTTTAAAGGAATTTGGTGTACCTTGCGAGGTTCATGTTATGTCAGCACACAGAACACCTGCTCAGGCTTCAGAATTTTCATCTAATGCTAGGGAAAAAGGTTTTGGTGTAATTATTGCCGCCGCTGGCAAGGCAGCACATTTAGCAGGTGTGTTGGCCGCACATACTACCATTCCTGTTATAGGTATTCCCGTTAAGTCCTCAACATTAGATGGTCTAGACGCCTTACTGGCAACTGTACAAATGCCAAAGGGTATTCCTGTTGCTACTGTTGCTATAGACGGTGCTGACAATGCTGCTTTATTAGCAATACAGATGTTAGCACTTTCTGATGATACTTTAGCTGACAAGCTTAGCAACATGAAGGATGATATGGAGGTAGGCGTTATGGCAAAGGACAAAGCAATACAGGATAAGGTGGCTCAGCTGTGAGAACGGATAAAAATCTATTTAATGATGTGCCATTAAAAGGCGTTCAAGAAGAATGTGGCGTATTTGGTATATATAAAAACGATGATTTTGATATAATCGGCGAAGTGTACAACGGTTTATACGCATTACAGCACAGGGGTCAGGAAAGTGCTGGCATAGCAGTAAATAACAACGGTGACATTAAATGTGTTAAAAACCCAGGGATGGTATCAGAGGCTTTGACAGACAAGCTATTAAAAACATTACCAGACGGAAAAATTGCTATTGGTCATGTACGTTACTACCCGTTAGATGCTCGTGATGTGGCTGGTATTCAACCTCTTGTTATGAGATATATAAAAGGCTCTTTAGCTATTGCACATAATGGTGCTATTACCAATATTGCAGAGATACACCACGAGCTAGAGCAGGGTGGAGCTATTTTTCAATCCAATAGTAATGCTGAATTAATAGCTTATGTAATAGCTAGTAAGCGATTGGTTACTGACTCTATTGAAGAGGCTGTGTTATCTGCTATGGATATGATTAAGGGTGCCTATTCATTGGTTATTTCCTCGCCCAGCAAGCTTATCGGTGCTAGGGACCAGTACGGCTTTAGACCTTTAGCAATAGGAAAAATGAATAACAGCTGGATGATTTCTTCTGAATCATGTGCATTTGATAGCTTGGGTGCAGAATTTGTAAGGGACGTTGAACCTGGTGAGGTCGTTGTTATTGATGATGAGGGTTTGCACAGCTACAAAAAACATTGTGGTGGAAAAACCTCCTTGTGTGCCTTTGAACACGTTTATATTGCACGTCCAGACAGCATTATTGATGGTGTTTCAGTTCACAAATTCAGGATGAATGCGGGTAAAGCTCTAGCTAAGGAACATCCCGTAGAAGCAGACTTGGTTTGTGGTGTTCCAGATAGCGGCATAGTGTCTGCTATTGGTTATTCCAGAGAATCAGGTATACCCTTTGGTTTAGCAATTATAAAAAACAAATATATAGGCAGGACTATTGCACGTCAACAGCAAAGCTTTAATAAACGTCTGGTTGAAATTAAAATCAATGTTTTAAAAGCTTCTGTTCAGGGAAAACGTGTTATAATAATAGACGATTCTATTGTGCGAGGAACAACCTGTGCTCATATTGTTAAGCTGTTAAAAGAAGCTGGGGCTAAAGAGGTGCATATGCGTATAGCATCACCGCCATTCTTAAACCCTTGTTATTATGGTACGGACATAAAATCTACAGACAATTTAATTGCCAGACAATTTTCAGCAGAGGAATTGTGCCAAAAAATTGGTGCTGACTCCTTAGGCTATTTAAGCTTGGAAGGTTTAAATAATCTGGCACCTTGTTCAAATGTAGGCTTTTGCACTGCCTGCTTTACAGGTGAATATCCTACAGAAATTCCAACACAGGTATACGAGGATAAATTTAGTAAAAAAATACAAAAGTAAATATAATATTACGGAGGATAACAAATGAAAAGCTTTAGTGAAAGTTACAAAAACGCAGGTGTAGATGTTACCGCTGGATACAAATCCGTTGAGCTTATGAAGGAACATATCAAAAGAACAAAAATTGATGGTGTACTATCAGGCATCGGTGGCTTTGGTGGTCTGTTTGCTCCAAACCTTGCTGGTATGAAAGAGCCTGTTCTTGTTTCAGGTACAGATGGTGTGGGTACAAAGCTAAAGCTTGCGTTTTTACTGGATAAGCACGATACCATTGGTATCGACTGTGTAGCAATGTGTGTTAACGACGTTGTATGCGGTGGTGCTGCCCCATTGTTTTTCCTTGACTATATGGCAGTGGGTAAAAATATTCCTGAAAAAATGGCTGACATAGTTTCAGGTGTTGCAGAGGGCTGTGTACAATCAGGCTGTGCATTAGTTGGCGGTGAAACAGCAGAAATGCCAGGCTTTTATCCTATTGATGAATACGATTTAGCTGGTTTCTGTGTTGGTATAGTTGACAAGGATAAAATTATTGACGGCGCAAAGCTAAAGGCTGGTGATACGCTAATAGGTATTGCTTCCTCTGGTGTACATTCAAACGGTTTTTCATTAGTTAGAAAGGTATTTGGCATAGATGAAAGCTCTATTAACAACACATATGATGAGCTGGAAAAGCCATTAGGAGAAACCTTGTTAACCCCTACAAGAATCTATGTTAAGCCAGTGCTATCAGTTATCCAGCAGTGCAAGGTTAATGCTGTTTCACATATTACAGGTGGTGGCTTTTATGAGAATATACCTCGTATGTTAACAGCTGGTTTAGCCGCTAAAATTGATAAATCAGCCTTAGAAATACTGCCAATTTTTAATGTTATCCAAAGAGTTGGTAATATCCCAGAGCGTGATATGTTTAATACCTTCAACATGGGCGTTGGTATGGTTTTAGCTGTAGATAGCAGTGATGCTGATAAGGCTGTAGAAATACTAAATAACAGTGGAGAAAAAGCCTATGTTATAGGTGAAGTCGTAAAAGGCGACGAGGGTGTAATATTCGCCTAAGTCCTGTTAAGGGGTAAAATAATGAAAAATATAGTTGTTCTGGTATCAGGCGGTGGCACAAACCTACAGGCACTAATTGATGCCCAAAGGGCTGGAAAAATTAAGAACGGCAAAATCACCTGTGTTATATCCTCTAAGGAAGGTGTATTCGCTTTAGAACGTGCAAAAAGCAATGGCATAAAAGCTGTTGTTTTACCACGAAAGGATTATGGCGATGTTATAGAATATAGTAAGGCAATGTTAGAAACACTACAATCAGAAAAAGCAGATTTAGTTGTGTATGCTGGCTTTATGACAATTTTAGATAAGCTGATAACAAAGGAGTTTGTTAACAAAATGATGAACGTGCATCCAGCACTTATCCCATCCTTTTGTGGGAAAGGGTTTTATGGCCTACATGTTCATGAGGAGGTTCTAAAACGTGGAGTAAAGCTTACAGGTGCAACCGTACATTTTGTAAACGAGGTATGCGACGGCGGACCTATTATTTTACAAAAAGCTGTTGAAATTGAAAACGATGACACTCCTGAGATTTTGCAGCGTAGGGTTATGGAGCAATGTGAGTGGAAGATATTGCCACAGGCTGTATCTCTGTTTTGTGAGGGTAGAATAAAGGTTGTAGATAACAAAACAGTTATCTCGTAAATGAAAGGAAGAAGAATGTAAATGAAATTACTATCAATAGAGGAAGAACTAAAATCAAATTCCTACCCTGGCAGGGGTATTATCCTAGGAAAAAGTGCTGACGGTGTAAATGCGGTTATGGCATATTTTATTATGGGCCGCAGCGAAAATAGCCGTAATAGAGTTTTTGTAGAGGACGGAAATGGTATCAGAACACAGGCTTTTGATGAGTCAAGGCTATCTGATCCATCACTTATTATTTATGCTCCTGTCAGAGTATTAGGCAACAAAACGATTGTTACTAATGGTGACCAAACGGATACTATTTATGAGCATATGAACCAACATGAAACCTTTGAACAAGCTTTGCGTTCACGCTGCTTTGAGCCAGACGCACCTAACTATACTCCTCGTATTTCTGGTATTGTAAAAACTGATTTTGATGAATTTAACTATGCTTTATCTATATTAAAAAGCACTAATGGCAACCCTGATTCTTGCCAACGTTACACCTTTACTTATGATACACCACTAAACGGTGAGGGCAGATTTATACACACCTATATGGGTGACGGCAATCCATTGCCTAGCTTTGAGGGCGAACCAAAGGCGGTAGAGCTTGGCGGTGAGGATATTGATACATTTGCAGAGAAGCTTTGGAATGCATTAAATGACGATAATAAGGTTTCTTTATTTGTTAGATACATTGACCTTGAAACCTATGAGGCAACAACGAAAATTATTAATAAAAATAAATAATTAGGGAGTAACAAATATGAACGAGCTAGAACTAAAATATGGCTGTAATCCTAACCAAAAGCCATCTAAAATTTTTATGAAGGATGGCAAGGATTTACCAATAGAGGTTTTAAACGGCAAGCCTGGATATATTAACTTTTTAGATGCGTTTAATAGCTGGCAGCTGGTAAAGGAGTTAAAATCCGCTACAGGACTGCCAAGTGCTGCATCATTTAAGCATGTTAGCCCCGCTGGTGCAGCTGTTGCAACCCAGCTTACTGAAACAGAAAAGAAAATTTATTTTGTAGATGATTTAAAATTATCGCCTTTAGCGTCTGCATATGCTAAGGCTAGAGGTGCTGATAGGATGTCCTCCTATGGTGACTGGATTGCATTGTCAGATATTTGCGACGTTGAAACAGCAATAATGATTCAGCGTGAGGTGTCAGATGGTATCATTGCACCAGATTATACAGACGAAGCTTTACAGGTGCTAAAATCAAAAAGGAAGGGTACCTACAATATTGTTAAAATAGATGCTGGCTATGTTCCTGCTGAAAAAGAATACAAGGACGTTTTCGGTATCACCTTTGAACAAGGCAGAAATGAATTAAAAATTGACAATCAAATGCTGTCTAATATGGCAACTGAAAATAAAACATTTACCTCCGAGGCTATTCGTGACCTTAAAATCGCTTTAATCACTCTAAAATATACACAGTCTAACTCGGTATGCTATACAAAGGGCGGACAAGCAATTGGCGTTGGTGCTGGACAGCAGTCTAGGATTCACTGTACCAGATTGGCTGGCAATAAGGCTGACATATGGTTCCTGCGTCAGCATCCAAAGGTTCTTAGTCTACAATTTGTGGACAATATTCGTCGTCCTGATAGAGATAACACAATAGATGTTTACATTTCTGATGATTATGAGGATGTTTTAGCAGATGGTATTTGGCAGCAATTCTTTAAGATAAAACCAGAGCCACTAAGCAGGGATGAAAAGAAAGCATGGCTGGAAACACAGACAGGTGTTTGTCTAGGCAGTGACGCATTCTTCCCATTTGGTGACAACATTGAGCGAGCTAAGCGTTCAGGTGTTCAATTTATTGCACAGCCAGGCGGTTCTATCCGTGATGACAATGTTATTGATACTTGCAACAAATATGGTATGGCTATGTGCTTTACTGGTATTAGATTGTTCCATCACTAATAAACCTAATGGAGGTTAAACAATGAATGTACTAATGATAGGCTCAGGCGGACGTGAACACGCACTTATTAAAAAATTGCTTGAAAGCCCACGTTTAGAAAAATTATACTGTGCCCCAGGTAATGGAGGCATTTCCAGAGATGCTATATGCGAGAATATATCTGTAATGGATAAGGAGCATATGATTAGGTTTGCACAGGATAAAAAAATAGATATGGTTTTTGTAGCACCTGATGACCCTTTGGCTGATGGTATGGTAGATGCTTTTGAGGCAGTTAACATTCCAGCATTTGGACCAAATGCAAAAGCAGCTGTAATAGAGGCCAGCAAGGTTTTTTCAAAGGACCTTATGAAAAAATACAATATTCCTACTGCTAAGTACGAAGTTATTGACAATGCAAATGATGCAATAAAATACATACAGGAGCAGAATGAATTTCCTGTAGTTATCAAGGCTGACGGCTTGGCGTTGGGTAAGGGCGTTATTATTGCTGAAAGCTTTGAGGATGCCAAAAATGCTGTTCATACAATTATGGAGGATAAAAAGTTTGGAGATTCTGGCAACAAAGTAGTTATTGAAGAATTTCTAACAGGTCCTGAGGTTTCTGTTTTATCATTTACAGATGGTAAAACAGTAAAGCCTATGGTGTCATCAAAGGATCATAAGCGTGCTTATGATAATGACAAGGGTTTAAACACAGGCGGTATGGGTACAATCAGCCCAAACCCTTACTATTCTGATGAGATGGCAGAGCTTTGCCAAAAAACTATATTTGAACCAACGATTAAAGCCATGCAATCCGAGGGCAGAGCGTTTAAAGGTTGCCTGTATTTTGGATTAATGCTTACATCTAAGGGTCCAAAGGTTATTGAGTACAATGCTCGTTTTGGTGACCCAGAGGCTCAGGTGGTTTTACCACGTCTAAAAACAGATTTAATTGATATTATGGAAGCTGTTATTGCTGAACGCTTAGACAACATTAATATTGAATGGTTCAATGATGCAGCAGCGTGCGTTGTAATGGCCAGTGGCGGTTACCCTGAAAGCTATAAAAAAGATATTGAAATTACCGGCTTGGACGATAATGGTCAGGTGGATGGCGCTATTGTTTATCACGCTGGCACTGTGTACAAGGATAACAAATTTTATACCAATGGTGGCAGGGTGCTTGGTGTGACAGCTACTGCACCTACGCTGGAAAATGCCTTGGAAAAAGCTTATAAGGCTGTTTCTAAAATAAAGTTTGATAATGCCCATTATCGTACAGATATAGGTAAAACAAAATAATTTTCTAGAAATATTTTTGGCGTTTTTATATGGTAAAGCTTTATACTTTTTGTAGATTTTGTTTTTACCTCAGCATTTAGTATAGCACCATTAAAACAAAGCCAGCATTTACAGTGATGTAAGCGCTGGCTTTGCTCAATAATTTAGCAGAATATAATTTGTGTAGATAACCTATAATTATTGTATAGAAGCTTTAGGTGAAATTAAAATATAACTCGTAAGCACTTCTAATGATGTAAGCATATTAGAAGTGCTATTAAATTTGTATTGATTGTTAAAGAATATGTAAACACAAAAGACTTCCAAAAGGTGGTTGCATTTTTTGTAGTGCGTATGCAAATGAAATAGCTTTACAAAATTCCCCCTTTGGAAGGTTAAAAATCATGGTATAAAAAGAGAGCTTGCACAGCTCTCTTTTTCGTTACGTGAAAAGTACACAAAAGATTTTAATGTGATGTTAGTATCCAAGATTAAATAAAAGAAAAAGAGTCCCGACGCCATTTGCGTCGGGACTCAGTATGAGGTTACGGTGGTAAAATATGTGGCTCTATAATAAATGTTGGGGTAAGAAAAAATAGAGCCTGCTAAAAAAATTAAAAAAATTTAAAAAAGTAGAGCATATTTGAAAAAAATCCTTTAAAATAGAAGTGCTAATCAGCTATTGAAAGGATGACAAATATGCTTTTAAATTATTATATCGAAAAACTTACAGGTTTACAAGACATTGAGATTAAAAAGATTGAAACTACAGGTGATTCTACTCACTTATTTTGCGAAATAAAACGAAAACCACATAAATGCCCTCACTGTGG
>DGFJ01000001.1:0-22428 GCA_002391625.1 Ruminococcaceae bacterium UBA3903 | reverse complement strand
CCACATAAATGCCCTCACTGTGGAAAAATGACCAACGCTATCCACGATTACCGTACTCAAATCATCAAGGACGTGCCGTCATTTGGCAATAAATTATATATTCATTTAAGAAAACGCAGATACCGTTGCAGCTGCGGTAAGCGTTTCTATGAAAACGTCAGCTTTCTTCCCAAATACCATAGAATGACTAATCGTCTAGTCTGTTACGTTTTAGACAAGTTGTGCAACGAGTGCTCATTTACTAGCGTAGCAAGAGAAGTAAATCTTTCTGGCTCTCTGTCAATAGTTGGGGTAACCCAATAAAATAGGAAGTAAAACAAGCGATGGCGTTAAGCTGCCGCTTGTTTAAGTATATTGGTCTTTTGATGAGAAAACATATGTAAGATACGATTACGAAAACGTTTAAAATTATGATAACCGTATGCATTTCTTTTAAGAACTTTGATTTTGTTGTTACAGCCTTCTGTATAAATTTACCATATTTTTGTCCATTTCCATTGTCCGCTAATAGTAATTTACGGACAATGGAAATGTTTTTTCTTTTGCAGTTGAATTTAACTGTGTTTTACTAATAAAAAACGTGCATATAAAAATGTGGATATGGTGCTTGCTTCAACAGAACGACCAGCCTTATTTATAAATAAAGCTGAAAATTTGCTAAAAAAATTCCCGTTACCAATGGTTATCCTTTAAAGCCTAGCAAAATATATTTTAGCACTTAGCCTAACTATAAGTATTAGCACAATGAACTGCTAGACCACAAGAACAGTCAACAAACAATCATAGTAGATAGCTGTCCTTGTGGATTTAAGGTGCTTCTTATTTTAAATATAATATGCACAATACAGCTAATAGAATTAAAAACAAACACATCCATTAGTTATAAAAAATTAATAAATTAAATCATATAAAAATAATATTTAATATGTTTTGCTTTTTTGTATTACAATTCCTATGTTATCCTTGCCAGCGTTGTTAACAATTTCTGGCAGGCTGTTCTTAGCAGATGTAAATAATATAAATAATGTTTTAGATATTAGCCTTTTAGTTTCTTCATTGGTGTTTTTTATTGTTTTTAAGAGAACTCCAGTATTTTCAAACCAGTTTGTTCGTAGCTCTTTCATTGTAGTAGCTTTTGTTGAACTGATAATTTGAAACAGTGCATCAAAAAACTGCTCTCTCTGGGTTATAGACATATTAGAAACCCATTCTTTTAATGTTTTATCTATAAATTTACTGCTGTTATCAACATTTTCTAGCAAGCAAAAGCTATTGCCCAAAACATCCCATGAATATAAATCATGCTGCATTATGCCAGAATTACTGCTGTGTATTACTTTGTATTTTTCCTCGTGACCTAATAACATACCTACAACAGATGACTGCGGTACAAAGGTCTTTATCTTATTAATAATTCTAGCATACCCAGTACTCTTAATTACACCGTCATTAAACCCTGGTCCGTCATTGTTGTAGACAAATACAATTCTATCCTGAGTGGCTTTATCAATATAGGACGAGGAATAAACCGCCAGATTTCCACCTTTTGAATGACCTCCAACGTAAAGCCTTCCTGCTGTAGTTGCGGAAATATTTTTCAGGTATTCAACTGCCTCTAATTGTGCAGGTACAGACGGCAAAAATCCCATATTAATGTCCTCTTTCCAACCAATCAGCGTGTTATCTGTCCCTCTAAACGCAATATATGTAGTATCTTTCTCTAATTGTATTGTTACAGCAGAAAACTGCAGCTGCTTATCTGCGTCAATTTTATTTACGTAGTTATACAGAAGTTTATCCTTGAATCTTGGACTAATCATTAGCTCCTTTAAAAATTCTATGTCTTCATTTTGCAATGGAGTAGTCTTACCTTGGGTTACTAGCTTTAAATAGCTTTTTACAGCTTGGGATAGCGGTATTGCTTTTTCTATACCAAATTCTGGAACGATATTGTCAAACTCTATATAGGATAAACGGCACAGTATCAAGCTGTCAACATCGTTAATTTCCACTTGATTAAACAGAATATCCCCACGCCATTTCAGATAATCAAAAATATTTGCCATATCAACTTAGCTCCAATCTTTATTTTTGTAAAATTGGTAAAATGCCACCAATGTCCATTAGTTCATTGTTGTTTAGGCTGAGTAATTGTACACTATAATTAGCACAAAAGTCCTTTATATCATTATATGCGGGGTGGTTCTCTATTTTTCCACAAAACGCCAATATATCTTTATTAATTTTACCACATGCACCACCTAAAAAGCCATAGTCATAGCCATATAATCTTACAAATCCAGTGGGGATTTTTAAGACATCAAATTTTTTATTGTAGGCGGCTGTATAAATTGATTCATCTGCTGTAATAATTGCATTTTTACTAACAATAACTGTTGAGCATTTGCTGTAGCCCTGTTTAACAGCAACAACCTCGATATTAAGGCTGTCTAACATTTGTTGAATAAAATCATCTGACAAAGGGATTTTACAAAAAGCCTTATCATCGATTACAGCACAGTTAAATAAAATATTATACGGATAATTTTGCTGTAATCGCTTTGTGGAACAAATGCTTTTAATATTATATTTCTCAAGCTGAGATAATAAATTGTAATTATTATCTTCTGTAATGATAATGTCGTTAATATGCAGGCACTGCATATCAGCATGGAAGCCTTCAGACGGTGGCAAGCTTCCATGCTGTTTAGTTGTAATGACATTTATTCCAAAACTTGCTATATCATCCACAAGGTTTAGATATTGTCCTGACATAATTACTGTCGTTACCTTATTGTTTGGTAAATTAGGCTTACAAATATTAAACATAACACTTTCCTTATTTCATAATTATAAAGAACGCAAGGATTCCGCTGGCTTCATAGTGGACGCTTTGCGTGCTGGATATACACCAAAAATTACGCCAGACAATGATGAAAACACACAGGTTAACAATATAATATTATACGGTATATCAATATTATATCCCAGTGCTTTGCTACCAATGAACGATATTAACAGCCCTAAGATTATACCAATCAGACATCCTGCCAAGGATAATAACAATGCTTCTACTAAGAACTCCCTCATTATTATATATTTAGTAGCACCTATAGATTTTTTTATTCCTATTTCCCGCTTTCTTTCACTGACTGACACCAGCATAACGGTCATAATACTTAGGCTGGCAACTATTAACGATACTGCACCAACGGCAGACAGTATAAGCGTGACAATCCCTAAAATATTGGTCAATATCTCCTTTTGCTTTGCAAGGTTTGTTACCTTATATCCATCTTCAATTCCACTATACGTATTTAATTTTCTAATTACGGTTTCACCTAAGGTATCAATATTAACATCGCTGTCTGTGCGTGTAATTATTTGATTGTAATTTTGTGAACCTGTTAGCTGTCCTATGGTGGTATATGGAGCATATACAAAATTTGGCAGATATGTTCCCATGGCATTTTGTAATAATCCGCTGCCTGTTTTTATTACACCTACAATGGTAAAATCCTGAGTTATACCATTACAAGTAATTGTAATATTTCTGCCTGTTACATTATCCTTGTTGTACATTTTTTTGGCAAAGGTTTGATCCACCATACAGTTTGTAGTATTACTATAAATATCAGAATTATTTAAAAAACGACCATACATTAATTCTAATGATACTATATCCTTTGCGGTGGAATCAACACCCCATATGAGCGAGCTTTCCGATTTTCCAACAGAATTATATACATCGGTTGTTAACAGGGCAACCGGCGTTGCTGCTGCTACCCCATTTGTATGGCTGACAATATTTAACTGTTCAGACGATAAGCTAATTTGGCTGCTTTCATCGGCACTAATTGTCAATCCCCCCATACCAAGGCTATCTAATTCAGTATTAACTGCAGTAGTACCACAGTTTCCAATACAGCTAATAATAATTACAGAGGCAACGCCAATAGCTATACCTATAATTGTAAGCATACTTCTGCCCTTTTTACGCCATAAGTTTTTTATAGGATAAATCAAAAATTCATCAATCATTAACGTTCACCACGCATTCAGAAATTTTGATTACCTCTCCAGATCTTGTCATATTACTATTTTCTAATACGATGTCATTTGAGGATATTCCAAGCAGTACCTCTACCCCATTTTCATATTCTTTTCCAATATTAACATATTGCTTTTTTGCGATACCAGAATCGTATAAATATACGTATTCCTGCTGATTATCGTCACTTAGAATGGCTTCATAAGGAACAATAAGCTTGTCGTAGCTTTCAGCAGTGGTTATTACGCATTTAGCAGAATATCCGTCCTTTATATCCTCTTTAGGGCTATCTACATCAACGTGAACCTCTACCGCTGTTTCCTTACCGGTAACGGTTGATACCTGTTGTGCTACATTATCAATATATGATACCGTACCATAATATTCATTGTTTTTAAAGCCATTACCTGTTATTACAGCAGCCTGTCCAATGGCAATATCTGATACCTTGCTTTCATTAACAGGAAGTACAACACATAGGTTGTCAGCTGATACAACCTTCATAATAGTGTCTGCTATTGTTACAAAGCTATTTTCTCCTTTGTCAATATCCAATATGACACCGTCTATTGGCGACACAATATCAATCTCCTTAGGTATATCAGTATTATCAGCTGCATTGCTCTGGATTTTACCCTGTTGCGCATATTCACTAACTGCTGAATAATCCCCGCTTTTTATAGCGTTTATTATGTCTTCCTCTGATGCGGCCGTTATAGGTGATTGTTGTTGTGATGAAGTCTTAACAGTACACAGAACATCTCCCTTACACACTGTATCATTTTTAGAAAAATAAATATCACTAATAGTCCCGTTTATCTCTGATTTAATCTCCTTATTTTGTTTGTATTCTACTTTACCCGTGCATACAACGGTATCCTCAACTGTGGTCGGTTGAATGCTGTAGGCTTTTAACCTTGGGATAGAAGTTTTAATACTGCTGCCCGTTAACAAAAATGTACTAATGACCATTACTGTTGCTATACTTAAAATAATAATTTTTTTCATATTAACAACCTCCTGCTCAAATTATTATTAGAACATGGAGCAATTTTATTAGTAATATTTTGATAATATTTAGTGAATATTCTGTTAATATGGGATAATTATAAGAAAGAGGTGATAAAGGTGACTATGATTACATGTGATAGTGATTGCAAATACCAAGCTGATGGCTATTGCCAGTTGGATAAACCTACAGTAGTAACCAATAGCTCATATAATAGCTGTGTCTACTATGTAAAAAGGCAGTCAGGCTCAAAACAATCTAGCGATCAGTTAAAGCTTCAAAAGCCTCTCTAATATTTTTAACGCCAATTAATTCTACCCCGTCCAGCTGCTTTTTATTAATAGATTTCATATTGTGGTATGGAATTATACATCTTGTAAAGCCTAGGCGGTGCGCTTCAGCTATACGTGCCTGTGCATGTGATACAGAACGTATTTCTCCAGCAAGTCCAATTTCGCCAAACGCCAATGCGTTTTCTGCTATCGGCACATCCTTTAAACTACTTATCAATGAAACAGCTACAGCCAAATCTACAGCTGGCTCGTCCAAACGCAAACCGCCTACAACATTAATGTAGGTGTCAACATTAGAAAAGAAATATCCCGCACGTTTTTCCAGCACAGCCAATATCAGCGACATTCTATTATGGTCAAAGCCTGTTGACATTCTGCGAGGATTACCAAAGCCGGTAGTTGTTGCCAACCCTTGTATCTCTGCTAGGATTGGGCGTGTGCCCTCCATAGCACAGGCTACACAGGTGCCTGACACGTTTTTAGGTCGACCTGACAATAACATTAGCGATGGGTTTTCCACCTCCTGCAGCCCCATTTCTTCCATTTGAAACACACCTATTTCATTTGTTGAGCCATACCTATTTTTTACACCACGCAAAATTCTATAGGACATTTGGCGGTCACCCTCAAAATATAAAACAGCATCTACAATATGCTCCAGCACCTTTGGTCCAGCTATAGCACCATCCTTATTTACATGACCAACAACTATTACAGGAATATCCAAGGATTTAGCAGTTTTCATAAGTACATTTGTACATTCACGCACCTGCGTAATACTGCCTGGTGATGATGATAATTCTGTAAAATTCATTGTTTGAATAGAATCAATCATTACAAGCTCTGGTTTTTCTGTTTTTATAATCTCAGCAATAATTTGAATATCCGTTTCGGTAAATATATACAGGTTATCGCTGTCAACCTCTAGTCTGTCAGCCCGCAACTTTATTTGTCTTTTTGACTCCTCACCAGATACATATAAGATTTTTAATGTTTTTCCTAAATAATTACATATTTGCAAAAGAATAGTAGATTTACCTATGCCGGGATCGCCCCCCAGCAGAACAAGCGAGCCTTTTACTATACCGCCGCCTAACACACGGTCAAGCTCTTTCAGACCTGTATGATACCGTTGTTCATCGTTGGTATCAATTTGATTTATTATAGTTGGTTTGGCATAGACGGAAGAACCTTCTAAATGACTGGTGACGGCTTTTTTGGACGTATCCTTTAATTCTTCCTCCATGGTATTCCATTGACCGCATCCAGGGCATTTTCCACACCATTTTGATGTTTCCCATCCACACTCATTACATACATACACACTTTTAACTTTAGACGCCATATATTGTCACAACCTTATTTTGTATTTATATATTCTAGAAATCCACAAAAAATTGTAAAAGCCATCTTATTTTGATATTCGGCGGTTTTTAACAGTTCTCGTTCATTGTAGTTTGATAGAAAACCACATTCGACTATTACAGACGGCACCTTGCTGTTCCACAGCAGGTAAATGCTTTTATTGCCGCTTTTAGTTTCACGGGAATTATTTGGCTGTAGCATACCTGTTACTGATTGCTTTATGCTTTCTGCTAACTGTAAGCTTTCTTTGTTATTTGGTGAGTAAAAAATTTGAGTTCCACTGTATTTGCTTTCAGTAAATTTATTTTGATGCACACTAATAACAATGTTATTTTCACTGCTGTTAAATATTGCTAAACGATTTTTCATATCTGAAATTTTTTTTTCTTTTATATTATTACAGCCTTTATCATATATAGCATAATCTCCATCTCTTGTTAAAACCACCTTATAACCGTTAGTAATAAAAAGCTTTTCAAGGCATAGTGATATTTGCAGATTAATATCTTTCTCCAGTGTGCCATCATCACCCACTGCGCCACCGTCCTCTCCACCATGTCCACTATCAATAATAATTGTGGGCAGCTGGTTAGTATCAGAAGAAATCGTATTAGCAGCAATACTGTAATTGGAAGCTTGTAATAAACATACAATAGCCACAATAGCAATAACACATATCATTGTAATAATTATATATTTCTTTTTTATTTTTAGCAACATATCAACACCTCATAAAATAATATGAAAAGCAAATGTGCTGATAGCACCTAAAAATACTTTTTATTGATATTTTATACACAGCCATTAAATCATAATATACAGCGATTTAATGGCTGTGTGCTTTTTAACGCCTATCTAAATGCTGTGGTTAGAAATAGGTTATACGAATCTAATATTATTAATACTTTTTAACTAAGCTTACATTACATACAAATCTGTTATTGTCCTCATAATAATCCACAAAGCCATTATACTTAGCTGCTATTTCTTTAATAGTTTTAGTGCCGTAACCATGTGATTGTTTATGGGATTTACTGGTTTGTAAATTTGGATTGTCGGATAAAATAGAACTATCTATTGAATTTTGTGTACTAATTCTTATAATATCCTCCTGTACAATTATTTTAAAAATAATTGTCTTTACGATGCTTTTTTCACTGGCCTCAATGGCATTGTCTAAAAGGTTGCCTAGCAAATTACAAATATCAATATTATCAACGTTACATATATCACCTGCCACCACAGACGTTATATTTATGCTCTTTCTTTTAGCTAAGGAAATTTTGGAGTTGATAATAGCATTAACGTACTCGTTTTTAGTATAAATATAGGTGTTTATCTCATTGGTATTTAAATACTCCTGCAAATATTTATGTGCATCATTATATTTCTGTTCTGTTAGTAAAACATCCACAACACATAAATGATGCTTAATATCATGACGCAGTCTGCATATTGCTTCGTCCTGTTCCTTTATGTTTTTTTCATATTGTTCCTGAAAATTCCTACCTATTTCTTTTAGCTCATCCTGACGTTTTTGATAATTATTTCTGCTCACACGAATTATCAGATTTAGTATTACTATGTCAACAACCAGCACAGATAATACTGTCACCATGATATATACTATATTTTTTAATGAGGCGGTACTCATAAATACTGATAATGCAATAGATGATACAACCAAAACTACTGTAGATACCAAAAATGCAACAAACATCATTTTGCTATCCTCTTTATTAAATATTGTTTGTTTGCTTTTTACAAGTCTGGCAGCTGAAATGGAACAGAACGCATAAATAATATCAAATGATATAGTTAGCACTAGAATATACAAAAGCAGTTGTTCTTTTTGTATAAAATTACAAAAATACCCAATAAGGAGATGAACGTTATTTGCAAGGCTTAACAGAATAACAGGCACAATCAAAGTGCGAATTTTGCTAAATAGATTCCCATTGCAGGAATACAATAAAAAGCATACCGTTAACGTTGCCACAAAAATCTTAGCTAATATACGCAGGTACAACAGCATTATAGGATCTGTAACTATAGTCCCAATATACAAAAAATTAAAGCATTTGACAGTAATAACAGTAGCTATTGTTATTGTTGTTGCTGTTCTCAATGCTATTTTGTTTACTTTTATCCCACTAATAGAGCAAATATAATGTAAACAGAGCATCCATTCAAATACAGATGACAAAAAACGTGGTATAGAAAATACAAGCTCATTTTGAATATTCATAACAAAGACCTCGTAAATTTTATATATTTTTCTTCAGTTTCTTTTTTGTAATTTCTACTCATTTCCAGCTTTGTACCATCTTTTAGGACTATTTCTAGCATTCTATTGTCAATGTATTTTATATAATTCATATTTATCAGATTCCTTTTATGTACCTTTATAAAATCATAATCTGCTAAGGATATTTCAATATCTGCAATATTTCCTCTTTGATGTATCAATTTTTTATCTATTAAATAGAAATCAAGATAATGCTTATCGCTTTTAACATATAAAATATTTTTATATAGTACAGCAGCCTTTCTACCTGGGGAAATCTCTAAAAGAATACTGTCATACTGGCGTACATGTGCAATTAGCTTTTTTATTACTGATGATACGTCGTGATTTAATCCATTAATACTATCTTTTTTTATAAAATAAAAAGGTTGATACATAAAGCTTTCATAAACCAATTCATCATTAGATGTTATGAAGATGATAAAAACGTCCTTATTTAGTTCTTTAGCCTGTTTAGCCACAGAAAAGCCATCAATGCTAGGCATACAAATATCTAAAAACAATATGTTGAAAGCCTCTTTTTTATGGCTATTAAGTAATGCTACTCCACTAGAAAATGGTTTTATAACACATTTTATATCATCATCTGCAAACTCTTTTTGGGCTATTCTTGTAATTGTATTCAGCATAGTTTTATCATCATCACAAATCGCTATATTAATCATAGTAAGCCACCCCGCTTTTATTCATCTAAGTGTATTATATTTACTAACAGTTTTAATTCTAATACAATATTTTTGCTTTTATCTCTTGTTATATTGGTGTTTATCATAAAGCTAACTTATTAGAATTAGACGAAGCAAAACGGTGCAATCATCCCTGACTACACCGTTTTCTACATATACGACTGTACTATAAAGCATCTTTGTAAAATGCGATGCCATTTTTACTGTTAAATATTCGACTTAATATTAAGCTGTATAACCAATAAAGTAAGCTAATACATTAAGTGCAATAACTAACAAAACAAATCCACCAGCAAAAACCTTTGTCCATCTTGATAAGAAGCTGTCAATTGAACGAGCCTTATTTTTGGAGAAAAATGTATCAGCACCGCCAGTAACAACACCTACGCCCTGCTGATGACCCTCCTGTAAAATAATAACAATAATAATTGCAATGGAAAACAATACCAATACTCCGCCTAAAACGTAATCCCAAATACCCATTTATAACCTTTCCTTTCTATATTGTGACAATGCACAATTTCACATTCAATAAATATCTCTAATATATTACCATATGTTTTCTTTTTATGCAATAGCTTATAGGAAATTTTTTTAAATTAGCGAAAGTTGTTCATCCTTGCTATCCTCCTGGGATGGTAATGCTCCCACTGCTGGCAGAGTACGTGTCCTATATCGTGTAGGTCTAACAAACTCACCCTCCACATATTCTCTAATGCTCATTAAGCGGTGACCTTTTTTAAGCTTTAGAACAGCTACGCCCTGAGTATTTCTGGTGGATTTTATATTTACAGCTCCACTGTGAAACAGTAACATTCTGCCAGCTGACGACGTAAGCACATATTCCCTATCTTCCATAGAAAAAGCAATGTCAACTAAGGTCGATTTATCACAATATGCACCTGTAAGTTTTTTACGGTTAGTTTTTGTTTCGTAGGATTTTAGTGGTACCTTCGCAATCTTTCCATTTTCAAAAGCAAACAACAGAACTCCGCTATAATCACCTGTTACCACCATACATACGGCTAGCTCACCCTGTTCCATATTTAACTTGGCTGGTATATAGTCGCCTAAGGAGCTGGCCTTGCAGTCACTAAAATCATATGCCTTTGCCTTATATACCTGCGACTTGTTGGTGAAGAATAGCAAATCTGTTGTATTGGTGGCTTCAACAGATAAAATAATTTCATCCGTTTCTTTTAGCTTCTGATTACCACCCATTCTCAATGACAAAGGTGTAATCTTTTTAAAATATCCGTCACGAGTAAAGAAAAGATTAACAGGATAATCTGGTATTTCCTCTGTAATATCAATTTCTTCAATATCATCAGCGTAAATTAAAATACTCTTTCTAGGCTGACCGTATTTTTTCACCACTTCTTTTAGTTCATTAACTATTATAGTTTTTACTCTGGATTTACTGGCAAGTATAGCACGCAGCTCTTCTATATCCTTTTTTAGCTGTTCTGTTTCCTGGGTGCGTTTAAGAATAAATTCACGATTTAAATGTCTGAGCTTTATTTCTGCCACATATTCTGCCTGAACTTCATCTATACCAAAACCAATCATAAGATTTGGTATAACCTCATTTTCTTCCGTTGTTTCCCTAACAATTTTAATTGCCTTATCAATATCAAGTAATATAGCCTCTAAGCCAAGCAACAAATGCAGCTTATCTTGTTTTTTCTTTAAATCAAAGGCTGTCCTACGACGTACACATTCAATTCTGAAGGCTGTCCATTCCTCTATAAGCTCAGCCACGCCCAAAACGCGTGGTACACCGGCCACCAACACATTAAAATTACAAGAGAAGCTATCCTCCAACGGGGTCATTTTAAACAAACGCTGCATTAATTTATCTGGGTCAACATTACGCTTAATGTCGATAGTTATTTTTAAACCATCTAAGCCTGTTTCGTCACGAATATCAGAAACATCCTTTATTTTCCCCTGCTTAACTAGATCAATGATTTTTTCAATGATAGCTTCACTGGTAGTTGTTTGCGGTATGCCCGTTATATCTATACAGTTAGCTGAGCTGTCATATGAATATCGTGAACGAACCTTAAAGCTACCTCTACCTGTTTTATAAATTTCATCAAACACTTTTTTGTCATATATTATCTGACCACCACCTGTAAAATCTGGTGCTGGCATAGTGCTGGCAATATCGTGGTCTTTATCTTTTAACAAGGCAATAGTTGTTTCACACACTTCTTTTAGGTTAAAGGAGCATATTGAGCTTGCCATACCTACTGCTATACCTGTGTTGGCATTAACTAAAATTGATGGAAAGGTTGCAGGCAACAAGGACGGCTCTTTTAAGGTGTTGTCATAGTTATCTACAAAATCCACTGTATCCCTGTCAATATCACGGAATAGCTCGTTACAAATAGAGTCCAGCTTTGCCTCGGTATATCTGGAAGCCGCCCATGCCATATCACGGCTATAGAATTTACCAAAGTTACCTTTAGAGTCCACATAAGGGTGCAGCAAGGCTTCGTAGCCTCGGCTTAGCCTAACCATAGTGTCGTATATTGCCCCGTCACCGTGAGGATTTAGCTTCATAGTAGAACCTACTATATTGGCAGATTTTGTTCTATTGCCTGATAATAGTCCCATTTTATACATTGTAAAGAGTAGCTTTCTATGGCTTGGTTTAAAGCCATCTATCTCTGGTATTGCACGTGATAAAATAACACTCATGGCGTATGGCATATAATTTTCTCTTATTGTGCCAGAAATTTTCTGCTCTACTATCTCACCTGCACCATCTATTACACCAACGGTCTTGCTGGTTGCTCTCGCTCTTGGTGGTTGTTTTTTTCGTGCCATATAATTTTAAATTCCTCTCTACTTTCATTTTCATAAAAGCGAAATATCAGCTAACGTCTAGATTATCTGTATATTCTGCACCGTGCTGTATAATATATTCTTTTCTGCCTGCCAGATTATCACCTAACATTATGTCAAACATTTCCGCTGTTTTTTGTGCCTCGTCTGGCATAACCTTTATCAAACGTCGTGTGCTAGGGTTCATAGTTGTTAGGTTCATCATATCTGGTTCGTTTTCACCTAACCCCTTTGAACGCTGTATGGTAAATTTCTCATTACCGATTTGTTTAATAAATCTATCCTTTTCGGCTTCTGTATAGGCAAAATAAACGTTACTTTTAGTATTAAGCTCATACAACGGTGATTCTGCAATATACACTTTACCAGAATCTATCAAATCAGGAGTTAGCCTGTACAGCATGGTTAGCAGTAGTGTCCTAATTTGAAACCCATCAACATCAGCATCTGTACATAGGATAACCTTGTTCCAGCGTAACGCATTTATGTCAAATGATGATAAATCCTTATTTGCCTTTGATTTCACCTGTACCCCACAGCCTAAAACCTTTAAAAGGTCTGTTATTATTTCGTTCTTAAAAATCTTATTATAATCAGCCTTTAAACAGTTTAATATTTTACCTCTAATAGGAATAATTGCCTGAAAATCTGGGTCACGAGCCTGCTTACAAGCACCCAAAGCGGAATCTCCCTCAACTATAAACACTTCTCGTACCGCAGTGTCCTTGCTTCTGCAATCCACAAATTTTGCTACCCTGCTAGTAATGTCCATGTTTGTTGTTAACTTTTTCTTTATGTTTAATCTAGTTTTTTCTGCATCCTCTCGGCTACGCTTGTTAATCAGTACCTGTGCTGCAATCTTTTCTGCCTCAATAGGATTTTCAATGAAGTATATTTCAAGATTATGACGCAGCATTTCCACCATTGCATCCTGAATACCCTTGTTAGTAATGGCTTTTTTCGTCTGATTTTCATATGATGTAACGCTGGAAAAGGAGGAAATTATGATTACTAAACAGTCCTCTACGTCCATGAATTTTATTTTGCTTTCAGTTTTGTTGTATTTTCCATTTTGTTTTAGATAGGAATCTATTTGATATACAAAAGCATTAGTAACAGCCTTTTCTGGTGCACCTCCATACTCTAACCAACTGGAGTTATGGTAATATTCAGCGTTTTTTACTTTATTAGAAAAAGCAAAGGCCACATTTATTTTTGCCTTATATTCTGGCTTATCCGCCCTGTCACGAGTCATTTTTTCCGCCGTCCATGATTGTACAGGAGTTAGCTCCTTACCAGCTACCAGTTCCTTTACATGGTCAGTAATACCATTGTTGTATATAAACTCTGTAGTATCAAAGGAGCGTCCAACCTGATTGCGAAATACAAAGTTTACACCAGCATTTACAATAGCCTGCCTTTTTATCATATCCTTGAAATACTCTGGCTGTACGTTTATATCAGTGAACACCTGTAGGTCGGGCTTCCAGTGTATTTTTGTTCCTGTATCCTTTTTGGTATATGGTTCTTTTTTCATGCCGCCGATATTCTCACCGTGTTCAAAATGCAATGTATAACGATAACCATCTCGCCTAATATCCACATCCATATACTCTGATGCATATTGCGTAGAACACAGTCCTAGTCCGTTTAATCCTAAAGAAAACTCATAGCTTTCGCCTTCATTGTTATTGTATTTACCACCTGCATACATTTCGCAGAACACAAGCTCCCAGTTATAACGTTGTTCCACGTTATTAAAATCAACTGGTATACCCCTGCCATGGTCCTCTATCTCTATGGAATTATCAGCATAGCGTGTAACGGTTATAACCTTACCATAACCCTCTCTGGCTTCGTCTATGGAGTTAGATACAATCTCAAATATAGAATGCTGACAACCATCTATTCCATCAGAACCAAAAATAACAGCAGGACGTTTACGAACTCTGTTTGCACCCTTCAGCGTGGTAATGCTGTCATTACCATATTCTTGTACTGCTTTCTTTCTCGCCATTTGTACGTTCCTTTCTGTGGAAAAAATTAATCTATAATTTTTTTACTTTTGCTGTCCTTCAGCTTATTTATTTTATCACGCAAATATGCTGCATGTTCAAATTCTAACAGCTTTGCCGCCGCCTTCATTTCCTTGGTCAAGGACTCTATTAATTGATGCTTCTCTAATTTTGTAAGAGGCTGTTTACGTTTTTTGCTATCATTACTGCCAGATGATATTTCTAAAATGTCAGCAACCTTTTTTGTAATAGTTGTTGGTATAATGTTATGCTTTGTATTATACTGTTCCTGAATTGTGCGTCGACGCTGAGTTTCTCTAATTGCCTTTTCCATAGAAGGGGTAACGTGATCAGCGTACATAATAACCTGTCCGTGTGAATTTCTAGCGGCTCGTCCAATTGTTTGTATTAGTGACCGCTCACTACGCAAGAAGCCCTCTTTATCTGCGTCTAATATCGCCACTAACGACACCTCTGGAATATCCAAGCCCTCACGTAACAGGTTGATGCCCACTAAAACATCAAACTCACCCAGACGTAAATCTCGAATAATTTCCATACGCTCCACAGTGTCAATATCGTGGTGCATATAACGCACCTTTATACCCATAGTTTCAAAATATGCCGTTAAATCCTCGGCCATCTTTTTAGTAAGGGTTGTTACAAGAGTTCTTTCTTTTTTAGCAACACGCATATTAATTTCTGAAATTAAATCATCCATTTGCCCCTCTATGGGACGCACAGATATTTCTGGATCTAACAGACCTGTAGGTCTGATTACCTGCTCAACAATTTGCTGTGAATGCTCCATTTCAAAATCACCAGGTGTTGCACTGACAAAGACAATTTGATTGGTTCTTTCATAAAATTCGTCAAAATTTAGCGGTCTGTTGTCCAATGCCGATGGTAAGCGAAAGCCGAAATCTATTAAATTCATTTTTCTGGCTCTGTCACCGGCAAACATACCACGCACCTGTGGCAACGTAACGTGAGATTCATCAACAAACATTAAAAAATCATCAGGAAAATAATCTAGTAATGTGTATGGTGAGCTACCAGATTTTCTACCTGATAAAACCCTAGAATAGTTTTCTATACCTGTGCAAAAGCCTATTTCCTGTAGCATTTCTATATCATAGCGTGTACGCTGTTCAATGCGTTGTGCCTCCAACAGCTTACCCTCTGAACGAAAATACTCCAATCGGTCTGCCAGCTCTAGCTCTAGCTCCTTTATAGCATTTTTCATTTTTTCCTTAGGAACAATATAGTGTGACGCGGGATAGATAGCAGCATGTCGTATAACACCCAGTACCTCTCCTGTTAATGGGTTTATCTCTGTTAATCGGTCTATTTCATCTCCAAAAAACTCTACCCTGATTATTCTATCATCAGCGTTAGCTGGAAAAATCTCTACCACATCACCACGAACTCTAAACTTGTTTCTAATGAAGTTAATATCATTGCGTTCATATTGTAATTCTACCAATTTTTTTAGCAGCTCATCACGACTTTTCTCCATACCCGGGCGCAGGGATATAACCATCGTTCGGTAATCAATAGGATTACCCAAGCTGTAAATACACGAAACGCTGGATACGATAATAACATCTCGTCGTTCCGACAACGCAAGGGTAGCACTGTGCCGCAGCTTATCTATCTCATCATTTATTGAGCTGTCCTTTTCAATATAAGTATCAGTCTGTGCTATATAAGCTTCAGGCTGATAATAGTCATAATATGAAACAAAATACTCCACGGCATTCTCTGGAAAAAACTGTTTAAACTCTGAGCAAAGCTGTGCTGCCAATGTTTTATTGTGTGCTAATACCAAGGTGGGTCTGTTTAACCTAGCGATAATATTTGCCATTGTAAAGGTCTTACCAGAGCCTGTAACGCCAAGCAAAGTTTCTTCCTTTTCACCGTTCATTAAGCCCTTTGTCAGCTGTGTTATAGCCTGTGGTTGATCACCGGTAGGTGAATAATCTGACACTAATTTAAAATCCATATTAACGCTTCCCCCTTTACATAAACAATTCTTCCTTTAGCCCTGACTCTGATAAGGACACATAGTCATTGTCAGCGACAATTATGTGATCTATCATGCTAACCTCTATTAACTTTAAGGCACTTACAACCTTTTTTGTAGTATCTAAGTCCTTTGTGGATGGCAACGCAATACCGCTTGGGTGGTTATGCGCCATTACGGCAAAACGTGCGTTATACATAACAGCAAGCTCTATGATTTTTCGGATATATATTTCACAAGCATTTACAGAGCCTTTGCTGATAACGCCACAAAAGACCTCCTTGTATTTAGCATCCAATAACAACAGAACCACAGCTTCGTAATCTCTGCCAATAAATTTTCTAAGAATAGTATCACCTATATTTTCGCTAGATACCACCTTGCTGTTGTTATTATGCTTATCGTCTAAATATATTCTACTGATTTCGGGCAAGGTTTTTAAGTACACTGCAGCATTTTGACTTAAACCCGCATCTGTCAACCTGTCTATAGGTGCATCTAATACAGCAGATATAGAGCCAAAGGTGTCTAATAAATTGTGTGCAATAGGATTGGTATCTTTTCTTGCGATAGCATAATACAGCATTATCTCCAAAACTTCGTGTTCTTCAAATCCGTCAAAGCCATTGGTTATAAACTTTTTTCGCATCCTATCTCTGTGACCTGTGTGGTCACAGGATGAATTTGCCATTAGATCACCTCGACTTCCATAGTCATTCTTATACAACAACCCACTATCATTAAAGCATATATAATTGATTATATACTAATTTTGCCTTATTGAAAAGTGTAAAATTGAAGTTTCAAAGAAATGTAAGGAAAAACCTGCCTTATATATAAAATAAAGCAGGTTTAGCAATATGAAATATTTTTTACTAAATTTGGGTTATACATTTATTTTCCACTTTATAGATTCTGTTACATAGCTTTAAAACGCTTGGTCTATGGGTAGCAACAATGCAGGTTCTGTTTTGATATACAGCCATTATATTTCTTAAAACCCGTTCCTCTGTTTCCACATCTAAGGCTGAGGTTGCCTCGTCCAACAAAAGTATTGGTGAGTCCTTCAGTATAGCACGGGCGATGGCTAGACGTTGATTTTGTCCTACAGAAAGGCCACAACCCTTTTCACCTATTATGCTGTGGATTCCTTTAGGTAGCTTGCTTACAAATTCATACGCACAGGTAATATTAAGGGCATTTATAATATCATCATCAGTTGCTGCTGGATTAACTAAGCGTAGGTTTTCTGCAATTGTACCACAAAACATTGTATTGCTTTGCGGTACATAAGAGAACAATGGTCGTGTGGCAGCAGAAGCTTCACATATTATGCCCTGATAATTTTTCAATATGGCTGTAGCAGGCGGTGGTTTAATTACACCTAGCAATATGGAAAGCAATGTTGTCTTGCCCTGACCTGATGGTCCCACCAACGCTATAACCTCTCCTGGTTTAGCATAGATATTAACATTTACCAATATATTACGGGAATTTTTATATTTAAAAGTTAAGTTTCTTATTTCTATTGTTATACCGTGGCTCTGCTTTTTTATCAGCTTATGTAAAGCAGAATCTGTTTTAATTGTTTCATGTGGTAATGTGGTTAATTCCATTATTCTGCCTGCTGAGGTTGTTGCTGATACAGCGGATGGTATCAAACTTAACAAGGAATTAAATGATGAAGATAAGGAAGAAGATAACTGTAAGAAAAGTATCATAGTACCAAATGTAATAATACCGCTCCATAAGCGGTATGCACCCCAGCCAAAACACATATACGCAATGACCATCCCTATGAGTGACATAAAGGCAGACGTATAAACGGAAAATTTATTATATTCTAAGCTGGTATCTATATATTTACATTGTACCGCTCGAAGCTTATTTGTAAAATAGTCACACAGCCCCAGTGCTTTAATTGAAAGTAAATTTTGAAATGATTCATCATTAAATGCCATAACCTCGCTGCTGACGTTTCGCATTTTTACATTATAGCTTTTCATTTTATTCAATAAGTGCTTGGACAATATTATAGATATTGGTGCAGAAATTAATGGGATAACAGCCATGGTATAATCATAGTAAATTATAATAGAAAAAGCACCAATAAACTGTACCAGTCTAGTAATCAGATTGGGTATCCAACCTAACACAGCTGTTGATACGGTGGAAACATCACCTGTTAATCTGTTTAATAAATCACCTGTACGGTAATAATTCAGCTCCTCCCAATCGGATGTCATAATATTGTCATATACCATACACTGAATCTCTTTGTCAACCCTTAAATTTATTTTTGCTGATATTCGTGATGAAAATGCTGTAGTTGCTATGCTTCCAACACCCATAAAAATTATTGTTACAACAATAAAAGTAGTATTTGACAAATCATAGCCTGTTATAGCATCTATTAAATATTTAGAGGCCACACTGCTGGCAAAAGACATGGCTGTGCCCAAGATACCTAGTAATATATAGAAAATCACACTTTTCCTATATAGCTTTACATATTTTAAAATCCATTTACCCTCTATAAACATTTCTTTTATGTATCCGTCTTTAATCTTATTAATTACCTTATGTAGAAATACAATCATCTTTCCACCTGCATATTTTACTTTTGTTTTTAGCAATACAGTAATAAAGCCTTATTAAAGTCCTTCTAATTGGCAATAAATACAGCCATATAAAGAAAATTGCTCTCCAAAATTTTGAATCGCAGTTTATCGTTAATTTTCCCCTGTATATCTTTTCTACTATGGCTATAATTTGTTCTCTAATAATAGGATTATCATAACAAGTGCAGCTATCACCCATTGTTATGATGATTTTACCGTCAAGTTTTATTATTCTGTGTAGGCAAAGTTTTTTCAGGTTGTCCGAATATATAAATAATATGATGTCACCAACCCTTAAATTTTGTGTTTTATATTGACTTAATAAAACACTATCATAGTTATCCCTAATAAATGGCAGCATACTAATACCTGATACTGGAAAACGGATTTTTGTTTTTTTAAGCTGGTGTATCAGTTCGGAAAACAAATTATCACAGGTGTATTTCTTTACAATCAAAAAATCACAGCTTACATAATATATTTTTTAAGGTCACAACAGCATCAGCGGTTGGGGTACATTCCATAGAAAATACGGGAATATCATTTACCATCTGTTCACATAAATCTATTGCTTTGCTGGTTAAATCACTGCTCCATATTGGAGCAAAGGTGCGTGGAATCAATGCTTTAACTCCATTAAAAAAGCTAACAGGCACTACACGGTTATAATGACTTTTTTGAAGAAAAGCTATACAGCTAATAGGAACCCTTCTATTTACATATTCGCCAGAGGACCCAAACCAAGGCGAGCCATATGCAAACCACTGTTCATTCTCTTTTCCACACAAGCCCCTGTCACCATTTATAATTAAAGCATTTTCTAAATCCCGCCATAATCGTGCCTGTGTTGTTTTACCGTCACCAGATTTGCCACAAATTACTATCCCTTTACCATTCCATTCAATTACAGCACAATGTAGCATGAGCATATTTTGTTGTAGCGCGGCACACGCAAATATATTTCCTAAATCGTAAAAACAATCAGTAAATTTTGTATATTCATTATTTGTATTCACCTTCCAGACATTCCAATTCTTTGATATTTCACAGATGATGATTGATTGATTTTTTTGATTTTGCACCTCCCAGACGTATGCCTTGTCACTGCTGGTAACCTTATATGGAAAAAAACCAGATTTATTGTTTGTAAGCACCTTGTCACCTTTGTTTACTAAAATTTTCTCACCTGTAAAGGTGCATAAAATGTCAGGCGATTTGTGTTCGTCAGATAAAAAAGCATTACACGAAACAGGTGGTGTAAAATCATAATTATTATTTTCTGTTTCAGATAACACCATGCTGATATTGCCAATTTTTAAGGAAACAGGTTTATTTCTCATTTTTGTAGCTGTCAAAGAATTTTTTAGCTCCTTTCCAAAGGTGTAAATTCTGGTGCTTTTGTATTTGCTAAGCTATGCCCTAAACCACTAATATTAACATTGGCTTCAAACAATGCTACAACCAAGCCATATGGTAAACCGCCACAGCAGCCATTACCATCCCACTGTGCATATACAGTAACTGGTTTACCGTAGATATCAAATCCATTGTATACTGCTTTTCCATAACCCCAACATTTATCAGCTATTTTTTCAAACAGCTCCACCTTTTGAAATACAAGCTTTGGCGAGATATATTTATTCATGCTTATTACCTCTCACAAAATAGATATGCTATTTACAAGGTCATATAACCTTTTAGCGTCCTCACAAATATATTCAGGTTTACCGCTAAATATTCCAGTTTCCGCCTTTATCAAGGCTGGACAAGCTGTGCAATAATAAACATATTGGCATGAAGAGCAATAGGGATTTGGCAAAGCTGGTTCAATGTTTTCTTCTAACAAAGCCCAAGCATCAGCCAAACTAGTAATTATAGGATTGGTATATATATCATCAAGAATTTGACAACCTAACATTTTACCATCCCATGTTATAGTATAGGAATTAACGGCGGCGGCACACCCATATAAATAGGATTGCCGAAAGCTTTTGGCAGCACTTGTATTGCGAATTGCAATCATATCGCTGTTGCTTAGCTTTTTATTTTTAATTGCTTTTCTTGCACGACCAAAAATAATGTCTATATTTTCCTGTGGTGACAACCGACAATCTTCGGGTTTTGTATGTCCACCTCTAATTGATTTTGAAACTATTCTACTTACATCCAAGGATTTATTACTGCTGAATTTTTGGGCTATATCTTCAATAAGCTTGTAATCATTAATATTGTCCTTAATTAATGTTGTTCTAATATTTAAAACAGACGGCAGTGTTTTGAAAAATATTAGGGATTGTATCATTTTTTCAAATCCACTGCTTGTACCACAAACTTTTTTGTAGGTTTCCGGTGAACCACCGTACACGGTAACGCCAAGCCTATGAGGTGGATACCTTGTCAGAATCTCTTTTATTTCGCCATTAAGCAAAGTGCCATTCGTATATAAGGTAATGATAAATCCCATTTTGTAAATTTCCGAATATATATGGGGAAAATCAGAACGTAAAAATGGCTCTCCCCCTGTTATTAATATGCATACCGTACCGCAATCGTATGCCTGTTTACCAAGGTTAATCCATTGATTAGCAGACAGCTCCTTCTTAATAACATTGTCATAATGACGTATTAAACACATTTTACATTTGAGATTACAACGTGTTGTTAGCTCAAATGTAGCGTTCAATGGATTTCTATTCAATTTAAGCACCCTCTAACATTTCTCTGTTTAATAGCTGCTGTAAAAAATCATAAACATCGGCGGCAGCTACATCCTTTGATATTTCAAAATGATTTTCTAATGCTTTCACCATGTCATCCCTTGTAGTACCAACCACTAACATTTTCCATAAAAAAACCGCGGAAGTATTGGCTGATATTATTCCACAAAAGTCAGCTATATTATCTCCTATTGGAATTATTACGCTTTCCCCTGCAATTTCACGCAATAAATAACCCGATTTTGCCTTTATGTTTTTTTCACCATAATACATTGCTGCTGTTTTCCTTGTAGCATTCTCCTCTATTTTACTTTCCTGAAAAGCTAATGGATTTTTGCTTTTTAATTTTTTAAACATATATATTTTCCTTTCATATTTCTTATGCTTTATAAAGCACTAGAAGATATATATGCTGCACTGCTTGGAAATATTATAGCTATAACCTAATCACAACCACCCGTCGAACTGTCTCTTATACACATCT
>DGFJ01000014.1 GCA_002391625.1 Ruminococcaceae bacterium UBA3903 | reverse complement strand
TTCATAGCCCTTTTGTCAACACTTTTTTACAAGTTTTTTAATTCTTTTTTATATTTGTCGTTTCACAGCTATTATACTGGCTTTACCCCATCTATGTAATAGCTATAATTTATATATTTGTTTATTCCACAGATGTTTTAACCTTATCATTTAGGCTTACTATTATGACTATTACCTGTATATGTGTAAATTGTCTTTTATTTCTTTCGGCTTTAGTTATAGCAACAAAACAATATATACTATATATAGAAAAGTCTGTACAGCTAAGTGTACAGACTTTTAATATACCTGTATTAAAGATTAGTCGTTGTTTTCTAATGTGCTAAGACTGCCAGCCTTTAGATATGCGTTTATAAAACCATCTATATCTCCGTCCATTACGCCACTAATGTTACCTGTTTCAAAGCTAGTTCTATGGTCTTTTACCATTGTATAGGGCATAAATACATATGAACGTATTTGAGAACCCCATGTAATTTCCTTATGAACGCCCTTTATGTCCTCTATTTTATCCAGATGTTCTCTTTCTTTTATCTCCATTAGCTTTGACATCAGCATTTTCATTGCGACCTCACGGTTCTGGTGCTGGCTACGTTCTACCTGACACGACACTACTACACCTGTAGGGACATGGGTCAGGCGAACTGCTGATGAAGTCTTATTAACCTTCTGTCCACCTGCACCGCTGGCGCGATAAACATCCATCTTAATGTCCTCAGGATTTATATCAACTGATATTGTATTGTCTATTTCTGGCATTACCTCTAAAGAGGCAAATGATGTATGTCGTCTGCCAGAGGAATCAAAAGGTGACACACGAACAAGTCGGTGAACGCCTGCTTCACTCTTTAGGTAACCATATGCGTTGATACCTTCTACCAATATAACAGCACTTTTTAGACCCGCTTCCTCACCGTCAAGGTAATCCAAGGTCTTCACCTTAAAGTTATGGCGTTCTGCCCAACGATTGTACATTCTGTACAGCATCTCTGCCCAATCCTGTGCCTCCGTACCACCAGAGCCAGCATGAAACGTTACAATAGCGTTATTGCTATCGTACTCTCCCGTTAACAATGTTGCCAAGCGTTGCGTTTCTAACTCATTTTGAATGCCCAAAACCTCATTTTCAGCCTCTTCTAGCAAGGATAAATCCTCGTCTTCATTAGCAAGCTCAATTAAAGCTAAGGCATCCTCATACTTTGAAACCAAGCAGTTATAGCCCTCTAGCTTACTTTTTAATCCGCTGGTACGCTGTAATACAACTTGAGATTTTTCCATATCATCCCAAAATCCTGGTTCTGCTGCCTTGTTTTCTAGCTGTTCTATTTCCGACTTCATAGCCTCTAAGCCCAGAGCTTCTGCTAAATCCAGAATTTCTGGCTGTATTCTTTCTAAAGATAAACGCAGTTCTTCAAATTGTATCATATTATATCATCCTCATTAAAATCATTCTTTTTAATTATAGTTTATTGAATGGTAAATGTAAAGTATTCCAGTAAAAAGTAGAGAAATATATAGATTTTTTATAAATACATTTTATTCACACCATAGCCATTGAAGTTTTTTATCTATTCTGTTATAATCACATTTATAAGTATAATAATTTTCTATAATGAAAGGATTTGCAATTTTGGATTATTCAGGTGAAAAATGCCCTAAATGCGGCAAACCTTTTTCTTCTGGTGATGACATTGTCGTCTGTCCTATTTGTGGTACCCCTCAACACAGGGAGTGCTATGACGAATTAGGTCACTGTGTAAACGAAGAAAAACATAGCGATGATTTTGTATGGACAAAAGAAGAAAACCAAAACAATGATGGCAGTTCTAATATTTGCAAGGTATGTGGCAGTGAAAACGCAGATGACGCACTATTCTGCAAGCGTTGCGGTTCGCCATTGGAAAATCAGGACACAACACAAGGTAAAAATGCAGCAGACAGTGACCCAGCTGGCAACAGCACCTCTACTCCCTTTGAATTTAATCAAATGCCAATGGGCTTTGGTTCGGGTACTTTCCCCCAAGCCTTTAAGCTTGACGAAAAGGAGGATATGGGTGGTGTAACAGCCGGAGAGGTAGCAAAGCTAGTAAAGGTAAACACACCATACTATTTATCTATATTTAAAAAGCTTAAAACATTTGGCATAGGTCGCTTTAACTTTGCAGGCTTTCTTTTCACAGGCGGTTGGTATCTATACAGAAAGCAGTATTTGAAAGGTGCGATAATATCTATTATTGTAGCTATTACAATGATAGTATCAGGTTTATATGCGGGTCAAAGCTACGAGATATTTTCTGATGTATCTGCCAGCGTTGCCACAAACGAGTTATCTGTCAACACCTATGAGATAATGCAGCAGATAATGCAGCTGCCTATAGAAAAGCAGATTATATTTTATCTGCCGTCTATTATGAGTATTATTAATTTTGGTATAATGCTATTCTGCGGATTTTCCGCTAACCGTGGGTACTACAGCTTTTGCGTGAAAAAAATCAAAAGCATAAAGGAAAAAAATCATGATAGCAGAAAAACAAAGGAAGAAATAGAAAAATTTGGGGGCGTAGATACCAAAATAGCACTTTGTATGTTGGTGTGTTATGTAATTCTACAAATGTTCCCCAACTTTTTAAGATAATTATTTATAAGGAAGAAGGAATAATATGAAAATTCGCAAGGCGGTTATACCGGCAGCAGGTTTAGGAACAAGGGTTTTGCCAGCTACTAAAGCAATGCCTAAGGAAATGTTAACAATCGTTGATAAACCCGCTATACAATATATAGTAGAAGAAGCTGTAAAGTCGGGAATTACAGATATTTTGATTATTACCAATCGTGGTAAGGATGTTATTGAGGATCATTTTGATCGGTGTCCAGAGCTAGAAGCCAGCTTATTAAACGGGAACAAAACAGATGCCTACAACCAAGTAACAAATATAGCAGGCCTAGCAAACATATTTTTTATTCGTCAAAGGGAAACAAAGGGTTTAGGTCACGCTATTAGCCGTGCAAAATCCTTTGTTGGTGACGAACCGTTTGCTGTCCTTTACGGTGATGATGTGATAATTGGCGAGGACCCAGCGTGTGGTCAGCTGATGAGGGCTTATGAAGAATATGGCAAGGGTGTACTGGGAATAAAAGCAGTAGCACCAGAGGATATACACAAATACAGCTCATTAAAGGTTGACAATCTGCACGACAATATTTATAACTGCACAGATATGATAGAAAAGCCAGATGATGCTCATGTACTTTCATTGTTTTCAATACTTGGCAGATGTGTACTGCCACCAGAAATATTTGATATTTTAGAGCATACCGCCCCTGGCGTTGGTGGTGAAATACAGCTTACTGACGCTATGAAGGATCTGGCTACCACAACAGGTATGACAGCAGTAGATTTTACTGGCAAGCGTTACGATATGGGTAACAAGCTAGGCATTATGGAGGCAGCTGTAGAGGTTGCTTTACAGCACCCGGAGATTGGCAGTGATTTTAAGGATTACCTAAAGGAACTGTCAAAAACATTATAATTACATATTTAAAGGACAGCCTGATTTGTACCGCACCTCCATTTGTTAGACCTAAACAATCTAACAAATGGAGGTGGGTATTTTCACGACTGTCTTTTCTTTATTTATTATTTATTACTGTCGCTATGATTACTTCTAATTTTCAGCTTAGCATAAAATATCAAAATAAATGCTGCTGACAAAATAATACTGAACAGAAGCTGGTTAAAAACTTGAAAGCAAGTCAGAATAATAACCATTACTACAAAGAGAGCCCCCACTATGCTGATTATAAATTCCTGTTTACACATAAACACAACTCCTGTTCTATAATTTTTTAGCCAAAGGAATTACATTGATATGTGTTTCCCTTGACCTTTTTCACTGTATATAAACATTACCATATTGTAAAAAGGTGTTTGTTAATAAAAATAAAGCTTTGAATAAAAATTGTATTAACATATTGTTGCTATTTTATAAACGCTCATAGAAATGCACAAGGTCATTTTATTACCCTCTGTCATTTTAGGTCTGTCCCTTTAATTTTTACAAAAACTGTGCATTTTTATATGTACAGTTTTTTGCTATTATATTACAGTAATTTAATTGATTAAGGGGAGAACAAAATGAAAAAAAGCAACGAATCCTTACGGTTATTGGTTTTGTCTGCTGTTTTTGCGGCTATGACCACGGTACTAACATATTTTGTCAAAATACCTACAGCAGGTGGCGGATACATACACCTAGGTGACTCTATCATTTATTTAGCTGCATGTATATTACCAACACCCTACGCCATGTTATCAGCAGGCATTGGTGGCGGTTTATCAGATTTATTTGGTGGATACGCTCACTATATACTGCCAACATTTATTATTAAAGCTTTACTAGCAAGCGTGTTTTCATCTAAGGCACAAAAGCTGTTAACTGTCAGAAATGCAATTATGTTAATTCCTGCCAGCATTATTACAGTAGTAGGCTACTACCTAACCAAGGTGGTTCTGCTTTGCACTGATAAAGCCACCGCTTCGGAAGGCTTTTTGGGTGCATTCACCGACCTGACTGTGTGGATTAGTGCTATGTCAAATATTCTTGAAAACAGCGTTCAGGCACTAGGCAGTGCTATTGTATTTGTTGTCTTAGCCTTCGCTTTAGATAGGGTTAAAATTAAATCTAAGCTAAGAAGAACTTTATAAAAATTGGCTCTATGTCAATAGCTATGGTAACACCAAAATGAAAAGATTTTTCAAGGGACAGCATTAAGCTGTCCCTTGTTTTAATATGCAGACTTTATATTTTTTGGGTTGACTATATTTCTTCACCTCAGCATTTGGTATCAAGCCATAATTGTTTCTATTAAATGCTGATAATCTTATAAAACACCAGCCAATATAATATACAACCCCTAACCCATAGTAAAACACCTGCTGATTTGTAAAGCCTCCAAAAAATTACACTTTATAACGGTATCGGCAAATTAGCTACTACACTATTTTTATGGTGTTTCTTGTTTTCCAAAGGCCTGTCCACAATCCTATATTCGCATAAGTCGTGTATTATACCTTAGTAAAAATGATAATTGTATTGCCACGGAAATCAATTTTGAAAAAA
>DGFJ01000010.1 GCA_002391625.1 Ruminococcaceae bacterium UBA3903 | reverse complement strand
TCGTCACCGTCAGAAATGCCATCACCGTCTGTGTCGGCTTTGGTTGGGTCTGTGTATATTATTTTGCCGTTTGTTGTACGCATACCATTTTTTTCGAAGGTGTCTGGCAACCCATCACCGTCTGTGTCGGTTAGGTCAAAGTCCAGCAGATTGTTGGAAGAAATATGGGAGAATGCGTCTAACAGCTGTTCTGCTGTATAAGCGTAATATAGCTCTCCGCCTGTTTGGTCGGCAACTGACTGCAATATTTTATTGTCAGATGCAACAACATTTATTGGGTATATCTTTATGTTGTTTGCCACCGCAGTGTTTACAGCAGGCTGAATGTAATTTACATCGCCGTCACAAATTAGTATTACGGCTTTTTCGTTTGTATTGCTTGTGGCAACAAGCTGATTAACACCCATTGTAAGTCCTGCACTTACATTTGTGCCGCCCCTTGCATTCATAGAATTTACGGCAGAATGTAGTTTGTCCTTAGAAGAACCAAACGAAGCCAGCAGGTATGCGCTGCTGTCAAAAGCAATCACACTGCCGTTGTCGTTGTCCGACATACAGTCAATAAAGTTGTTTAGCGCTGTTTTTGCATAGCTAATGCTACTGCCACTCATGCTGCCAGAAATATCGCAAACAAAGGCAAAATCGTAATATTTATTTGTTCCGCTTCCACTTCGGTAGTCTATGTTTGTTCTCCAAGTATTATACCATACTTCTTTGTCAACAACCATATATTTTGAAAAATGTTTTGTATTGTAGCTAACGGTGTTGTTTTCTTTGTCTAGCACAGTATCCTTGTCCAACAGCTGATAAATGCCGTTTTCTTCGTCGTACCACATTATGGCAAGGTTTTCTTCTGGAGTATTTCCAAGCTTGCTTTCATCATATTTAAATGTTATGACGGCTGTGTCAAACGTTGAATCAGATGTTATTTCTACTGGTACGCCTACCAAGCCTACCACATCACTGGAAAGTGCGTCCTTGCCATAAATGCTTTCTATTGTGGTGTTGTTTTTAACATTGCCAGTGCCGTTAATATTTACAGACACATCTGTTATTTGCGGTTTATCGTTGCTTTTAACAGTTTCTGTAATGTTTTGCTGTACCTTTTCGTCACAGTCAAGTATACCATTACCGTTCGTGTCTTGTAACAAAGGACTAAAACCAAGGGCAACATCGTCACCGTCTGACAAGGTGTCGCCGTCTGTGTCAGCTTTTAGCGGGTCGGTGTAATACACGTTAACCTCGTCGCCGTCGTTAAGACCGTCGTTGTCGGTGTCTAATAGTGTAGGGTCGATGCCAAGTGTATATTCCTGTTTGTTTGTAAGACCGTCCCTGTCGCTGTCCTCGTCACCGTCGTTTGTGCCGTTGCTGTCGCTGTCGGCTTTTAGCGGGTCGGTGCTAAGATTGAGTACCTCGTAGCCGTCAGGCAAGCCGTCACCGTCTGTGTCTGCCTTGTTTATGTCGGTGTTTAAAATCATTTCCATATAATCGGGCAGAGTATCGTTATCCCTGTCTGTTTCGCCATTGCACCATTTGCCGTCCTTGTACCACATTGTGCCGCTCACATCAAAGCCCTCTTGGTTTTTATCAGGTATTTGATTTGTGCCGCTGTTAAACAGTACCTTTGCAGAGGAATATTTTGTAATGGTGTAGCTGTACCAGTTGTTGCCAACGGACTTCATTGCTTCGCCAGGCCAGACCTTGCCTGTGTCACTTGTATTTTTGTAGTAATAAATATTTGGTGCGTTCCAACCGTTTGGATTATAAAAGAAAACAGTTACTTGGTCTGGACGGCTGTCGGTAAGCTCTCCGTTTCTGTACCATTTTTCTCCGCTAATGGTAACGCCCTCTTGATTTTGTCCTGGAGTTTGAGTACCACTGCCGTTGTTAAACAAAACCTTTGCCTGCTCAACGCCAAAAATTTTGTAGGTATACCAGCCGTCACCGTCGGCACTCATAGCATTGCCAGGCCACGCAGTGCCTTTTTGACTGCTATTGTACCAGTAAAGGTTTACGTTGTTCCAATTGTTGTAGTTTTGGTAATGTACAGTAATGCCCTGTGGCTCGCTGTCGTACCACGCACCGCAAGCATACCATTTTTCGCCGCTTACGGTAAATCCTTCTTGGTTTTGCTTAGGATTTTGCGAATTGCCATTGTCGCTGAAAATTACCTTTGCGTTTTCTATATTGTTAATGGTGTAGCTGTACCAGTTATCGCCGTCGGCATTCATAGCATTGCCAGGCCATACAACAGGCTTGTTAGAGTCGCTGTAATAGTAAATGTACGGGTTGTTCCAGTTGTTTTGGTTGTAATAGTGAACAGTAATCTTTGCAGTGCTGTTTGTTTCTACTGCGTTTGCAGTAACAGGAATTGCAAGCATTGTAAACATCATAGCTGTTACGACTAATACAGAAATAATTTTTTTAATACTCATTTTTCCTCCTTGAATTTTGTTATTGTGATTACTATAATATATCTACCCTCCTTATTTAGAATACATTTAATATACAGCAATATATATAAAATTGCAATACAAAACAACAAAATAATATATAAAAATTTATATCAAAGCAAACAATATATAGATAACAATGTATAAAGATAAGATATTTATATAAAAACAAGTATAAATAAAATACAAATATTAATGAGAAATAAAATCACAACTGCGATTTTGAGATTTATCTTGTTGGTATTTGGGGCTAAAATGAAAAATTGCAGAATAATTACAAAATATATTTTTTGAAGCTCAATGGGTAAAAGGCTATAAAACTACAAAAATATAATATAGATGGTAGAAAATTCAAAATAATTGCTGTAGGTAGTAAAATTATTTCATTTTAGTATTCAATATATACATTTGCACTGTATGTTTATACATATAACACGATTAGAACAGCTAATAATCTTTCCCCCAAAGTAGCTTGTTTTGGCGGAGAGATGGGGATTGCGCCGAGCCACGTCGGCAAAATCCTCCACAGGAGAATTTTGGAACGGATTTTTAAAGGAAAAAAATCCTATCCTCCTTTTCGAATCCCCGCATCTCTGGCAATTTTAAGGAAAAAATAAGGCACAGCACAGATTATGGTTCTGTGCTGTGCTTATACATTTGGCGGAGAGATGGGGATTGCGCCGAGCCACGTCGGCAAAATCCTCCACAGGAGAATTTTGGGACGGATTTTTAAAGGAAAAAAATCCTATCCTCCTTTTCGAATCCCCGCATCTCTATATAATTTGCAATAAAGAAAAATCCGTTCAAGATGATAAACTTCATCTAAAACGGATTTTTTGGCGGAGAGATGGGGATTCGAACCCCAGGAACGGCTAAAAACCGTTCACATGATTTCCAATCATGCTCCTTCGGCCAGCTCGGACATCTCTCCAAAAAATAATGCTTGATTATTATACCCAATAAGGCTAATAAAATCAAGTGTTTTTTTGTTTTTTGTAAGAAAATGTGTGTATTTATATTTTATAGGACTATTTGACTTAACAATTCGCCTACCTTGCTGTGGAAAACTAAACTGCATTTTTTGTCCATTGGCGTTTTATCTCTGTTTATTAAAACTAAATTATTGCCATGGAAATATTGCACTAAACCAGCAGCAGGGTATACCGTTAAGGAGGTGCCGGCTATTATCATGGTGTCAGCCTGAGATATAGCCTTTACAGCATTGTTTACTACTTTGTTGTTTAATGGTTCCTCATATAAAACAACATCAGGCTTTATTATGCAGCCACATTCGCATTTTGGTATGCCCTTGGTGGTTAAAATGTATTGGGCATTATATTGCTTTCCACATTTTGTACAGTAATTTCTGTGTACTGAGCCGTGAAGCTCATATACAGCTTTACTGCCTGCTGTCTGATGCAGACCGTCAATGTTTTGTGTAATAACTGCACTTAGCTTTCCTAGCTCCTCCAGTTCTGCCAGCTTGTAATGTGCGGCATTTGGTTTTGCTGTTAAGCATAGCATTTTGTTACGATAAAAACGATAAAATTCTTCTGTGTGTTCCATAAAATATGTATGGCTTAGTATTTCCTCTGGTGGTATGTCATACTCTTGATTGTATAGCCCATCTACTGAACGAAAATCTGGTATTCCACTTTCTGTTGATACTCCTGCACCACCAAAAAAGACTATGCGTTGGCTGTTATCTATCACCTTTTGCAGTTTTTCCACCATTGTAAACAACTCCTTTTATTTTTAGTATAGTACCTAGGGAGGACTTTTGCAACGAAAATTATTAAGTGGTATTTGAAATCAAGTAATAATAATTCAAAGCAAAAACCTAGTAATCTTGTATGAATCTTAAAAAATAATCAGGAAGCTGTCAAATTTGTAGAAGTAATGAAAATCTTTGATTTTTCTGGTACGCCTTATAAAACATTTATCAGTAAGGCAAAATCCGTACCTTTGGACAGCTAAGGCTGTATAATTAAATGTAAAAGAACCTGATAATCCCTTTGATAACGAAGCTATTATTTGTCCGTTACCTGTTATTGAAATTGTAGAATATATTGCCAATAGCCCAAACACTATTGCAGGTGAAACTATTAGTGGAGGTAGGCTGTACCATAAGGTGAAGAAAACATTTTATGTTAAAGTGTGTTTTACTACCTTTACAAAGGTTATTTGTGAGGTTTTAGAGCCTAATTTTTAGATAAAGGATTATTACAAAAATTAGCTTAATAATGAATAATACAAAATGACGATGATGAATGTGAGGGAGAAACTAATTTTTCTATAGGTTTTTAAAATTTAATTGATATTTTATGCTATTTTTCAAATGATAATTATGAGGTGAGAAAAATGGCAAAGCAAGGTATGAAGCGTATTGACCCACGCCACCCAAAGGCAACACAGGAAAATCATAAACAAAATTTACCTAAAAACGATGTTCCTCCGGTGCCAGAAATACAGGGCAAAGCTAAGCATGGCAAGGAAAAGGTGGATGACCTGTCACGTTCAAATAAGAAAAATGATTAATTTATCAGCAAATAAGTATGTGGATAATAAAAAATAAACAAATGCAATAATATTTGTCAATAAAAACGCTCTTGTGAAGGCACAAATGTACCCACCTCCTTATTATTAGATTTTTTATCTAATTTTTTTTGGGTGGGTACAAAAGCCTTATCATAAGAGCGTTGTTAATATTAAAATATATATTACATTAAAGCATTTGCATACTTCCAAGCTAAAATCCTCATAACTGCATGGTCTATAGTATCCTGTGAAATTGTTCCATCATTTACTGCTTTTAGTACGGCAGGGTATGATGTTGTGTACTCTCCAGTTATAACCATATCATTGCCAGCGTTCAGTGCAATAACGGCTGGGTCATAGTCACCAACATAGTCCAGTATAGCTTCCATGGAGCAGTCGTCTGTCATTATAATACCTGTGAAGCCTAGCTTATCTCTTATTATTTTGTGGACATCAGCAGATAAGGAGGCAGGGTATTTGCCATCTACACAGGTCATAATGTTATGGGAAACCAATAAACAGTCTGCACCAGCATCTATACCTGCTTTAAAAGGTATAAAGTCCTCACCTTCAAACTGAGAGTATGGTCGGTTATCCACTGCAACGCCTGTATGAGTATCCACATTATTACCGTATCCGGGAAAGTGCTTTAGGGTAGCGGCTATGTTGTTTTCTTGACTAACCCTTACTACTGTCGCAACAAATTCACCTGTTTTTTCCGGTGTTTCACCTAATGCACGGTCGTAAATAAAGTCATTAGGGTCGGTAGAAATATCACATACAGGTGCTAAATTGTTATCAATGTTTAGGGTGTTTAGCAGATTGCTTTTTGCCTGTGTGTCAGCTGCTATGGATTCTAAACCACCGTTTGCGAAAATTTCCCGAGGTGATAAAAACTGGTCTACACCAAATTGGGAGTATCGGGATATTCTGGTTACTGTGCCACCCTCTTCATCAACGCTAAGCGTCATAGGTATCCTTGTGGCATTTTTACAAGCTATGCTGTTGGCGATAACCTCATCCATGGAAAAGTTTTCAAAATCCCGTCCAAACAATACATATCCGCCAAATTGATATTGTGCTGCTATCTCTGCGGCATCAGTAGTAGGGCAGTTAGCATAAAATACTTGTCCTACCTTTTCTTCGGTAGTCATAGTTTTCATTAGGGTGTAGGCCTTTTCGTAATATTCGCTAAAGATACCGTTGTCCTGCCACTGTACTGGTATAATTGATGGATCTGTAGGTGCTTGTGTAGGTGTGCCTTTACCAGCTGTACTAACAGTGCTGTCTGTGCTGTTTTTATCTGTGGCAGATGAACTGCCGCCATTGCTGCATGAACAAAAGCTAATTGCCATTGCTAAGATTAGGGTAATGGATAATATTTTTTTCATATTTGTTAAAGGTCCTTTCATTGTTTGGCTATAAATTTTATTTATACTTGTTCAAATGCTTTTTATATATTATCATATTGACCAATGAAAATAAAGAAATTGCATAATTTTGTAATAATAGTTAATTATGTGTTATTATTTTTTAGTCAATTTAAAAAGATTTTGACAAATTAAATTTATGGAAGTAATATAGGAACAAAATGCGACAAAATATAATGGATGACTTTCAGGCAATTGACAAATTAATATTTTGTGTATAATGAAAGGGATAAGGCTATGGCTGATAATGGAACAATAATACAATATTTTGAATGGTACCTGCCAAGTGACAAGCAGTTGTGGAAACAGCTTACAGAACACGCTGACGAGCTAAGCAGCACAGGAATAACAGCGGTGTGGACACCACCAGCCTACAAGGGTGCATCAGGTGCTGAGGATGTTGGCTATGGAGTCTATGATATTTACGATTTGGGTGAGTTTGAGCAAAAAGGAACAGCTGCCACAAAATATGGGACAAGGGACGAATACATAGGGGCAGTAAGAGAGCTGCATAAAAATAATGTGCAGGTGTATGCAGATATAGTTTTGAATCATATGATGGGTGCAGATGAAACCGAAATGGTAGAGGCTGAGGAGGTATGTCCAAGCGATAGAAACCGAGTAACCTCAGGAGTAGAGAAAATAGAAGCGTGGACAGTGTTTAATTTCCCAGGCAGAAATAATGTCTATTCTGATTTTCATTGGAATCATACCCACTTTGACGGTATTGATTGGGACCAAGGAGCTAAAAGGAGCAGCCTTTTTCTGTTTGATGGTAAAACATGGGAGCAGGAGGTAGACAAGGAAAATGCTAACTTTGATTATCTAATGGGTGCAGATATAGATTTTAAAAATCAAGAGGTTATTGAACATTTGACACAGTGGGGACAGTGGTTTATTAACACAACCGATGTTGACGGTGTGCGTTTAGACGCAGTAAAGCATATAGCAGGGGAATTTTATAGGTATTGGTTACCTAAAATGCGTGAATTAACAGGCAAGGAGCTTTTTGCAGTAGGGGAATATTGGAATGGTTCAAAAAGCACCTTGGAGAATTATTTGTCAGAGGTTGTGGGGGATATGTCATTGTTTGATGTACCGCTACATTTTAACTTTTACAATGCCTCCTGCCAATATGAAAAATATGATATGCGGCAGCTGTTTGATAATTCCTTGGTGGGTGAAAACCCTATTAAAACAGTTACATTTGTAGATAATCATGATACACAGCCCGGTCAGGCGTTAGCCTCATATGTTAACAGGTGGTTTAAGCCCATAGCATATGCTTTAATTTTATTGCGTTCGCAGGGGTATCCCTGTGTATTTTATGGGGATTATTATGGCATTCCCCATGATGATATACAGCCTGTTTCCCAGCTAAAAGTACTTATTAATGTACGTAAAAATTATGCTTATGGTGAGCAGCTGGATTATTTTGATGACTCACATATAGTAGGCTTTACAAGACAAGGTGACAGTGAACACAAAAATTCAGGTGTAGCAGTGCTGTTAAGCAACAGTGGCAATGGTGAAAAAAGAATGTTTGTAGGCAATGATAAGATAGGTAGAACCTACATAGATATAATTAATCCAAATAAACCCTTTGTTGCCATTGAAAATGATGGCTGTGGCAGGTTTACTGTGTCTGACAAGTACATATCTGTTTATATTTTACAACAATAAAGGCATATATTGTGATGCTTTGTAGTGGGTTTTGTTGTTAAAAAAGAATATTGGGGGCTAAGCACGCAATATGAATAAAAAATAGTCCTAAATGCCACTAGCTTTCTACATATATTCAGCGTTTATATTGGAAATAACGCTTTAATTTTTATTGAAATATATGGTTGAGTGTGGTAAACTAAAATTCTATGAAAAATTAGTTTTTTAATTGATTTTAATATATATTTAGGAGAATTTGTATGAAGAATGTGTTGGAATACTTAGAACAGGCTGACAGAAGCTTTCCTAGCAAAGAGGCATTTTCAGATGAAAACAATTCGGTTACTTATGCACAGGTGGTACAGGGGGCTAAAGCTATAGGTACTACCCTGGCACAGCTAAATACCAGAAATAAGCCAATAGCGGTGTATATTGATAAAAGTGTTGAAAGCCTAATAGGCTTCTTTGGTGTAGTGTACAGCGGTAATTTTTATGTTGTTGTTGACACCAAAATGCCAAAGGATAGAGTAAATACCATATTTAACACCTTGTCACCAGTGGCAATTTTAACAGACCATGCACATCTGGAAAGTGCAAAGGAGCTTAACTTTAGCGGCAAAACCTTTTTATATGAGGATGCGGTAGCTGCAGCGGTAGATGACGACAAGCTAACAGCAATACGACGCCGTGCTATTGATACAGATCCGCTGTATGCTTTGTTTACGTCTGGTTCAACAGGTGTACCAAAGGGTGCGGTTGTATCTCATGGTAATGCTATGGCATATGCTGATTGGGTTACAGAGGCATTTGATATTAATGAGGATACTGTATTTGGCAACCAAACACCATTTTACTTTAGTATGTCAGTTTTAGATGTTTACAGCACTATAAAAAACGGTGCTACATTACATATTATTCCAAAGTCGTGTTTTTCATTCCCTATAAAGCTGTTGGAGTATGTTAACAATAAAAATATAAATACAATCTATTGGGTGCCATCAGCCCTGTGTATTGTTGCAAACTGGAAGGCGCTGGATTATGTACAGGTTCCAAAGCTAAAAAAGGTTTTGTTCGCAGGTGAGGTAATGCCAACTAAACAGCTTAATATGCTTGTTGAAAAAATGGATGATGATGTTATGTTTGCTAACCTTTATGGTCCTACAGAGGTTACTGATATTTGTACATATTATATTTTAAACAGAAAAATAGCCAATGATGAATCCTTGCCAATCGGCAATGCGTGTAACAACTGTGATGTAATGGTTGTTAAGGAGGACAACACCGAGGCTGCTGTTGGTGAAGAGGGTGAGCTGTGTGTTCGTGGTTCAATAGTTGCTATGGGCTACTATAACAATCCGGAAAAAACACAAAGTGCATTTGTACAAAATCCCCTGAATACCTGTTATCCGGAAACGGTTTACAAAACAGGTGATATTGTGAAATATAACCAGCTAGGTGAGCTTATCTATGTATCTCGTAAAGACTTTCAAATAAAGCATATGGGTTACAGAATAGAGCTGGGCGAGATAGAAACAGCCGTTAGTGCTGTTGATAGGATTAAAGCCAGTGCTTGTATTTATGACGGTGAGAAAGAAAAAATTGTTTTGATATATACAGGTGAGGGTTTAGATAACAAGTACATTATGGACATACTTAAAGAAAAGCTGCCAAACTATATGTGTCCTAATAAAATGATAAAGCTTGATAAAATGCCATATAACGCCAACGGTAAGGTTGACAGGGTATGGCTGAAGAATAATTATAGAACTCTAAAGAGTTTATAATATACAAATATATAAATAATAAGGAGAAATTAAAATGGAAGAGCTATTAGAAATTTTGGAAGAATTAAAACCTGGTGTAGACTTTAAAAACAACCAGCACCTAATAGATGATGGTGTTTTGGAATCATTGGAAATTATATCTCTAGCTTCAGAAATCAATGATGAGTTTGACGTTGAATTGTCAGTGGCAGATATAATGCCAGAAAATTTTAACTCTGTAGATGCTATATGGGCATTAATTCAGAAATTACAGGCAGAAGAATAATAAAAATACAAGAGGGATATAATAGTTTATGAGTTATAATACATTAGTATTTATAGCATTTTTAGGCATAACTTTATTGCTATATTATATTGTACCCAAAAAATTTCGTTGGATTGTCCTGCTGACTGCCAGCTGTGGCTATTACATACTTAACAGCAGTGCCCTAATTGCTTTTGTATTTATTACTACCCTTTCAATATACCTTTGTGGATTGTGGCTGGGGAAGATAAATGAAAGGTTTAAAAAGGCAAAGGGCAGTTTGTCTAAGGAAGAAAAGAAAATTTATAAAGCCAAGACCACACGCAATAAAAAGCTTGTGGTGCTGGTAGCTGTACTAGTTAACTTTGGCTTGCTGTTTTTCTTGAAGTATTTCAATTTCATGAGCGATTCTGTTGGTGCTGCTATTGGGCTGTTTTCACCAAGCTTTCAGCCGTTCCACCTAAGCCTAGCCCTACCACTGGGTATTTCGTTTTATACCCTACAGGCGATTAGCTACGTTGTTGATGTGTACAGAGGCAAAGTAAAGCCAGACAAAAACTTTGGCAGAATGTCCTTGTACTTAATATTTTTCCCTCAAATCATGGAAGGTCCTATTGGCAGATATGACCAGCTGGCTCATCAGCTGTACGAGGGTCACTCCTTTGACTTTGAGCGTTTTAAATCAGGCTGGCAGCTTATCCTATGGGGTATGTTTAAGAAGATGGTTATCGCCGACAGAGCTGGTATTTTTGCTGATACAGTTTTTAACAACTATCAAAAGTACACGGGTGTAACTGTGGTGTTAGGTGTTATAATCTATACTCTGCAAATTTACACTGATTTCTCTGGCTCTATTGACATAGTAACAGGTGTGGCAGAGCTGTTCGGTGTTAAGCTGTCGGAAAACTTCAAACGACCATTTTTCTCACTGTCTTTACAGGAATTTTGGCGTAGGTGGCACATTACTTTAGGTGCTTGGTTAAGAGATTATATTTTTTATCCAATTTCTTTTTCAAAGTTCTTTATGAATTTTAGCAAGAAGACAAGAGAAAAGTTTAACGATTATTGGGCTAGAATTTTGCCAATGGCGTTTTCCATGTTCTTTGTTTGGTTTGGAAACGGTATTTGGCATGGTTCCAGTATAAAATATGTTGTATATGGACTGTATTACTATGTGTTTATTATGATAGGCGTAATGTGTGAACCATTAATCAGAAAAACACTGGGCTTATTGCATATTAATCGTGAGGCTAAGGGTTATAAGCTTTTTCAAATGCTTAGAACTACTGCGTTGGTGTGCTTGGGTATGATGATATTTAGGGCAGCTGACCTAAATGCAGCTTTTAATATGTTTACCTCCATGTTTACAAATGCTGGATTAAGCGTAATTACCGGCGGTTCTATCCTAAAGGATTTTGGCATCTATACTAGCGATTTTGCCATATTAGCTTTAGGTATGATTGTACTATTAGTAGCAGGGATTATTCAGGAAAAAGGTTATCCTATTAGGGAAACCTTGGCAAAGAAAAACATTGTTTTGCGTTGGTCAGTGTACTATGCAGGAATATTTATGGTACTGTTCTTTGGTACATACGGGGTCGGCTATAAGCTGGCTGACTTAATATACGCACAATTTTAAAGGAGCCAATAATGAGTAAAAAGATAAATAAAAAAAAGATTTTCAGTGCTGTCAGGGCTGTGGTGTTTATCCTTATATTTGTTTTGGTGCTTAATATCCTTAACCCTATATTTATACCAAAGGAAAACACCCGTGAGGCTGGTATTAGATATTACCCACAGAAGGTTTTCTATGGTGAACAGGTGAATACCATTGATGTTGTATGTTTAGGCAACAGCGATATGTACAGAAGCATTATTCCTTTACAGCTGTATAAGGATTATGGTTATGCTGCATTTGACACCGCCATGGCATCAGCTAGAACAGTTGATTTATACTATATGTTAAAGGACATTTTAACACGTCAAACACCAAGGCTGGTTATCTTTGAAACAGATTGTCTGTACAGAGATGCTCCAGATGAGGAGAAAATGTCATCTTGGTTAAAAAGCTCAGCTACATACCTGCTTGATGGTATTTCAGCCACGGACGAGGATTTGTGTGGTGAGCTGTATAACGTTTTCCCTGTTATTGGTTATCATAGCAGATGGAAAAGCCTTACTAAGGCTGACTTTACAGAGAAGCCTGACTATACAAAGCGTGTTGACCCTAATAAGGGGTATTTGATAGATGCAGGCATAAAACCATATACAGGTGGGGAATACATGAAGGAAACTACAGATGTAGATGTTATTCAGCCTGCAATAGCATTGTATATGGATAAGATTGTACAGCTATGTCGTGACAACAACATCGAATTGCTGCTGTATGAATCACCAGCTGCACACTCTTGGAATTATCAGCGTCATAACGGTGTAGTACAATATGCTGAAAAAAACAATCTTACTTTTGTGGATTATAATCTTATGCTAGATGAGATTGGCATAGATTGGGCTACCGATACCAAGGATAAGGGCGAGCATATGAACATATATGGCGGCACAAAATGTACAACATATATGGGTAAATATTTATCAGAGCATTATGATTTGCCTGACCGTCGTGGAGAGGACACATATGCGTCCTGGAAAAACGATTTAAAAAGCTTTAGCTCTGCCGTTGCCAGTGCGGAAAAAAAGGCTGGCAAGAGTAATAGTAAGGCTTCTTAACGCTAATAAAAACGCTTGTCACCGCTGTGATGAGCGTTTTTTTCGGCTTTCTGTTAAATAGTGGCTCTATGTCAATAGTTGGGGTAAACCCAAATGAAATAAGAAGTAAAGCAAGGGATGGCGTTTGGCTGTACCTTGTTTAAGTATACTGGTCTTTTGATAAGAAAACATATGTAAAATACGGTTGCGAAAACGTCATTATCTTGTTATAATTAAAAGGTATATGACGTAAAAGGAGGAAAAGGAATAATGGTAATAAAAAAATTTTTTGTTGGTGATACCAACAATACTTTTATACAATTTTTTCGTTACTGCTTCGTGGGTGGTTTGGCGTTTGTGGTAGACTATGGTCTAATGACATTGCTGGCGGAAAAATGTGGTATTAACGCTATAGTGGCCAGTACCATATCTTTTGTTGCAGGCTTAGCTGTAAATTATATTTTAAGTACATTTTGGATTTTTAAAAATTCTAAAATTAAAAATAGATTTGCGGAGTTTTTGGCTTTTGCGTTAATTGGAGTAATTGGCTTAGGTATTAATGCGGCTATTATATGGTTCTTCCAGTATGTTTTAGCAGAGCAAATGATACTTGGAAGCTGGATAAGTGCTGACAGGTATTACCTTATAGGTAAGCTGGTTTCCACTGTAATTGTTTTCGTATGGAATTTTTGCGGACGAAAGTTTATTTTGTTTGATAGAAATTCTAATAAATAAAATTTATGACAAAATAAACTAGGTTAATCAAATATGATTGAATTTGAAAGGTTGGTATTAAATGAAAAATGTTGTGATAATTGGTGCTGGTCCAGCTGGACTAACAGCAGCCCTAAAGCTTTTGGATGTGGCTGGAGAGTATAATGTAACCGTTTTGGAGGAAACACAGGTTATTGGTGGTATTTCCCAAACCGTAAGATATAACGGCAACAGAATGGATATAGGAGGACATCGCTTTTTTTCTAAGAGCGATGAGATAATGAACCTGTGGAAAGAGCTGCTGCCATTACAGGGGGTTCAATCCTTTGACGATATGAAGCTTGGCAGAGATAAGCCCTTAGAAGCAAACGGTCCAGACCCAAACAAGGATGACAGGGTTATGCTGGTTCGTGAGCGTGTTTCCCGTATTTATTACAACAAACATTTCTTTGATTATCCAATTAGTATGAAGGCTGAAACCATAAAAAATATGGGCTTTTTAACAACCATGAAGGCGGGCTTTAGCTATCTAAAATCTTCTATGTTTAAAAAGCCGGAAACCTCCTTGGAAAATTTCTATATTAACCGTTTTGGTAAGGTTTTGTACAGTATGTTCTTTGAGGGCTATACAGAGAAGCTATGGGGCAGACACCCTCGTGATATATCAGCAGATTGGGGTGCTCAGCGTGTAAAAGGCTTGTCAATAATGGCAATGCTAAAAAATATGTTCAGCCACAAGGGCAAGGACAGTAAGGACGTTGAAACATCATTAATAGAGCAGTTCTGGTATCCCAAATATGGACCTGGTCAGCTGTGGGAAACGGTAGCTGATGATGTTGCTAAAAAGGGTGGCAGTGTTCTAAAGGGATATAAGGTGAAGAATATTGTCTGTGAAAACGGACAAATAAAGTCCGTTGTTTGTAATACCGCTGATGGCGAAAAGACCATTGAGGGAGATGTGTTTATTTCTTCAATGCCTGTTAAGGATTTAGTGCTTGGTATGGCAGGTGATAAGCCAGAGAAAAAATATATTGATATTGCAAAGGGCTTGCCTTATCGTGATTTTGTAACAGTTGGCTTGCTGGTAAATAAGCTAAACTTAAAAAATGAAACAGATATTAAGACCTTGGGTAATATTGTGCCTGACTGTTGGATTTATGTGCAGGATACCAATGTAAAGCTGGGCAGAATTCAGATATTTAATAACTGGTCACCGTATTTAGTACAAGACCCAGAAAACACGGTTTGGATTGGCTTGGAATACTTTTGCGATGAGGGGGATGATTTCTGGAATATGACTGATGAGCAGTGCATAGCTATGGCATCCCGTGAGCTTGAAACAATGGGAGTTATTTCCAAAAGCGACATTTTAGACAGTCATAGAGAAAAGATTAAGAAGGCATATCCCGCATATTTTGATACATATTCAGAGATGGACACATTAATTGAATATTTAAGCGGATATGACAACCTGTTCTGCGTAGGCAGAAACGGTCAGCACCGCTACAACAACATGGACCATTCTATGTTAACGGCTATCAGGGCGGTAGAAGCAATTAAGACTGGTAACAAGGATAAATCTATAATATGGAACGTTAATACAGAAAAACAATATCACGAGGTTAAAGAGGACAAGGAATAATTATTTTATACGACTGAGAGGATAGGCTTTATGAACAATAATACCTCTGCTATAGCAAATGATAAAAAAACAACCTCTGTAACAATTAGCGAAATATGGGATAGTGTTACGTCCCACCCTATTGTAGCTTCAGCGTTAATGTGCTTGGTAAGTATGGCAATATTCTTGACGGGCACCAGTCAGTCAATTTCCGACAGAGGCCTGCTAATTACCTTTTCAGTGGTGGCTGTTGCTACCTTTGCCTTTGTAACGGTTAATGGACGAAGAGGTGGAATTTCTACTGGAGTACAATGCACCATTATTGGTTGTGTCATTTTTATTTCATTTATGTATTGCTGGTTTATGAAAAAAATGGTTACCAATATATCGTTTTTATTTGTGGCTGGCGGTATAGTAACTATTTTGTTTGCTTATTGGTTATACAGAAAAAACAGGCTGAATACAGGTAACATAATAGCTATTCTGTTTTTTATGGGGTTTATGTTACGTTTGATTTATATCCTGTATACAACGGTTGCTGTGCGTCAGCATGATGTTGGCATTTTTGGTTCCGGTTCAGGTCACAGCAGTTATATTGAAGAAATTTATAACACCTTTGCCTTGCCGCAGGGGGATGTTAGGTTGATATGGCAGCACTATCACCCACCTCTGCATCATATTTTAGAGGCTGTATGGCTGCACCTTATAACAGCGTTTGGCGTATCATTTAATAATGCCATTGAGGGAACGCAGTTTTTAACAATGTTTTATTCAATGGTATCCTTAGTATTGTCTTATAAGATTTTTAAATTTTTTAAGCTAAAGGGTGTTGCAATAATTTCAGCATTTGCAATTATTGCGTTTCATCCAACCTTTATAGTTTTATCAGGCAGTATTAACAATGATATGCTGTCTATAACATTTATATTAGGTGCTATACTAAATACATTATATTGGTACAGAAAGCCTACGTTTGGCAGCATAATAAAAATTGCTTTGTGCATAGGCCTTGGTATGATGACGAAGCTGTCTGTTTGGATGATAGCACCAGGCGTAGCCTTTGTATTCCTTACAGTGCTGATTAAAAACAGGCACAAAATTGGAAAGTACCTGTTACAGATGTTGACCTTTGGCTGCATTTGTGTTCCGCTGGGCTTGTGGTGGAGCATAAGGAACTTTTTATTGTTCCGTGTACCCTTTACTTATGTGCCAGGGCTAACAATAGCAGACCCGCAATATGTAGGTGGTTACTCCGTTTTTCAGCGTTTATTTGATTTTAATCCTTCGCAGTTTACAAGCGTGTTTGACCAATTTGTATTTTACGGTGGAAAGTATTACGAGTATAACCCAACGGTTGGCTTGCTAAAGACAGCAATGTTTGATGAGGCTAATTATGTAGGTGTAGATATACTGGCAAAGCTTCTGTTTTGGAGCGGAACTGTTTTGGCGGTTATGGCAGTTGCATCAATGATTTACCTGCTGTTTAAGAAAACTGATGTTTTAGACAGTGCCATAAAGATTTTCTTTACTATTACCTACGTTATTATTTTGGCTTCCTACTATGTGTTTTGTTTTGTGTTTCCACACACCTGTACAGAAAACGTGAGATACATTGTTCCGTTGATTGTTTTGGGTGCAGTGTATGTTGGCATTGCTATAAAGTCCTTGGGTGGTGAAAACAAAAGATTATATCACAAGGTGATAAAAGCTGTAATGGTGATTATTGTTGCGGTGTTTTGTGTAGCTTCAGTCTTTTTATATAATGCCTTTGGCAGTGCGGCTATGATAGGTTATTTGAAAGTGTAAAAATAGTAACCCAAATGCACAGTGGTAATCATGTCTAATATTTATAAAAGTAGAACCGCTCTAAAAACCATTAATTGGTCCATAGGGCGGTTTTTTGGTTCGCATTAGTGACTATGTATCACTAATGCGTTAAAAAGTCAATATAATATCATAATTTTTTTACAATTTATGAGTAACAGTACCATTAGTTGGACTGTTAAGAAGCTTAAAAAACAAATGTTCGTATTTATATTGCATTTTCCATAATTTATGGTATCATTTAAGTATACAAAACATATGTTTGCTGAATTGCAGTAAATGTTTTGTAGTGAGATTTTAAAATCATAGTGATATTACTATAAAACTTATGGAGGTATTATGAATTATATCGAATGGGCAAAAGAATATTATAGGGATGCACAAAATGTAAAACAAATTTTGGACAGGCTAAAAACGGAGCGTAAGCTTTGCAAGGGCAAGGACATGAAGGAGTATAATCGCAGAATAGAAACCCTACAGGCCATGTACAAGGATTGCAGAGAAACGGGTGAGCTGTTATATCAAAAAGGGTTAAAGGATGGTGAGGCTGTTGCCTAGAAGAGAGTTGTCTTTGGATTGTTTACCACAGGAGCTGCCAGCTAATATTTTTGATAAGAATGCTACAAATGATGTGGATTTGTCACGGATGAAGCATTTCTTACATACAGCTATGTATATCGAGCTGACGGAAAAACAGCGTTATTGTCTGTGCGAAAGATACCTAAAGGGCAGAAAGGTTAAGGATATAGCAGCAGACCTTAATATTGACGCTACAGGAGTGTCACGTCACATTAAACGTGCCTTGGCGGTGCTACAAAAACGCAGTAGGTACTTAATGTAAAGGGAAAAGCTTATATAAATATTATCAAGCTTTAATTGCTATAATAATTATATATGCCATTGAGATTAAATAGTAAAAGCGATAGGTACTTAACAGACCTCCACCTAGTTAGATTTTAAACCTAACTAGGTGGAGGTCTGCTTATATTTTGTGCTTATGGCTTTTTTAGTAAAAAGTCTATTGTGTTTAAAAGCCGTTAGTCATTATTTAAAGTTTAATAATAATTTATTAACAAACTAATGATATAATGAGCAAAAGAACACAGAAAAGCCCTATAGTTCAAAATCCTTTGGGTCGTATTTCGGTAGGTTTGGTAAGGTCTTTGGTACTCTTAATAAAGGATTATATTTAAATTTAGGGCATTTGCTATCTTTGATTTCACGACTAACCTTGCAAATAATAACGCCATCACCAGCCTTTTCGGCGTTGCTGCAATATTCACAGCTGGTATCTATGTTATTGCCAAATAATTTTTTTCTTAGCATACTACTACCTCTCTGTTTTCGTTACTAGCTTGTATTATATCATTAACTGTAATATAATGTAAAGCAGTTTAAAGTTTCTTTTCAAGGAGTGTCTATGGATTATATAAAATTTCACAGCGAAACTATGACGCTTAACAATAGTGATGTAGTTCCATATTTAACATATAATGCGTTATCAAAAATTGACTTTATTACACATGGCTTTTCCACACGATTAGGTGGCGTCAGCACTGGCGATTTTACCAGTATGAATTTGGCACTGAATCGTGGTGATAACAGAGAAAGCGTACTGGAAAACTATAAAAGATTATCTACAGCTATTGGTGTTGACTATAATACATTGGTTGCATCTGCACAGGATCATAATACAGTAGTGCGTTGTGTAAGCCACGAACAATATGGTGTAGGTATAACAAAACCCCGTGATATGGACAGCGTAGATGCATTGGTCACTGACGAACCAAATGTTACGTTGGTGACATATTATGCTGATTGTACGCCTATATTTTATGTGGATACTGTTAAAAAGGTTATTGCGCTAGCCCATGGCGGTTGGAGGGGGACTGTTAACAGGATAGCACAAAAGGTAGTAGCCACCATGGTTGATAAATATGACTGTAATACAGCTAACATAACAGCTGCCATAGGTCCGGCAATATCAAGGTGCTGTTACGAGGTAGATTATAGCTGTGCAAAGGAATTTATGTCACTGGAGGACGTAGATACAGAAAAAATAATAACACCAAAAGAAAAGGGTAAATATATGCTTGACCTGCTAGAAGCTAATAGGCAGTTATTAATTGGTGCCGGAGTATTAAATGATAATATCATTGTAAGTGACGTATGTACACGCTGCAACAATCAGCTGTTGTGGTCCCACAGGGCTACCAACGGACATAGGGGTACTATGGCTGCTATGATGAGCATTAACAAATCGTGAGGAACAGGTAGTAAAATGGCGGTATATGATATTGCAGGACTAAAGGTCTACATGAATCCAAAGGGTAAAACCTTACTGACACAGGGTAAAAAATACCTGTCGGAGGTTCAGATAGATGAAAATAAATGTGATATAGTTATTAAATTAAATCAGCTAGAGGTTGAGCAGTGGATTGTAAAATATTCGCATCCTGATTATGATAGCTGTGAATATCATTGGTTTGGTTATCAATTTTTTAAAAAAATTCCTGACTATGGGGGTGCTTTTTTTCATGCATCAGCGGTATGCTTAGATGGTTGTGTGTATGTGTTTTCTGGACCTAAAGGCACAGGGAAATCTACACATACATATTTATGGCAACAGTATTTTGGTGCGGAAAATGCTGTTATTATTAATGATGATAAACCTGTTATTAGAATAACCCACAACGGTGCTGTAGCTTTTGGAAACCCTTTTTCTGGAAAAAATGATATTAGCGCCAACATGAGTGGCAGCGTCGCAGGGATATGCTTTTTACAGCAGTCACCTAATAATAGTATTAGAAAAATTTCCACGGCTCAGGCATTGCCCTTGCTTTTATCCCAAACCTTGGTTTTAAGTGAACCCTTATTTATGGAGGCGTTGCTTTCCATTTGCGACAAAATAATGCAGACAATTCCTGTATACATATTACAATGTAATATAAGTCCACAGGCTGTTATTACAGCCTACAATACGATGAAACCTAAAAAACAACTATAGGAGGTTTTTATTTTGAAAAAAATTATTGCCACCATTATTGTGACAGTCTTATTTATAACGGCCATGTCAGGCTGTGGCAAAACACCCCAGACAGAGGAGGCTACCCAAGCACCTACACAGTCAGCCACCACAGCGCCAACCCAAGCACCTACACAGGCTCCTACTGTACCAGTAGATGAAACCGATCCACCAGCAGCTACAGAAAATCCTAATAAGGAGCCGGGTACCTTTCATGCCGATGTGCAGTATGAAGATGCTACACAGTCAGCTACACAGAATTCCTCAAATAAAACTGGTGATATTAATGCGAAAAACTATTTTTCTGGGGTATGGTCACCTGTAAAGGCAGAAAGCGTTGCTTCAGGTAAAGAGGTAACCTTTACGGAAGCCTTCGGCAGCAGCTATAATACCTATGGAGGTGCTTTGAATATATATGAGGACAATTATTTTGAAGTAGGCATGGGCTCATACAACGAAGAAAAAGCACACCAAGGTTTTTTCGCTGTTAGCGGTACTACGCTAAACGCTACATATGATGATGGCATAAAGGACACCTTTACATATATTGCAAACTATAATGGAAAAGAAGCAGTAAAGGTAAAGCTGGGAGATTATTATGTGTACTTTGCTAGGTGATTTTCTATTACCTAATTACAAATATTTTCTGGGAAATATTAATATTGATATATTACAAGCAGTGAACGCTGTTATAATGGGTTCACTGCTTGTATATTTAATTTAAAAACATTTAATATTAAAACTGGTAAATGTGATTGCAATAATACAAATATGTGAAAATTGTAATGGAAGGGTTTATATTCCGCTGTATTTTAAAGGTGGAAAATTAATAGGAGCAATATGAAATATAAATAAAATTTATTTCTTAATATTTACATATACTTTTCCAAAATTTGTTGACTGTTTGTATATAAGTATAATATAATAGAACTGAATACAGCAATGAAAATCACTTAAAATATTTTAACTTTTTAGTATTAGCCTTAATGTTTTTAGGGGAGGGTACATATTTTGCTGTATAAAAACTTAAAATGAAAGAGGTAGAAAAATGAAAAAAGTACTTGCTGTAATGCTCGTTGCTGCGATGCTGTCTAGTTCATGTGTTCTTAATGTAGCGGCTGCGTCTGGAAACGATAATGCTGATGTACAGGCGGTGCAGGAAAAATCAGTTGTATCGTCAAATAATAAGGATGATTCCTCGGAAGAAATTAGGGCTGTTGATTCTGACTATGGCAGACTTGAGTGGAAATCATACGAGGAGTCTATAAAGAAGGTAGACGGTAAAAACGTAACACAAAAATATGTTTCAATTAACTCAGCAGGGGGAGAAACAACCGTAACCGGAAATGTGCTGGAAAAATGTGATATTTCTATTACAGGCTATTTAAACTATACTAATCTGGTAATTGACAGTACCATTAGTAAGGACCAGCTTATTTTATGGGCATATGGCAGTTATTTAGAAGCAAAAACCAATGCTGAAAAAAATTCAATCCAAACGAATATTAATAAAATTGAAGCACTGTATCCTGACTACGTTACCGTAACAGCAATTAATGCCAACGCATTTGCTGGTGATACCAGACTGAAATCAATTAAGTTTCCAGATACCCTAAAGGTTATCGGTAACAATGCCTTTAAGGGTTGTACAGCATTATGCACAAGTGATGCCAGCACAATCAACGAGGATAACGTTGAGGGATTGGCTCCCCTTGAGATACCTGCTAGCTGTTATAGCATAGGTGCCAGTGCTTTTCAGGGCTGTACAGCCATTAGAAATGTTGACGTGCTGGGTTCTGGTTCCATTGGCAATTCCTCCTTTGCGTCATGTAATGCACTGAAAAATATTAATTTAAGCAAGAATATAAATTCTATTGGTAATAATGCGTTTGACAGCTGTATCGGATTGACACAGGTTGTATTACCAGAATACCTAGGTGTAGCAGCAGGCTCTGCTTCTGGTGGCTTGGGACAGTCTTCCTTTGCCAGATGTACTGCATTAACGGATGTTACATTTACTGGTGAATACTTAAACGCTATTTTTGCTAGTACCTTTGAGGCTTGTACGGCGTTAAGAAAATGCTCTATACCTAAATCTGTTACTGCTGTAGGAAACAGGGCGTTCTATGGCTGTACCTCTATGAGTACGATTTCTATGCCAGGGGATGTATCAAAAATTGGCGATTATGTATTCTACGATTGTAATTCATTAGTTAGCATAGACATTCCATTAGCTACTACTACCATTGGTAACAGTGCGTTTACCAACTGTAGAAATTTAACAAGTATTGTTATCCCAGATAAGGTTTCTACCTTAGGTACTAATTTATTTGCTGGCTGTTCAACCTTGAAAAGTGCTAGAGTTGGTGATGAGGTTAGGAGAATACCTAATAACTGTTTCTCAAAATGCGTTCAATTAAATGATGTTTCATTTGGTACTAAATTAACAGCAATTGGAACAAATGCTTTTGAGGGCTGTTCCTCCATAGCTGAAATTGAGCTGCCTGACACAGTTACAGCCATTGAAGGCAGTGCTTTCCAAAATTGTTCAAGGCTAAAGGGTATTAAGTATCCAGAGGAATTAACTACTATTGGAAATAATGTGTTCTCAAACTGCACCTCCTTGTCGTATGTTATACCAAATAATAAATTAAGTGTTATTGGTTCATCGGCATTTTCAAATTGCAGCAGCTTAACCAACCTGCTGCTGCCAACCTCTATCACATCTATAGCAAATCAAAATGCTTTCGTAGGCTGTAAAAACCTAAAGCTTACAGGCTATGATATAACAGATGATGGTTTTAACTATGTTTGTCAGTGGTTAACAGATAACAAATCATATATCGACAAAATGTCTGGTGGACAACATCAGTATTGGGCGGCTTATGCTTTACTAAAGCCATTTAAAATGAATGTGACTACACCATATAATGCAGATAAAAATGTAGAGGTAACACTGTACTGTGATGATAAAGTCTTTGAGGGAGATATTGTATTTAAAAGTGATGCAAAAATAACAGAGAAATTAAAGGCAGAAACAGATAAAACATATGTTTTTGAAGATAAAAACTTCTACGGCTTTACAATTACCGCTGATGAGGCTGGTACATCTGCATTTAGCGTTCACTTCCCACAGGAGTTGATTACTGATTCTAATGGTGATGCTATAAACGCCGATGATATTGTAGTGTACAAGGATGTGGCTGGAAAGCTGTACCCTGTACAGTGCAAAACATGGGTAAGCGATTACGGTATTAACATGGACAACATAACGGGTGGTACATATTATATTGGTGAAAAGCCTAACAAAGCAGTGGAGCTTAAAGAGTTAACTCTTTCTTATGAGCCGCTTGATGGGGCGGACAGCAACACAATTTATATTAATAAAAATATTCAGATAAATGCTGGATACGCACCATTCAACACCACAACAGAAAGAAATTTAACATGGTCTGTTACAACCAATTCAGAAAGCTGTGTAGCTACTATTAGCGAAAGCGGTGTCCTAAAGGTTGTTGGTGAGGGTAAGGTATTAGTAAAAGCAAAAGCCATAAATAACGTTGAAGCAAGCATTATGTTTAATGTCATAAAAAACCCTAATCTAAACTTAGGTGATGCAAACGGTGACGGTAAGGTTACTATGGCGGATGTTGTTGCTTTACAAAGGGTTTTGGCAAAAACTAATGCAGAAAGTACAATAGTATTTACTAATGCTGATATGGATAAAAACAAAAAGCTTACGATGGCAGATGTAGTGCTGATTCAAAAAGCTATTGCAAAAATATAGAATATTAAATTTAAATTTTCATAATCGGCATTTCAGCTTACAAAGTGGGTACACCAAGGAGGTGTACCCACTTTAGGCTGCTATTTTTCTTGACAAATAAGCATATTGTGTATAATATAAAATGAAAATACCAAGCTTATTTGTACTAAACAAAAATGCCAGTTGATTTGAAAGGAAATATATTATGAAGCTTATTACACCTGTTCCAACAATGATTACAGAGGCCAAAAAAACTAAGGGTCATAATATTTTTGTGGAGATACTTATTTTCCTAGCTGTTTTTTTGGTAGCGGTTACCCTACAGTCGTCTATATCCACTATACCCTCCATGGTGTATATATTTAATAACGACGCTGTCCAAAATATGATATATAGTGGTAACGTGGACACCGAAGCTATTTTTCAGATTGCATATAATATGCCGTCGTGGCTTGTTATTGTATCCCTGTTTGCGTGTGTAGGAAACATCGTTGCTGCCTTGATTTATTGCACAAAAATTAAAAAACGAAGCTTGTTTTCGGTGGGCTTTTGTAAAAAAAATATTGCTAAGGAATATTTTATCGGCTTGGGTATAGGCTTTATTATTTTTTCTGTGGCTGTTGGTATTACGGTGCTGTCAGGGGGGATGACAATAACCGGCTTCGCACCTAATATAGCGGTGGGTACAATAGTTTTATATTTTATCGGTTTTATTATACAGGGTGCAGGTGAGGAGATTTTGTGCCGTGGCTATTTGCTGACCTCCATATCCAGACGGTACAGCTTGGCGGCTGCCGTTGGCGTTAGCTCGGTAATATTTGGCTGTCTGCATATGATGAACAGTGGACTGTCAGTGTTAGCGGTGATAAACCTCATATTGTTTGGTGGGTTTGCAGGCTTGTATATGTTAAGACGTGGAAGCTTATGGGGTGTGTGTGCTGTACACACCATGTGGAATTTTGTACAGGGCAATGTTTATGGCATAGCTGTCAGCGGTATGAACACACAGGATTCTATTTTAACCTCTAATGTTAACAGCGGTATGGATCTGATAAATGGTGGTGCCTTTGGTTTAGAGGGCGGTTTAGGTGTTACCATAGTATTGACAGCGGGTATCTTCATTTTACTGCTAATGAAGGGCAAAAACGTACCTGTGGACGTTAAAGGGTCTAAGCCACAGCCCACAGCGGTTACCCAAATGTCAATGCAGTGATTAAGAAAACAGGGTTATGACATAGGTAAGAATATTTATAATACCAAAATAGCCCTCAAAATGTTCATAATTTATAATAAAATAGTATTAATTACTTTAACCATTAAATGCTAGTTGCATTATGAAAAATATACAATAAACGCTAAAATAATTTACAAATTTTGCTATAAAGAACCATAAACCGCCACAGCATTGATTATGTCAATAGTTATTTTGTAATAAAAGTCATATTGTGATTTGTACAATATGACTATTTTATGTGAACTTTTGAAAAACTACTTGTAAATAAAATGTAAATGTGTTATCATAACTATCGTTGGGAACAGGTGATGTGAAATTTTACCTGTTACATAAAAAAATTTGAAAGAAGGTATTTCCAATGTACGAAATTCAAACAATCGAAGAAGCAAAAATCGAAGAGGCAAAGAAGAATAGCAAAAAGGGCTTCACACTAGTAGAGCTAGTTGTAGTTATCGCTATTCTAGCAATCCTAGCAGCTATCGCTATTCCAGTTGTTAGCTCTATCATCAACACATCTAGTAAGAACACAGCTCTTACAAATGCTCAGACAATTGAGTATGCAATCAAAGAGGCTCAGGCTGACATCACAGCTAGAAACACAGAAACATATAAAGATGCTGGTGATGCTACTACTGCTACTAATATCACAGTTGCAACTGTAGCTACACAGAAGGGTATTGCATCTGCTTTCGTAGCAAAGTCTTATAACAATGTAGATTATTATCCAATGTGGAGTGCAGACATTGGCAAGGTAGTAGTAGTAGCTCCTACTGATACAACAAAGGATATTAATGGTGCAACTGTTTCTAGTCTTACCGCACTAACAAACACTGCTGGTGCACCTGATGCAAGCATTTTAGTTACAAACCTTAAATCACCTGCTGCTGCTTGATAATTACGTAAGTTTAAGGAAAGCGGAAATTGATATTTCTTTGAAAGGCTCGCCCACAAAGCGGGCCTTTTGTTCTGCTTAAAAACAGGTTATTCTTCCAATAATTATATACATTTTGGTAAATGTAAATAAATATTATTTGATAAATTTTACTATGAAAATACTGGATTTTGTGCTATAATTAAGCTAATATTGCTATTGGTAGCGATTATGCTTTTATATTTATATAGGTGGTGTCATATATGAAAACAGTTTTGGTACAGGTTACAAAGGAATACATATGCTTAACAGCCTGTGAGCCGGTAAAAGAATTAACGTCCAAGGATAATAAAAAGGCTATATCAAAGGATATTATACCTTTTTCATTTACCTCCCCATACATAATGCCTATTGAACAGGCAGATTTAGATGAGAAGAACAGCATTTGGGAGTGTCCAAAGCTTTTTGCTGAAATGGTAAAAAACGGACTGCGTCAGATGAAAAGGACAGAGGTTAAAGAAGTAATTATTATGGCAGAGGGTTATGACCTTACTTGTCAGGAGTTCCAGCATATCAGGGCAAACAAAAAGGTTATTAACAGTCTTGCTATTTCTAAAATACAGGAAATTGTAGGGGATGCTATTTCTGATTTTTCTGTAATATTAACAGATTATGGTGTGCCTAAGGAGGCTAATGCGGATATTACAGCTAAATCATATGCAGTGCCAAAGGCATTAATCGCTGATTTATCAGAAGCATTTAAGGATAACCTGCTGAATTTGGTAAAGGTTATTCCAACTGAGGTAGCGTTAATAGGTGCATCACAGCATTCCATATACAGCTTTGATAAAACGGTAGCGTTAATAAGCATGGACTATGCCGCTGTGCGTATTATTATTATTAAAAACGGAATGCCCTTGTACTGTCATTCCTTTGTTTCTCCATTGTGTGAGCTGGCACATATAATATCTGAGGACAGACAGATAGCCTTGGAGGAGGCAATAGAGTTTATACGTACAACAGGCTATGGCTTAGAGGAGGATTGTAAAAATCCTACAACAGAACGCAGAATAGAGGATATTAAAGAAACAGCCATAGAGGATATTGTGCGTAATCTTCACGTTGTTTTAATGTCCCTAAACCTAGAGCTGGATCAGATATACTTAAGTGACTTCTTAGGCTATATGCCCAGAGCAGTTAATTATATCCGTGGCTTTAACATGGCAAAGGAGGTTAATGTTGTTTCAGACAGCTTTAACTCTCAAACCGTAGTACCGGAGCTGTCCATACAAGCCAGAGATGATTTCTATAAAACTGGTGCGTTCTTTGTAATGAACGAGCTTATGAACTGCGGTACACAATTTGACAATAACCTTATGATAGGTCTTAGCGCTGCTAAGGCGAAGAACATTCAAGCGGGTAAAAAGATGTCTGTTATTGGTATTGCTGTGTTATGCTCCTTAATGGTTATTATAGGCGGTGCGTACGGATTTTTAGCAGTGCGTGAGGGCATTGACACCGCTACAATGGCACAGACAAAGTATGACACACCAAAGGAATTGCTGGCAAAGCAGGCTAAGCTAAATAAAAACTTATCCAGTCAGGAGGGCGATGTTGCGCTGCTGCCAAAGGAAAAGCTTTATATGCAGGATGTTCTAATTCAAATGAATGAACAGCTTGTTAGTAAGGTTAAAAATTTCAAGGGATATAACATAACTCATACTAGGGATGAAAAAACCAAGCTTGAAACAGTAGTAATACCTGTAAGCGGAGAGGTTGCTACGTTCTCCGATTTCTTAGATGTTAAAAATGGTATATCGGATAACGAATATTTTAAATTTGCACCTAGCTTTACTGTTTCAGAAAATACTGAAAAGCATATGTATAGCTTCACAGCGTCTTTAAGTACAAGTCAAAAAGCAGACAGCAGTACAACGGCAGAAGCAGCGAAAGAAAAAGCAACTGAAGCTGCCACCAAAAAGAACTAAGGGGAGGTAAAGTGTAATGAAAAGTAAAAAAATACCGGGTTCTTTTATAGCCCTTGGAATAATACTGTTTGTATTTATAATCTTTTTGTTTGTGGTTTTTATGCCACTTATTCAGAAATATCCTACATATGAGGCAAAGCATACAGAAGCAGTTGCACAAATAGCAGAATATGAAAATGTTTTAGCTAACCAAAAGACAGTTGAGGAAAAGGTAGCTGAGCTGCAGGAGCAGTATGATACAAAACAAAAGGATCTGTTTGTAGATGCTGATACTTCTGTGGAGGAATTACAAAGCATTTTCCAAAAGCTGGGTATTTCAATGACTAACCTAACACGTTCAGAAAGCAAACAGGATAGCTTGGGCAGAGTTTCTTCCATTGGTGTACCGCTGTACAGCGTAGTGTTGACCTTTTCATATGATAACGATATGGCTACTACCCAAAACCTGCTGCATTATTTGGAACAGGATGCAAAGGGCTGTTATTATATTAATACTATTAATATGGCACCTAAGGAGGGTGTCAGCGGATACTCAACCAGCCTAAATGTGACGCTGTATTATTTTGATACTACAGCACCAGCACCTACACAGGCTTCTACACAAGCCGCTACAACAAAGAAATAATTAGAAAGCTTATGAGATTATTATGAATATATTTACTTTAAATTTTACAGATATATCAACAATAATATTTTTAGCATTTCTAATAGTAGTAGGCGTGCTGTTGTGTATTGCAGGGTATAAGCTGTTAAATGCTGTCCCTGCAAGGTGGCTGTGCGACTACAACGAAGAACCTGATGAAAAGGTGTTAGGTATTCGATATATTTACAAAAAAAGCGGAATTATAACTTCCGCTTTGTTTGCTTTAGTATTGGTGCTTTCTGGTCTTGTTTATGGCTTTACACTTTATACTCTTTTCCTTACCGCTATAATATATTTGTTGCTGTTAATAACAATGTGCGACTGGAAATTCACCATCATACCTGACCAGCTTGTTATTGCCTTGGGGGTTTTCTCCGTTGGTTTTGCAATATACGATTTATGCACAGGACAACGTTTTATTTCCACTTGGTGGTCACCGCTTTTAGGTGGTCTTTGTGGAGGTGGTGCGTTATATTTGGTAAATGTTATATCCTTATTGATTTTTAGAAAAATGGGTATGGGCTTTGGCGATGTTAAGCTAATGGCAGCCTTAGGTATAGCCTTGGGATTTCCAAATGTATTTTGGGCATTAATTGCAGCTATAGTATTTGCATTTATTTATGTTGTATTTTTGTTGGTGTATTCACTGTTTGCAAAGGGAGAGGTATCTAGGTACTTCCCATTTGGACCATTTTTGTGTATTGGTTCAGTTTGCACATTTATATTTATAGAACCTATTAATCAACTAATTGCTTGGTATATAAACCTGTTAACATTTTAGTTGTAAATATTCGGGAGGATATATAATATATGAGAAATTCGATTTTCAATCTTAGCAATGAGTTAGTAAAAAATGAAATAATATCTTTGAAAACAATAAAAAAGGTTCAATCCAAATACCTTGATGATCCCGACATCACCATAGAGGATGCGTTAATCAAGGAGGCTGTGGTTGACGAACAGCAGATTTATGAGATGCTGTCCCAAAAGATGCGTATCCCATTAATTGACCTTAATAATTATTTAATTAGTGAGGAGATGGCGTCACTATTACCACAGTCAATGATTGAGGATTATAACGTTATCCCAGTGAAAAATCAGGACAATATGTTGTTGGTTGCTATGACGAACCCGTTGGATTACAAGGCGGTTTATGCTATTAACAACTATACAAAGATGAAGATAAAAACGGCTGTTTGCCTGCCATCTCAGCTTAGAAAGAAAAAAGATGAGATGTTTAATGTTAACTCCCAATCTGCGGTTTATGACGAAGCACAGGAGTTCGTTGCTAACCAAATGATAAAGAACGAGAATGCCATTACCGAAGAAGAACAAGCGGAAATAGACAACCAGCCTATTATTAAATTTGTTAATAATATGTTGGAGGACGCAGTAAGGCTAAAGGCCAGCGATATTCATATTGAACCACAGGAACAAAATATGATTATACGGTTTCGTGTTGACGGTAAGCTGACACAATATATGGAAACAGGCAAGGAGCTGGCGCCATCTGTTGTCAGCCGTATAAAATTCATTTCTGGCATGAATATAGCAGAAAAAAGAGTACCACAGGATGGTCGTTTGCACTACAAGGTTGGAAATCAAAAAATAGATATGCGTGTGTCTGACCTGCCTTGTGTTTTTGGTGAGAAAATTGTTATCAGAATTACAACAGCTTTAGGAATAAAGCTTAATAAGCACAGCATAGGATTTTTACCAGAGAACTTAAAAAAGTTTGATTCACTGCTGACCTCCAGCAGAGGAATTATTCTGCTGTCTGGTGCTACAGGTTCTGGTAAGTCTACTACTCTTTACACGGCACTTTCTGACCTAAACCACGAGGACGTAAACATAGTAACAGTTGAGAACCCAGTTGAGATGGTTATACCTGGTGTTACACAGGTTGATATTAATGATAAGGCAGGATTAACCTTTGCCAGCGTTTTGCGTTCTATTCTGCGTCAGGATCCGGATATAATAATGGTAGGTGAGATTCGTGATCAGGAAACTGCGGATATAGCTGCCAGCGCCGCTATCACAGGTCACTTGGTTTTATCAACAATCCATACATATAACGCCGCCAGCTCAATTATTCGTTTGATCGATATGGGTGTTGAGCCTTATATGGTTGCATCAGCTATGTTGGGCGTTATAGCACAAAAGCTTGTGCGCCGTTTGTGTAATGAATGTAAGGCTGCATATCAGGCAACAGAGGATGAGCTTAGAATTTTGAGTTTGCCCTTGACAGAAAAACGTACATTATATAAGGCTGTTGGCTGTGACAAATGTAATCAAATAGGTTATTCAGGTCGTATTGCAGTACATGAGGTAATGCCCATAACCAGAGCGGTAAAAACAGCTATTAATGAGGGCAAAACAACCGAACAGATTAATACCTTAGCAGTTTCAGAGGGTATGACATCCATACGAGAAAATCTGCAAATGCTTTTATTTGACGGCGTTATTTCCTTTGAAACATTTATGGATACCGTTTCAGAGGTTTATCAGGAAGATTAATAAGGAGAATATAATATGGAATTTGAAGAGTTGGTGAGATTTGCTGTTGATAATAAGGCGTCAGATATTCATCTGGCAAGCTACAATCAGCCGGCATACCGTGTAAACGGAAAAATGCTTCAGTTTAGCAGTGAACCTCAATTAACAGAAGACGTAGTTATGCTTTATATAGAACACGTGTTAGAGCCATCGGACTTTTTGGAGTTTTGCAACACAGGTGACATAGACGCCTCTTATGCTATTGAGGGCTGTGCCAGATTTAGAGTTAATGCCTTTAAACAAAGGCATGGTGCTTCACTTGTAATGCGTATTATTAAGGAAAGACCACCGGAGATGAGCTCGTTAAATTTGCCGGAATCTATTGGTAAGGTTTTAAACCTGCAGGAGGGCTTGGTTTTGGTAACAGGCCCAACAGGTAGCGGTAAATCTACCACCTTGGCGGCTATAATTAACGAGATTAACAAAAAAGAAAGCTTACATATTATTACAATTGAAGACCCTGTTGAGTATATGCACGAGCCTAAAAAGTGCGTTGTTAACCAGCGTGAGGTTGGAACAGACAGCGAAACCTATTCAGCAGCGTTAAAGTCAGCGCTTCGTGAAGACCCAGATGTTATATTAATGGGTGAGATTCGTGATTTAGAGTCTATGACCATTGCATTGCGTGCGGCTGAAACAGGACATTTGGTTTTCTCCACACTGCATACAGAAAGTGCGGCAAAGACAATTGACCGTTTGATAGATATGTATCCTGTTGAACGTCAAAAGCAGGCACTTAGCCAGCTGTCAACAACCTTAAAGGCTGTTGTGTCACAGCGTTTGATGCCTAGGTCTGACGTAAAGGGCAGAATAGGAGCATTTGAGATTATGTTTGTTAACTCAGCTATCGCTAACCTTATTCGTGAGAATAAGATACCACAAATAGAGCAGATGATATCTTTAAACCAATCATCAGGTATGATTACAAAACAGATGAGTATAGATACCTTGTTAAAGGCTGGTGTTATTTCCAGAGAAACAGCAGACAAATACAGCTTTGATGTGGCAGATGGCAACCCAGCGTTGACAGGCGGACAGCAGCCACCGACGCTGCCGGGTGGTGTTGGTATGCCGCCACAGGGACAAATGCCTATGGCTCAAGGCCGTAGCGTTGGAGTAAATGTGCCGCAAAACGGTACCAGTGCATATTACAATAGAAATAGGAGGGGCTAATAGGTGAAGTATAATTATGTTGCCGTAAATGAAAAAAACAGAAAATACAAATCTGATATGGTGGCGAACTCTAGGGACGAGGTTGAAAGGAATCTGAAAGCCAGAGGGTTGACTGCATTGTCAATAACCGAAGCAAAGAAGATTCCAGAGGAAGAAATTCCAATTTGGCAAAGAGATTTAGGCGGAACTAAGGATGTACACGACCTTAAAATCAGTAAAAAACGTATGCTTACTTTTTTACATCAAATGGGCTTGATGATGAAATCAGGTATTTCCCTAGCTGTTGCTATGGAGGTTATGTTAGATACTGAAAAAGACCAGAATATGCTGAGAATATTACAGGAAATTAGTAAAAACCTGTATAACGGTATTACCTTGTCTAGAGCTATCGGTGCTTTTAAAACCTTTCCTATTGTATATGTTAACATTATACAAGCAGGTGAGGCTAACGGTAGGCTGGATTCTGCCTTTGAACAATGCTCAACGCTGTTGAAAAAGGAAATCAAGCTGTCAGGTAAAATCAAGGGTGCTATGATTTATCCATGTTTTTTGCTGCTGCTAACCATTGCTTTGATTATTGTAATGAGTGTTGTGGTATTGCCATCGTTTAAGACGCTGTTTGAAAGCTTTGGTTCAGAGCTGCCTGCAATAACGCAGTTTACAATGGGTGTTTCAGATGTGCTGGTAAACTTTGGCTGGTTGATTATTCTTATTATTGTGGTTATATGTGTTACACTTAGTATGCTTTACAAAAAGAATTACAGCTTTTGTATGTGGTGGTCAACAGCACAGCTAAAAATTCCAATTATTGGCGAGGTTTTAAGATTATCTCATTTAGCACGTTTTGCTAATATGATGGCAACCTTGTCAGACTCTGGTGTTAATATTTTAAATTCATTGGAGCTGTCACGAGATGTTGTTGGCAACAAGTATATGCAGGATTGCTTAAATCAGGTTATTGAGGATGTTAAAATTGGTACACCAATAAATATTTCCATGGCACGTTACCCTACCGTTTTTGACAGCTTGTTTGTGTCAATGATACGTGTAGGTGAGGAAAGCGGTATGCTGGGTGACTCCTTAAAGAAGATGGCAGATATGTATGAGGAGCAATCACAGGAGGCTACAACACGAATGACCGACGCTATGACGCCAGCAATGACAATTATTATAGCTGTTATCGTTGGATTTACGGTTATTTCTATTGTAACGGCAATGTTCACAATGTATACGGTTATCGTATAATATAGTAATTATAGGAGTGATAATTATGAAAAATCGCACTAACAACAAAAAAGGTTTTTCGCTGGCAGTGGCTGTTGTTCTTTGTTTGTTTTTAGTTATGGTAACAGGTACAATAACCACATTAGCAATTTATCAGCAGAAGGAAACAGGTGCAGAGCTTAATACCCGTCAGGCATACACATCTGCGAAAAGTGCATTAGACCTTATGGAGGAATTAATTAAAAGCGGAGAAATAGTAGCACCAGCTTCTTTAAGCAGTGCTTATTATGTTTTGTATTATGATGCAACCGGTACGCTGTGTTGGTATACGGCAGCAAGTGCTAATGATGCAATAGAGTTTATTAATAACTTTGCGACAACCCATCCAAACTGTAAGCTAATAGGTGATTCATATATTAAGCTAACTAGTGACGGCTCGGGAAACTGTACTGTTTCTGCTTTCAGTGCAGTAGGTATGTACACTCCTAACAGTGAAAATTTTGGTGATTTGTCCTTTGGTTTCCAATCTAAGGTTGAAAAGAAAATTGAGAGTACAACAGAGGATATTACGTTTAACGACCCAGAGCCAACGGGAAGCGTTATCCCATCACCTTCAAGCTCAAAATATTTAATGGTTGGAATGCAAAGTAACTTTTCGTTGTTAAAATCTGTAACTGGTGCTGATTATCTTACACTAAAACAAATGAATAACTATGACGGAACATTAGTTGATATCGGCTTTTTGGAAACAAGCAAAACACCACTTAACTGCCATTTTCCATTAATATTTAATAATACTATACAGATTGATAGTAATCCAAATAGATGTACTTATCAAGCGTATGATGATGCGATATATTTCCTAGGCTCATATACAGGAAGTCGATTAGATGATTATAAAAATCCAACTGCAGATAATGTATGCTATTTTACACAAAACGGAGTATATGGAACTGAATTAAAAAGTAAACTTATTGTAATAGATAATAATATGGTTTCAAAGACAAGGACTGGTACACCATCGTCAATAGTGGAAAATTATAGCAGTAAAGGCTATACATATAATGGCAGTACAGGAGTAGTTGTATATTTTCCAAAACCATGCACCCTATCGGTTTATACTGAAAACGGTGATAGAAGAATAAGTGAGAAAACATATGGTAGCACAACTGGTGGGTGCTATTACTGGTTACCATCAGGTCAAGATTTGTTTACATACAATATGGAATTCATAACGGATACGAAAGATGGCCGCATTGCTCAATTAGGTGATATTAATTTATATGACGCTATTAAAGGTTTAGGTGATATTCGTGGAGCTTGTGAAACGGAGAGTACGAAATACGTTAACGATAAATCAGGTAGTCCAATCCTTAATGAAACAATAGAAATATTAGGTCGTGACGGCAAGTTCCAAGATGGATATGATGGACATAATAATACAACAGGTAAATATATAAACTCATGGAGTAACACATCAATTTATTGTGGTCCATCATCAATGCCAAATGAAAATGCTGGTACGTATGATTTGTACTGTGGCAACAGCTTTAACTACCTGTGGTATAATGCTGGTGATATGGAAATAAAAAACGATGTTACAATTAATTTACGCAGTGCTAATAATGTTCTTACTATTGGACCAGAACAAGGTGAAGTAGCAATTAAGGTACAACTAAGCTGGGGCGAGGTATGGACTAGTGTTAATGGTTCAGCTAGTAGCTACAAAGTAGGTGATGAATTTAATTATGTAGATTTAAGCAACTCGAGCAATAATAATCCTAAGGCAAAAATAACAGATGTAAGAACTGGATCAAATAAAATTGTAGCAAAAGGAGATAATAGCCATTTTAAAGTTTTACCTTACTGGTATCAAACCGCATATTCCATTACGGTTATGTCTGACTTTGTTGTTCAATTAAAGGATGGTACTACCTATACGGTTAAATCTGGCGTCTACAAAACAGACCTGCCAGAAACTGGTATAGACCTGTTATCTATTGATGGTAAAACTTATTTTGAAGGACATTCACCAACGGAAACAGAAAAACCAGGTTCGGATTCCAGCATTGACTGGGTAAATGGTTCAGGTCAAATTAAGAATTACTCTTCTGGTGCTAGTGCACTGACACAAGCTGATAAGTTGGTTAACTTTAAAGCCAGCAGCGGTTTCCTAGGAAATGTAATCTATAAAGCTAAGAAAATATCATGTGACTTTACTGGATTTATAGCTCCAATAGAAGCCCACGATGTTACGTTATGTGGTGATAGGGTAGTAATTGACGCACCTAAGGGTATAAAAATGGATGGTGGATTAACTGTTAAGCCGGAGAAACGTAAAGCTAAGTTTACATATGCTGATGGTAGAATCGAAGAACCAGATGGCATATATGTTCAAATTGTATCAGATACTAAAATATACGACTCAGATAATAATGTTGAATTTGAAATAAAAGCTGGTAAATACTTTTTCCCTGATAAGGATTCAGTGGATATACTAAATTTTGGTGTGTGGGAGAGCTGTGCTAAAACACCAGGTAAGGTGTCCAGCATAATAGTAACAAAAACTACTACGGTTACAACATCGGAGGGAGCGTATTATTAATGGCTGTAAAATTTAAGAATACACTTTCAATGAAAAATAGTAAAAAAGGTTTTTCTTTATTAGAGCTTATATGCGCAATTATTATATTAGCCTTAGTAATCAGTTCTACTGTAGCTGGTTTGTCCATAAGCTACCGTTCTATTTTAGTTGGTGCAGAAAAAGACAAAGCGTCAGCCCTTGCCCAAAAATATTGTGACATCATAATGACCTATGTGTCAGAAACACCGTCTAATGAGCCTGGTATGGGGGGCGATTCAACAAAAAATAAGCTGTTTAAAGCATCGAGTACACATGAACTGGAAGGCGATATAATAGATGCTATTGAGGTCGATACTGCTGGTGCTGATGCCATTACTCAGGCTAAACCAACTGATATATACGATACTCGAACCAGGACGGCAGACAAGGTGTATTTTACAATTGAAAAAGAAGGTACAAAAGAATTGAATGAATCACCAGGCTCCACTACTAAGATATACTATTGTACCTATAAAATTACTGTCTATATTGATTATACTAATGAAAACACTACATATTGTACCGGCAGTATTACAAAACCCGCAGTAGTAGCTTAAGTGGAGGAATGACAAATGAAAAATAAAATTACAAAGCAAATTAGTCGCTTTGCTAAAAAGCATTCTAAAACTAAAGCTGGCGTCACTTTAATTGAACTAATAGCCACTATTGCAATACTGGGTATTGTGTCAACCGTTAGCTTATCTGCGTTATATTCTGTTGCCACTCTAGCTAAAAAGGGTCAGGATATGTCAGCTGCACAGAGGACAGCATCATTAGTTTCAGAACAGGTTTCGTTGTATGGTAATACCTCCACCTATGTGGAAGCATATGCTTCAATGCCATTAGCAATAAAATATAATAATGTGCATACCCCTAATGGTTTTATGGACGCTGACAATGGCGTAGGAAATTATGTTGATTATTTTGTAAAAGCCACAGATGTTGTTGATCAAGTTGGTATTTACAAATATAATGGAGTGTATAATCGATTTGATATAATAACTCTATTAGACGATGTTAAGTCTATAACCTTTGATGTGAAAAAGCTAGGAGTTATCGATACAAATGGCAGTAAATATATTTTAAATTATACTATTGAAACTGATTTAAAATATACCTTAACAGGCGGTGTTGTAATGAACAACACTGTAAAAGGCAAAGACATTTCTACTGGCTCATATCCTATTAAAATAGATGCCAGCGATCTTGTAGGTGCAGACCATGCTAAGGTTCTTCGCTTACGTTCAACAAGCAGGCAGAATGTGGACAGAAGCTGAGTATTATAAATTTTGTGACCGCTTATATGCGGTCACATTTTTTTACCCATTTTTCCAAGGAAACAAACCTTTTCTGTATAAACCTTCCTAAAAAGGCTATGCTAAATGTACAAACATTATTTAGTAACATAGTCACAGCACATAAAATAACGTGCGGTGAACAGTGAAAGGAATGGTAATAATATGGATGACAACAAAAAACCACGTTATACAGAGGATGAAAAGAAGAATAACGCCCAAAAAACACAAGGTAAAAAATACACCAAGGGCTTTTATGTTGCGTTTGCGTTGTGCTTATGTGCTGTTGGTGCGGCAGCATGGTACACCTATGGTGATGTGTCAAGCTATATGCAGCCGGACACCACTATACCAACAGAAATAGCAACAAAGGCACGTGACAAGGAAGCTGAAGCCAAAATGCAGGGGGTAACCCAACCACAGACACAGCCGTTTACTGACGCACCTACTCAAATAGCGACAGAACCACCTACCATAGAGGCAGGCACAGAAGCGTCTACTCAAGCAATGCAAACGGCTGCTAACGATACCCTACAGGTTTTCTACCCTGCAACAAAGGACGTCTTAAAGGGCTATACAGATGATACCCCTGTGTACTCTGAAACATTAAAGGATTGGCGTACTCATAAGGGTGTGGACTTTGCCGCAAAAGAGGGCGATACCGTAAAAGCAATAGACAGTGGTACAGTCACAGAAATAAAGAAGGACGATATGTACGGCGATTGTGTGGTAATAGAGCATAACAGTGGCTTTGTGGCTATGTATGCAGGTGTAACACCTAACGATAGCCTTAAAGCAGGTGACCACTTATCTGGTGGCGACAGCATTGGAATTGTCAGCACAGTACCATGTGAAGTAAAGGACAAGCCACACATCCATGTTGAAATAACAAAGGACGGCAAAACAATTAATCCGCTGGATATAGTTGGGGAAGAGGACAAGGATTAAATTAATCACCCCTGTAGACGGCATTTGAATATGGAGCAGAATTAGTGAATATAATATAGAGAAGGCCCTCGTTTCGTTATAGGGGCAAAAAAACCGCTTCACCAATGGCAGAAGTTTTCTGCTTGTAGTGAAGCGGTCTTTCAATGAAAGAAGAAAATTTGTGTTAGTATGTCTGCTCTCGTATCCTAACGTATTCGCTTATTAATTCCACAGCCTGTTCAGTAGTGATTACACCACTGTTAATGGACAGGTCATAGTTTTCTGCCATACCCCATTTTTTATCAGAGTAAAAGTTGTAGTAGTTGGCTCTGGTTTTGTCCGTCTTTCGTACAACTGATTCAGCCTTGTGTTCAGGAACATCATGAATACTAATAGCACGTTTTGCGCGGTATTCAATGTCTGCATGGATAAACAGGTTAATACAGTTGGTTTTTTCACGCAGAATATAATCAGCACATCTGCCAACTATAACACAAGGCTCTGAAGCCAGACTTTTAATAATTTTGTGCTGTAAAATATAAAGCTGGTCATTAACAGGCATATCTCTAATGGGTGCATAACCATTACCCATGTTATAAACTCCCATTGACAGGCTGTACAACAGGCTGTTAGTGGCATGCTCATCAGCGTGTTCAAAAACCTCAGGGTTTACACCGCTCTCCTTGGCTGCCAAAGAAATTAATTCCTTATCGTAAAATTTGATTCCTAATCTATCGGCAACAGCCTTGCCGATTTCTCGACCACCACTGCCAAATTCTCTACTAATTGTTATTACAGATTTGCAACTCATAGTTATCAACCTTTCTTTAAGCAAAATCAATAAAATATATGTATACATTATACCATTATAGTGCAAAAAAGCCATTATAAATATTGCACAAAAAATCAATCTGTTTTTTGACACGCATTTTTCATAATTCGTAAGTAATTAATTATAGGTTAAAGCTCATGTTATCACCGCTTTCTTGTAATTTACAATAGTATATGCTAAAATTTTATCTAATATATAATGAAAGAGGAGATTATAGTGGAAGTGAAAACACAGAAGGATTCCTATACAGTAATGACAGAGCTTGTTTTGTCCTCTCATGTTAATGGTTCCGGCAGGTTATTTGGCGGACAGCTAATGTCGTGGATGGATATTGCAGGGGCTATATGTGCCAAACGTCACGCTAACTGTGAGGTGGTTACTGCCAGCGCTCATCAGCTGGAGTTTTTTAACCCAGCACTGCCAAATGATATTATAATAATAACGGCGGAAATATATAATGTGGGCAGAACATCAATGAAGGTTCATGTAAATGTAAGTGTTGAGGAATATGGTAAGGACAGAAATAAGACGATAAAGACCTGTTCCGCTGTATTTGTTTATGTGGCTATAGATAAGGATGGAATAAAGCATCAGGTTCCTAAATTACGTTTAGAGGATGGTACAGTCCTAGGAAAATCGGAATAGTTGGCTGTTAACGCAGAATGACTAAAAAAATGTTAAAAAATTAAGATTATAAGGACAATTTATCAAATATGAAATAATGTTAAGAAATTTGCAGAAAGTTGTTGACAAAAGGGCTATGAA
>DGFJ01000028.1 GCA_002391625.1 Ruminococcaceae bacterium UBA3903 | reverse complement strand
GAAAACCACATAAATGCCCTCACTGTGGTAACTTAACAGACACAGTTCACGACTATCGAAAACAGATAATTAAAGATATTCCGTCCTTTGGAAATAATGTGATAATTCACTTTAATAAGAGGAGATACCGTTGCTCCTGTGGTAAGAGATTTGCAGAAAAAAATCCATTTCTGCTCCTGTTACCAACGGCTTTACAGAAGGCTGTAACAACAAAATCAAGGTTCTTAAAAGAAATGCTTATGGATTTCGTAATCGTATTTTACATATGTTTTCTCATCAAAAGACCAATATACTTAAACAAGCGACAGCTTAACGCCATCCCTTGCTTCACTTTTGTTTTAGTTGGGTTACCCCAACTATTGACATAGAGCCATTATATTCCTATGCTAAGCGAACCAAATAAAAATCACTACAGTAAAAAACTGTAGTGATTTTTTGAAAGGAAAGATAAAATGAAAAATCATATATAAGCTTTATTATGTTGAAAACCAAGTCATAGAATTTACGCTTAATAACGATTAAGACATAAAACAAATAATATTAAAAATATTATTCGTACTCTACAACATCAATCCACTTCATTAAGAATTCTTTTTCGCTTTCAACGCCCTTAACCATTTGAGATGCAGCAACAATTGGCAGCCATTGCTGTACATATTGTTTAGCTGTATTGCTCTTTTCACAGAATATTGACATATATTTATCGGCTAGCTCTGGGTGGCTTAATGAGAACAGCATATATGTTCTGGCCGCATCTGCCGAAGCATTACCCTGTGTTGCGTGTGACCAGTCCAGTATATGGAACTTGCCATCTTTATCAACAATAATATTACTAGGGTTAAAATCGCCATGACAAACCTTAGTATGCTTTGGCATACCCTCTAGTCGAGTATGAAGCTCATATCTGGTAGTAGCGTTAATGTCATTTAGGCTGGAAATCTTACGATTCATTTTGTCCTTCAGCTTGTTTAGCAAGGGAGCTTTTTTGCTGTGAACCTCAAGCTGTAGGTCAACGAACTGGTTTAAATATTTGTCAACATTAGCAGGATCTTCTGCCATAATAGTTGTTAATGTTTTACCCTCTACATAATCAAGTGTTATTGCCCACTTGCCATCAATAATAGAAACTGCCTTAATAGATGGAATGCACAAACCTGTTTCCTCTACTCTTGCGTGGTTAAGCGCTTCGTTAAGAACATCTGACTTTGGGTACTTCTCACTAAAAACCTTGATTGTACTGTCGCCGTCCTTGTAGATTGTCTTGTCCTTACGCTCAGCTAATACTTTTTCGAATGTCATAAAAATTCCCCTTTCTGATACGCCAGTCGATACACATGAATTGTTTTTGGTCATCCTGTATCTTCGTATCTGTGCCTATTATACTACATTGAATTTGAAATGTATAGTGAAAATATCACAAAAAATTACAGCTCATTTTTGTGGAATAATACAATTTTGCTAGTATTTTAAACAAATTTTCTGTTTTATACCTGTGAATAATTCTTTTTTCGCAAAATCACTTCCAAAATTCTAGTGTTCTTGAAATTGTGCAAATTATACTATTAGCCACACTATTATTTGCATAAGCAGGTAATTGATACTCAACATTCATAGCAACATTTATAATAATAGCCAAAATTACTGAAGCTAGGAAAACACGTTCCAATATACGTCTAATACTTTCGTTTTTCACTGACAAGTAAATTGTAAAACCGATGGCTAATGCACCTATTATCATTTCCCAGGAGAAGTCTGTGGAATATCGTACACCGTAGCCACTTTCCCATATAGAAAATATAATAATAAGGGGTGCCAAAACACAGCTGGCTAAAATTAAAATTGTATTTGTTTTCCGTGTTTTATGTGGTGCTAAGGTATACGCCCGACGGGCAAAAAGGTATGAAAACATTGGCAATGCCCTAAACATTATACCTACTGCCACTGTATTAGCAATAAAGTAATAGCCATTCACATCTAAATTAGTAAAGTTAGAATGTACAAATGGAAATACAGTATTGATAATAGGCACAGCCAATATGAAGTTAAACAAACCTATGGCTGCCATAATAGTATGGTACTGTGACTGTGTAAAATCATTAATTGTCAAGGAATAATCTATACCAAAATCTGTAAATGAGCCAAATCTCATATAGTTATAAACCATTTGTATACCACCAATTATAACAAAAGGCAATAATGCATATAACAAATACTTAGCACTTTCAAATTTAGACGAAGCAGCACCATCAGCCTGTACTTTTTTAGCTTTGCCATTTCTTATAGTTTTTAAAAATCCTACCGCCAAATATAATAGTGCAGCAAAGCAATATACGGCTAGCGTTGGACGGCACAAAACAGCTAAGGCTAAGCATCCCGAGGATAACGCTATTCTATGCAGTGATATTTTACCATCACCTATAACATTAGAGGCTAACAGAAAATATGCACCTGCTGTAACAAAGGTAAAGCCAGAGGATTGTGCTATTTCATAAAAATCAGGTCTAATCAAATTAAACCAAACTCCTGATGAAACCTGTAGCAGAATTATACTCATCAGCACAAATGAAGCCGGCACATTGCTAAAGAACTTTTTAAAGAACACCAAAACCAGTTTGGTTAAAAAAACTATTCCTATTATAGAAAACAACAGAACCGCCCATGATGTTGGGCAATAATATCCCGTTAATAAATGATATGGTAAGAACACCAACAAAACAGGGGCTATTCCATAATATGAGTAATATGAGCCGTTATAGTACACATGGTCCCATAACGCTGGAACATTTTTTTCTTCACGTTCGCTCCAATCGTATGGATTGTCCAAGCCCTCCAAGGCCGAGGTATCTTTATCAGGAGATACCTCTACACTGCCATTTTCAAAAGCATCTACTAACTCCTGTGTTATTTGATTGCCATTTGTCAAAGAAAAATCATTATACAGTGTGTCACCATTTGATATTCGACCCATATTTATTGAAGTAAATGCCAAAACAATAAATACAGCTGTAATAATTAAAGCTCCAATTTTACACGTTTTAATACTGGTAAAAAACGGTTTTCTTAGTTTTTTATAAATGTAAAAAAGGTACACTAAAGCAGCAATACCAAATATTATTGAAAATCGCAGTACAGAAATGTTTAATGGAATTGGTGAGTTAATAGTTATAGAATGGATTTTAACAATGTTGTTTTCATCAACATTAAAATTAAATGACAGCTTAGACACATCACCTGAAAAATGGCAGGGTGCGTATTGACTTCTTTCGTTGTCCATTATCTCACACACAGTCATTAAACCTGTACGCATGGATTTATTAGTAGCATCAGAAAAGTTGACACCAACGTTAAATGTACCACCCTTAGTTTCTGCTGATGCATCAACTCTAACTGTACCAACAGGTTTATTTATATTATTAAACTGAATATAGGCATATTCATTATTATTTGTAACATAGCCATTGGATTTTTCTGACATATTATAAATTTGGGCTGTGGATATATCTAAAGCTTGTTGTGTATAGCTACCACCTACCAAGACATAGCTATTGAAGTTGAACACCGTCAGCTCTAATAGCAATGCAACAACAGCAACCTTTGAAAAATAACAAATGCCACCTTTGTATTTTTTCAGCACACCCATTCCAAATAATTTGCCACCTGCGACAAAAAGCACACTAAAAATCAAACAATATAACGATAAATACTTAACAGATGAAAACACCCCCATATTACATATATCTAAAATTGTAAAAACAATCAAAACACCCAGATTAAAAAAGCATATCGTGAAAAAATAATAGTTATTATTTTTGTTATCTATAATAAATTTACATATTTTTCCTTTTTTTATACTGGTATTAAAAACCAAATACAATCCGTTGACAATCGTCAAAATGATAGTAACCGCTGAAACAAAAAAATCCATTTTATCCTCCTTACGCATCACACAATTTTATTATTTCTATGTTAATGGCAGAAGTAAGCAGGTTAGCTTAATTTCTAATCTATTTTTAAGAATAGACTTTGTTGCAGTTAAACAAAGCACCCTTAACAGTTAATATATTAATATAAACTATTATTGCCACTACTTTTATTATATAGATATATTGTTACATCAGATGATAATACACTATTTGTACTTATTTTGCAATAATTTTAAACATAAAAATGTTGATACGCAAGCTTTCACCTGTTATCAGCATTTTTTAATCTTTATGCCATTGTATCTATTGTTTTTCCAATATATTTTTGAGTAATAACAACGTCCTGTATATCAACTCTGCCATTGCCAGAGGTATCTGCCAACAACAGCTTGTTGCCTGTCAAGGTTTTTTCCTTAGAGATATGCTTTTGTATGGCTATAACATCATTTAGGTTAACCTGAGAGTCAGCATTAACATCACCTATTATACCTATCCTGTATCCATAATCCAGCACACACCAACCCGACGAGCCATTATATGTAACCTTTCCCCATGTGTAGCCCCCAGCTGTAGTTTTAGTGGATATACGAATTACAGCGTTATACGGTATGGTTAAAATGCGAGAATATCCAGTACCTGCACCTGTACGTAAATTAACGCCGTCAGTTGATGTTAACCTGTGCAGCTCACCTGGCGTTTGTGTGGGGACGGGTGTATCATCAGGATTATCTGATGCTGTAAAATCCCCTATGTAAATAAATCCCAAAAACCTCATTCTGCTGTATCCAAAATGACTGTCAGCAGAAGAAACAGTACTGGTAAAAAAGCTTGTGCCGTTCCATGCCGACTCAGATATAGTTACCTGTGTGCCTGATATTTTTTCCACAACAGCTACATGACCAGTATCAGAATCATAATTATCCCATACAGCTACAGCACCCAGCCTAGGTGTTGAACCGTATGAATAGTAGCCATACTCCTTATTGTAATTGTACCATTCACCAGCGTTGTAATGGCAAAGCTTAGGTTCTGTTCCTAATATCTCATATGCCCTGCCAAAAGCATATGCCGTACAATTTGGCATACCATAACCTGCGGCATAAAATATATTTTTACTGCTATAGTAATAAGCGTTGCTGTAGGACGGTGCGGACAGACGTGGTGTAAAGGTGGTTGCTGCGTTTACCTTTGTTGTTGTGAAGCTGCCAAAAGCAAAAGCAGTAATCAATAACACTACAGTCATAGACAGTGAAAGTATCTTTTTTAACGTCATTATATCAATTCCTTTTATAAAGTATCAAATCTGTAACTAGTGTAACATATATAATGTATAAAAATCTATTGACATTTAATTGAATTTAACAGCAAATTTTTATTCATTTTGCTTTTATTTTTATGACACAATTTTAAAATTGGCTATACTACTTGGATTTTTATGAATCACTATTATGTCCCAATACGGTTATTTGATTTTTTTGATGATAATGGTATAATACTAACCGTTATTATTTTTATGGATAGGTGGAAGCTATGAACAATATAGGTTTAGTATTAGAGGGCGGCGGTCTGCGTGGTGTATATACCGCTGGGGTTTTAGATTACTTTTTAGACAAAAATATTGAATTTGGGTACTGCATTGGTGCTTCAGCCGGTGTGTGCAACGCTGTAAGCTACATCTCAAAACAGAAATATCGCAGTAGGGATATTAACTTAAACTATGTTAATGACAAGCGTTATCTAGGAATTGGAAACCTGCTAAAAACAGGCTCTATCTTTGGATATAAAATGATGTTAGACACCATACCTCACCAGCTTATGCCCTTTGACTACCATACATATGAAAATTCAAAATGTGTTTTAACAGCCGCTGTTACAAATTGTGAAACAGGTAAAAGTGAGTATTACAGACTAAAAAATCTAAGGCAGCACTATGACATTGTTCAGGCTACTACATCATTGCCATTAATTTCTAAAATGGTGAATATAGATAATAAAAAATTTTTAGATGGCGGTGTATCCGACAGCATACCAATTAGGCAATCTATAAATGACGGCAACCAATATAATGTAGTTGTGTTAACCCGTGACCAAACCTACAGAAAAAAGAAGTCCAGCATTGCCTTGGCAAAAATCAGATACGGTAAATATCCTAACCTAATAAAAGCAATGGAAAACCGCTGGAATGATTATAACAATGAGTTAGAATTTATCGAAAAGCTAGAACAGCTTGGAAAGATATTTGTTTTTCGCCCCAGTGAACAGCTATCCATATCCAGATTAGAAAAAGACGTTGACAAGCTGTCCAGCGTTTACGATTTAGCTGTTAGAGATTCAGAAAATAAACATAAAAGCTTTATGCAGTGGCTAGAAAAAACCAACATCACAGCCAACAAATAAAAACAATTTTGTACCATATATTTGGGCTGAATTACCACTCCTAATTTTTAAGAAAAGGGTAAATAATATTTGATAATCTCATTACATCAAATCCTTTTTATAATATTTTTTCCATAACAAAATCATCCATATAGTAACCGTTGCCTATATCCGCTTTTTGTTCATCAACAATAGTAAAGCCTCTGTATTTATATACATTAATGGAGTTTTCATTATATTTGTTTACCCTTAGGTAAATCCTGTTTAGACCAATACTCGTTGCTGTTTTTTCTACAAAATCCAACATTTTACTGCCATAGCCCTTTGAACGATAAGCCTTTTTTAAATATAATTTGCTAAGAAACAGACTGTCCGCTTCTGGTTTTATACCTACAAAGCCTATTATCTCACCTTTGAGTACAGCCGTATAATAGCTGTAACCATCAACATTTATTTGGTTAGCAATAGCCCGTGATGACTGAAATTTTTCCACCATATATGCTATCTGAGGTGTGGACAGAATACAAGGAAAAAACTCAAACCATATATCATGTGCAATAACTGCCAGCTGTTTGATTTCATCATGGCTTTTTATTTGGACAAATTTCATATTCATTATCAGCACTTCCTTTATCAACTAATTTATTTTATTGTACCACAAATTTATTTTAAGAAAAAGCACCTAACGTTAACACAATGTAACCTTAGGTGCTTGTTAATATAAATTTTTAATTATTTAGCTTATATATCAAAATGCTGATTTAAAATATGAGCTATGCCGTCATTATTGTTGGACAATGTTATTTCATTAGCAATAGCCTTTAGCTCATCACAAGCATTTTCCATAGCTACGCCCAGTCCCGCAAATTTCACCATTGATAAATCATTTTGTGCATCTCCAAATGCCATGACCTGACTGGGAGCTATGTCTAAAATATCACAAACCATCTGTAATGAATCTGCCTTGCTAACGCCCCTCATATTAGCTTCCAAATAGAATGGTGCTGAATATATAAATTCAAATTCATTCACAAAATCCCTTGTAATGTCATCATAATACTGCTTTAAAATCTGATTAGGTGCAGCCGCCAAAACCTTTACTGGGTTAAAATCAACTGCATCTGCCTGATTATCAACCATTTTCATCGGCATATTGTTTAGCTGACATTCAAATTCAACGTTGTAGCCATCCTTATCCTTTGTGTAATAGAACTGGCCGTTATCAACAATAGGTGTTATTGGAAATTTCTCTAGGTTTTTTAAATATTTAACTGCTAACTCATTTGGTATACTTTTTTCATAAAGCACCCTTCCTGTTGTAGCATCTATCACCTTGCCGCCATTATAGGATAATAACAGTCCATGATAATTTTGTAAATCTAAAGCCTTACATTCTCGGCTTAGACCCGGTGCTGGTCTACCAGATGCCAAGGCTACTATAACACCCTGCTGCTGCACCTTTATTAACGCCTCCTTTGTTTTAGGCGTTATCTTTTTTTCATCATTATTCAGCGTACCGTCCAAATCCAGTGCTATTAATTTATACTTCACTGTCATATCCCCCATACAATTGGTAAGTTTTCCAACATCGTAGCATCACTACTTGTAACAGCTACATTATATCATATTAATTTTGCATTTTCCACAAAATACGACATGATATTTTGTGCAAAAAACTATTTGTTACAAAGCTTTAAAATTCATCAGGTTAAATAAAAATTATTATATTAATCTATAAATAAAATTAAGGATAAAATTGGCAAGCTCACACTATCGCTTATATTAGAATTTGCTACAGATTTTATTATCTTAAATATTTGTTGTTAGTTTGACAAACATAGTAGCTTTTGATATTCTGTAGTAAAAATATAGAGGGCTGTGACGGTAACAATGCCATGTTTTAATATATGGAAAAAGACTGGCAAGGATGTATCTTGCTATTTTAAATACTACTCTATATTTTTGATTATAATATTTTGCAAAATTAAAGGGGGAAATATGGGTATAAAAAGATACGCTATATTCGCTGCTGTTGCGGCATCTATTTTGATATTGCTGTTTACAGGCTGTGGCAGCCCAAAAGAAGGCATATCAACAAAAGCTGACAGTATGATAACAGCAGCTGAATATGTAACAACAGAAGCAAAAGGTGTGACAACGGAAACCAAAAGTCCAGATACAAATCCATACTACGTCGACGAACAAATAAAAATTGCAACAGAAGCTAACAGCTTTCAAAATCTTAGCATTGATAATCGTAAGGAAATAATAAATAAATTACTAACACAGCTTAAATGTGATGGAGCAATAAACTATTTTTCCTATAATGAATGCGGCTGTGTATTCTCCTTTGAATACAGCAACGGCACACCAGGCGGTATTCAAATAAAGGAATTTGACCCCAATCTGAATTGAATATAGTTGGTGATAGATGAATTAACAGCTAGGCTTTGTGAATTTTCTAAATATGTCTGCAACCTTTTTTGTTTTTGAACAAGGTATAAAAAAACATATAGCCATCTACTTGTATTTTTTTACATAATTCACTATAATAAGCTATAACAATATTGGAGGAATTCTAATGTATAATATTACTTTTCCAAAACTTGATTTACTGCAAAACGGCAATTTCTACACTGGTTCTGCAGGTACAGAACAGCTTACAGGCTGTACTAACAAAACAACCTTCGTATATAAAATAGTCATAAAACGTCATGATGACAGCAGCTGTCTAAGTGTAGGCTACTATTTACAGCATCCATGGAATGCACCTGTTATTAACGAAGAACCAATCTATAAAGAGTTTGAGCTGTCACAAAATGGTTTAGACGACGCTAAGGATTGGATAACCCAACGTTGTAATTCTCTGTTGCCAAACGATAAATAATAGATAAATTATAATTAAATATGTTTCACAGGAATTCATTTCTAGACCGCCTTTAGAAAACGGTTTTCCTCAACCGCATTAAAGGTCTAGGCAGCATATGTTCTTTCTTGCTTTGCCTATATACCAAATCACCTAAGCCTAAGGAAAATAATTAAACACCAAATACAAAAGCACAGATGTCAAGGAGCTACAATGACATCTGTGCTTTATTTTGTATATTTTATTGCCGTATAATTACACCTATATAACTTTAAAGATGATGGCATCACTGTAAAGGTCACAGCATTATTGACTTTTAAAATAGCGTAGCTTGTTTTATTTTATACCTGCCAGCTTGTCCCTTAGCTTAGGAAGCTGTTCCTCACAGTGCTGAAGCCAATTTTTTGATATTTCTGTAAAGCTTATTGCCACCAAGGAATATGTTAATTCCCGCAAAAAATTACAGTTATATGACTGTAGCTTGGAATATCTGTGTGTGTCTAATTCATTTTTATCGTCAGGTGTGTAATTAATTTTGTCAATCATTAAATGCTGAATTAATATTATTTCATAAAGATAGCTATCCTTATCATTGCTTAAATCCATATTATTCATTTTATCTAAAACCATAGTATCAAAGGTTACAATGTCATTGCCTGTGAAACGGTATATATCATATTTTTTGGTAGCCACAATCCAGCGAACCAATAGGAAACCAAGTAAACAACCGCCACACATAAACATTAATCTAAGCAATACAGAGGTTTCTACGCTGATAATTGGGAACACAGATATTACCACAGCCTCCGCTGCGAAAATCATCTGGACCAACGTATTGTTGGTAACAGCCAACACGCAAAAGCTTATAATAACTGCCACTATTAATCTGTAATCTAAGGGCAGCAGCTCTATAGTTAATATGTACAGTAAGGACCCAATCAGTACCAGCCCCACCTGTGGCAGACACATTTTAAAGGAAAATCTTGGGTAAATGGTAGATAACGTAAATGCCATCAACGGCAGGTAATAGCTATAATCAATAGGCACTACATATGCAGCAGCGGCAGCAATGGTAAAAATAATAGCTGTTTGCAAGGATTTTCTAAAACGCACGCTGGCAAAATTAAATCCTTTTATTAAATCCTTCACCTTTAGCTTTAACACATTTAAAGCATCACCAACAATGACAACCTTCTCGTTAGTTTTTAAAGCCGCTGACAGCTGCTTAATATATTTTTCCCACAGGTTGTTTACCACAGCATTTTTCAGCTTATTGTTTTCACAAAAATAATCAAGCTCTATAGCTAAACGTTTTCTGTTTTTACTTATTATAAATATCTCCTGTAGGTTGTTAAAATACACCCTGTCATGTTCATCCAGCTGGGGAAAATTAGCCGCTGTATCATATATCAGCTTGCTAAATTCCTCCATTGTTATCATAGCTCTGACATCCTGCTTATCTTTATTTGTCAGCAGATAACCCTGTGCAGCCATAGTATTATACTGACCTTTGCAAAAATCCGTTGCCAGTGTAAACATATCTAATGTGCTTTTTCTATCAAAATCATCACCAGATAACATATTCAGCTGTTTGCATATTAGCTTACAGCCTTGGTCAACAGCGGAATTTGGCTCTGGTAAATTCATAAATTTTGAAGTAAGAAACAGAAAAACACCACATAATAATCCACACATTGCCACGGAAAATAAACGCTCACCCAAAATTGCAAATGAACCAGAGTTCATTTGCATCAATATAAGCTCCAGCCCCCATAGGTAGTATCTGTTTGTGAAAAAATCATCCCTAAAAAAGTACACCAACACAAACATATATACCAGATTTATACCCACAGCACAGAAAAAGTTCATAACCGCCAACGTCCCCAGCGTCACCGTAAGCAATAAAACCACAATATATTTTATGTAATTAAAAAATGCAAAGGGCTTTTTGTACAGGTCTTTAATCGTAAACAAAAACAGTACCGAAACAGCACCCACATTTGTACCAAATACAAGCTTTGTTCCCCAAAACAGGGCTATTGCCACTAAAATAATTGGTATGTTCTTTTTGAAAAGCTTTATATAGTCAATACTTTTCTTCCTTATATTTTCTATCATTTTACACCTCACGAATCGGTAAAAATCTCTAACTATCCATACTAATTAATAAACACACTAATTGTATTATTTTTTGTGGTATAAGTCAAGTTTTATGTATTTATCAGTTAATAAGTTTCATTTTATGTGATAATAGTGAAAAATCACTTTATATGCCAGAAAACACAAAATAAAGTTTGTAAAATTGTATGGCTTGTGCTATAATTAACGATTGAAAAGAATATAAACGATAAGTGACAAGAGGTATTTATTTATGGCTGAAAGAAACGACTTAAGAAATATTGCAATCATCGCCCACGTTGACCATGGTAAGACAACATTGGTGGACCAAATGCTGCGTCAGAGCGGTATATTCCGTGATAACGAAACCGTAGCGGAGCGTGTTATGGACTCTAACGATTTAGAGCGTGAGAGAGGCATTACAATCCTGTCTAAAACCACAGCAGTTATGTACAACGGTGTAAAAATTAATATCGTTGACACCCCTGGTCATGCCGACTTTGGTGGTGAGGTAGAACGTATCCTAATGATGGTTGACGGCGTTTTGTTGCTGGTTGATGCTTTCGAGGGTTGCATGCCACAAACAAGATTTGTTCTAAAAAAAGCTTTAGGCTTAGGCAAAAAGCCTGTTGTTGTTGTTAATAAGGTTGACAGACCCGGTGCTCGTCCTGAAGAAGTAGTGGACGAAGTATTAGATTTATTTATTGAGCTGGGTGCTGATGATGACCAGCTGGAATTCCCTGTAGTTTACGCTTCTGGCAGAGATGGCTATTCTTCTTTAAACCCACATGAACATGGTACTGATATGAAACCGCTGTTAGACGCTATTATTAGTGAGATAGCCCCTCCTAAGGGTGACCTTGACGGTCCTATGCAGGTATTGTTTTCCAACATTGATTATGATGAATATGTCGGCAGAATTGGTATTGGCAGAGTAGAGCGTGGCTGTATAAAGCAGGGTCAAAGTGCCGTTTTATGTCAGCGTGACGGTGGAACAAAAAACATTAAAATTGCTAAGCTGTACCAGTATGAGGGATTAAAAAGAGTAGAAACACAGGAAGGCAGACTAGGCGATATAGTTTGTGTGTCCGGCATAACAGACCTGAACATTGGTGAAACAGCCTGTGACCCTGAACACGTAGAAGCACTGCCATTTGTAAAGATTGACGAACCTACAGTATCTATGATGTTTATGGTAAACAACAGCCCCTTTGCAGGTAAAGAGGGTAAGTATGTAACCTCCAGAAATCTGCGTGACCGTTTGTTTAAAGAGGTAGAAACTAACGTAGCCCTGCGAGTAGAGGAAACAGATTCAGCAGATACATTTAAGGTATCAGGCAGAGGTGAGCTTCACCTATCTATTCTAATTGAAACAATGCGCAGACAAAATTATGAGTTTCAGGTTTCTAAGCCAACAGTAATTATGAAAAAAATAAATGATGTTACCTGCGAGCCTATTGAGCTATTAATAATTGAAGTACCAGACAGATACGTTGGTGCTGTTATGGAAAAAATCGGTTCCCGTAAGGCTGAGCTTATTAATATGGGTACAAGAGAGTCAGGTATCACTCATGTAGAGTTTAAAATTCCAGCCAGAGGATTGATGGGTTATCGTTCAGAGTTTTTAACAGATACAAACGGTAACGGCATTATGAACCATGTGTTTGACAGCTATGAGCCATACAAGGGTGAAATTATCTGTAGGCATCAAGGTTCATTAGTTGTTCATGAAACTGGTGAAACAACAGGCTATGGCTTGTTTGCCGCTCAAGAACGTGGCAGACTGTTCCTAGGCCCTGGTGTACCAGTGTACGAGGGTATGATAGTAGGTGCCAGTCCAAAAGCTGAGGATTTGACTGTTAACGTATGTAAGAAAAAGCACATTACCAATACCCGAGCATCAGGCTCTGACGATGCCCTAAAGCTAACACCTTGCTCACCCTTAAGCCTAGAGCAATCATTGGAGTTTATCAATGATGATGAGCTGGTAGAGGTAACACCTCTAAATGTGCGTTTACGCAAAAGCACACTTAGCAAGGAACAAAGGATGAAACAGCAAAACAAGAAGTCTTAATTCCACAATATTTTAAGGACGATTTACCTATGCAGTATGTTATTCTTGACCTTGAATGGAACGGTGCTTATAGCAAAAAAAAGAAAAAGTATATAAATGAAATTATTGAGGTGGGTGCCGTTAAGGTTAACGACAGCATAGAAATAGTGGACACCTTTTCTATGCTGGTTAAGCCTCAAATTGGTAAAAAAATAAGTGGTCGGGTGGTAGAGTTAACCCATATCAGTAACGATGAACTAAGCACATCTAACAACACCTATACTCACACTATGGGACTGTTTAAGAAGTTTGCACAGGATTGCGTTGTTATGACCTGGGGTACTACTGATATTTCCACAATGATGGATAATAACGACTACTACCTACACAATAAAAGGCTTGGTTTTTTGACGGATTATATAGACCTGCAGGTCTATTGTCAAAACACAATGAAAATGTCAGACCCAGGCAAGCAAATGGGCTTAGAAACCGCTGCACAGTTATTAGGTGTAGAATACGGTGAGGACAGTCTGCACCGAGCCTTAGATGACAGTATATTATCCTATAAATGCTTTAAAAAGCTGTATGATAAGGATAAGATAAGCCAATATATCCGAAAGGCAGATACCCATTTTTACGATAGAATTGGCTTTAAAAATGTGGCCATCACAGACATTGATAACCCTATGCTGGATAAAGAGCAGATGTATGTATTGTGCGACAAATGTGGCAGTCTTGTAACTACTGCAGAGCCATGGATTATAAAAAACAAAAGCTTTCGCAGCAGGTTTCACTGTAACAAATGTAATTGTGACTTCTATGGCAGAATTACATTTAAGCTGAAATTTGACGGTGTGCATATTAAAAGAGCCACCTACACCCCACCTTCTCCACAGCAAACAGGGACAGAGGAAGAATAGATATATTTAATTTAGATGTGTCAGCGTAGAAAAGTAAAAGCTTTTTTTCTTGCTGACCTTTGCTTTTTTTTACATCATTTGCTTTTTTTACATCATTAAAATATTCATTTAAAACTTTTTTAAAGGTCCGATGATAGTAATTAATCTATCACCTGACTTTAATTTATTATTTTTCTAGATATACCAATATTAATAAGGCGACGGACATAGTTTCCTTTATATGTGATATAATCCTACCACCTATGCTAACGCTTACAGGCGGACTTCATATATTATTTTTTTAAAGCTCTATGTGTTTTGTCGTAATAGACAATTTAAAATTTTAAAATTATGTGCTTGTTGCTATTATGGTATAGTTTTATTGTGATTTGTCTAAATATAAAATAAATACCTATGATTTATATCAAATTATGGACAAAAACTATTTTACGTTTATATTTGGATGGTTGCCGTGTGATTTATTATTATCAATTCATAATTTTTTAACATTTTTAGTGTACAATAAATACCACAATATAACAGAGAAAAGGGGTATTTTCTATGAGCAAAAATCCTGAATTTACAATTACTATGGAAAACGGTGATGTTATGAAGGGCGAGCTGTATCCAGAAATCGCACCTAACACCGTCAACAATTTTATTAGCCTTATTAATTCTGGCTTTTACAACGGCTTAACATTCCACAGAGTTATCCATGGCTTTATGCTGCAGGGTGGCTGTCCTGACGGCACTGGATGTGGTGGTCCAGATTACTCTATCAAGGGTGAATTTTCTCAAAATGGTTTTAAAAACGACTTAAAGCACACTGAAGGTGTGTTATCTATGGCAAGGGCTAACAACCCTAACTCTGCCGGCTCACAGTTCTTTGTTATGCACAAAAGCTCACCACATCTTGACGGTGCTTATGCTGCATTTGGTAAAGTAACTGAGGGTATGGATATAGTAAATACTATAGCTGAATGCGATACAGACTATAACGACAAGCCACTGGACCCACAGGTTATAAAAAATATAACAGTTGATACCTTTGGTGAATTATATCCTCAACCAGAAAAAATTTAAGTGAAATTTATATGTAAAAAACAATCATATTAACTAAAGGCGTTCGTTTGCACTTTATATGTCAAACGAATTCCTTTTCTATGTAAATTTTTGAAAGGAAATGATTATTATGGCAAAAAAAGACTTTAAGGCAGAATCAAAAAGGTTACTTGACCTGATGATCAACTCAATTTACACACACAAGGAGATTTTTTTAAGAGAGATTATCTCAAATGCCAGTGATGCTATTGACAAGCTTCACTTTATTTCTCTTACAGATGAAAATGCTCCGCAGGCCTCCGACTTTGCTATTACAATTGCAGCTGACAAGGATAATCGCACATTAACGATTTCTGATAATGGCATTGGTATGTCACAGGAGGAGCTAGAGGACAATTTAGGTACTATCGCTAAAAGTGGTTCTTTCCAGTTTAAAAAAGATATGCCACAGGACGAAAAGACAGACATTATAGGTCAGTTTGGTGTGGGCTTTTATTCTGCCTTTATGGTAGCTGACGAGGTAACTGTAATCACAAAAAAATACAACAGTGACACCGCATATAAATGGAACTCAACAGGTGCTGAGGGATATACAATAGAAGAGTGCGACAAAGACACAGCAGGCACACAAATTATTATGCACATAAAGAGCGATGCTGACGAAGAGAAATACTCTGAATATTTGGAGCAATACAAAATAATGTCATTGGTTAAGAAATATTCCGATTATATTCATTATCCAATAAAGATGGAAATTGAAAAATCTGAAAACACCGCACCAGAGGGTGAAGAACCAAAGTATGAAACAGTTAGCGAAATACAAACCTTAAACAGCATGGTTCCTATTTGGCGTCGTGCAAAAAGCGAGGTATCCGACCAAGAGTTTAACGACTACTACAAAGAGAAATTTACAGATATGAGCGACCCACTGGTAACAATCCATGTCAGTGCTGACGGTATGGTTTCATATAAAGCTTTGATGTATATACCCAGCGCCCTGCCATATGGCTATTACACAAAGGATTTTGAAAAGGGATTACAGCTATATTCTAACGGTGTAATGATAATGGACAGGTGTGAACAGCTGTTACCCGACTATTTCCGTTTTGTAAAGGGTATAGTAGATTCACAGGACTTATCACTGAACATCTCCAGAGAACTATTACAGCATGACAGACAGCTTAAAATTATTTCTAAAAACATAGAGAAGAAGATTAAATCAGAGCTTGCTAAGCTAATGAAAAATGACTTTGAAAAATATTCAACCTTCTGGAAAAACTTTGGTTTACAAATAAAATACGGTATTGTTAGTGACTACGGTATGAACAAGGACGCTTTAAAGGATTTGTTAGTATTTAGCAGCTCAGCCAGTGACAAATACACCACGCTATCTGACTATATTTCTCGTATGCGTGAACAGCAAAAGTTTATTTATTATGCCTGTGGCGAAAGCACGGAACAAATTTCTGCGTTGCCACAAGCTGAGCTTTGCAGGGACAAGGGTTACGAAATGCTGTATTTCACAGATGAGGCTGACGAATTTGTTGTTCAAATGCTTGGTGCTTTTGATGAAAAAGAGTTTAAGTCAATTACCGCAGAGGACGCCCAGCTAGAGAACGAGGAAGAAAAAGAGAAAGTAGAAAAGCAAGCTGAAGAAAACAAGGAAATGCTTGATTTTCTGCAAGGAGCATTAGGTGGCAGAGCCTCAAAGGTTGTCATTTCCCATAAGCTAAAAAGCCATCCTATCTGCTTGTCTGCCGACGGCCAGCTAACGCTGGATATGGAAAAGTATTTTGCATCTCTGCCAGGTGACCAGCCAAAGCCAAAGGCTGCCAAGGTATTAGAGCTTAACGGTGACCACAAGGTTTTCCTTGCTTTAAAAAACGCCTACGAAAACGATAAGGATAAGGCAACAAAATACGTTAACATTTTATTTGACCAAGCTATGCTAATTGCAGGCTTCCCAATCGAAAACACTGTATCTTATTGTGATATGGTTTGTGATTTAATGAATTAATTATTATATTTAAAATCATAAAAGGTCATATCTTTCCCCCCACTATTTGGGCATCCTAGGAACTCTTTAACCCCCACTGTTAATACTGCACCCATACTGGGTACTAAAAAAGCTGCACCCCTTTAAAACAAATCAAGGGGTGCAGCTTTTTAATTTATAAAGTTATTTAGGCTCTCTGTCAATAGTTGGGGTAACCCAATAAAATAAGAAGTAAAACAAGCGATGGCGTTAAGCTGTCGCTTGTTTAAGTATATTGGTCTTTTGATGAGAAAACATATGTAAAATACGATTACGAAAACGTTTAAAATTATGATAACCGTATGCATTTCTTTTAAGAAC
>DGFJ01000008.1 GCA_002391625.1 Ruminococcaceae bacterium UBA3903 | reverse complement strand
TGAGATGGCTGGTCTTCATTATGTCCTTATAGGGCTTGTGCAAGCTCGGATAACTTACTACTCATTTGTTAAAGAAGATTTATTTAGTAACAAACATTATGTTAAAATATCCCTTAATAGTGAGAAACTATCAACAGTTTTATCAGACAGATAATATTTACCAATTACTGATGTAATAAGAATTGTGCTCATTCCTAATTTTTTAGGAGTAACAATATCTTTATCATAATCGTTGCCCACCATACACAACATCTCTGGTGGCATATTCAATAAATTTGCAATGTAAGTAAAAAATCTCTCGTCCGGTTTCTTATACCCTATTTCTTTTGATGTAATGAACAATTTAAAATAATGATCAATGCCCATTCTTTCAAAAGCTTTTTTCATGGTTTCCGCATTTGAATCCAATGCATTTGAAACTACAGCACATTGATACTTTTTTGCTAACATAGGTAACGTTTCGACAACACCGGGCATTAAAGTTATCTCCGACCACTGATACATTTCACCTTTATATTTGGGATTGTCAAACATAAGTGTATCACCCCAGTCAAATAATAACTATTTTATAGCACTCATAATGCCACCTCTCTTATTGACCAAATATAAATTAGCTCCCTGTTATACGCTGAAACGGATGTAACAGGATAACAGGAATGGGCTATTTTTTATATAAAATTATAGCACATATTTGTGAAGAAATCCAGTATTAGACGCATAACTACGAAATGGGGTCTGTGTCGTCAAATGATACTCACCATATATGGATATTTGGTGAATATGAAAACATCATCAATTAGCCACAGGCATAAACTTATTTACAGATTTTTAGTATAATATGTACTCCGCCGTTTATAGTTAAATCCATGGCGGTGGCTTTCTTTAGGTTTTTATAATAGTAGCTTCATCTGAACCTAGTGCAGATGAAGGATTTAATAATAAACTGTACTGCTTTTTGTACACCAAATATGGTATAATTATTGCAAGCTATTTTTAGAAAATAAATTAAGAAGTGGTGTAAGTATGTTACAGTTTATAATGGGTAGAAGCGGCAGCGGAAAAACTCAATATGTGTACGATATGTTAGCTAAAAAAGTTATAAATAGGGAAGAAAAGCTATTAATGATAGTTCCAGAACAGCTATCATTTGAAACTGAAAAAACCTTTTTAGATATGCTAGGCGGGATAAACAGCAGAAAAATACAGGTTCTTAGCTTTAGCAGAATGGTAGATTTTGTATTTAGACAGATAGGTGGATTGTCAGGCAGAGCTATAGACGATGGTGGCAGAAGTATCATTATGAGCTTGGCAATAGAGCAGGCTCAGGATAATTTGGAGCTATACAAAAAACAGGTTAACAGACCAGAGCTTGCGAAGCTTATGTTAACAGCGGTAAAGGAATTTAAAATGTGCTGTATATCTACTGATACGCTGCGTCAAACGGCTGCACGGTTAAAAAATACAACATTACAGCAAAAGCTAAACGAAACCGCTCTTATTACCGACATATATAACTCAATTTTATCCAAAAGCTATATAGACCCTTTGGATAACCTATCAAAGCTTTACGATGCATTACTGGAGAATCCAGTGTTTCAGGATTATACCATAGCCATAGATTCATTTAGTGGCTTTACAGTGGCAGAGCAAAGGCTGTTATCACTTTTAATACAGCAGTGTCAAGAGTGTTACATGACTATTACAACTGACCAACAGGAATACGCACAAAAAAGTCGCCGCTTTACAACCACAAACAACACAAAAAAGGTTGTGTCGCTGTTAGCCAAAAAAGCTGGCGTAAAGGTGCTTCCACCCTTATACATTACTGGTAATAAACGTACAGCTGTACCATCACTGCAGGCATTAGAAAGTAATATATTTAGAGCCGATGCAGTAAAATTAGATGAAAGTGCTGATAACGTTTCACTGTACTGTGGTACAGATATTTACAGCGAATGTGAATATGTGGCTGGTGAAATAAAGCGTCTTGCCATTTTAGAAGATTATAGGTATAGGGATATTGCTGTTATTGCTCGTTCACTGGAGGGTTATCGTGGTATCTTAGACACTATATTTAATAAGTTTGATATAGGATATTTTATGGATAAACCGCAGGATATTATTTCTAAACCGCTTATTACTATGGTGACGGCTGCTTTCGAGGTGATACATACCAGCTTTTCCTCAGAGTCTATTTTTAGATTTCTAAAAACTGGTTTGATGGGTATTTGTACTGATGATATTGCACATCTGGAAAATTACTGCTATATATGGAATATTAGTGGTAGTCAATTTAAAAATACATTTACTGCTAATCCACAGGGCTATGTGGACAAGTTTTCACCGTCAGATACACAGCTGTTGGAAAAACTGGAGAAGCTACGACAACAAATAATAATCCCTTTGATAGATTTTAAGCTTTCAATTACGGATAAAACAGGCAAGGAAATTTCCCTAGCAGTATATAAATTAATACAGGCGTTTAATGTTGAAAAAATAATAAAGGAACAGGCAGTGACGCTTCACACTAAGGATGAAATACAGCAGGCAAAGGATTTAATACGCATATGGGATATATTTATAAATGCGTTGGATGAAACTGCAATAATCCTACAGGACACATACATTTCCTCTAAGCGTTACAGTGATTTACTTAACATTGTCCTTGACAATGAAACAATATCCTTTATACCACGAGGTTCAGACCAAGTAATAATAGGTACAGCGGATAGGGTGCGTTTAAATTCACCAAAAGCGGTATTTGTAATAGGTGCTAACGATGGAGAGTTTCCAGCTGTACCAAGGGCAGGTGGAATTTTTAATGACATAGAACGTAGAAACCTTATTTTATGTGATTTACCCATGTATGATTCCTTGGAGGATTTGTCCGCTAAGGAACAGTTCTTTGCATACAGTGCTGTATCTGCTCCATCACAACGGCTATATGTTACCTGTTATGAGGCTACTTTATTAGGCGAGTTAAAAACACCATCGCCTATAATAAATGAGGTAATTAACATTTTGCCACAGGCTAATCTAATATATGCCAAGAAGGAAAATCCTTATGCTAATCTGTGGTCACAGCCACAAGCCTTTGAGTTAGCAGCTAAAAATTGGAAGGCTAACTCAGCAGACGCTAGAAACCTGCGTGACTATTTTATAGAAATACCAAAATACAACCACAGAATAAAGGCTTTGGAAGCTTTACTGGCTAACAAGCCTATGAGCATAGAAAACAAACAGCTGGCTAAAAAGCTGTTTGGTGAAAATATGCGGTTGTCTGCCTCTCAGGTGGAAAAATTTTATTTGTGCAGTTTTCAGTATTTTTGCCGTTATGGCTTAAAAGCTAAGGAACGAAAAAAGGCACAAATAGATTCCGCTGAATACGGCAGCTTAATACATTATATTTTAGAGAGGATTTTACAGACACCTATAGAGGCTTTAGAACAAATGTCTGACACAGAAATTAACACCATAATATACAATGAAATGGAAATATATCTGAATCATCATTTAGGGGGTAAGGATGATAAAACCGTTAGATATTTACAGGGGCTTGACCGCATAAAAGCTACAGCTGTAACTGTGGTAAAGCATATAATACAGGAGCTGTCCCAAAGTATGTTTAAGCCTGTTGATTTTGAGCTTAAAATAGGCGGCAGCACATGGGAGGATCAGGGTATTGACGGTTATCATGTACAGGCTGATGATAACATCAATGTTATAGTACAGGGTTCGGTGGATAGGGTAGACATATATAAGGAGCAAAATACATCGTATATTAGAATAGTTGACTACAAAACTGGTGCTAAAAAGTTTGTGTTGTCTGACGTTATGTTTGGACTTAATCTGCAAATGCTTATTTACCTATCGGCTATTGTAAAAAATGGTGGTAAAAAATATTCACTTCCTATTGTTCCAGCAGGTGTATTATATATGCCCTCAGGTGATGCCTACGTTAATTTGGATAACGTTGCTGCACAGGACGAGATAGATACCCTGCAAAATAAAGAATATCGTATGAATGGCTTGATTTTAAAGGACATTGATATTATTAAAGCTATGGAGCAGGATGGTAACGGCGTATATATACCAGTTATACTAAAGGAAGAAAAACCTAAAAAAGCTAAAAAGGATGAACCGCCACAGTCACCTGTTATAAAAATTAGTAAGGGCGCTCAGTACACTGTATCCCAAACACAGATGCAGTATATTTTTGATAAAATAGACTACCTTATAGGCAATATGGCTACATCGTTATTACAGGGCAGGGTTAATGCAGTACCTGCCAAGGGTACATATGATGCCTGTGCATATTGTCCATATCTTAGCATTTGTGGATACAAAGAGGGTATGGAGTGCCGTAATATAGTTAAAAGCTCTTCGGCATTTCAAGCACCAACAGAGGAGGTACAGTAATTATGGCAGTTAAAAAATGGACAGACAGCCAGCAAAACGCAATTGATGCTCGCCGTGGTGCTGTGCTGGTATCAGCGGCGGCAGGTTCCGGAAAAACGGCGGTTTTGGTACAGCGTGTGATGGAACGCCTAACTGATGCAGTTAATCCTACAGATGCGGATAAGCTTCTAGTGGTCACATATACAAGGGCCGCTGCCGCCGAGATGAGGGAGCGTATATACAGCAGGTTAAATCAGCTTATACATGATGACCCATTTAACGCCCACCTGCAAAGACAGCTTTTGCTTTTAAATAATGCTAATATTTCAACTATACATAGCTTTTGCAATGAGGTGGTAAAGGAAAACTTTTATTCATTAGAGGTGTCTTCAAGCTTTCGCTTAGCAGATGATACAGAGCTTAGCTTATTAAAAAATGATGCTTTAAACAATGCTTTAGAACAGCTGTATAACGAACAGGATAGTCAGTTCTCTAGGTTTACAGAGGCCTTTTCTACATCTAAAAGTGATAAAAATCTTACCTTTACTATTTTAAAGCTGTATGAGTTCCTTTGCTCGCACCCCTTTCCAGATAAATGGCTTTTAGAAAAGGAACAAATGTATGACTTTGACTGTGGTATATCGGATACACAATGGGGGATGGTTATAATGAGCTTTTGCAGAAACGCTCTAGATTTTTGCAGAAGTATGTGCGACCAATCCCTAACCTGCTTTTCATCCTGTACAGAGCTGGGAGAAAAGCTAGGGGATTTATTAGAATATGACAATGAGTATTTAAAACAGCTGGACAGCATTTACGATACAGGGGATTGGAACGCTATTAAGGACAAGCTAAAGAATTTTGATTTTGGCAGGCGTTTTCCTGTATTAAGGGGTTATTCGGAGCATAGCGGTAAAATATTTATACAAAACAACCGTAATGAGATGAAAAGCACATTAACATCCTTGCTTAAGTACTTTAACAAGGATGAGGAAAAGTGCAGGAATGAAATTTATGCTCTATCACCTATAGTTCATCAGCTTTTCAAAACTGTGCAATTATTTGGACAGGAGTATTCAAAGCTGAAAAAGGAAAAAAATATATTGGATTTTAGTGATTTAGAGCATTTAACCCTACAGGTTTTGGTAACAAATACAGAGGACGGGTATGAATATACACAACAGGCACATGATATTTCCGCACGATTTGATGAGGTGATGGTGGATGAATATCAGGATGCTAACGAGGTACAGGAAACTATTTTTAATGGTGTTAGCGATGGTGGTAAAAAGCTGTTTGTGGTAGGTGATGTAAAGCAAAGCATATACAGCTTTCGTCAGGCTATGCCAGAGATATTTTTGCGTAGAAAAGCTTCATATCCACTGTATATTCCTGCACAGGATAACTATCCTGCCAAAATTATACTTGATAAAAACTTTCGCAGCCGTAACGGTGTTACTAGCGGAGTAAACTTTGTGTTTAAAAGACTTATGAGCAAGGACGTAGGTGATATGCAGTACACAGATGAAGAAAAACTGGTGTGTGGTGCTAGCTACCCTATGTCTGATACCCCCGATGTTGCCTTTCATTTGCTAAACCTAGGCACAGAGGATGAGAGCAATATGGATATATTGGAGTCACGCCATATAGGTAAAATAATAAAGGATTTAGTGGGTAACTATATGGTGACAGACGGCGATGGCGGTAGACCCGCACAATACAGTGATTGTGCCATTTTGCTTAGAAATGCCAATGCCCACGCAGGAGCCTTTGTAAATGAGCTTAACAATATGGGCATACCGGCAAATTCTGATACCTGCAACAGCTTCCTGCTGTCACAGGAAATAGCCGTTATGGTGTCAATGCTGAAAATAATTGACAATCCAATACAGGATATACCGCTGCTGACTGTGCTGATGAGTCCCATATATGGCTTTACAGCGGATGATATGGCAGATATACGCATACTATCAACAGGTGAAGGCTTGTATTTAGCTGTGAAAAATTCAGCTGATAAAGGTAACGAAAAGGCAAAAGGTTTTTTGGCGGATATGGAATTCTACCGTCAGGTGGCAGCCTGTAATCCAACAGATAGCTTAATAAATGTTATATACAGTAAAACAGGTTATATGGAAATATCTGCCAGCACAGACAATGGTGTTACAGCAGTTAACAACCTGCGGTTGTTGCAGGAGCACGCTAAAACATATGAGCAGTGTGGCTATAAAGGCTTATGTGGATTTGTAAGATTTATTAACCGTTTAGAGGAGCAGGGTGGAGATTTGTCCTCCTCCAGCTCAGCCAAAGAGCCAAACGCCGTTAGGGTTATGTCTATCCACCGTTCAAAAGGATTAGAATTTCCTATATGCTTTATAGCCACTATGTCACGTAGCTTTAACAACGATAAGCGTGATGAAGCATTACTGCATAGAGATTTAGGATTAGGGCTGCGTTACAAGGTCCCGGGGGAGATGGTGCGTTACAATACAATGCCACGAAATGCTGTCAGCCTAGAGCTTGAAAGACAGGGTAAGTCAGAGGAGCTGCGTGTTTTATATGTTGCGATGACCAGAGCCAGAGAAAAGCTTTATATGATTTCATCACACAAGGATTGTGAAAAGTATGTTGCAACACAGGGGGCAAGGGTTACGGTTAATGACAGTATTTCACCCTACATCGTACGAAGGGCTGAGTGTATGTCAAATTGGATAACACTGTGTGCGTTAACTCACCCAAGCGGACAGCAGCTTAGAAATATGGCAGGCATAGATATTATACCTGCCTGTGATAACGAGGCATTGTGGGATATACAGGTGTTTGACAGCAATAGAAATACAGATGAAAAATTAGTTGATGAGCAGGCAGAGGCTATTTTACCTGCCACCGTTGATATAGAGCAGCTAAAACAGCGGTTTAATGCTGTTTACCCGTATGAGGATATTGTAAACCTACCAACAAAGGTATCAGTGTCACAGGTGGCACATGACAGCGCAGAGGATAATCTAACAGCTATGGCACACCCAAGCTTTTTGCTTAATGAGGATTTGTCACCAGCACAGAAGGGTACAGCAATTCATGCTTTTATGCAATATGCCGACTACAGGCAAGCGTTTAAATCACCACAGGCAGAGGTAGAGCGTTTAAGAAGCTGTGGTTATATTTCAAATGCAGAGTCACAGGTAATAGACATAGAAAAAATACATTGTTGTTTAAACAGCAGTATTATGAAGAGGTATTTAAGCTCTGCCAAAACTTTTCGTGAATATCAGTTTACAGTCAAGGTTGATTGCGATATTATAGAAGACAGCTTGTGGAATAGTCAGGAAAAAATTATAATGCAGGGTGCGGTGGATTGTGCCTTTGTAGAGGATGATCAGCTTGTTATAGTTGATTACAAAACAGATAAGGTTGACGATATGAATATATTGGCATCTAGGTACAAAAAACAGCTGAACCTGTATAAAATAGCAATGGAACAAAGCACAGGAATGGCTGTTAAGCAGTGCGTTATTTATTCCTTTGCCATGAATGATATTATAGAGGTGTAACCGCATAAACATAATGTTACAGAACAATTTTGAAAGGGTTGAATAATCGGGTGGATTATGTATCAATTATAGGTATAGCTATTGGGCTTGCTATGGATGCTTTTGCCGTATCGGTGACAAATGGTGCGTTGACTAAAAATTTAAAGGTGAGTCATGGGGTCAAAATAGCTTTTTTCTTTGGAGCTTTTCAGCTGGGTATGCCTGTTATCGGCTGGCTTATTGGTAAGGCAGGGGAGGGTATTATTCAAAACGTTGACCATTGGGTAGCGTTTGTGCTGTTGCTTTTTATCGGCGGTAAAATGATTATAGATTACATAAAGGAACGCAGAGAAAACAATAAGGAGTCGCAGCGTGACCCTATTACCACTAAAACTATTATTTTACTGGCTGTGGCTACTAGTATTGATGCCTTAGCAACTGGTATTATCCTGCCATCTGCTGTGGGTGCTAACACCTTTACTACAATGATGATAGCTGTTACTATGATAGGTGTCATAACATTTGTTATATCTCTGGCTGGTGTGTATTTAGGTAAAGCCTTTGGCAATATTATTTCTAAGCAGGCTACCCTAATAGGAGGTATAGTGCTAATAGCCATAGGTACAAAGATATTGGCAGACCATTTGTTTTTTTCTTAACAAAAACTTAATAGTTAGAACCAGACCCACCCATTAGGTGATAGATTCGGTGGACTAATGTTATTAGGAATAAAAGTGCTGAACTGAGTAATTTATTAGCTAAAAATTCGCATAAAGAAATAATCAGAAAAATAAACACATATTTAAAGAATTTTTGCGTTTTATTAGGGAAAAAACTTGATTTTAACAAACTGTTAATATATACTTAATATATTGTAAATGTTTTCGTAACATTTTTACTTCTTTGTTATAAGCTATTAAATTTTTAGAGAGAGTACGATATTATGTTTGAAAAATCAGTTAAAAATCAAAAAAAGATATTATGTAACAAGGTTGGCTTTACCCTTGTGGAATTAGTTGTTGTTATAGCAATATTAGCAATATTATCCGCTATTGCTATACCTGTTATCAGTGGTATTATAAATACATCTCAAAAAAACACATCACTTGCCAATGCACAAACCTTAGAATATGCTATAAAAAAAGCACAGGCAGATATAGTTGTTAATAATCAGGATACATATACATTTGATTATGGTGCTGCCACCCCAGATACGGTAACCCTGCAAGAGGTATCCACAGCCAATGGCATTGATAATGTTTTTAAAAATATAACATATCACAATGATACATGGACATTCTTTTGGGATAATTCAAAGGGTGGTGTGGTTGTTGCTAAGGAGAGTAGCTCCAGCGAGGATATAAAGGGTGATGCTATTAACAGTAACGGTAGCGATTTATTCTCTCTGTGCAGCAGTGAAAAACCTAATTCAGCTATTGGCGATGTGTCTAGTGATAAATTGAAATCACCATAATAATACACAGACAAACGGTCAGGCAGCCTTAGGCTGCCTGACCGTTTGTGTTAAAAAAATTATAATTTGTTTGTTACTCCTGTTTGTGATGTGTCATGGTTTTGTATAATATCATCAGACGTATTTTTAAGGGCTTCGTTCTTATTGTCTGCACTGGTGCTTTCTGAATCTTCGGAGTGTCTATTGTCATTAGATTTTATACCTGTTGCCTCTAAATGGGTGGTGTCGTTTTCGATATCCTGACGAATTTGCTGAGCTATTCTGTTAATTGCGTCTGCATCATTTTCGGCTGGCATTTGTACCTTTTTTGTTGAACGGCTAAAATCGATATTTTTACCTTTTAAATAATGTTCGTACAATGCTTCCATCTGCAAGCCTATCATGTGCAGGTTATCAGCATGCTGTTTTAGCTCGTCTGTAATACCCGAGGTGTTAGCAATGGATTTATAATGCAGCTGATGCTCAATGCTTGCCCAACAATCCATTGTCATGGTTCGCAGCTGAATTTCCACAGGGTAATACTCGGTGCTGTCGATGTAGTGAACAGGTACAACAATAATCATATGTAGGCTTCGGTAGCCGTTACGTTTTGGTTCTTGTATATAATCGGACTCACGCACCACCTCCATGTCCTTCCATTTTTTTAACGCCTTTGCTACGGTGTAAACATCTTGGTTGTAGTAGCATATAACACGAACGCCAGATATGTCTGTTAAATATTCCTTTGCACATTCCAAATCAGTGGAATATCCACGTTTATCCAGTTTTTTAACAATGCTGTCCAAGCTTTTTACACGGTGCTGTATTTGATGAATAGGGTTATGGTTGCTTTTGATCTTATAATCCTTGTTCAAAGCCTGTAAACGTAAAACTACCTCGTTAATGGCATCGTGATATGGCCTGATAAAGTTATCATATTCTTTTAAAACAGCTACCATATCGCTGGCTTTATTGTTTATACTCATAATTGATCCTATACTCACTTTCCAAAAAATGATAATCTTACAGATATTATATAGTGTAATTGTTAACTGTATATGACTATTGTATAACAATTTGTAAAATATCCTACAAAAATTTGTTATATTGTCTTACGATAATTAAATATTCTACAACATTCACATATTATTTCACAGATGTTCTCATAATGTTCACATTAATCATATATACTATAAACAGTCAAATAAGAAAACACAGTTAATAGGAACTATAACAAAGCTGGTTTTATTTAACTGTGCTTTTAACAATTTATTTTTGCTTTTCTCTTTTTCTTCTTTAATATATTTTTATTAGAAAAAACTCCGCAGAACTATCACTGCGGAGTTTTTTCAATTTAATATTCATCAATAAAGCTGTGATATTCATCACCCTTGTGGTAGCTTATTATGGTGTCTAAGTTTACATTACACACACTATTAAAAATATTATGCTCTATGTTAGGGTTGATAGTTCGAAAATTTTTTATCATTTCCTTCATCTCTGCACGTTTAGAGGTTAGCACGTCATGGGCATTATGCTCCTTTTCGTACATTTCTGTGAAACGACAGGCACATTGGATAAACTCTAGGCTGTTGTAATTCACCCAGCTAATTATGTCCTGCTCCTTTACCATATATAATGGACGTATAAGCTCCATACCTTGGTAGTTTGTGCTGTGTAGCTTGGGCATCATTGTCTGCACCTGACCACCGTATAACATTCCCATTAATATAGTTTCAATAACATCGTCAAAATGATGCCCTAGGGCTATTTTATTGCAGCCTAGCAGCTGTGCATTTTTATACAGATGTCCTCGACGCATTCTGGCACATACATAACAGGGGCTGCCACCCATATTATGAACAGTGTTAAATATGTCTGTGTGAAATATTTTGACTGGTATGTTCAAAAGCTTAGCGTTTTCCTCTATTTTTTTTCTATTCAGCTGGTTGTACCCAGGGTCCATAACGATATACTCTAAATCAAAATGCACCTGACTATACGCCTGTAGGTGTTGTAAGCACTTTGCCAAAATCATTGAATCCTTACCACCGGATATACATACAGCTATACGGTCACCCTCGTTTACCATTTGATATTCCTTCATGCCCATAATAAAGCGATTCCATATAGATTTGCGATATTTTTTTATTAAGCTTTTTTCTATTTCCTCATAACGTTCCATAGCGACCTCTTAGTTGTTATTATTGCCCTTTTTCATATCCTTTACTGCCACCGTTGTGCCGTCTGGCTTTTCAATAACCATACTGTTCATCTGGCTGGTTACGTTGGCCTTTATATCTGCTAGATATTCTTTATATAATTGTTTTTGCTCCATTTGCTCTGGCTGTGTTAAGCCATCAGCTTTTTTCTTTTTCGCCAGTTGGTTTATTCTTTCTATTTTGCATTTATCCATTTTTATCTTCCTTTCAAACTAATGGGTAAATTATATCACATTTTGCCTGATTATGGGATAGTTTTTTATTTTCGTACACAGCTTTTGTTTACAATTTAATCAAATATGTTCACTTAATCTTCAACTTATTGTCAATTAGAATACAATCACCACAGTTATACTAATAACAGATTAATAAAGGAGGTACTGATATGGGTACAGCATTTGTATTTAAAAGAGTGGAAAAGAAATATTTAGTAGACCAATATCAAATTGACACTTTTTTACAGGCCATAGAGCCTTATGTTAATAATGATCTATATGGTCAGTACACAGTGTGTAATATTTACTTTGACACAGAGCATTATGACCTTATCAGGACATCTATTGATAAGCCCGTATATAAAGAAAAGCTTCGTTTAAGAAGCTATGGTGTGCCAAAGGGTGATAACAAGGTGTTCTTAGAAATTAAGAAAAAATATAAAGGGGTTGTTTACAAAAGGCGTATAACAATGACGCTGGACGAGGCCAGACTGTACTTAAATGATGGCATAAAGCCCAACAATGATTGTCAGATTTTGAGGGAAATTGATTACTTCATTAATCACTATAAACCTGAACCAAAGCTTTACCTAGCTTATGACAGACAAGCTTTTTCAGGTAAGGATGACCCCCAGCTGCGTATTACCGTTGACCATAATATCCGCAGCAGACAACAAATGGTTGACTTGGGTGCAGGTGATTATGGTACGGCTTTGTTAAATGATGACCAGTATTTAATTGAGCTGAAAACAAGCACTGCGTTTCCGTTATGGTTAACAAATATTTTATCAGAGTATTTAATCTATCCAACTTCATTTTCAAAGTATGGCAGTATATATTCTAAGAGTATAGCCAACCAAGATGTTAAAAAAACAATTAATAAAAAGGAGTGTAGACAATGTTTTCAAGCCTCTTAACAGATTCTACAACTAATCTATCATATTCAACAGCACTTATTTGTATAGGCTCAGCCTTATTGTTAGGCTTTTTGATTTCCGTCACATATATGCTTAGTGGCAAATATTCTAAAAGCTTTGCTGTGTCCTTAGTAGTTTTGCCGGTTATTGTACAGGTGGTTATTATGATGGTTAACGGTAACCTAGGCACAGGTGTTGCCATATTAGGTGCATTTAGCCTTGTTCGTTTTCGTTCGGTTCCTGGTAAATCAAAGGATATATGCGTTATATTTTTTGCTATGGCGGTAGGTCTTGCTGTTGGTATGGGGCAAATTGTGTTTGCTGCAGTTATAACTGTGATAGTGTGTGCAGTATATTTGGTTTTATCAAAGACACACTTTGCAGAAAAACATCAAGGAGAAAAGGAACTGAAAATAACTATTCCCGAGGATTTAGATTATACAGATATTTTTGATGATGTTTTCGCTGAATATACAACCTTGGCAGATTTAGAGACTGTAAAAACAACCAATTTGGGCAGTATGTATCAGCTTACATATTGCATAATATTAAAAAATCAAAAGCAGGAAAAAGCTTTTATAGACGCATTGCGTTGTAGAAATGGTAATTTAAATATTGTATGTGGTAGGTCATTAGGTGTAAAGGAAGAGCTGTAACTATAATTTATTATTGCTTGTCGTATTGAAACAGCAAAAGTTAAAAACAATTTGGACAATATATTGTTGTCATATAAGCTTTACTTGAAAGGAAGTAAGTTATTATGAAAAAAAGTAGGATAATATGTGGCATTATTGCAATTTGCTTAATTACATCAGCTTTTTATGGCTGTACAGGCGGTAGCTCTACTAGCTCTGCAGCCACGGCGTCACCCATAGGTGCGTCGTCAAGTAGCAGTACCTCAGGGGATAGCGTACAGAACCTGTCTACTGATGATATTTTCAAGGAAAAGGATGTTACAGTAGATTATGATGAGGGTGAAGCTGTCAATATAACCCTAAATGGTGAAACTGCTACAACCGACAGCAATGATGGAGTGGCGGTGGATGGTGGTAAAATTACTATCACTCAAAAGGGTATTTATGTATTTTCTGGCACGTTGGATAATGGACAGATCATAGTAAACTGTGCAGATGAAAAAGCCGATGTTAGAATAATCTTGAATAATGCCAATATTACCTGTAGCCATAGTGCACCTATATATGTAATGGCAGCTGACAATGCAATTATTACCTTAAAGAGCCATACCTCCAACACATTAACAGACGGTGAAGCCTACTCTGTTAATGAGGATGATGAGCCAAACTCCTGTATTTTTAGCAAGGCAGATTTGACAATAAATGGAGCTGGTGCATTGACAGTAACAGGCAGCTACAACAACGGTATTACCAGCAAGGATGACCTAAAGCTTGTAAGCGGTACTATAGCTGTTACGGCGAAGGATGATGGTATCGTAGGTAAAGACCTAGTCGCAGTGCAAAATGCTGATATAACAGTTAATTCACAGGACGATGGCATAAAAGCCTCTAATGAAACAGATGCAGACAGCGGTGTTATGTATATAGAAAACGGTACGTTTAATATCACCGCCCAATCTGACGCACTGCGTGCAGTATCAGCATTGAACATTCTGAATGGTACATTTAAGCTTACTACTGGTGGTGGCAGTGTTAACAGCAGCAGTAAACAAGGTCAGGAGGGTAATTCATGGGGTGACTGGAGAGGTGACGGCAACACAACGACAGCTGCTGCTCAGGATACGGAAAGTGCCAAAGGCATAAAAGCCACAGATAACGTTACTATAGATGGCGGTGTATTTACAGTGGATTCCTCTGATGATTCTGTCCATAGCAACGGTAATGTAGAAATAAACAATGGAAAGTTCACCATATCCTCTGGCGATGATGGTATACACGCTGATGGGTCAGTAACAATTAACGATGGCACTATAGATATTATTAAGTCCTACGAAGGAATAGAAGGCAGTAATATTACTGTTAATAACGGTACTATTAATTTGGTTTCCTCTGATGATGGCTTTAATGTAGCAGGCGGAGCTGATTCCTCTGCACAGGGTGACAGACCAGGACAGGGAAGCTTTTCCTCCTCTAGCGGGGCTTTAACATTTAACGGTGGTACGGTATATGTTAATGCTGATGGTGATGGGTTGGACTCTAACGGTTCTATATCCATGACAGGAGGTGCTGTAACGGTTGATGGACCTACTAACGATGGTAATGGTGCTTTGGACTATGATAGCGATTTTACATTAACAGGCGGCAATCTAATTTGTTCTGGCAGCTCTGGTATGGCACAGGCTCCAGGTACAAATTCAACTCAGCTATCAATTATGATGTCCTTTACCTCATATCAAAATGCCAATTCTGTAGTAGTGTTAAAGGATAGCAGCGGCAATGAAGTATCCACACATACGCCCGCCAAAAACTTTAATAATATTGTAATCTCAGCTTCAGCATTAACAGCAAAGGAAAATTATTCCTTGTGGGTGGATGGCACACAGGTGGTAGAGTTTACACTTTCCTCCGATGCAGTAACATATCTTAACGAATCGGGTGTAACAACCGGCAACGCTGGTGGTATGGGTGGCGGCCGTGGCGGTAATATGGGTGGCGATCAAAGACCAGCAGGTGGACCAGCAGGTGGTCCTGCTATGTAATTTGTTTGGACACTGTAGCCTGCTTGATAACACAGGACACTTTGTATATAATGAGGTGTAAAGGAGGGTGGTAAATATGTACACCGTGTTAATTTGTGACGATGAGGATAAAATAAGAAATCTTATAGCTAAATATATTAAATTTGAGGGTAATCAGGCGATAGAAGCTTCAAACGGTATGGAGGCTATAGAGATGGTGCATGATAATTCTGTTGATATTATTTTAATGGATATTATGATGCCGGAGCTGGATGGCTTTTCAACTGTTAGAGAAATACGAAAATTTTCAAATACACCTGTTGTTATGCTGTCTGCCCGTGGTGAGGAATATGACAGAATACATGGTTTTGAGGTGGGGGTTGATGACTATGTTATTAAGCCCTTTTCTCCAAAGGAGCTGATGATGCGTATAGACGCCATAATGAAACGTGTGGGCAATACATCAGACCTACAGCATAAAACATATACAAAGGACAGCTTTATGATTGACTTTTCTGCTAGAAAGGTAAGCATAGACGGTGACGATGTTAATATGTCACCAAAGGAGTACGACCTGCTGTTTTATTTAGCCGAAAATAAAGGTATTGCCATTTCCAGAGAACAAATTTTGTCTAAGGTGTGGGGGTATGATTTTTTTGGTGATGACAGGACACTGGATACTCATATAAAATTACTTAGACGACATTTAGGGGATTACAGCGGACTTATTGTAACCCTGCGTGGAACAGGTTATCGGTTTGACGACTGATAACCTGACCACTGCGGATAAAAGGGGGACAGGACAATATGAAAAAACTGCTTGGAGTTCCAAAGGGTATTAGCATAAAATGGAAAATATTCCTTTATTTATTAGGCTTTTGCGGTTTATTGTTGACTGTTATGTGGCTGTTTCAAATACTGTTTTTAGGTCAGTTTTATAAAACAATAAAAACAAATTTGGTAAAGGACAGTGCCAACATTATATCACAAGCAATAACAACGGATTATGACAGTATGGACGATGTTATTGAAAATGTATCACAGTCAAAGGAAGTATCTGTTGGATTGTATGATTTAAACGGTAAAATAATTTATACAGAAACACTACAGAAGGATTCTGTTTTACTTAAAATTACACAGGGTGAGGTATTAGGCTTTATATCTATGGCACAGGAAAATGGCGGAGAATATTCTGCATCATATCACAAGGATAATTATGGTAATAATAAGATGGCAGATGGAGAGGATTTTCCCCAATATATGCAGATACCACAACAGGACAGCACAGAGGAGGCAGCTAGCTCTGCTGCTTCAGCTTATGATAATATAGGACAAGCGAATGAGCCTACACAGGGTGAACCAAAAAAACAGCAGAATTATGGTAATCCTGTCAGACCCAATGAACAGCATACGGAGGAAGATAAAAGTATGCAGTCAATGCTGTATGTAAAGCTGGTTACAACGTCTAACGGGGATGAGATGGCATTGTTTGTAAACACATATATTACTCCGGTAGATTCCACTGTTCAGACATTAAGTGTAGAGCTAGGCTATATAACGGCTATAATGATATTATTGTCAGTGGTGCTGGCATTGTTAATTTCACGCAAGGTTTCTAAACCCATTACGTCTATTAATGCTAAGGCGAAAATACTGGCAACTGGTGATTACAGCGTAGAATTTAAATCAAAGGGCTATAAGGAAATAAATGAATTATCTGATACCTTAACAAAAACCGCTAAGGAGCTATCGACGGTTGAGGGTCTGCGTCAAGAGCTGATTGCAAATATATCTCATGATTTGCGTACACCTTTAACGTTAATAGCGGGCTATGCTGAGGCTATGCGTGACTTACCAGATGAAAACACTCCGGAAAACGCCGAAATTATTTTGGAGGAAACCAGACGTTTGTCAACGTTGGTTAATGATGTGCTGGATATTTCAAAATTCCAATCTGGTGCTGTGCCTTTGAAAAAAGTCAGACTAAATCTGACAGCTGAATTGAAAATTGTAATATCACGTATGAGCCAGCTTGTTAGGCAAAAGGGTTACACACTGAAATTTATATATAGCAAGGATGTTTATATCAATGCTGATGTTACTAGACTGTGCCAAGCGTTTTACAACCTATTGCTAAATGCTATAAACTTTACAGGTGATGATAAGGTTGTTATGATACGCCAAAGTGTAACCAATAATAAGGTGAAGATTGAGGTTATTGATACTGGTGAGGGCATAGCAGAAAAAAATCTGCCATATATTTGGGAACGGTATTACAAAGAGGATAAAACTCATAAACGTGCTGTTACAGGCACAGGCTTAGGGCTATCCATAGTGCGTTCTATTATGGAAATGCACGGTGGGGAATACGGTGTAGAATCTAAGCTAGGAGAGGGCAGCGTTTTTTGGTTCTCAATAGACATTGACCCAGACCAAGCTACTTCCGTGGAGTAATCTGTATGAACCTCCTAACGGTATACCTTTAAGGCTGTAGGTACAGAAGGTATTTAATCTGAACCTTGTTAGCAGCTGAAAAACAGCTATCTTAATATATCAAAAGCAATTTATATGTAAACAAAGCAATCCCCGAAAACATTATGTTTTCGGGGATTGCGGTTAAATATAAGAATATAGTGTATATTATTTTGCTGTTACTTTTTTACCCATAATAGTTGACCTGTTTAGGCTTTTAACAATTTGGGTTTTGTACTGCTTTGGAACGTCAATGGTTGTATATTCACGACTAATGTCAATAGCACCCATTAATTTACCAGGCAGACCACTTTCGCCAGCTACCGCACCCAAAATATGGTTAGGTGCTACATGGTCCTTGCGTCCGATAGAAATTTTCACCTGAGCCATATCCTCATCATTGTACTTTTTAGTACTCTTGCCCTTACTACGTGGCTGTCTATCTCTATCCCTGCCGGATTTTCTGTCACTGCGATCATATCTGCCACCGTCACGCTTGCCTTTTTTGCCCATAGCTCCGTCGTTATGCTTAGAAGGTGCTATGCCTACATCCTCAGTAACAGATGTTTCTTTTATACACATACCAAATAATGCACAGGCAATATCCTCTAGAGCAGTGCCATCAGCTACCAGCTCATCAATAAACTGCTTATGCTTTGTGCAATCATTGTTAGCCATATATGCTTTAACCGTGTTTGTTAGCACCTTTGCATTGTTGTCCTTAATTTGAGAAACTAAGGGCAGACTTCTGCGTTCAATACGACATTTAGTATAATGAGAGATTTCTAAAATACGTTGGAACTGCTTGCCGCCTTGTATTAGCGAAAAGCTTTTACCCTCTTTACCAGCTCTGCCAGTTCTGCCAATACGATGAACATAATATTCATCATCGTTTGGCAGGTCATAGTTAAATACTATATCAATGTCGTTAACATCTATACCACGGGCGGCTACATCAGTAGCTACCAAAATACCAAAGTTACCATCTTTAAAACGATTCATAACCTGTGTACGCTGTGTTTGCTTCATGTCACCATGTAGACCCTGTGCGGAATAGCCACGTTTTTCTAAATCCGCTACCAGCTCATCAACCATTTTTTTTGTGTTACAAAATACTACAGAAATTTTTGGCTGATAATATTCTAGCAATAAACACATAGCATCAGTTTTTCTGCCACGAGCAATCTCAAAAAATGATTGTTCTATAGTGGAAACTGTTAGCTGCTTTTGTTCTATTTTTACTATTTTAGGGTCAGTTTGAAACTGTTTGGTAATATCTAAAATTGGCTTTGGCATAGTAGCCGAAAATAGTATAGTTTGTCTAGCTTCTGGTGTTTCCTTTAATATGGTTTCTATATCCTCACGAAAACCCATATTAAGCATTTCATCAGCCTCGTCTAAAATAACCATCTTCAGTTCACTAAGCTTTAGTGTTTTTCGTCTGATATGGTCCATTATTCTACCTGGAGTACCAACTACAATCTGACATCCCTGACGAAGCAGTCTAAATTGTACTGTTATCTGCTCACCACCATAAACAGGAGCAATTTTGATACCTTCCTTGTACTTAGAAAATTTTCTAAGCTCCTCAGTAGCCTGCAACGCCAGCTCTCTAGTAGGACATAGGATAAGCACCTGTGTGCATTTACTGCTAACCTTGGTGTCTACCATTTCAATGGCAGGTATGCCAAAGGCGGCGGTTTTACCGCTGCCTGTTTGGCTGTGACCAATAACGTCATTACCCTGTAAAATCAAAGGAATACTTTCACTTTGAATTTTAGTAGCACCGTCAAAGCCCATGTCTTCTACAGCGTGCTGCATTTCTTTTGATAGTTCTAGTTCTGAAAATTTAATTGAATCCATTATATCTCTTTTCTGTCGTCGCTCATTACCCAAGCCTAATAAACCCTTTGCAACGACAAAAAGGATAAGACTATACATAAAAATAGTGCCGTACAAGACTACCTCGTACGGCATTTGTTACATTATAACACAAAATTTGATAAATATCAAATCACATTGCGTATAAACCTAGCCACACAAACAGGCTTTAAATTGTGGATAAACGCTATATATTATGTTATAATGTGTGCAATTGCAATATGGAGGTGCTTTTTTTGCATAAAATATTAATAGTCGAGGACGATGAGGTAATCGCTACCGCTATATACAATCAAATAAAATCATGGGGGCTGGAAGCAATGTGTGTAACGGATTTTCGCAACGTCACAAAAACATTTGTAGATTACACCCCACAGCTTGTCCTGTTAGATATAGGACTGCCATTTTACAACGGCTTCCATTGGTGTACGGAAATACGCAAGCTGTCAAAGGTTCCAATTATATTTATATCATCTGCTAACGATAATATGAATATTGTAATGGCGGTAAATATGGGTGGTGATGATTTTATTGCTAAACCATTTGATTTGCAGGTGTTGACGGCAAAGGTACAGGCCATGCTGCGGCGTACCTATGACTTTGCAGGTGCCAGCAATTTTTTGGAGCATGATGGGGCTATCTTAAATACTGATGATGCTACCCTCACGTATAACGATAATAGGGTAGAGCTTACAAAGAATGAATACAAAATCCTACAGGTATTAATGCAGAACAAAGGCAAAACAGTGAGCCGTGATACTCTTATAACAAAGCTGTGGGAAAGCGACAGCTATATTGATGAAAACACATTAACAGTTAATGTTACACGCTTACGCAGAAAGCTAGAAAATATAGGCTTGTCTAGTTTTATTGTAACCAAAAAAGGCCTAGGATATTTGGTGGGTTAATATGGAAAAGTTAAATGTATGGAAGTTTGCCAAAGCATATATAAAGTATTGCAGAAAATTTATTTTACTTTTTACTATAGCTGTAGGTGTGTTTGCGTTTGTGTTCTTTCTTTATGATATACCAATCAAAGCGGTTACGTACAGCACGTCGTTGTGCATAGGTATATTTTTGCCATTAGCCGTTATTGATATTTATAAGTTTTACAAAACACATAAATTATTGACCAATTTGAGAAACAGTATAGTGGTGCATTTAGATAATATGCCACCTGCCAAGGATTTAATTGTGGAAGACTATCAAAAGCTAATAGAAATAGGCTTTGCTGATAAAATGAAAAACCAAGCAAAATCAGAGGAGCTGCGAAATGACTTAATAAGCTACTATACAATGTGGGTGCATCAGATAAAAACACCAATATCCGCCATGTGGCTTATTTTACAGACAGATGATATAGCACAATCCCCACAGCTGCTGCCCGAGCTGTACGCACAGCTAATAAAAATAGACCAGTATGTTGATATGGTGCTAAACTATATAAAGATAGGCAACGATGGAGAAACAGATTTTGTGTTTCAAAAATATAGCTTGGATACCATCGTACAGGAAGCTGTGCATAAATACGCCAAGTTGTTTATTAGAAAAAGGTTGACGCTGAATTACCAGTCCTTGAGCTGTACCGTTTTAACAGACAAAAAATGGCTGCTGTTTGTAATAGAACAGGTTTTGTCTAATTCCTTAAAGTACACAAAAAAAGGCTCTATAAGTATTTATATGGATAAGGATAAGCCCAAGTCGCTAGTAATAGAGGATACTGGAATAGGCATAGAAAATGAGGACTTACCACGAATATTTGATAGAGGTTATACAGGCTATAACGGTAGGAAGGATCGAAAAAGCACTGGTATAGGCTTGTATTTGTGTAAAACTATATTAATAAAGCTGTCACATGATATTACTGTACAGTCAAAGGTTGGGATTGGTACAAGGGTAATAATAGATTTAGATACATATGAAGACAAATAAGGTATTACAAGGTATTACGATGATTAGTGTGTATATCATTTTAGGTGTATATACACACTAATTTATTTGCCTGTGTTATCTTGCTTATATTTCATTTTCTTTAATGTGTGTTTTATAGAATAAATCCTAGAAAAACAGTAAATAATGTTAAGAAAATCTCTCTTTAATTAACATTAACTTATTATTGTGTTCATAATTATGCTGTAGTCTTATTCAAGTCGTCTGCATTTGAACTCCTATAAGCGGGTAAAATAAGCTTGAATAATTAGGAGAAATACTAAAGAGTATCTTTAAAATCAAATAATATGACTATTTCTATGAATTTGGGCAGCTCTCCTCCTTGAAAATGGTAGACAGCTATACAGCCCCTACGATTTTGTGAAATTTTTGTTATGTTCTTTGCTTTCAGATACTGCCTAAATTAAAAAATATTAAGGACGAGAAAAAGGGTGGAGAAATGAAAAAGATTTTATGTTCAATACTAGCAATAGCTATGGTATCGGTTGTATTTGGTGGATGCTCTGGAAATAATAGCACATCTAAGGCAAGCTCTGACAACACTGTATCAGCTACTAAAGAAACAGAAAGTAATAGTTCAGCAGCTACAGAACCAGCAACGGAAACAAATGCAAATAGTGCTAAAAAGTACATCCTTGAAATTAATTTTGATGATGCTACTAAAAAGCAAGTATATGACAAAAAGGCACAGGTTACCATTGTAAATGTTCCTGCTCAGGCTGATGATGGTGCAGACATATCAAGGGTCGTTTGTGGAGCTTTTAAACCACTTAGTAAAAATGTTTTTTACTGGAACGATGATTATTCAATCTATGCATCTCAAACTGAGCTAAAGGAATCTGCTGTAATAGAATCCTTTGCAAATACGGAAGCAAAGCCAGACACAGCATACGATTTTTCTACAACTAAGCTTGAGGGTGATAAATTAGAGGCGAAATTTAGTGATGGAAAAGCTGACAGTACCGTTGCCTCAGGAAAAAGTGGTATAAACAACCTAGTAACTGAAAAAGACAACATAACCTTTGGCATTGCTAAGACAATGTATCTAAATGATGACAAAATGGAAAATATTCCAATCAATGCCTTTAGCTTAAATAGCAACGCTTTGGCTCAGGTGTCACCGTCTAATAAATATGAGATATATATTACAAGCAGCTTTATTGACTCTGGCTCTGTATTAAATGAAATTTCTGCTGATAAGCTGTATTCTAATGCTTTTGAAATTGATATGTCCAGCAGTAACACAAGTAAGACAATAAATGTTTCCTATGTTGATGGTGCATTTGTAATTAAATAATCAATCTGTGGGTTTATGAAAAAGCTTGATTAAGGCAAATAAAATTAAAGGTGAGGGATTCTGTATGAATCCCTCACCTTTTAATTTTAGGCTCTATGTCAATAGTTGGGGTAACCCAAATAAAACAGAGGTGAAGCAAGCGATGGCGTTAAGCTGTCGCTGTCTCTTATACACATCT
>DGFJ01000006.1:1093-18799 GCA_002391625.1 Ruminococcaceae bacterium UBA3903 | reverse complement strand
AACTCTTTTAAGGCGTCCTGTGTTGTGTAGGACTGAATTTTGTATAGCTTTTCCCCTACAGGCTGTGGTTCTGTGCCATCATCAAATTTTTGCACATCACACTCAACTATATCGCTGTTTTCTTTTTCCATAGCCGACAACAAAATCTCAAGCATATTGTCAGCCACACAATCATCGCTGTCAATAAACGCAACATAATCACCTGTAATATATGGATAGCCCGCATTTCTTGCATCTGACAAGCCACCATTTTTCTTGTGAATAACCTTTATTCTGTCGTCCTTTTTAGCATATTCATCACACATATTGCCACAGCTATCAGGAGAACCATCATCCACCAATATAATCTCTATATTGGTATATGTCTGGTTTAACAAAGAGTTAACACAAGCGGGCAGATACTTTTCCACCTTATATATAGGAACAATAATAGATATTCTAGAATTCATAATCAGTCAACCTTATAGTTATTTTTTTTAGAAACAGCCTTGAAAATTGTATTAACGGCAGCATCATAAACAAGTGGTGCATTAACGATACACTGTGCCTGTAATCTAAGCTTTTTTGAGATTATACTTCTATTGTTTATTACAGCCTTATAGGATTTTAAAGTATCCTTGATTTGTTTTTTTACATTGCTGCTATCATTTTTAGATGCAGATGACAGCGACCTGTATGTAATGATGTTGGTATTAACCTCTCTGCTTACTGCATATGGATATATATCCTTATTATCCTTGTACAGCTCTGTTACCATATGATTAACCCTTAACGGGTCAGTAAACTTTTTTACATTAACATTTGACGTTACGGCAGACCCTTTTCTAAGCATGTAGTGGTATAATGGCAAATCCTCAAAAACAGATTTTTTCGCCTTATCAAAGGCTTCTATATTAAACAAGTAGTCCTCATTATATTTTATTTTACTATCCATACGAATATTTTTAACTACACTACTTTTAAAAATCTTGTTTACCGTGCCTGGCTCTACCTTGGTAGCAACAATAAGCTCCTTGATACCCTGTAATCTATTCATAACTATTTTCTCTTTTGTATTATGATAATAGATAACCTCATTAGGTTTCACCAGCTGATAACCACAATGTGAAATATCTGCATTATGCTCCACAGCGTTCCTCGCAAGTATTTCATACATATTCAGCTCTATAATATCATCACCGTCTACAAAACCAATATAATCACCTGTGGCTATATTCAGCCCCATATTTCTGGCAGCAGACACACCGCTGTTTTCCTTATGAATGGTAATTATCCTACTGTCCCTGCTGGCATAGCTGTCTATTATTTTCTTTGAGCCGTCAGATGAACCGTCGTTAACAATAATAATTTCTAGGTTATGGTAGGTTTGATTAATAACGCTGTCTAGACAACGTTCTAAATATTTTTCCAGATTATAAACTGGGATAACCACAGATATTCTCGGATTCATAATATCATTCCTATCTTTTAAGATGATTTTTTACTACAGTTATATACTCTCTTGCTTTTTCACCCATAGGTACTTTGCTGGCCTTTTTATCTATTTTATTAATTAAGTCTATAAAATCTGTTTTATCTATATTCTTAAAAAAGTATTCTCTGTATTTACCAGCTGGTGCACAGTTTAGCAAACAGCTGTTACCCTTTGTGACCTCATCTAAGGTACGCTCACAGCTATAAACATCATTTTTTATCCACGAATACAGCTCTCTGCCTTTTTGTGAATTAACAATAACCACGGATGTTCCCTTGTTGTTATCTAAATTAGCATCAAAATTAGCAATACCCCAAAAATCACCTAGGGATATATCTGCCACTCTTGGCAGTGATTTAAAATGGCAATTATGGCATGACGGCCTAAGATACAGGTTGTGTTTTAAATAGCCCACCATATAATAGTCGGTAAATCTGTCAAGCTGATATACGCTGCCGTCCTTATAGCTTACCTTTGTACTAAAACGATTCCAACCAAAATCCTTATTTTTAAACTGAATGTTTTTAATATCTGAAGAATGTTTCTTGCTAACATCATTTAAAAATTTATGATATACCTTTTGACTGATAATTCCTCTGCATATAAAGTCACAGCAATACAAATTTTCATAGTCTTTTCGTAAAAAATTACGCAGACCTGCGTTCTGACACGGCGAGCCACAGAACAGAACCTTGTTTCCTTTTGAAAGCTCGTCCTTTATGCTCTTAAATATATCCTGTATTTTGCTTTGTGCGTATTTTGACTGTCTTAGCTTTTCTAAATCATCTATGCTTGAAATCATTGTATGCACAATAGAAAAATCCTCAAGGTAAACAGCACCTACAACTAGCCCGCCACGCTGGATAAACTGTGTTGCCAGAGCGGAAAAAATACCGCCTGATGTACTGTTAATACGTATATTTTCATCCATATTCCATGCTGCATAAATATCTGGTTTACTTGTATTGTCTGATTTAACAGGGTGCAAAATAGGACATATCTTTTCACATAAATTACATTTTATACATTTAGCCATGTCAATGTCAGGGTATTCAAACCCCTCCGAATCAGCTCTAAATGTAATAGCAGATACTGGACAAATATTTTTACAGCCAGCACAGCCTGTACACATTGATTTTTCTACTTTATCAATCATATTAATTTACCTCATTTTTAAGCTATGTACTTATTGATTAACGGTATTTTTAACAATAACCACGATAAGCAGCCACCCAGTACAAAAATAATGATAGAAATCACCGGAATAGAAATAATTGGATTACAAATAGACAAATTAATGCCTGCTGTGTATAGAACCTTTAAAATAAGAACGTGTGACAAATATATGCCAAATGTCAAAGAGGATAAGGTCACAATGACTTTTTTAGCTTTATCACCAAATTTTATTTTAGATACAGTTTCCTTAAAAAATAGCAATATACCAACACTCATAAATACAATATTGGGATATTCATATGGCAACACACCTAATGATTTACTCTTTAATACAGAATATCCAACTGTAAAGAACATAGTAAATACAAAGGAAATGATAGCCAACGTATAAATTATTTTTCTTTCCTTAGAAGTAAAATTATGATTTTGTATTAGGTAGCCAAGTACAAAGTATAATGTCCAACCACAAAAAAATTGTAAATCCATATTTCTGTTAAAGGTATCCAGTATTCCCTCAATTATTGGTGGAAACTTTAATGTTGTAATCATTGGTATAATAGAACCAAAAACGAGCATTGCTACTACCCAGTAAATTAGTAACTTTTTGCTAAGCTTATGCAAAAGTACCTTTATAATAGGAGAAGCTATATACAGTCCGGCTGCCATTAAAATGTACCACATATGCAGCTCTCCGCTAAAGCAGCCATCAAATAGTGACTTTAGAGCTGTGCCAGAGCTTAGCTTTCCTAGAACAAACACATTGTAACAGGAATATATAGCAGACCAAAAAATATAAGCTGTAAACATTATTAACACCTTACGTTTGTACAAATCCTTAAGGTTGGTTTCTTTATCGTCACGTAAAAACATCATACCGCTTAGCATAACAAATGCAGGCACTGCCCATCTAGCTAATACACCCCAAATGTTACTGGCCTGAAACGCTAATGTATTATTTTCATATAGACTCATTTGGTCGCACACTGCACTATGTATCATTATAACAAAAAGACAGGCTATCACCCTCATTAAATCATAATGTACCATTCTACCCTTTAAGTTCATATATTTTACTCCCAATTTACATTTGTCTTTATTATTTTTGCTGGAACACCTGCTGCTATACAGTTAGCTGGGACATCCTTTGTCACCACAGCGCCAGCACCTATAACTGCACCATCACCAATATTAACACCCTTTAACACAGTTGCCCCGCAACCAATCCAAACATGATTACCTATTGTTACTGGTGCAGTAATACTATTGGTCTGCCCATCCTCATACTTTATGGTATGAGCGTCAAAATCCATTATCATTACATTTCTGCCTATGGCACATTGATTGCCAATTTGTATTTTTTCCATGCAACGAATTTGTGAGCCAGCATTTAGATAGCTGTAACCAAGGCTTAAATTCGCATTTTCAAACACATAAATTTCTGTATTGTAATAAGCATTAAAATGTCCATCAACACTAAGTACAGAACGTGGCTTTAACGTCAACATGGTTTCTGCCTTTGCTCCCTTTGGACAGTCTACATTTAATGTAATAGTACCATTAAGCTTGACCACTGCATCGTTCTTAATATTTATTACAGATTTTTTCAGATTAATTATTCTGCATTGGCGAGAAACCTTTTTAATATTTTTTTTAAATAAATTCCAGCTTAGGTACTGGAGCTTTTTACATTTGTGTAAATCTGATGCTATCATTTTAACGTTGGCTGTTAACTTACCCAATTTTCTCTTAACCCCTTTTAAACTTGTTAATTAACTTTTTCACTGGTTTACTAAACATATCCTTTTCATATGAGTTCAAGCTTAAAAACCAAACTGACAAACAATATATTAACATAATTACTATAGCAGCTATCAGAATTTTAAGGTATGAATCCAAAACATACATTTGGTTAATTATTCCGCCCACAATACATACCGGTATCATTCCTGGCAGCATTTTAGCAATGCTTATCCAAAATCTTTTTATATCTAAATTAACGTATTTATAATAGTAGAAGTTCATAAATACAACTGTTCCCATAAACATACAAATTGTTGTTGCTAAAGCAGCACCTATACCACCAAACATCATACTAAATGGAATAGTCAAGCCAACATTAACTATGGCTACAACAAGATATATAATGCTTCTAGCCTTGTGCATGTTTTTAGCCTTTTGTATTTCGATACCAACATTTTGAAAACAAGGAACAAATATAGCAACCATAAGTAAAAGCCCAATCCAAAAGGCATCCTTGTAATCTGGACCTGCCCATATTGATATGAAATCTTGTCCAATACAGACATAGCCAATCAATATTAGTGAAACAACTAAAAATTGTATTCTGCCAATTTTGATAAAAATATTGTCTAGCTCCTTTTGTTCACCGTTGGTTGCAACAATGCGGTTCACCTGTGGTGCAAACACCGATGAAATGGATGAAGAAAAGTTCATAAAATAGCCTTTGAAGTTGGCGCCAATAGAATAAACGGCAACCACCGCTGTACCACCCACAGCACCCAAAACTATGTTATCAGTGGAGAATGTAAGCTGATCTGTAACGGAATTTAAAAACAGAAAGCCAGAAAAAATAAATACTTCCCGCATTAATGATTTGTTAAATCCACGGAACACAAACTTCATATTTATTTTGAAACGAGCATAGAAGAAAAAGAATACATACATTAATGTACTAATTATTAGGGACACAGTAGACAAAGCTACCGCCTTACCGCCTGACATCATAACAATGATATTGGCTACTGGTGTCATAATACCAGCCAATAGTAAACAAACACGAATACAAATAAAACGTTCATAAGCTTGCAACGCCATCATAACCACGTTAAACACAAAGGACACAATAGTGTTTAATGTTAAGTTAAACATTATTAGTCTTAGCTCCAACAGCTCCTGGGGTGTAAACGTATCCTTAACAATAAACCCCACACAGTATATAAATATAATACCGCCAATTAATACTAATAACGACAGAACAGAATATATTGTGAGGAACATACCGTTTAGCTTTCTTTCCCCTACCTCATCATGGGCAGCTCGAGCCTGTGCGTTAAAACGTATATATGCACCACCAATACCAAAGCTCAGAATGGATAAGTAACCAATAAATGAATTAGCTGTACCAAATAATCCATACTCGCTTTGTCCAAGCATACGCAGCATAAAAGGTGTATATATTAATGAAATAGTGTTGGTCACAATAATGTAAACGTAGGAAAGTATAGTTCCCATTTTTCTCTGGTTTAATTGCATAGTTATTCCTTTCCCACACTGTTATCTTTAAACAAGCTGTCAAACATCTTCTCTGTGGCATTAACGGTGCTTTCCGTAGTAAAGTGGTTTCCTCTGCCCTGTGCCATTGATTTATATTGCTCTAGCAAGCCGTTTTCGGTTAACATACGTTTAACGCCGTCATACAGGGCATTTTCATCGTTATCAACCACTAAACCATATTCGTTGTTTTCCCCTAACATTTCACGCATACCTGAGCATAAGGTAGTAACCACCGGCGTACCAACAATCAAGGATTCTGTTACCGATGTACTAAAGCCCTCACGCAGTGAGGAACAAACAAACAGATCACATTTTTGTACATATTTGTATGGATTGTCCTTATACCCCAAAAAAGTAAAAGAACTGCTAAGGTTATTCTCGCTAAGGTATTTTTCAATTTTGGGTTGGTCCTCACCTATTCCTAAAATGTACACATGATTTTTAATTCCAGCATCCAACAGTCTTTTGTGGATTCGTGCTAGCTTATCGTAGCCCTTTGTAGTAACTACCTTACCAACTGAACAAAGGTTAAATACATTTTTATCAAAATCTACATCATTTACGGCATCCTTGGAAAGGGTTTTGACCCTATTTGATTCATTGGTATTGTACAGAACCTCAATTGGTTTTTTAAAGTCAAATACAGATTTAAAATCTTCCAGCACTGTTTGGGAAACACAAATTGTTTTGTCAAAGCTTTCGTAGCATTTTTTAGCCTCCTCAGCATTTTTAAAGGCAGCCGCCGCTGTTGATATATTATGCTGTTCAATGTGAATCCACGAAACCTTCTTTGTTTTTGGATTTGGACATCCACTTATGATTCTGGCTGTAACGCCCTCCAAATAGGACACGACTATATCATAATCGCACTTTATGTACTTTTTGTACAAGTGTTCAGGTGAAAAAGCCTTACAAATTTTTGACAAGCCTCTAAATTGTTTTTTAAATTGGTACTGGTAATTTATATTTTTATTGAGGTATTTTCTGTTAACACCACCATCAAAAATAGTTTTAACGGTAATATCATATTTCTTGCTGTCCATATTGTTAACTAAATTTACTAAAACCTTTTCAGCACCGCCATGTGCCAGTGTTGGTATAAAAAACAGCACCTTTTTCATTTTAACCCATCCTTTTTATAATACATTGATATTAATAATGCAACAAATTAAAAGCTCCACACAATGCCCCAATATTTCATACCTAGTATTGAGCTTTCATACATATTTCCATTTAACTGTATTAACATAATTACGCAGAAAGCTAAAAAGTAACCTGCATAACATAATATTTTCATCATTTTTTTATCATTTCCATAAAACAAATTATCTAACTCCCATGGTATTAAGGCATAAGAAAAAACAGAAAAATAGGTAGGTATTCTGCCCATTAAAATACCGCTGGTAAAGTTGGCAATAAGCATAAACGCAACGGAAATCACCGAAATATTAATCATAATATTTACATTGCGATTATTTATGGCGGCAATCTGTTTTCTTTTCCATAGCGCAATTATAACAGGTGGCAATAAAATAAGCGTTTGATAAATGCTTGCACCGCTAGAAAATTCACCACCCGACTGCATTGTTCCAGAATAGTTTGAATAATACGTACCCTCTATAGCACTATCAAGCAGATTGGTAAACTGGTTTGCGAATGCTACAATTAAAACTGTTAATGCAATAGTAAATAGTATTTTCTTACTCCACGGTTTACCTTTAACAATAAAGTATACAGGTAACCAAATAATAATTGTTTGATGAATAAAAAATGCAATAACCAGAACCACAAGAAATTTCCAAAACTTATTTTTAAATATATAATCAGCAAAAAAGAGTAACAGTGAAAGTGCAAAAAATTGTCTAATACCATTCATTAGGTATGTAAATGTGATTGTACAAAAGAAAATATATACGCTTAATGAGTAGTCTGTAGAATACTTGTAAAAAAACTTAATTACTCCAACCGTACTTAAAATAGCAGTCACCATTAGCCAAGCGTTAGCATTGGCAGAAATAAACTGTTTGAAAAAAACTATATAAATATTCCATAATGGGCAAGAAGAATCAAACACCTCGTCACCCATAGCCATAATATTAGATGAAGCTTGGTTAAAAGATTTAATATGTGCCGCTGTATCCGCAAAATTTGTACGCAGTCCAATAAAAAACAAGGGCAAAATAAATATTAATATTGCAAAAAAGATTGTTGTCTTATTATCATACTTTTTTTTAATATTTGATTTTGTTACATATGTACGACCTATTAAACCAACGACCATAACATAAAAAATCATAGTCCAGAAGACTGGCATATTGCCACCACACTTTTCTAAGAGATAAGTAGAGCATTACATTTTTTTGAGCTTTACCATTGTTCTAATATATACTGTTAAGGCTGCACCAAAGGGTACTGCTAAAACAGTAATGCCTTTTTTAGGTGATTGTTTAATGAAATGACGTTCCTTGCCAATAATACAGCTGGATACATAATGAACAGCACATTTAAAATTGCTGGCAAAGCCTTCTGTCAGCTTCATTGTTTCTTTTCTATAAAAAGCGAATCCTTTTGGATTGTTTAAATATTGTCTAAACATATTATATCCTGAACCATCTGTTCTATATTCAACTACACACACCGGCTCGTTTAAAATAACTAACGTATAGTCCTGATCAATAAGATGATATATATATGACAGCCCTACATACCGTTCGCCCTCAAACTCTGGATATCTAGGGTATTTATTAATTATGTCGGTTCTGTAAATCAGCTTTTTGTCCCCCCTGCCACCATTAGCATAAAAGCCCGACAGGGTAATGTCCGTTTTGTCACGAGGCAGCTCAACGCCTATTATTTCATTATTTGTAAAAATATCCAATGCCAAAATACCAGCATATTTTTCCGATTTATTATCTTCCCAACATTTTAGTATTTCCTCTATTGCGTTATCTGTCATATAGTCATCAGAATCGATACAAACGTTTAGTTCAGTTTTTATATTATCGTATGCTGTATTATGAGCAGAATGCATTCCGCCGTTCTTTTTGTAGATATATTCTATTTTAAAGCCGTTATCTAGTTTTTGCCACTCCTTTATTAGCTGTGCTGTATTGTCTGTAGAGCCATCATCTATAACCATCCAAATAAAATCTTTACACGTTTGCCTGCACAAGCTTTCATAACAAAGGTTGATAGAATATGCTCTGTTATAGGCTGGTGTAAACACAGTAATTTTTTCCATATATTTACCTCTTTTTCTACAATTAATCTTTAATCTGGGGCTTTGATAATAATTTTACAATTTTACCCGATACTAGGTTAACACACCATGCTAGCAGAATAGATATTATTAGTACCAATAATATATCAAGCAGCTTAACATTAAACACAGTGATTATAAAGAAACCTGTAAAGAAAAAATTATGCACTAAATAAAACTCATATGATATTTTATCAAAAAAGCTGACAACAGCCTTTGCCTTTATTAACTTATTATACAGTAACCCAAACAACCACAAACAAACACAAAACAACGATATTCCCAACAGCTGATGTAGTATTGGTGCAAAAAAATTATTATAAAATAATGATTGACCAATATATTTACTTCCCAGTATTCTAAGCATAACAGCAACAATTATACCAATTAAAAAAATGTATTTTTTTAACGAATATATATAAGGTATAAAGAAAAAACCTATCATAAAAGAAAATATTGAAACAATTAAAGTACACAACGTTGATGGTAATATAAACGCTGCCGTCAAAATTACAGCTATATAACAGCTAAACATAATGAGCAAAAAGCTTTTTTTGCTTGTAACAAATTTTTCTCTTAATTTATAAAACACAGGCGTCAACAAATAGCAGATAAGCATATCCGTTATAAACCACCAGTGTTCACAGCCGGGGATATATCTCTCAAAAATACCTTCTACAGGTATAACACTGGTAGGAAAATTAACTACCATAATATAGTCAAGCAAGCTTTTACCATTAACCTTGTCGTAAACAAAAAACGCAATAAGTACAAGTGCCATAATAATATAGTATGGTACTAAAATTCTTATAAAGCGTTTTTTTAACCACTTGCCTGTAGATTTTGGTTTTTCTCTAGTAGAAAAAATTAGCCCAAAAATCATAAAGAATATGGGAACACCAACATTAAAGAGTTGTCCTGTAGATTTAATCACAGGGCTGTCAAAAATCTGTACAGCATGGCATATAAATATAGATAGGGTGGCAAGCACCCTAGTTATTTGTATTGAGTAGCTAACCTGATTATTTAACGTTATTCTTGTATTCATCAATATAAAACTCCTGTAACCATTTAGCGTTCTCTGCAATATCGAAATGTGAATTAATAATCGCTTGGCTGGTATCCATATGCTGATAGCCTTTATCATATTTTAGCAATGTATCTGCCCAAACGGCCAACGGCTCTTCAAGTGACAAAGCCTCAACATTATTAGTAACTATACATTGTTTTGTTATAGTGTCAGAAATAACACACTGTAAACCTGCAGCTTGTGCCTCTACTACTGATACAGGCAGACCCTCAAACAATGATGGGAAAAAGAAAATATCAAATCCCTGTAACACCTCATTAACATTTGGCACTTCTCCAACAAACAATACACTATCCTGTATACCTAAATCCTCTGCCTTTTTCTGCATTGCCCTTCCAAGGGCTGAATCATACGAGCCAATCAGCATTAATAAGGCACTGTCATTTTTCTTTTTAACTTCGTTAAAAGCATCTATCATAAAAGTATGATTTTTCGCTGTAACAAATCTACCAACATGACCAATAACAAATTTGTCATGTAAGCTGTACTGCTGTCTGATATTAGTCCTAATATTATCATTAGGTATGTATTTTTGGCTATCAATAGCGTTGTTAACCATAACAAAGCGACTCTGGTTTTGTTCTCCAAACAACCAGTCACCAGCCACGGTACTACACACAAACATATCCGTTGTCAATGGTCTTATGCTATTTTTAAAATATATTCTAAAAATATTTTTAAGTTTTGATATAAATGAAGCGTTTTTTAAGGTAGGTGCACTGTGTGCGTGGCAAATACGAACCGGTACATTATTTTTTTTACCCACCTTGAAGGCATAGTAACCCAGCTCGGAGCAATGAGAATGTATTATCTTATATTCTGGATGCTCTTTAAAGAAAATATCAAGCTCTTTTTCGTATTTATGAAAGCTACCAGGTCTTATCGGTCGCATTCTGTAAACCTTACCGCCCAAGGATTCTATTTCATCTTCATATGCACCACGCTCAGGACGATGTACTAAAAAATCGAATTGAACCTTAGTTTTGTCAATATGTCGGTAATAGTTCATCACCATTGTTTCCGCACCGCCACGGTCCAATATAGTAAACAGATTAAGTATTCTTATGGGCTCTGCCATTATAAATCTCCTTTATATCAAAAAATAAACACATTTATTTGCGTTAACACAACACTTATAGAAATAAAAATTTATTTATTAGAATATTTTGTATATATATTCTCCATACATTCTTTTACAGTGTTTATGTCAAAATTTCTAACAAATTGTTTGTTCTCATTGCCCATGTCACTACACAGCTGTCTATCATTAAACATTCTGTTTATACCATCAGCAAAGCCGTCAACATCATCTGGATTGTACAGAAATCCACCCTTGCCTTCCTGTATTAAATCTACATTACCACGTATTTTAGAACATACTGCTGGCAGACCACAAGCCATAGACTCCATGAGTGCAACTGATAGACCCTCACGGTATGACGGAAAAGCAAAAACATCTGCAACCGATGTTATCTCCTTAACATCGTTACGGTAACCCAAGAAAATGACATTGTCTGCAACGCCCTTTTCTACTGCCAACTCTTCCAAGGCTTCCTTTTGATTACCTATGCCACACAGGATATATTTAATATGTGGGTTTTGCAGCTTACCCAAAGCGTTTATAATCACCCTTTGATTTTTATTCTCGTTAAGCTCACCAACGCTTACAAGGAAAAAATCCTCTTGTCCCACACCGATAGATTCTCTCTTTTCAACAGCATCAACCTGTACACCTTGTATTTCATCTGTATGCAGACCTATCCCTGGAACATATTCTACCGCTTTAGCCTTAAATCCCTTTGCACGGTTATAATCCTCCTGATTAATTGTGATTAAACAATCAGTATATTTAGCACAGAAACGCTCTGCCGTATAATAAATCATCCAATTAACCTTTGGAGCCCCTGTATAAAAATGAAAGCCGTGAGCAGTATATATAACATTTGTGCCACTTTTTCTAGCTTTTCTACAAGCTAGACGTGTAATAACCCCGCATATTGGGGTGTGACAGTGAACAATATCATAACAATTCTCTTCGGCTAAGTTTTTTATAGTTTTATATGCTTTACGCATACTTTTTATATCTGAAATTTTTCTGGAGCTTGCCACATGATATGTATTGACATCCATATCCTTAAGCTCCTGACGAAACTGCTTTACTCTTTCTATGGAGGTTGTGCTGCCATTTTCAAAATTACAAGCAACATCTACATTGTAACCCATAGACTGTAATATGGATATATTGTCCATATTAAACTGATCTATTGTGGACGCAACCGTTGCTAACATTAATGCTTTTTTCATATTATTTCTCTACAAGCTCCTTTTCATTACACAATACCTTTTCCTTGCTTAGCTCTCCTGTGCCGCCCTCTACAACACCATCATGCTTTAACACGCTGACAATAGTACCAAAAAAGCATTTACAATCAAAAAGGAAGCCAATATTTTTTGCATACTCGCCATCTAAGGCTGCTTTAACTTCTATAGGAAGCTCATCCCTACCGTTTATCTGTGCCCAACCTGTCAGACCCGGTTTAACATCGTTAGCATGGTATTTGTCACGCTCAGCTATAAGGTCATCCTGATTCCACAACGCAGGACGTGGACCGATAATAGTCATTTGACCAGCAATTATATTAAAAATTTGTGGAAGCTCATCCAAGCTGGTTTTACGCAAAAATTTTCCTACCTTAGTTATGTATTGGTCTGGATTACTAAGCAAATGCGTGGGACAATCCTTGGGTGTATCTATACGCATAGTTCTAAATTTTAAAATTTTAAAATAGCTTTTATGTATTCCTACCCTTTTCTGCTTAAAAAACACAGGTCCTGGGGTTTCAATTTTTATCGCTAATGCCAAAATGATTAAAATAGGCGACAAAACGATACTACCTAAAAAAGAACAAAAAAAATCAATAACACGTTTAATATAAATATACACCGCAATACTCTCCCTCAAAATACACTATATTAATAAAATTGGCATAGCATTGGAAATTTGCACAGAAGAATTCTTTTAACATTATACCACAAAAGACTGCTTTTTCAAACAAGAATGGACATCTGCAAATAAATATTATGTACACAAGTTTTGAATTTTTTATTACATTGTCACAAAAAATTCACATTGTTTTTATATATAATATTTACTGTTTTCCTTATATTCTGTACAAATTCTTTCAAAGTCTATATAAATTAATCACTAACATTGCTATGACAAGAATGTTTGTTATATGTATAGTTTTATATATGAGTTTCCTAATGTATATTAACCTTCTACAACAGCTACTATTATTCAGTAACTAACGTTTATCACACCTACCCGAAGCCTTAATACAAGGCTTAACATGGCTTGACCTAAATATTATATTTTACTTGGTACTCCTCTACTAAAATAAAAGCACCTATATAAATGTATATAATACACCTACCAATAATGACCTAGGAAAATAGAAATCAGGTGGCATAACAGGTAATCCATTAACCCTACCGCACAACACAGACATCCAAAACAGCTAATACTTAAAATTTCATGGTTAAGCTAATCCTGCTTTTAACAGGGTCAATGCTAATTACTTTTACATTTACCACATCTCCAACTTTTAGTACCTCACTAGGGTGTTTTATATACTTATCACATATTTGTGATATATGCACCAAACCATCCTGATGCACACCGATGTCAATAAAAGCTCCAAAGTCAATTACATTTCGCACAGTGCCTTTAAGCTCCATACCCTCCTGTAAGTCCTTAATATCCAATATATCGCTGCGTAGTATTGGTGCTGGCAGCTCATCACGGGGGTCACGACCTGGCTTCGACAGCTCCTTTACAATATCGTTTAAGGTAGGCAGTCCCAGACCTAGCTTGTCGGCTATGGTTTTGGCACCCATTGCATTTACCCTGTCCTGTAGATGTGCAAGGTCACCGCTTTTTATTTCCTTGTCATTGTAGTCTAAAAGCGACAACAGCTCCTTAGCAGATTGGTAGCTTTCAGGATGAACACCAGTGTTATCCAAAGGATTTTTACTTTCTGGTACACGCAAAAATCCTGCACATTGCTGAAAGGCTTTCGGCCCTAGCTTTGGGACTTTTTTTAGCTGTGCTATAGTTGTAAAAGCACCGTTTTCCTCACGATACGCCACTATATTTTTTGATACAGTATCGTTTAGTCCTGCTACCCTTAACAACAGTGCTGGCGAAGCTGTGTTAATATCAGCTCCTACTAAGTTTACACAGGATTCCACAACGCCGTCTAGTGTTTCCCCTAAACGCTTTTGTGGCATATCGTGTTGATATTGACCTACACCTATGGCTTTGGGTTCAATTTTCACAAGCTCCGCCAGTGGGTCTTGTAATCTGCGGGCAATAGATACAGCACTTCTTAAAGTTAAATCCAGCCGTGGAAGCTCCTTAGACGCCAGCTTAGATGCAGAATATACAGATGCGCCAGCCTCACTAACCACCATGTAATATACAGGGTGGTCTGCATTTTTTATTGTTTCAGCGGTAAACATTTCTGTTTCCTTGCTGGCTGTACCGTTACCTATTGATATTAAGCTTACATTGTGTTTTTCGATAAGCTGTAACAGCTTTTCCTTGGATTCCTGTATTTTACGTTCCGAATGAGTGGGATAAATAACAGCTGTGTCTAAAACCTTGCCTGTTTCATCCACTACTGCTACTTTACAGCCTGTACGATAACCAGGATCTAAGCCTAATACCACATTGCCCTTTACAGGTGGCTGCATAAGCAATTGCTTTAGGTTAACCGCAAAAACATTCATAGCATTTTCAGCGGCGGTGTTTGTCAGGTCATTGCGTACCTCTCGTTCAATAGATGGAAAAATAAGTCTTTGGTACGCATCATTACAGGCTTCTTTTACCACATCCCCACTGGGACAGCTAGAATTAGTTACTACTACGTTGTAAATGGACTTTAAAGACTTATTGCTGTCCATTTCTATAGAAACCTTTAAAAATCCCTCCTTTTCTCCACGGTTAACAGCTAACAGCCTGTGACCTGCTATTTTGTTTACAGGCTCCTTATAGTCATAATACAGCTTGTACACACTGTCCTTTTCGCTGTCAACAGCTGATGCTGCAATATTGCCATACATATTTATCAGGTTACGCACACGCTTGCGTATTTCTGCGTTATCTGATACCTGCTCCGCTATAATATCCATAGCACCGTTTAAAGCATCAGCAGCAGTATCAACACCATTTTCTTCATTTACATAATTCTTGGCAATTGTTAATGGCAATGTAAAAGTATTTTGTTGCAAAATTGCTGTAGCTAAAGGCTCTAACCCTTTTTCCCTAGCTACGGAGGCCCTCGTTTTTCGCTTTGGTCTAAATGGTCTATAAATATCCTCCACCTCGCTTAGGGTGGTAGCATTGTCCAACGCTGTGGTTATTTCCGTTGTCAGCTTTTCCTGTGCATCTATTAATGTGCGTATTTCTTCACGGCGTTTATCTAAGCCACGAAGATAATCTAATTTTTCACTAAATTCTCGTATTAATTGGTCATCCATAGAACCGTGCATTTCTTTTCTGTAGCGTGCAATGAATGGTATAGTGTTGCCATCATCCAGTAGTGATATTATATTGGTGGCATACTCTGCTTTAATATTAAATTGTTGTGATAAGCTTTGTGAATAATCCATGGTGTCCTCCATCTTGTTTCTCGTTTGCAATATTATAACATATTTAAAAGGAAGAAAGTATATGGTTCAAAAAATTATACTTTACAGTTCAAAAAAACTAGACCTTACAATATAAGGGCTGCATTCTTTCTTATATTATTACCTAATAATGGTAATAGGTGCATTATACAGGTCTGTGATTTCCCATTATTCAGATATTTTAAAAAAGGACTTTATGAAGCACTAATATGATAATAAATTTTGTATAATAAAAAATACAGATATAATGTCTAAAGGCTTCATGTAAATAGCCAAAAATGTCTGACACCCTTGTTTTGACATTTCTGTCAAGGATGAAATTAATCCATTATTCTAAACACAGCAAATGATAACACCCATAGTTTTATTTATCCATGGTTTTATTAGCCAATCTATAAAATACATCACCTATGGTTAACCCTTATAGTCATTAAAAAACAATTTTTGTATATACATCTGCCAGTAATTTAAGTGGACATATTGTCTAAAATAGTATAAAATTAATTTTATTAGAATTAAGTCCTTCATGGACTCCATTTTCAATACAAAAGGAGAATTAACCGTGAAAAAGAAACTGCCACAGCGTATAGCTTTAATGGTGCTTGGTGTTGTTATTTTAGGTGTTGGTGTGGCACTGCTTAGAATTGCAAACTTTGGTACTGACCCGTACTCATGTATGAACATAGGTGTTAGCAGTAAGATTGGACTTACCTTTGGCACATATCAAATGCTTTTAAATTTTGTTATGCTTATACCCATGATTTTTATAGCCAGAAAAATGATAAATATTGGTTCGTTTGTGTGTATGTTTGGTGTAGCATATATTAGTGATTTTATTGTATGGTTAACCAGCAGCTTTTTAAGTACCAACGAGATAGGCGTGGTTGGACAAATAATTTTTATGGTTTTTGGCATAGCGGTAACCTGTATGGGTATATCTGGCTATGTTGTAGCTGACCTAGGTATGGTACCATATGATGCCATAGGATATATTGTGGAGGAACGCACACATGGTAAGCTTAAGTTTAGGTATGTGCGTATTGTAACAGATATATTGTGTGTTATAATTGGTTTTTCCTTTGGCAGTACGGTTGGTATTGCCACCGTTATAACAGCATTTTTTGCAGGTCCATTAGTTACATTTTTTAACCAAAAGCTGTTTAAGCCTTTATTAAACCCTTCATAGCAGTAATACAATATAATAATGAGCCTTAGCAAAATACTTAAAGGTTTATGGAAAGATTCTACCTACCGTTTTTTACAGATTAGTATAAGTAACCAATAAGCTTGACACAGCATAAGATGCTGTGTCAAGCTTTAATTTTTATAGAAAGGAATAATTATTTTGGGCAAAAAAATATATTTAAGCCCGTCAAATCAAAACGGTAATTTATACGCGGGCGGTAACACAAACGAGATGTTACAATGTAATCGTATAGCTTCAGCCTTAGAAATAAAGCTGACAGCAGCAGGCTTTACAGTGAAAAAAGCACCACAGGGACAGGCTATGACAACAACTATAGCAGAAAGCAACAGCTGGGGTGCTGACCTGCACCTGTGTATCCATACAAACGCTTTTAATGGCAGCTATACAGGCGGTACAATGTGTATGGTGTACAGCAACAGCGGTGATAACAACAAAGCAGCAAAGGCTATGCTGGACAATCTAGCACCTATTACACCAGGCAGCGACTATGCCATACAAACCAGACCAGAGCTAAG
>DGFJ01000006.1:0-722 GCA_002391625.1 Ruminococcaceae bacterium UBA3903 | reverse complement strand
AATGTATAGGGTTCGTAAAAGCCGGACAGCCGTGAAAACACAGGTAGGTGCTTTTAAGAACTTGGACAATGCAAAGGCTTGTGCCAACGCATATGCCAACAGTGGATACAAGGTATTTGGTAAGGATGGCAACGTTGTATATACACCACCCGCAAAGATTATCCCCACTACTACTAATTTACCACAAAGGTTTGTTGATACAGCGGAAAGCTATCTAGGCTATAACTGTGACAAATTTAACGCATATTTTGACGCAGACAGAGGCACCTCCTGGTGTGGGGAATTTGTCAGCTATATTGCATATTGCATAGGTGTTATAGATAAAATTATACCTAAAACAGACGGTGCAGGAGTGTTCGCCAGAGAAGGTATAAAAAATGGCTGGGGTATATGGATAGATGGAACACAAGCACCACAAGCAGGAGATATAATATCCTACCGATGGAGTGGTAGAAGCTCTGACGTGTATAACGGTGAGGATATGTATTACTCTAATCATGTTGCAATAGTTAAAAGTGTCAATGGGAATTTTATAACCACTATTGAGGGAAACTCAAATGGTACAGATATAACATCCACTGTATGCCTAAAAAAACGTATAGTCGGTGATACCACCATAAACGGTTACTATCGCCCATATTGGGACAAAGTAACAGGTACAATTACCCCACCAAACGTTACCACAAGCCCTGTGCCTAACAACACCTCTCTTATACACATCT
>DGFJ01000015.1:37687-38473 GCA_002391625.1 Ruminococcaceae bacterium UBA3903 | reverse complement strand
AGATGTGTATAAGAGACAGACACTAGGCTCTAGCTCATCAGTTTCCTCATCATCCTCATGGGGTGCTCGGGCTATAGTAACAACCTTACTGTCACCCTTTACCTTCATAACGGTAACACCCTTACTAGGACGTGAACATATTCTAACAGAGCTAGCCTGTATTCTAATAATAATACCATCTGATGAAATAATGATAATATCATCATCCAAGTCTACAACCTTGATAGCTGCTACATCACCGTATTTTTCAACATGATAGTTTGTAAGACCCTTACCACCTCTGGTTTGTAGACGATAGTCGCTGACATTTGACAATCTGCCATAACCTGTTTCTGATACAGTTAATACTAAACCGTCATCTCTAACAGTAGACATACCAATTACTGTATCACCATCCTTTAAGGTTAAAGCCTTTACACCTCTGGCACCTCTGCCCATAGGTCGCACGTCAGTTTCCCTAAAACGAATAGCCATACCCTTTTCCGTGGCAACAATAACCTGACTGTCACCATCTGTCATTCTAACCCATGTTAATTCGTCACCGTCATTAAGCTCTAAAGCTATAATACCACCTTTTCTGGTTGTGTTATAGGCATTCAGCTGTATTCTTTTTACTAAACCATGCTTAGTAACCATAATCAAATATTTTTCTTCATCAAACTCAGGCACTCTAATCATAGATGTAACCTTTTCATCACTGCTAATAGGCAGCAGGTTGGCTATGTTCATACCCTTAGACGTACGGCTGCCCTGTGGTATTTCGTAGCATTTTAATCTATATACCCT
>DGFJ01000015.1:0-37608 GCA_002391625.1 Ruminococcaceae bacterium UBA3903 | reverse complement strand
GTATAAGAGACAGATTTTAATCTATATACCCTACCTAAATTTGTAAAGAACAAAACATAGTCATGGCTGTTAATAACAAACATATCGCTGGCAACATCTTCCTCACGTCGTGTCATACCAGAAACACCTCTGCCACCTCTACGTTGTGTATGATATGTGTCTACTCCTAAACGTTTTACATAACCAAAGTTTGTAATAGTCAGTACACATTCCTCTTGTGGTATAAGGTCCTCTATGTCTACCTCACCACTAACAGTCATAATCTCTGTTCTACGTGGGTCTGCATAACGATTGCGTACATCTATGGCTTCCTCTTTTACTATATTAAGCAATCTTTCATGACTTCCTAAAATTTCCTTATAGTCAGCAATTTTAGATTCCAGTGCGTTTAATTCTGCCTCAATCTTACCACGTTCCATACCTGTTAACTGGCCTAAACGCATTTGAACAATAGCCTGTGTTTGAATATCATCTAACCCAAAACGCTCTGACAGCTTAGCTCTGGCTGATGCTTGGTCCTTTGATGCTCTGATTATTGCTATAACCTCATCAATAAAGTCAATGGCAATTTTTAAGCCCTCTAAAATATGTGCACGTTCCTCTGCTTTTCGTAAATCAAAAACAGTTCTGCGTGTTACAACATCCACCTGAAAGTCAACATAATGCTGAAGCATTTGTTTCAGTGTTAATATTTTTGGTTCACCATTAACGATACATAGCATAATTACACCAAAGGTAACCTGCATTTGTGAATATGAATACAGCTGATTTAGTACAACCTGTGGTGATGCATCACGTTTAATATCTATTTCCATATGCATACCTTCACGGTCAGAGTGATCCTCTACATTAGATATGCCCTCTATACGCTTGTCCTTGGCAAGGTCTGCTATACTTTCAACCAACCTTGCCTTATTAACCTGATAAGGCAGTTCAGTTACTATTATTTTAAAACGTCCATTTTTAGCCTCTACTATTTCTGCTCTGGCACGTACAGTTATTTTTCCTCTGCCTGTAGCGTAAGCTGCACGTATGCCAGATCTGCCCATTATTAATGCACTGGTTGGAAAATCTGGACCCTGTATATGTTCCATAAGCTGTGGCAGCTCTGCATCTGGGTTGTCTATTAAACAGCACATAGCATCTACAACTTCACCTAAATTATGTGGTGGTATGTTGGTTGCCATACCAACAGCTATACCTGATGAGCCATTAACCAACAGGTTTGGAAAGCGTGATGGCAGAACAACAGGTTCTTTTAAACGGTCATCAAAGTTTGGCATATAGTCAACAGTTTCTTTATCAATATCTGTTAACATTTCAACAGCCATTTTACTCATTTTAGCTTCAGTATAACGATAAGCAGCAGGAGGGTCACCATCTACAGAACCAAAGTTACCGTGTCCATCTACTAACATATATCTCATAGAGAAATCCTGTGCTAAACGTACCAAAGCATCGTAAACCGAGCTATCACCATGTGGATGGTAGCTACCAAGCACTGCACCAACCGTATCGGCACATTTTCTGTATGCTTTATCTGGACCTAAGCCCTTTTCATACATGGTATATAAAATACGTCTGTGTACTGGTTTTAAGCCGTCACGCACATCAGGTAATGCTCTGGAAACTATTACTGACATAGAATAATCTAAGAAAGATTTTCTCATTTCATTTTTTATGTCTACATCAATAATTCTATTGGGGTGAACGTTTAAATCGTTAATATCCAATGGAAAGACACCTTCTTCTAAATTCGTTAAATATATTCATCATAATTTACTATTCTATACTATCCTTTAACTCATTAAAAAGCTTTGGCATAAACTTTTTAATATTTATAGGCTTAAATGTATTACTGTCCACAAAACCATGTTCTGTAGTACCACTGCCAATCAAGATATTAGCTGGTTGTTTATACACTGAATAACCAAAGGTTATTTTTCCACAGCTTAACTTTAACAGCTTAGTTTCTACTATTAATTCATCCTCATATTTTGCTGGTAATCCATAATGACAGGTTAAATTAATAAGTGGCATCATCATACCCGCTTCTTCTAATGTAGAATAATTTGTACCAAACCTTTTAATAAAATCTGTTCTTCCTACCTCATACCATATTGGATAAACTGAATGATGTACTATACCCATTTTATCGGTTTCAGCATATCGTGCCACAATTTTAGTTTTAGTTATCACATTATCACCTTTTTAGTATTCAACGGTACCATTTTTCAGAACTTCTATTATATGGTCATAGCTTTCTTTATCTATAACTCTTTTTGGAATAACAAAAATTTGTTTATTTTTAGCGGTTCTAAAAAGTAATATATTATCAAATATTTTGAACTCATTAGTTTCATCTAAATATATTTTCCAATTGTTTTTTTCGCCGCTTATTTCAATTCTATTTGTAAAAATTTTAGCTTTAATAATTTGTCCACTAGAGTTTACTTTTGCTAATTTTTTTAAATGTATTGTTGGAAACACCCAAATAACAGCAATAACAGCCAACGCTACAATACCAAAAATAAACCAGTTAACATCATTTCTAACAAAATATGATATAAAAAATCCTGTTGCAGCAATAACCATAAGAATAGTGTATAAAATAGCTCTAACCCCTGTTGTCTTTATTAAACCAGAATTTTTTAAGCAGGTATATGCTTCAGCTTCCGTTAAAGAATAGGTTAAATCCTGTAAAAGCTTGCTGGGTTCATTTTCCTTGGTTTTATCATCCTTTTCACAAGCTTGAATGGTTTCCTCTTTTTTGTTTTCCAAAAAGTTTTCAACATTATTTTTTGGAATGTTAGTATCTGCTTCTTCTGTTGCATCAGAAGAAGTAATTTCCCTAATTTCAGATAATATCTTTTCGACCTCATCATTTTTACCATTATTCAAATAATATCACCACACATAATAATTATTGTAAAATATATTAAATATCAAGATTTTGTACATATTTTGCATTTTGTTCAATGAATTCTCGTCTAGGCTCAACCTTATCACCCATTAGGATAGTAAAGGTTTCATCTGCCTCCTGTGCATCATTTAAATCTACCCTAAGCATTATTCTGCTTTCTGGATTCATTGTTGTTTCCCACAGCTGTTCAGAGTCCATCTCACCTAGACCTTTATATCGCTGAATATCAGTTTTTCCATCTATCTTACTTAACATTTCGTCACGTTCAGCGTCACTATAAGCATATGAATGTTCCTTGCCTTTTGTGATTCTATATAGTGGTGGTTGTGCAATATATACATGACCTTCCTCTACCAAGGGTCTCATAAATCTAAAGAAAAATGTCAATAATAAGGTTCTGATATGAGAACCATCAACGTCGGCATCCGCCATAATAATAACCTTGCCATAACGTAGCTTAGTTAGGTCAAACTCATCACCAATACCGCTGCCTAGGGCTGTAATAACAGGCATCAGCTTATCATTTCCATAAACTCTGTCCAGTCTTGCCTTCTCAACATTCAACATTTTACCCCATAATGGCAATATTGCTTGAAAACGTCTGTCACGTCCACCCTTAGCAGAACCACCAGCAGAGTCACCCTCTACGATATATATTTCTGTTTCATCAGAATTTCTGGACTGACAGTCTGCCAGCTTTCCAGGTAATGCAGCAGATTCCATGGCTGATTTACGGCGAACTAAATCCTTCGCCTTTCTGGCTGCCTCTCTGGCTCTGGACGCCGCCAATGCTTTTTCAAAAATAGCCTTTGCCGTAGCGGGATTTTCCTCTAAAAACAGCTTAAATTTTTCACTGACTAGTTTATCTACCATTGTTCTTATTTCAGTGTTGCCAAGCTTTGTTTTTGTTTGTCCTTCAAATTGTGCTTCTTTTAGCTTTACGCTAATAATAGCAGTCAAGCCCTCACGCAAATCTTCTCCTGTTAAGCTTTTATCATTGTCCTTTAATATATTAAACTTTCTAGCATAATCGTTCATTACTCTGGTAAGTCCACGTTTAAAGCCTTCCTCGTGAGTACCTCCATCAACAGTATGAATATTATTAGCAAATGATAATAAGCTTTCGTTGTAGCTTTCATTGTACTGCATAGCAACTTCAACAGAAGCAGAATCATCAGGTGCAGTGGAGCTAAAATGAATAACCTCAGGATGAACAAGATCCAACGCCTTTTTCTTGTGAATATACTCTACAAAGCTAGAAATACCACCCTCATAACAGAAATTACGCTGAACAATTTCCTCTTCACGCTCATCCCTTAGTTCTATATGGACACCGGCGTTTAAAAAAGCTTGCTCTCTTAGTCTTTTCTCTAATATTTCAAAGGTATAAGCATCTGTTTCCTTAAATATTTCAGTATCAGCCTTAAATTGAACCTCAGTTCCCTTTATGGTGCTTTGTCCAATCATCTCTAGATCTGTAACAATATTTCCACGTTCATATCTTTGAAAATATACATTTTCTCCGTCACAAACCTTTACTTCCAGCCATTCTGACAAAGCATTAACTACAGAAGCACCAACACCATGCAAACCACCAGATACCTTATAGCCACCGCCGCCAAATTTACCGCCAGCGTGAAGTACAGTAAATACAACTGTTACAGCAGACATACCCATTTTTGTGTTTATTCCTACTGGTATACCTCTGCCGTCATCTCTGACCTTAATAATATTGCCAGGCAGTATTGATACATCAATTTTTGAACAATATCCTGCTAGTGCCTCATCTATTGAGTTATCTACTATTTCGTACACCAAATGATGTAAACCAGAAGGTCCAGTAGAACCTATGTACATACCTGGGCGTTTTCTAACTGCTTCCAACCCTTCTAGTACCTGTATTTCATCCGCACCATATTCATTTTCAGTTTTTGTAATATCTATATTATCAATATTATCCAATTGGAACCCTCCTGTATTATAAAATACATATGACTATTTTGTATTATCTTTTTTCGTAATTACATCTAATTTCTTAAATTTAACTGTAAAAGGCATCCAAAGCAGTGATAAGGAAATTATCACAACATTAACAATTAAGCAATGATAAACAGTGATGTTGGAAATAACATTAAACATGAATATATTTATCATAATTAATAATGCACATATTATACCTATGTATATTGCCTTACCCTTTACAGATGATACATAAAAAATTTTATTACAGTGGCGGCACTGTATTTTTTTATATTTTGCAAGCTTTTTGACCTCTCCATAACGGTAAACTGCATGGCAATGAGGACAAACAGGTAGCTTTAGCAAAATATCACTTCCTTTTTATTTTTATTAATTTAATAGTTTAAATTTGTAATATCTGTAAAATCATCCTCGTTTGTATTTTCATTAACAACAGGCATTACCTTTGTTTTACCATCGTTTACAAATCTATTTTCTGCCGATTGCTCATTAACAAAGGGCATAATTTTAGTTGAACCGCTGGCAGGTGTAGGGTCATATATTATTTTTTCATCTGGTAAAGGCTTGTTTTGTTGTTTCTTTCGTTTTATTGGTACTAACCTATAAAATGTCGGCATTGATAAATACAAAATTGCAAAAGGAATAAACACCCATACAATACCCCATAGAGTATCTACAAAAGTGGATGAGATAGCAACAAACATCAGTATTAATGCAAAAATAACCGCTATTAATATAGTTACTTTAAAGGCTCTAACAAAATATATGGTAGAGCTTCTGCCACATTTTTTACAAATATGTTCTCCTTTTGTTTTTTCTGCAAATACTCCAAAATATGATACTTTTTTGCCGCAATAGGGACACCTTGCTTTTTTCATAATGTATCAATCCCTTCAAAATAAAAATTTAATATAATTTAAAAAGAAAGTTTTTTTCTTTTTAGTAATGTCTGAGTGGATAGCTGGCTAATATATATTGTAGTTTTATTATTATGGTTACAAAGTATAAATGACCGTGGTAATTCCATAGATACATTTACTACATTGCCGTTTTTTTCATTTTTAGTCAAGTAATTTCTTGTATGCTTAGAAACAGTTGTTATATCTAAATCAAATATACCTACTATATCCTTTGTTTTAACCACTGTGTCTTGACCTAAATGTAAATACATAATAAAAATCCTTTAAATTTTAGTTTCTTCTGTAACACTGCCATTGTTAAGTAAAAAAGTTTTTCCATTTGTTAGCTGTTTAGTAAACCTTTTTTCACAACAGGTTATAAAAACCTGCCAACCATCTATTTTGTTTAGTAAAAAATCTTGTCTAGATGTATCAAGCTCACTTAATACATCATCTAACAGTATAACAGGCTTTTCCCCTGTTATTTCGTCTAAAATGGTTGCTTCAGATAATTTCAAGGAAAGAACCGCTGAACGCTGCTGTCCTTGTGACGCAAAGGTTCTTGCTTTCATATCGTTTATTATTATATCTATATCATCTCTGTGAGGACCTATAGTTGTATATTTTAAATATAAGTCATCACGCTTATTTTTTTGTAGCTTATTAAGTAGAAATTCAGCTATGTCATTCTGAGTGCTGCCCTTTGGAATTTTATAGCAGCAGCTGTACTTTATTTTCAAATCTTCCTTATTTTCTGAAATTCCTCGGTGATATTCCCTAACCTTTTTTTTCAGCAAATCTATATATTTAATTCTTTCAAAAATTAGTGCTGCACCTGTATATGCCAGTTTTTCGTCCCATATATCTAAGGTTTCTTCCAGCTCCCTGTGATATGGAATATCCTTTAATAACGCATTTCGTTGATTTAAAATTTTATTGTATTTTGACAAAATAACGGCATATCTAGGCATAATTTGACACAATGCACTATCTAAAAATTTTCTACGCTGTGCTGGACCATCTTTTATTAGGGATAAATGCTCAGGCGAAAAAACAATAGAACTCATTTTTCCTAATAATTGTGATGGAGCAGATAGCTTTACCCCATTTAGATAAGCCTCTCTTTTGCCATTAATAATATTAATATCAGCTGTTTGTTCACGTTCTTGGCTAAAAACAGTAATTTGTAGCTTTGAAAAATCCTTTTTAAATGCCACTAAATCACTATCCTTACTTCCTCTAAAGGAGCGAACACCATTAAACAGCCATATACATTCAAGTAAATTTGTTTTTCCTTGGGCATTTTTACCATAAATAATATTAATTCCTTTATCTGGAATAATTTCATTGTCTAATAAATTTCTATAATTTGCAAATGAAATTTTGCTGATTATCACTTATTAACTACCTCTAACGCTTTATCTTGATATGAAACTATGTCACCACCGTGTATTTTTTTTCCACGCATTGTGCATATTTCGCCGTTGACCATTATTTCACCATTTTGAACCAAAAACTTTGCCTGACCGCCTGTTGGTACAATTCCGCCAAATTTCAACAAATTATCCAGCTTAATAAAGTCTGTATCAATTTCAATTTTTTCAGTTTTCATTATTTAACCTCATTGGTACTACAAGAAAGAGAAATTCATCGCCGCTAACCGGTACAATTTTCATAGGTGTTAAAGAACCACTTAGCTGTAATTTTATCTCATCTGTATCTGTATTTTTTAGCGCATCTAGTAAATATCTATTGTTAAATCCAATTTCAACCTGTTCACCTGTGATAGGTGCAGACAGGGTGTCATTTGCCTTACCAATAGCTGTGGAGCAAAAAAGATTTACATGGTTTTCTTCAACTGTAAATTTAATAGGACTTTGGATTTTATCAGAGGTTAACAGGGACATACGCTCAACAGCACCAATAAAATCTCTACATTTTATTGTAACCTCTGTTTTTGAATCAGATGGTATTGTAGTTTTATAGTCAATAAAACTGCCTTCAATTAATCGGGAAATAATCGAATAGTTGTCTACGTTAAAAATAGCATGGCGTTGACCAATAATAATATCAATATCATTATCCTCATCAGACGAAAGCTTTAAAATTTCACTTAAGGTTTTGCCAGGTACAACAAACTTACTATTTTTACTGCAATCAATTATTTCCTGCCTAATAGCCATTCTGTAGCCATCTACAGATATTATTTTAAAAACATTGTCCTCAATATCAAACAAAGAGCCGGTATAGATAGGTTTTGAAAAGTCATCTGAAACAGCAAAAAGGGTTTGCTTTATCATATTTTTTAGAATGCCACTTTTTATGGTTAGCTTTTCCATCTCTTCAAATTTTGGCAGCTCAGGGTATTCATTAGCAGAAATACCTACAATTTGATAGTCAGCATTACCGCTGGAAATATAGGTTATTAAACGTTGGTCAGTTTCAATTATAACAAAGCTATCGGGTAAACGTCTAACAATATCACCTAAAAGCTTTGCACTGACTACTATTTCACCAGCTTCATCTACGGTAGCTTCAATTTCTGTTTTTATACCTATTTCTAGGTCATAACCGCATAATGTTATTTTATTGTCACTGGCTTTTATCAGTATACCTTCTAATGCAGGTAATGATGTTTTAGATGACACTGCACGCTGTACATTTGTGACAGCATTTGAAAGTTCCTTTTGAGAACACTTGATTTTCATCATATCAGTCCTTTTTTAAGAAATACATATAATATATATAGATAATTTAAGTAGTAACAGTAGGCACTGTTAAAAAGTGTAAAAAATCTGTTAGCTGGGATTATAGCTTATTTTTTTGAATTTTTTGTATGTTATAAGCCTGTTTAGCAAATGTTGAATAAATTTTTGTATTTTTGTTTTTTTAACATTCAGTGGAATGCTGTTATGTTAATGTTTAATAATATGTTGAAAACTTTTCCCTATCTGTCACGTATATTTTTAATTATATCTTCAACAGTTTCCTTTATTTTTGAGTCTTTATTCATGTTTTTTTCTACCTGCTGAACTGTATAGACTATGGTAGAATAATGTCTGCCTCCAAACTCATTTCCTATTTGTATCATCGAAAGGTCTGTTAGCTCTCTAACTATATATATAGCAATATGACGTGCATTTGATAGGTTGGCTCGTCTGTTTTTTATTGAACGAATATCCTCGCTGGAAACACCAAAGGTGCGTGCAACCTCATCTACTATCTTTTCTACTGTTAGCTCTGGTGGTGTATCGTTTGTTAAAATATCTGAAATAGCCTCTTGTGCTGCTGTTATTGTAGGTTTTTCACTGTTTAGCAGGTTTTTGGCTTTTAGTTTTTTAACTACACCCTCTAATTGTCTTATATTCGATTTTAATTTTGTTGCTATATATTCACAAACCTCATCAGAAATAGCAATTTCAAGCTGTTCTGCTTTGCGTTTTATAATAGCTATTCGCGTTTCAATATCAGGAGGCTGTATATCCGCAATTAATCCCCATTCAAATCTAGTGCGTAGCCTGTCTTCTAAGGTTTTTATTTCTCGTGGAGGTCGGTCTGATGTTAGTACTATTTGTTTTTTTGATTCATATAAGGTATTAAACGTGTGGAAAAACTCCTCCTGTGTAGATTCCTTACCACCAATAAACTGAACGTCATCCACTAATAGAACGTCAGTTTTTCTGTATTTTTGTCTGAATTCGTTTGTTTTTGCTACTCGTATAGATTCAATTAGTTCGTTTGTAAAATCATCACCCTTAACATATAGTATTTTCATCTCTGGGTGTGTTTTTTTTATGTCATTGCCAATAGCATACATAAGATGAGTTTTTCCTAAGCCTGAATTACCATAAATGAACAATGGGTTATAAGCACCTGCTGGGTTTGTAGCTACTGCTAATGATGCTGCATGTGCAAATTTATTAGATGAACCAACTATAAAAGTAGAAAAAGTAAATTCATAATCAGCATCTAAGGTTTGTGATGGTTCGCTATTTTCATCTTTTTTGTCAACTTCTTCAGGTATAGTAAGTCTTATTTCTATAGAAGAACCAAAAACAGCGTCAAAAGCCTCTTTTAGCAAATTTAAATAACACCTTGTTAATGTTTGTCTATGAAATTCATTGGGAACAAGAAGCAATGCCTCACCCTTATCAAAATCAAGGTTTATAGGTTCTATTCTGCTTATCCACGTTTTGTAGGCCACGTCTGTGATTCTAGTTTTGCAATAGTCACAGATAACGTCCCATGCTTCATTGAAGGATTCCAATATATTTACTCCTTTACTTTACGGCATTATTAATGTAATTATAGTATGCCATCATTATCTGTACCATTTTATCACAATACACGTTATTTTTCAAACTTTTTTGCGTTTTTAATTTACACCTTTTATTTTATATTATTAATTGTAGGATTTTTTAAGAAATTTGATTACAGATTTGACCTGTAATTTTAAAACTATTATTTACATTATAGTGTAAAATGGTAGAAATTAAACGTAACATATGATAAACTAATATAAGATAGTGAAATTTCTTTATTTAGCGAGTTATTTTTATAATAAAAAAGCTTATTTTTTATTGACGTAACCGACAAATTAAGATATAATGCTATATTGCAAGGTTAATACCCGAAAGGAGGGTTTTAAATGCTGAGAACATATCAGCCTAAGAAGCTCCATAGAAAAAAGGAGCATGGTTTTAGAAAGAGAATGTCTGATAGAAACGGACGCAAAGTTTTAGCTCGTAGAAGAGCTAAGGGTAGAAAAAGGTTGTCTTACTAATATTAAGACCACTTAAAAGTGGTCTTAATTTTTGTTAGATTTCCGTAGCTTTGTAGTTTTTTAAAATGGGATGGGATTATGAATATAATCACTTTAAAGGAAAACAGGGATTTTCGCCGACTTTATAGCCGTGGAAAATCTTATGTATCACCTCCTTTGGTCACTTATGTAATGAAAAACCGCTTACAAAATGTAAGAATCGGTATTACTGCCAGTAAAAAAACAGGCAAAGCAGTACAACGTAATAGATCCCGACGTATAATAATGGCCGCTTATAGACAGCTAATGCCACAAATTAAAGATGGATATGACTTTATCTTTGTTGCCCGTGGTAAAACGCCTTATTTAAAAAGTACGGATATATTACGTTGTATGAAGAAACAGCTAAAACAGGCGGGGGTTTTAAAATGAAACGTCCGCTTATTTTGCTTATAAAATTCTATAGAAAAAGTATTTCGCCATATACCCCACCTAGCTGTAGATATACCCCTACCTGTTCACAATATGGGTTAGAGGCAATAGAACGATTTGGTGCATTTAAAGGCGGGTTTATGACTTTATGGAGAATATTACGGTGTAACCCCTTTTTTAAAGGTGGGTATGATCCTGTACCTGAGAAAAAGAAAAAAAGCCGTTGATTGTATATAAATCATACACACAGTAATGTGATACAAAGGCGAAAGGGTTGAAATAATTGGATATATTTAATATTATTGGTAGCTTATTTGGATATATATTATGGTTCTTTTATATGATAGTTAAAAATTATGGTTTAGCTGTAATACTATTTACTATTGTTATAAAATTAATTTTATTTCCTGTATCTATTAAACAACAAAAATCTATGGCGGCTAACGCCAGAATGTCTGCTAAGCAGGCTGAACTAAAGAAAAAGTACGGTAATGATACAAAAAAGCTAAATGAAGAGGTTAGCAAGCTATATGAAAAAGAGGGTGCAAACCCAGCCAGTGGATGTTTTACTATGGCGATACCTATGCTGTTACTATTAGGTGTTTACTATGCGGTTATTAATCCCTTAACGAATACACTTCATATAGCAAAAGAAACGGTAACATCAGCACTAAATAATTTAACCACCTTACCTGGTATTGGTACATCATTTACATCTGCATATGGACAGATTGATATTATTAAGTTAGCACAGGATGCTAACGGCAGAGATTTTTTAGGCGGTTTTTTTGATAGCAGTACAGTAAATTCTATAGTTGATTATAGTAATGGCTTTAACTTTTGTGGTTTAGACCTATTAGGTAAGCCAAGTGATAGCTTTTCAATATTAATAATAATACCTATTTTGTGTTTTCTTACAGCTTTGCTTTCACAGCTATTTACAATGAAAATGCAGGGCGGTGCTATGGGCGGTCAACAGCAGCAGCAAGGCTGTATGAAGGTTATGATGATTGCAATGCCACTGTTTAGTGCATGGATTGCTTATGGTGTACCAGCCGCAGTTGGTTTTTATTGGATTATATCCACCGTATTGGGATTTGCACAAACAGTTGTTTTAAACCATTTTTATAATGCAGGAAAAATGACAGCAAAGCAAGAGGCACAGCGTATAGCTTTACTTGAAATAAATGAAGCTAAGGTTCAATACGAATATATACCGAGCTTTGATGAAAACGACTTTGAACAAGATAATAGTAAAAATAAAAATAAAGGTAAAAAAGGCAAAAAGTAAAATAATTAGATTTTATAATTATAAATTATTTAGGAGGTGTAATTGTGGAGAGAGAAGCAATAGGCGTTGGCGAAACAGTTATTGAGGCACAAGAAGATGCTTGCAGACAGTTAGGTGTCGAAAGTCATGAGGCGGAGTTTGATATTTTACAAATGCCAGAAAAGAAAAAATTTGGTTTATTTGGTGGTAGTCCTGCTAAGGTTAGAGCATACATAGTGATGTCACCCGCTGAAAGTGCAGCTAAATATCTAAAAAGCATACTTGATGCAATGGGATTAAGCGATATTACCATGGAAACAAAGGAAACAGATGGTGGTTGTGAGATTAATTTAACTGGTGAAGCTGTTGGTGCTATAATTGGCAGACGTGGTGAAACACTAGATGCTTTACAATATCTGTGTGGATTGGTAGCTAATCATGTAGAAAACTCATACTATAGAATTACAATTAACACTGGAAATTATCGTGAAAAACGTGAAAAAACACTGGAAATATTGGGAAGAAAGCTTGCTTTTAAGGCATTAAAAACAGGTAAAAATTCTGCATTAGAACCAATGAATCCATATGAACGCCGTATTATCCATACTGCTGTTCAAAAGGTAAACGGTGCATTGTCATGGTCTGAAGGCGAGAGTATTAATAGACATGTTGTTATTGGTCCTGATCCAAAATCAAGACATTACAATAACAGAAGCAATGACTATAAAGGCAGAGGTCAAAAAAAGCCTTATAACAACGGTTATAAAAAACCATATAATAATAAAACCTATAATAAAACTGCAACAGATACAAATACTGAAAGCAGAACACCAAAAAATGAGGGCGGAGATTTCTCGTTATATGGAAAGATAGAAACTAACAAGTAAATTTAAAATCAAAAACTGTCTTAAAAGGTTGGCAAAGCAACGTTTTTTACACTGTTTAATTATTGTAGTAGAAATGTTATAGCCAATTTTTTAGGGCAGTTTTTTAATGTTATTTATTAAAATGTAAGGGATGATTTTATGGAAAATAATACTATAGCTGCTATATCTACTCCTAATGGTGCTGGTGGAATTGGTGTAATTCGTATTTCTGGTGATAATGCTATAACTATAGCTGATAAAGTTTTCCACAGCAACAGTGGTAAAATGTTAAAAAACTTTAAGGGCTATACAGCTGCCTTTGGTCATGTAGTGGAAAATAATGAAATTATAGATGAAGCTATTGCTCTGGTTTTTAGGACACCACATAGTTACACAGGGGAAAACCTTGTGGAATTATCTTGCCATGGTGGTATGTATATAACCACACAGGTTTTGCGTGCTGTATTAAACGCTGGTGCAGTTACAGCCCAGCCTGGTGAATTTACAAAAAGGGCATTTATTAATGGTAAGCTGGATTTAGCAGAGTCAGAAGCTGTAATGGATATTATTGGTGCTAAGGGTAAGTCTGCTGCACGTGCTGCCTTAGCCTGTAAAGACGGCAGCGTCAGTAAAAAAATTGACAGTGTAAAGGATAAACTAATTACACAGGCAGCACATTTATCTGCATGGGCTGATTATCCAGAGGATGATATACCAGCAGTATCTGTAGAAAATTTGCGAGTATCAATTAGTAGCTGCTTAAATGAAGTAGAAATTTTGTTAAAAAACTATGATGCAGGTAAGATTATTAAAGATGGTATTGATACTTTAATTATAGGAAAACCTAACGTTGGCAAAAGCACGCTTATGAATTTGTTATCTGGCTGTGAAAGGTCAATCGTAACCGATATACCTGGTACTACCAGAGATATTATAGAAGAAACTGTTATGCTTGGTGATGTTACATTATTATTATCAGATACGGCAGGGCTTCGTGATACTGATAACCCTATAGAAAAAATAGGTGTTGATAAGGCTAAAAATAGATTAAAAAGCTGTGGGCTGGTATTGGCTGTATTTGATGGAACTGAAGAACTAAGTGATGAGGATAAAAAGCTTTTAGATAAAATAGCAGATGTTCCTGCTGTAGCTATTATTAATAAGACCGACATTGATTGTAAAATTGATATTGATTATGTTAAAAATAAGATAGAACATACTATTTTAATTTCTGCTGTCAATGGTACAGGTGTGGAAAAATTAGAAGAAGCTGTTAGTAAAATAACCGGTGTTGCTGATTTTGACCCAGCGGTTGCTACGGTTGCAAATGAAAGACAGCGTATATGTGCTGTAAATGCCTTATGTGCCATTAGAGAAGCATTAGATGCATTAGATATAGGTATGACATTAGACGCTGTCACAGTGTCGTTAGAGGATGGTATTCAATATCTGTTAGAATTAACTGGTGAGAGAGCCAGTGAAGTAGTTGTTGACAACGTATTTGCAAAATTTTGTGTTGGAAAGTAAGGGAGTAATATTATGGGTTTTGTTGCAGGTAATTTTGATATAGCTGTTATAGGTGCAGGACACGCTGGTATAGAGGCTGGTTTAGCCTCTGCTAGATTAGGTTGTAGTACAGTAGTATTTACCATTAATATGGATGCAGTGGGTAACTGTCCTTGTAATCCATCTATAGGTGGTACAGCCAAGGGGCATTTAGTTAGAGAAATAGATGCCATAGGTGGCGAAATGGGAAAAACAGCAGATGAAAGCCTATTACAAATGAGAATGTTAAATAGGGGAAAAGGTCCAGCTGTACATTCCTTACGGGCTCAAATTGACAGAAGAAAATATGCTGAAATAATGAAGCACAAGCTTGAACTTCAGGATAACTTAGAATTACACCAAGGAGAAATAGTTGATATTAAACAAAATGACGATGGTACCTGGATGCTTACTACACGTTTAAAGGCATCTTATTGCTGTAGAGCTGTTATTATTGCCACAGGTACATATCTAGGCGGCAGAGTATATGTAGGTGATGTTTCCTATGAAAGTGGTCCAGATGGCATATTTCCTGCAACATTTTTAGGAAAAGCTTTAAAAGATTTAGGTTTATCACTGCGTCGTTTTAAGACTGGAACACCTGCCAGAGTTCTAAAGAAAAGTATTGATTTTACCGATTTAGAAGAACAGGCTGGAGATGAGCCAGTAGTTCCATTTTCTTATGATACTTTACAGCCTATACAGAACAAGGTTAAATGTCATATTAGCTGGACAAACGATAATACAAAGAAAATTATCATGGATAATATACATCGCAGTCCATTGTATGGAGGTTTAATTGAGGGTGTTGGCCCTCGTTACTGTCCAAGTATTGAGGATAAAATAGTACGTTTTGCTGATAAGCCCAGACATCAGCTGTTTATTGAGCCATGTGGTTTAGGTACAGAGGAAATGTACCTGCAAGGAATGTCCTCATCTTTACCAGAGGAGGTTCAGCTACAGTTTTATCACTCTATAAAGGGTTTAGAAAATGCTGTAGTTATGCGACCAGCATATGCCATTGAATATGATTGTATTGACCCTCTACAGCTGGAGAACACTTTAGAGTTTGCTGAATTTAATGGTTTATATGGTGCTGGACAATTTAACGGTAGCTCTGGTTATGAGGAGGCTGCCGCACAGGGATTGTTAGCAGGTATTAATGCTGCATTAAAGGTACAGGGAGCAGAGCCTTTAATACTTGACCGAGCATCTTCCTACATTGGTACATTAGTAGATGATTTGGTAACAAAGGGTGTTTCTGATCCATACAGAATGATGACATCACGTTCTGAATATAGGCTAATATTAAGACAGGATAATGCAGATGAGCGGTTAACCCCACTTGGCAGAAAAATTGGATTAATAAATGATGACCGTTGGCATAGATTTGAGCTGAAACAAGAACTAAAAAGAAAAGAGCTTAACAGAATAAAGGACACCGTAATACCACCTACTGATGAATTAAATGAGATTTTGGTTTCACGTGAAACAACTGAAGTACACACAGGAATAAGGTTAATTGATTTAATAAAAAGACCACAATTAAACTACGAAGCTTTAATTTCAATTGATAATAATAGACCACAGCTTGACCAAAATATTTTTGAACAGGTAGAGGTAGAGGTAAAGTATGAGGGATATATTGCAAGACAGCTTACTCAAATAAATCAAATGAGAAAATTAGAAACAAAAAGGCTGCCGAAAAATGTAGATTATAATACCATTGTTGGACTACGGCTGGAGGCGGCTGAAAAGCTAAATAAAATTAAGCCACAAAATATTGGACAAGCATCACGTATTAGTGGTGTTAGCCCTGCTGATATTTCAGTACTAATAATTTGGTTGTCGCAAAATCATATTACTAAACAAACGGAGGAATAATATGTCAGATATTAATTCGACTTTACTAAAATGTGCAAAAGAATTAAACATATCTATAACTGACCAGCAATTAAAAGCCTTTGACATATACTGTGATTTGTTGTTGGAATGGAACGAAAAAATTAATTTAACTGCAATAACTGACAAAAATTTAATTGCTGTTAAACATTTTGCTGATAGTATTTCGGTGTTGTCTTATGTAAATGTTAAAAAAAATTGTAAGCTTATTGATGTTGGTACTGGTGCAGGTTTTCCCGGTATTCCTCTAGCAATTATGAGAAATGATATTAAATTAACTCTTTTAGATAGTTTAAATAAACGACTAATTTTTTTAAAAGAAGTTACTAACATTCTTGGAATAGAATGTGAAATAATTCATTCTCGTGCTGAGGAAGGCAGCAGACAGGAAAATTTGCGTGATAAATTTGATATTGCAATTTCACGTGCAGTAGCACCGCTAAATATACTGTCAGAATATTGTATGCCTTTTGTTAAATCAAAGGGAATGTTTATTTCTATGAAGGGTCCTAATGTACAGGAAGAAATAAACAATAGTACAAATGCTATAGCTTTACTTGGTGGTAAGGTTAATAATGTTAAAACTTTTACATTAGGTGACAATAACACCCGAAGTATAGTTGTTATTGATAAGTTAAATAAAACTAAAAAAGAGTATCCTCGTCATGGTTCAAAGATTTCTAAACAACCATTATAGTTTTCGACGTTATAAAACTGACTTCAACCCTAATATTATTAAACAAACAAAAACTTCATACACCCTTTGACAAATAACTGCCAAGCCAAGTGTTATTATATGTTTGTGGTTAAGAAAGTATTCCTAACACAAAAAAATATATTAAGCCGAGGTGAGGCAGTTGATTTTTTCACAAAAAGAAGAAAATAAATTAATGGATATACCAATTTTAAATATCCGACCAAACAGATCACAGCCACGGAAAATCTTTGTCCAAGAGGATTTAAGCTCATTGGCACAAAGTATAGCAAACAACGGCATTTTACAGCCTCTGACAGTTCGGCGTATAAATCAATGCGAATATGAACTGATAGCTGGAGAACGACGTTTAAGGGCTGCTATTATGGCTGGAATAAAACGTGTCCCCTGTGTTGTCATGAAGTGTAGTGATAAGCAGTCTGCTGTGTTTGCATTATTAGAAAATTTGCAGCGAGCTGACCTAAATATGTTTGAAGAGGCCAGAGCAATAAAAAGATTAATTATTGATTGTAATCTAACTCAGGACAAGGTAGCACGACAATTGGGAAAAAAACAATCTACTATAGCTAATAAACTAAGATTGTTACGTCTTACAGATACTGAACAACAATTAATATTGGATCATGGTCTATCTGAACGACACGCCAGAGTAATATTAAAGGTTGATAATGTCAATAGAAATAAAGTGCTGCAAAAGGTGGTAGCTAATTGTTTAAATGTAGCACAAACTGAGGATTTAGTAGAATCATACTTAGTTGAAGAATATTCTCAGAAGCATAGAGTTAATAACAAATTTATAATAAAGGATGTAAGAATATTTATTAATACTCTTACAAAGGCTTTTGACACAATGAAAAACTCTGGTATAGAGGCAGTTAGTACGAAGGTTGAGGATGACCAATACATAGAGTACACTGTTAAAATACCAAAGACGTCTGTTTATCGACAGATGGGTGAAAACATTTCAGCTTAGTTTTCACATTTAAAAATGCTTACGACTTTCCCACTCATACCCATTTCCTTATCCAAAAACCCCTTAGGAATAGCCACACAACATTAATTATGTTGTGTGGCTATTGCCGTTTCACGTGAAACATTTAGCTGTTATATGTTAATCTAATAAACATATGCTTGCTTACAGTAAAGAAATATATAAGTTTTTACAAGAAATAAAAAATAGGTGTATTTTTTCTATGAAAACACAGGAAAAACACTTTTAAAATATGATGAAAAGTGATATAATTTTATTAATCTTATGAAGAATTACATTTTTACATATATTGGAGGGATAATATGGCAAAGGTTATTTCCATTGCCAATCAAAAGGGCGGTGTTGGTAAGACAACTACGGCAGTTAACCTGTCTGCCGCACTTGGTTTGCGTAACAAAAAGACTTTATTGATTGATATAGATCCTCAGGGCAACTCTACTAGCGGTGTTGGTATTGACAAGAGGACTATTAACAAATCTACATATGATATATTTATTCAGGCTGCTAAGGCAAATGATGTTATATTGCATACAGAATTTAATTGTTTAGATATTATGCCATCTAGCATTGATTTAGCAGCAGCAGAGCTGGAGATTGCAGATGTTCAGCATAGAGAAGCCTTGCTTAAAAATTGTTTAGCAGAGGTAAGAAATGAATATGATTATATAATCGTTGATTGTCCCCCATCCCTTGGGCTAATAACTACCAATGCTTTATGTTTAAGTGACAGTGTGCTAGTTCCTATTCAATGTGAATTTTACGCTTTAGAGGGGCTGTCACAGCTAATGAATACTGTTAGGCGTGTAAAACGTCAGTATAACAGTATATTGGATATGGAGGGTGTTTTGCTTACCATGTACGATGGCAGGCTAAACCTGACACAACAGGTTGTAGAAGAGGTTAAAAAATATTTTCCACGAAAGGTTTTTTCAACAGTGATACCACGAGCCGTTAGATTATCTGAGGCTCCTAGCTTTGGAAAGCCTGTTATGTATTTTGATAAATCAAGTAAGGGCAGTATGTCTTACTTAAACTTAGCTGATGAAATTATAAGAAAAAATTCTTAATAACATAAGGAGGCATTATATAGATGGCGGGTAAAATTGGTGGTTTAGGAAAAGGATTAAATGCTATATTTATGGAGAATGAAGTAGAAGATAATAACAACACCATAACATTGCGGGTATCAGAGCTAGAGCCTAACAGATTACAGCCAAGACGTGACTTTGATGAAATGGCATTGGCAGAGCTGGCTGATTCCATATCACAGCATGGTGTGTTACAACCATTGTTAGTACGTCCAATGGTAGACGGCGGATATCAAATAGTTGCAGGTGAACGTAGATGGCGTGCCAGCCGTATGGCTGGATTAACAGAGGTACCTGTTGTTATTAGAGAATTGTCGGATTCAGAAACCATGGAGCTGGCATTGATAGAAAATTTACAACGTGAGGATTTAACGCCTGTTGAGGAAGCACAGGGTTATAAACAGCTGATAGATACCTATAATATGTCACAGGACGAGGTGTCTAAAACTGTTGGTAAGTCACGACCTGCGGTAACTAATGCATTAAGATTGTTAAACCTGCCAAAGGAAATATTAGATTTGGTCAGCAGTGGCAGAATAAGTGCTGGTCATGGCAGAACGCTGTTAGCGTTTAAAAATGCAAAGGATATGGAAAAAGCAGCTAAGCTGGTGGCAACACAGGATATTTCTGTTAGAGAGCTGGAAAGACTGGCAAAGAAGGCTAATAAGGACAGAGAAGACGCAAAGGTTGAAAAACAATCAAAAAAAGAAAAACGTATGTCCTACTATGACGAGGTGGAGCTTTCACTTAATGAACATTTAGGCAGAAAAGTAAATGTATTAGGCGGAAATGAAAATAAAGGCATTCTAGAAATAGAATTTTATAGTAAGGACGATTTGTTTGAGCTGGCACAGCTACTTGGAAAATAATTTGTAATCACTACATAATAAATAAAAGATGAAAAGGAATGGGATAAAATGCTAGATATAAAATTTGTGAGAGAAAATCCTGAAGCAGTAAAAGACAATATAAAAAATAAATTTCAGGACAGCAAGTTAGTTTTAGTTGATGAGGTTTTAGAGCTTGATAAAAAAAGTCGCTCTGCTCAACAGGAGGCTGACGGTCTAAGAGCCGACAGAAACAAGTTTTCTAAACAAATTGGTGGCTTGATGGCTCAAGGTAAGAAGGATGAAGCAATGGCCATGAAGGAAAAGGTTACAGCCTCTGCCACACGTTTAGCACAGCTTGAAGAAGAAGAAAAAAACTTACAGGAAGAAATATTAAAGAGAATGATGGTTATACCAAATATAATTGACCCATCAGTTCCTATTGGTAAGGATGACAGTGAAAACGTTGAGCTAGAACGTTTTGGTGAACCTGTAGTACCTGACTTTGAGGTTCCATATCACACAGATATTATGGAAAAATTAAATGGTATTGATTTAGACAGTGCCAGAAAAGTAGCTGGCAATGGCTTCTATTATTTAATGGGAGATATAGCACGCTTACATTCAGCTGTTCTGGCTTATGCCAGAGATTTTATGATTGATAAAGGTTTTACCTATTGCATACCTCCATACATGATTAGAAGCAACGTTGTAACAGGTGTTATGAGCTTTGCCGAGATGGATGCTATGATGTATAAAATTGAGGGCGAGGATCTATACTTAATCGGCACCAGTGAGCATTCCATGATAGGTAGATTTATTGACACTATTAATAAAGAGGAGGAATTGCCATATACATTTACAAGCTATTCCCCTTGCTTTAGAAAAGAAAAAGGTGCACATGGCTTAGAGGAACGTGGTGTATATAGAATTCATCAGTTTGAAAAACAGGAAATGATAGTTGTATGTGACCCTAGCGAGAGTAAAATGTGGTTTGAAAAGCTATGGAAAAATACTGTTGAGCTTTTCCGCTCAATGGATATACCAGTTAGAACTCTAGAGTGTTGTTCTGGTGATTTGGCTGATTTAAAGGAAAAGTCAATAGATGTAGAGGCATGGTCTCCACGTCAGAAAAAATACTTTGAAGTTGGCAGCTGTTCAAATTTAGGAGATGCACAGGCTCGTAGATTAAAAATTCGTGTTGTTGGCAAGAGCGGAAAATATTTTGCACATACTTTAAACAATACGGTAGTAGCACCACCAAGAATGCTAATAGCATTTTTAGAAAACAACTTAAATGAGGATGGCAGCATTAACATCCCTGTTGCTTTGCGTCCATACATGGGTGGAAAAGAAATAATTAAGTAAAAAATGTAACGGTATTTATTATAAAAATAACTGTTTAAATGGTAAATATGATAATAATGCGAAAACTGGTTAAATATGACGAATTTAAGGTTGACAAAGTCCATTTAGACATATAAAATTGAAATAATATATTGTTATTTGTTTTAGGCTAATTTAGACAAATAATGGTGCTATACTAAAAGAAAAAAGTTTAAAACAGGAGGATGGTAAAAGATGCTTAACACAAATTATTCAGACAAATTTATCAAAGAAGGTTTAACCTTTGATGATGTTCTACTAATTCCTGGTGAATCAAATGTAGAACCTAAGAATGTAGATATTTCTGCACAATTAACAAAAAAAATTAAGCTTAACACACCGCTGATTACTGCCGCTATGGATACCGTAACAGAAACCAGAATGGCTATTGCAATAGCTAGAGAAGGTGGTATCGGTGTAATTCACAAGAATATGTCTATAGAACAGCAGGCTGATCAGGTAGACAGAGTTAAGCGTTCTGAAAATGGTGTTATTGCTAATCCATTCTTCCTTTCACCTGACAATACGGTTAACGACGCTAACCAGCTAATGGCAAAGTATAAGATTTCCGGTGTACCAATATGCCGTAATAATCAGCTAGTTGGTATAATAACTAACCGAGATTTACGTTTTATGACTGCTAATGATTATGGACAGCCTATAAAAGACGTTATGACACATGAAAAGCTTGTAACTGCCCCTGTGGGAACTAATATGGCACAGGCTCAGGAAATTTTAAGACAGCATAAAATTGAAAAGCTGCCATTAGTTGATGATAATGGCAATTTAAAGGGCTTAATCACTATTAAGGATATTGAAAAATCAATGCAGTATCCTAATTCTGCTAGGGATGATGCTGGCAGATTACTGTGTGGTGCCGCTATAGGTGCTACTGGTGATGTATTAGAAAGAGTAGCAGAGCTGGTTAAGGCACAGGTGGATGTTCTGGTGTTAGACTCTGCACATGGTCATAATATAAACATTATAAATGCTGTTAAAAAGGTCAAAGCAGCGTATCCTAATGTACAGCTTGTGGCTGGTAATGTAGCAACAGCAAGCGCTACAAGGGCATTAATAGAAGCTGGTGCTGACTGTGTAAAGGTTGGTATTGGCCCTGGTTCGATTTGTACAACTAGAGTTGTTGCAGGTATTGGTGTACCACAAATTACAGCTATTTATGATGCTGCCTGTGCAGCTGCTGAATACGGTGTTCCAATTATTGCTGATGGCGGTGTTAAGTATTCCGGTGATATTGTAAAAGCCTTAGCAGCAGGTGGCAATGTAGTAATGATTGGTTCATTGGTTGCTGGTTGTGAGGAATCACCTAGTGATAGCGAGATATACCAAGGCAGACAGTTTAAGGTTTATAGAGGTATGGGCAGCCTAGGGGCTATGGGTAAAGGCAGTCAGGATAGATACTTCCAAAGCGGATTTAAAAAGTTTGTTCCAGAGGGTGTTGAAGGTCGTGTTCCTTATAAGGGATATTTATCAGAAACAATTTATCAAATGGTTGGCGGTCTAAGGTCTGGTATGGGCTATACTGGTTGTGCAAATATTGAGGAGCTTCATCAAAAAGCACAATTTGTTAGAATTACCGGTGCAGGTTTGAAGGAAAGTCATCCACATGATATTAATATTACTAAGGAAGCACCAAACTATTCCTTTTCAAGCTAATACTAAAATAGCCATAGTACAATGAATTTTGTACTATGGCTTTATTGATGTTAAATGCTATGTTAAAACAGAGTTTATACAGTGTGTTTTGAGTATAAAAAGTCGATTTTTTCCACAATTTCTTAAAAGAAAAATAAAAAGTTGGACACATTATATAGTGTTTTCAACATAGGTAATTACGATATATTATGTGTATATGGAATAATATGGGATATATGAATGTAGTTATCAACACTTTCAACATTTTTATGTTGAAAACTTTATGTATATACAGAATATTAGAGATAAATCAGACATATTTTTTATAAAATTCTGTATCCAGAATAGAGTAATGATTTGTATCTAAAAATTCTCCATCCTTATATATTTCAAGACGTCCCGTTCCTTCATATGTAAAGCCTAATTTTTTCATTACTTTTGAAGATGCTATATTTTTGGACATACACCAACCGCTGATTCGTTTCATATGTAGTCTATTAAAACCTAGCTTTAGCATTTCTATGCCTGCCTCTGTGCAATAACCCATATCCCAAAATTTTGGATTAACAAAATATGATAAGCTACAGCTGCGTTGACCGTGATTAATGTTTATCAACCCAGTGTTTCCAACATATTCCCCAGTATCCTTGTGAAATAATCCGTATTCTAAACCTGTCCCGTTAAGCGTGCGACTTTTTATATTTGAAAGCCACCAATTAACGCTCTCTCTTGGAAATGGATGTGGTATAGCATATGTAGTATCATATATGGCTTTTTGAGATATAACCTGCCACACAGCGTAGCTGTCGGTGGATTGATATGGTCTAATAATAAGTCTGCTTGTTTTAAAAGTTTGCAATGTTACCCTCCCTGAAAAAAAGTATATGCTTATTATAATATATTACAAGAAAAATTTAAATATGTTATTATTGTTAATCCTTGGGGGATGATAAAGCTATGAGGCTATAAAATAACAAAAACCTATAAAAAATAAAAAAACTTTTAAAAATGTATTGACAAATTACATCATATAGAATATAATAACACTTGCTCGTCTAAGGCGAGAAATTTGGCGGAATAGCTCAGCTGGCTAGAGCACTCGGTTCATACCCGGGGTGTCGTAGGTTCAAGTCCTATTTCCGCTACCAAAATGGCCCGGTGGTCAAGCGGTTAAGACACCGCCCTTTCACGGCGGTATCACGAGTTCGATTCTCGTCCGGGTCACCACAAAACAGTGCAGCTTATTGTTGTACTGTTTTTTTGCATATATATGTACTTATATGATATAATTGCATTGTTGCAGATTTAGGGTTTATTTCAGATGCTTTGTGTCATTATTTTTGGTAATATAAAGAGGTCCATTAAATTAATATTATGAGTTACAGATTTAAAATGAATTTATCCTGATAAATCTTTTGTTAATAATATCACTAAACCCTAAAACCTGTAAAACATAGTAATAAAAACTGGAGGGCACATAATGGTAATTTTTACAGTAGAAAACATACCTAATCAGAAATATGAACTTATTGGATTAGTAGATGGTGGCATGGTACAGTCAAAACATATGGGCAAGGATATAATGGCAGGTTTTAAAACCATGGTTGGTGGAGAGCTGAAGGGTTATACAGAAATGATGGAGGAGGCCCGTGCTATTGCAACAGACCGTATGGTACAAAAAGCTATGTCAATGGGTGCTGATGCCGTTGTAGGCGTACGCTACACATCATCTGCCATTGTACAGGGTGCAGCTGAGGTTTTAGCTTATGGTACGGCCGTAAGGTTTATTAGGTAATATATGCCGCCTAGGGTTAAGCACCAAGATATTGATAATAATAAAGGGGTAGCGGTATGCTATCCTTTTTCTTTTTTACCAAGCATTATTTTATTGATAATAACAGTCCAAGGTGATATAATTACACTATGAAATGAGGGAACGTCAATGAAAAAAGTATATTTTTTAATTTCTGTAATTATTTGTTTTTTATTGGTTGGCTGCAATAATTCTGTGGAATTATCTTCCTCTAATACAACGGACACAGCTACGAATAATAGTTCACAGCCTGATGTAACAGCTACTGCTAACGAGCTATCTATACTATCAGATACACCTGATTTTCAGACTATGGTAAAAAGTATATATGTTTGTCATTACTCTATGGGAAGCATTAACCATGAGTATGAAATAGACTTTTCACATAATAAGTTTTATGAATTTTATTCAGAGGATAACAGCGATAACTCTGACAGAAATAAAAGCAAAAAAAATAACGGTTATCAGGAAGTAACTGATTTAGAAGCTGAAAGCGTAGATGTGTTTTTTCAACAAGCTATGTTTTATGGCTTTTTTGATTGGGAAGATGAATATGTAAATGAAAGCGTTGTAGATGATAATGATTGGGTAATAGAAATAAAATATAATGATGGCAAAAAAAGAGAAATAACTGGCAGTAATGCCTATCCTGATACATGGGATGACATGATACCTGTTTTCATTGATTTAACCGGTGTTAATGTTCTAGAGATAAATGCTAAGGATTATAGCGAGGAACTTGGGGAAAAATATTCACCTGTTTTTTGGTAATACTCAATAATATTATTTTTAAAATACGTGTTATTATATTTTTAAATAATATGTGTAAAACAGCTTAAATTTGTTAGCCAATAAAACATTAAACAAACAGGCAAAGGGAAATAGCTTCCTTTGCCTGTTTGTTATAGTAATACTATACTAAATATTTGAATGATTAAATAGAGCATAAAAAATACACTATATAGCTTGGTATATTAAAACGTTGCACAGCTTAATGCTACCTATTAAATATACTTTTTATTTTTGATTTACCATAACTATTAACAAATAGATGTTATATTTATATATGGAGTATAGACTTATTTTATTCCATAAATTCCAATTTGGGAGTATGAATACCAAAATATTTCAGCCACCTTAAAGCCAACAGATTTTAACAATGCAAGGTGTTCTAATGGATTTATTGGAAAGTAGACATTCTTATATCTGTTAATGTTCTTTGCGACATCCTGTGGACTTCTTCCCTGTGATATTTGGTAATTACCCCATCTTGAAAAAGCAATGTTATGACCTGCTTTAGAGAAGGTATCAACGTTCTCTACCTCAATAAAAATTCCACCAGCCCTTAATATTTTATAACAGTTGGATAAAGCGGCTGTCCTAGCATCCTCATGTAAATAATGATGGCATTGAACAGCTGTGATAACGTCATATGTATCAGCTGGTTTATGAACATTCTGTGTGCCACCAATTACAAAATCTATATTATTTTTGTCAGCAAGCTTCTTCTTTGCACTGGTTAGCATATCCTCTGAGGGGTCAGCTAAAGTAAAATGTACGTTTGGAAAATTATCGTAGCTATTATAAATTAAGTTTCCTGTACCACAACCTGTATCTAGCCAATTATGAATTTGTATTTCGCTATTCATTAAAATATCACTAATTTGTTTGTGTATTATACTATAATAAGGAATTATTTTTTCAATTTCTTTATCATATGCTTCATTGGAAAAACCACTAATGTTGTTCATAGCTACCTCACCCTTATTACTAATTGTCTATTTTATTTATAAAAAAAGAGAAAGCTACAAATAGGATAACCTATTGTAGCTTTCTCTGGTGCTGGTGACCGGACTTGAACCGGTACGATATCGCTACCGAGGGATTTTAAGTCCCTTGTGTCTGCCGATTCCACCACACCAGCATTTCAACTGCAAGTAGTATTATACAATTATTTGTGTCACTTGTCAATGATTAAGTAGAATTTTTTTATAAACAAGTCTGTGTTGTTAAATGATATGAACCATATACGGATGTAAGGGGACAAGAAGCAGTGTAAAAGTATGGTATATCCAAGTTGAAAGGCTGTTTTAGGATTCTGTGTCATGTACAATAAAAAATGCCTGCAGCCCGTATTAATACCAGGTTAATGTACATTAATTTGACTTTAACGAAAGTGATAAAAATGAGAATGGGGCAGGTAATATTATACTACCTGCCCCAAAAGGAAAAAGATTGAAAAAAGCTTTATTCGTTCCCTGGTAATAAGGCTGCACCTATAATGCCAGCATCGTTACCTAAAGAGGCTGAAACAATTTTTGTTTGTTTATCGTTGTGCTTTGTATAACGATATTGCTCCACTAATGCACGTAATGGTGCTAACAGGGTTTCACCCTCTTTGCTGATACCGCCGCCTATACACAGAATATCTGGTTGAAATATATTAACAGCGTTGACAATACCACAAGCTAAATATTCAATGTATTTGTCCACCACCTGCTTACCAGCTGCATCACCGGCACGCATGGCGTTAAAGGCTGTTAAACCGCTGATTTTGTTAATGTCGCCGTTAATGGATTTTAGCATATATGAAAAATCTGGTTTTTCCTGTAAAATTGCTTCTTTTGTTAAGGCAATTAATCCAGTGGCAGAAGCATATGCCTCCCAACAGCCCTTACGTCCACAGGCACACTCCTTACCGTCCTTTACAATAACCATATGACCCATTTCAGCACCAGCATAATTAGAACCACTGTAAATTTTTCCATCTATAATAATGCCCGCACCAACACCAGTGCCTAAGGTAATAGCGATAGCGTTGTTAGCACCCTTAGCAGAGCCAGCTAAGAACTCTCCATAAGCGGCAGCGTTAGCATCGTTTTCAATTACAACGGGCTTATTTATTAATGATTTCATCATTTTTACTATTTCCCAGTTATGGAAAAATAAATTGGCGGAATATTCAACCTTACCTGTTTTAGGATTTACAGCACCAGGTACGCCAATACCTATAGATTTTATGTCGTTCATTGTTAGCTTTGCTTTTTCAACAGCTTTTTTAGCTACGGCTGCCATAGATTCGCAAATTTCTGACTCTGGACGAGGAACAGCAGTTTTGCATTCTGCTTTTGCCATAATTTTATAATTTTCATCAACGACACCTGCAACGATATTTGTGCCACCTAAATCAATACCAAGATAATACATTGATATACCTCCTTAAGTTTACGGACTATTAAATGTATTATACCATAGTAAAAAAATCATATAAAGGGTATAGGGACAAAAAAATATTATTTTGTTTATTATCTACAAAAGGATGCCTGTATTAATAGGTATGTTTAATAACTAAAAATCCTTGGAAAATATATTTGGTGCAGATTATGCTGTATTCAGCAAAATTTTATACGTTGTAAAATTTAAAATAGCAAGTGAGTAAATAGGAGAAAACAAGAGCAAAATAGAGATATTTAAAGATAGTACAATGGTAAATTAAATTTTTACTAAAAAGGTGTTGACTTCCCATTGCTACTGTGTTATTATCATTCTTGCATTTACTAAACCCCTGCCCTTAATAGCAGAGGCAGGCGGTGCAAGAAAAACGACAGAAAAACAAGGAGGAGACAATATGTCCACTTTTATGGCAAAAAAAGGCGAAGTTGAACGCAAGTGGTATATATTAGATGCAGCTGGTAAACCATTGGGCCGTGTAGCAGCTCAGGCAGCAGCAATTCTAAGAGGTAAGCATAAACCAACATTTACTCCACACGTTGATTGCGGAGATCATGTAATTATCATTAACTGTGCAGAAGCAGTTTTGACAGGTAATAAGCTAACTCAGAAATATTATCATCGTCACACAGGTTATGTAGGTCATCTAAGATCTACTAGATATGACACATTAATGTCACAAAAGCCTGAGAAAGCTATGGAGCTTGCTGTTAAAGGCATGATTCCATCAAACACAATCGGCAGAGCAGCTTTAACAAGATTAAAGCTATATACAGGTTCAGAGCATATGCAGCAGGCACAAAAACCTGAGTCTTGGGATAAATAAGGAAGGAGGCAACATATATGTACGATCAGACACCACACTTTTACGGCACAGGCAGAAGAAAAAGCTCAGTTGCCAGAGTAAGACTTTATCAAGGTACTGGTAAAATTACAATCAACGATAGAGATATTGATGATTATTTTGGTTTAGATACACTTAAGCTAATCGTTCGTCAGCCTCTAGAGCTTACAGAGACAAACGAAAAGTTCGACGTAGTTTGCAGAGTTGCAGGCGGCGGCGTAACTGGTCAAGCTGGTGCTATACGTCACGGTATTTCCAGAGCATTGCTACAGTTCGATACTGAAGCGTTAAGAGGTAAGCTAAAGAGAGCAGGCTTCCTAACACGTGACCCAAGAATGAAAGAGCGTAAGAAGTACGGTCTTAAAGCCGCACGTCGTGCTCCACAGTTCTCAAAGAGATAAAAAAGTTCAATATTTACACGTTTTCAACCCCTGCAAACGCTTTGTTTGTGGGGGTTTGTTCTATTTCACGCCTCTGCACGCTGGGTGTCGTTGTGTGCGGTGATACACAAGGGTCTTACAAGTGATACACACAAATAAAAGGGACTGCTTTTTTGTCAGTCCCTTTGGCATTTATAAGGTGTTCAGTTCTTTTCAAAGCTTCTTAAATTCATAATGGATATAGACCATTTCACCAATTCCTTTCCCGCTGTGACCTTGGATTTTTCTTCTCATAGCTGTAGCAATAAAAGGGCTGATTAAACAATAGCCAGCTGATTTACAATTTATAAGTTATTTGATATTGGTATTTTAGGAAATAAAGAACGCTTTTATATTGTTATGAGTTAAGAAGAAAAATGCTGTTTGTCTTTTTATTACATATTTTTTATAAGGCTGATATAAGAATTTTATTTCACAATATACTCTTTGGTGGTTCCAATGGGGTAAGGCTGTAATATAAATATAAAAATAAAATGTAAAATGCCCTTGACATTTATTGTAAAGTCAGCTATACTATTATTGTAAAGCTGACTTTACAATAATAAGGACGGTGATAGATTGAAAACAAAAATTCAGGAATTAAGAAAAGCTCATAAAGTAACACAAAATGAGCTTGCAGACGCTGTATGCGTAACAAGGCAGACAATAATATCCTTAGAAAATGGCAGGTATAACGCCTCCCTTGTGTTAGCGCATAAGATTGCACAATTTTTTAAGGTAGCTATTGAGGAAATTTTTATTTTTAATGAAAAGGAGGAAAACATATGAAGGGGTTATTTTGCAGTTATAGTGCTAGTAGTGATGAGGAATACAAAAAGTTAATAAAAATGAGGATGAGATTTTTTATTGGATTATTTATACTTGGTTTAATAACCTGTGCAATAACATTAATGGCAGAGTTTGTGTGGAGTGTTACTTTTGACGATTATATGCTAGGCGTGTATTTAGGCGTTGCTATTGGCTTAATGATTATGTCACCTGTGTTGTGGGTACGCAACAAAAGGTTACTTAATAATGATGAAAAACGTAAGCAAATGCGTATTGCTACTAATGATGAGCGTGTACAATCTATTAGTAAAAAAGCCTTTCGTGCGGCGGCATGTGTATTGTTAGCTGCAATGTACGCAGGGGGATTAATCGGAGGGATATTCTATCCTATTCTTGCAAAGGTTTTGTTGTTTAGTGTATGTATATTTTTAGTGGCGTACAGTGTTGCTTATATAATAATACAAAAGAAAATGTAATTAATATATTACATCTGCTGTGGGCTGCGATTTTAGAGTATTATCTAAGATCGCAGCTTTACTTATTGCTTTTATATAAAATAATTATTAACAAACCGTGGAAGCTATGTTAAAATTTAGGTTAAGATTAAAAGATAATGGGGTATTAAAAAATGGATATTGATTTGAAGGGCTATAAGGAGAAGTTCAGGTACAGAGCAGCGGCAATAATTATCGAAAACAATTGCCTACTAATGGTGAAAAACAAGTTAGCACCATATTATTATTCAGTTGGGGGCGGTGTACATATTAACGAAACATCAGAAAACGCAGTAAAACGGGAGGTATTGGAGGAAACAGGGGCTGCCTATGAAATTGATAGATTAGCGTTTATTCAGGAGAACTTTTTTACAGATAATTATGTTTTTAAAAATTTGCGTTGTCATGAAATAACCATGTTTTTTTTAATGAAACCACGGGGGACACAACAGCTTGATAGTAACAGCTACAGCATGGGTGTGCGGGAGCATATGTGCTGGCTGCCAATAGATAAACTGAATGAGTATCAAATTTATCCAGAGTTTTTTAGGGAAAAGTTAAAAAGATTAAGTGATAGAATAGAACATATTGTAACAGTTCAAAATTAGTTTTTTCTGAGTTGGGACTGCACTAGCGTAGCTTAGCAAGATGAATTAAAAGGATAAAACAGAGTAATAAATATGAAAACAAGTGGCGGATTGCTGTTTTCTGTGAAATATCATAATGGTGCAGAGGAAATGAAAATATTGTGAAGTAAAAGCTGTGGCTATGTTTTCCCAACCTCCAAGCTTGGCAAATTAATTAGTATGCTTCCTTTTGTCTTTACTTAAATACAGGTTGGACAGCTTTTGCTGCTGTTACCTAAACTTAGCTTGTGAATTTAGAACGTTTGTTATAATACATTTATATAAATGATAGTAGTTATATTGGCATATGTAGTGTTATATAGAAAGCTAAGGTACTACTTAGAGCAATTATCATTTAAAAAACTAAAGCAGTAATCCCAGTAGAAGGATACATTCCACTATACATATTGTAATAATATATGTATGGTGGAATGTAGTTTTTTCTGCAATAAAAATCCTTATAATTTAGGACAGCTAAAGCTAAAATATTGAAAATAAATCCAATTTGGTATCAAGCAATTTATATATTTATGCATCTAGGCAAAATAAAATACATACTTGTAATTTATTGTTACGATTGTGTAACCGTATATTTTTACAAATTGCACATAAATAAAAATTATTATTCTTACAAAGAAAAATACATTCTGTATTTTTACATAAAATATGTTTATAAGACCAATTTTATCAAGATTTTTTCGTCACGTTGCATAAAAAATGACACTTTTCTATGTTTGACATCGTTACCAAACCCGCCTATAATGCCAATTAGAGCATAAAAGCAAGCTTATGTTCGTGCATTAAGACCTATAACGAAATTGTTACATAGTAGTTTTGTGGCGGCACGAATAAATACATTAAAATTAAGGAGTTCTATTTTTTATGTTTATAACCGCTATGGGCAGCCAAAGCAGAAAGAAAACAATTATAATCAGGGCAATAGCAATACTGGTAATGAGCGTGATATTTCTGACATCAGCTTTTTCAGTAGCAGCTTTAAGCAAGACGGCACTTATTTCAGTGGACGATCAATCATTAACAATTACAACAATGAGCACCGATGTTAACAGCATATTGGAGCAGGCCGGTGTAAGCGTTGGAGAAGCTGACGAAGTTATAAGTGACTCTGACAGAAGCACAATTTATATTGATGTTTTAAGAGCCTTTGACGTTGTACTAAATGCCGATGGACAAGAACAGTCATATTCGTTTGCACAGGGTACGGTTGCAGATGTACTGGACAAGGCAAATATACAGCTTGGTGCGGACTATCAAGTAGTTCCTAGCCAAAACACAGAGCTAACACCTAATATGGTTATTACTGTTAGTCATTTTCAAAATATTATTTTAACCGTTGATGGAAAAACAGAAACTAACAGCGTACCAGACGGAACGGTTGAGGAAGCTCTAAAATATTTAAATATTGCTGTAGGTTCAGATGACAAGCTAAATGTTAAGCTGACAGACATGGTTACAGCTAATATGACCATTGAAATTACTCGTGTGGAGTACAAAGAGGTAGAGGAAACAGAGGAAATTGATTTTGAAACTGTTAAGGAAAATTCTACAGATATAGAGATAGGTCAGACAAAAACAGAAACAGAGGGCGTAAATGGCGAAAAAACAATTACAAAGCGTCAAACTCTTGTAAATGGTAAAGTAACAGAGGAAGAAGTTATTAAGGAAGAAATTACAAAGGAACCTGTTGATGCGAAGGTATTAGTAGGCGCTAAGGAGGCTTCCTCAGCAGCTGCCTCGGACACATACAGTAATGAAGCTAACAGCTCAGGCAATGATACAACAACAAGTGCAGGTGTTAGTCATGTAAACAGTAGTGGCTCTGGCAATGCCAGCGGCGAGTCTGGTCCTGGAATTCCAGAGTATGTAAAGGATGGCGTGTTATACGACTGTAATGGCGATGCTGTTTCCTTCTCAACAGTTTATCACGGTTCGGGCACTGCATACTATGCAGATGCAGATTCATTAACTGCATCTGGTAATCAAGTTCGTGTTGGTGGTGTTGCCGTAAACTCTAACCTTATACCATTAGGCACTAAGCTTTTTGTTGTGGCTGATGATGGCTTTGTATATGGGTACTCAACAGCTATTGATACAGGCGGAGCGTTGTTCTCTGGTTCAGCTATTGTAGATGTATTCTACTACACCCTAGAGGATTGTACAGTATTTGGCAGACGTGATGTAAACGTTTATGTACTTAACTAAAAGTTAATTGTTTCTAAAATATTGGGGAGTGGGTAAAACCGCTCCCTTGCTTTTTGTATAAAGATTGGTTAAACTATTGAATTAGATATTAAATTAGGTTATAATAAGGCTCTATGGGTAACTTAATCGAAAGGAATTTTTAAATGAAAAAATTAATTGCTATATGTTTGTCTATTATTGCGGTTGTGTCTTTAGTTGGCTGTGGCTCACAGTCGGCAGCTGTCCCAACCGAGAATAAAGTAACGGTTGAAGACATTGAAAGCGGTACTACAGGTGTAGACAGTATGTGTAAAAAAATGCGTGAATCGGAATATATACCTAATGACGGTGTAAAAATGAACGCAGAAATAATTGGTGCTGCTAAGGGTTATCGTTTTCAAGACAGTGTAAACGGTTCTACCATGACTGTAGAGTTATATGAATTTGATACTAAGAACCTTAGTGATACGGCTAAGGCAACCATTGCGGATGTTAAAGAAAAGGGTTCATTTACTATTTTTGGCAGAGAGGTTACAGGGGTATCAATGTCAGAAAATGAAAAGTATATGATGGTGTATGCAGATGCTAAGGCTGAAGGCGATAAGCCAGAGGAAAAAAATAAAGAAAGAAAAACTGGTATTACAAAAGTGTTTATGGCACAGCAGTAATCCCTTGACATAATAAAATGACCGCAAAGCTTTATAGGCTTTGCGGTCATTTTATTATTGTTGAGCTGTTGTATCATTTCACAGGGCTATCCACCTAGATACTGTGCCATAGCAACCAGCAATGACATGGTTACTATTGATAATGCAGTGGTTATGGATACCAAATCTACAGATATAGATACAGAGCGGTTAAACCTAGTGGCGAACATAGTTGTAGCTGCTGCTGTGGGTGCGCTGGTTGCAATAACACAAGCAATTAATATTGGACCTCTAATGCCTACACTATACATGATTATAAAGGATGCTAAGGGGATAAGGACTAATCGAACTATGGTTGCTTTCCATATGGTAAAATCACGCAAGCCCGAGGCGAGCTTATTTTGTGATAGATAGTAACCAATGATTATCATGGGCAGTGGGGTGTTTAGGCCAGCTAAATATTCTACAGGCTTACCGATGATAACAGGCAGTTTAAATGAGGTTAGAAAAAATACAAGTGCAATAATAACACCTAAAACCCCAGGATTTAGAAAAAGCTGTTTAAACGACATCCCTCTTTTGTCCTCACTCATGCACAGCACACCGTAGCTCCATAGCATTACATTAAATACAGCTATAAAGGCAGAACCATACAATACACCCTCTGGCCCGATGATGGCACTTTGTAAGGGTAGGGACATAAAGCCACAGTTAGAAAACACCGTTCCAAAACGCAGCACGGTACGTTTTGAAATATCCTTATCTCGAAAAGCCACGGTAGCTATTATAATTGATATTATATAAATTGCTATTGTGCATACAGCTGTAATACATAGATTTGTTAAAATATTTATATCAAAGTCTATTTGATATGCGTTAATAATTACACAGGGTGTTACAAAAAACAGAACAATGTCGGTCATTTCTTTTGCTGATTTGTTTGACATGAATTTCTTTTTGCCACATATAAAGCCAACCCCAATCAATACAAACAGAATAAACACCTGTTCACCGACAGTTACAAAATTAGAAAACAAGAAATATCGCTCCCGCAGTTTATAGATTTAGTCTAGCTTTTGTCCGCACTGTTGACAGAAGGTGTCACCTTGTGTATATGGAGTACCACAGTTGGAGCATATTGTTTCAGGTGCGGTATCATTTACAGGAACATCCCATGGTGTAACAACGGGACCATCTGGTTCAGTGCTTTGTGGGTCTGCTGGCTGTTGTTCATTGTCTGCACCATATGTACTGCCGATATTTGTATTATATGGGTTACCATTGGTGTTATTACCATAGGAAGTATTTCCATAAGTGTTGTTGCCATAGGTGTTGCTAAATTGATTATTTGGTACATATGCAGGCATAGGAGCAGACATAGGGGCGGGTACAGGCATAAATGCTGGCGCATCAGGTGCATTTACGTGTTTTTTATAACCGAAGGCAATAACAGCATATAAAATATATTGAATTGCAGATAAAAGCACAGGAACGGAAAATAGAATTAAAACGGGAGTAAAGGTTGATAAAAATTTAGAGAGTGCAATGCTTTGTGTTGTCGTTAGTTCACCAGAGCTGGTAAGGGCAGATAAAATCATAGGAATAGAAATTAAACTAATAATAGATAGAAATGAACAAACAGCAAAGATAATGCTAAACACACCAGCTGGTGTTGCACCCTTTGCACTTAGTGGTATATTTGGATTTAATCCCTTTCTTACAGCAGAAACAAAACGGAAGCATGATATTATCCAAACAAGGGTTAACGCAATAGATAATAAAACTACAAAAAGTACAGCTATCATTATTATATTAAGAACAGAGACAGCATCTGCGTTGGAAGATGAAGATATTGCTAAGGAACTAAAGATAGTAAAGAAAAGACCAAAGGCAATAAAACAGAAGAATATACCAATGCAGGTAAATATTAATGATAATAATGTATAAACATATACGATTGTAAAGCCTGAAGCCGGTGTAGAGGTGGGGCTAGGGTTTTTAGATTTAAAATAAATAATGAAAAAAGCAGCAACAAAGATAGAGTTGATAGCAACACCTATTATTGATTCTGACAGATTCATAACAAAAGAGCCAGAGCTGGATAAATCAGCACCGGAGGTGGTTGAAAATTCGTTTAATGCGTTTAATAACGAATCTGAAGATAGGGCGAAGAGAATGTTGGATGCAAGCGTTACTAGGACGCTAACAGTCATAACAATGGCTAAAGCCAGAATAACTGGACGCTTAAAAAAGCTTTTTAGGTAATCTAACCTAATTTGAACCGCAGGATTAGGTAATGTCGTTTGTGCATATTGATTTGTGTACATGTTTTACGCTCCTTCATAATAATAATACTTATATCATAAAGGAGCGTAAAGAAAAATACAAGGTTAATTACAAAATTTTGACTAATAAATTCCATTTGTAATAAAAAATCAGCTGCAAAACTTATGGTCACCTATGACTACTAAAACTGACCTTGATTGTATCCACTTATTGGTGGCGGTTTTAGGGTTATAATAGTATATAGCACCACCAGAGGGATCCCACCCGTTTATAGCATCTGTAGCCGCCTTTTTGGCAGAATCTGAAACAGCAACATTTATTTGACCGTCAACTACGCAGGTAAAGGCACTTGGCTGATATATAACACCAGCTAAGGTATTAGGAAAAGAGGGGTGTCCTATTCTGTTTAATATAACAGCACCAACAGCCACCTGACCTTCATAAGGCTCACCACGAGCCTCAGCGGATATAATACGAGCCAATAAAGCCAGCTCGCTATCGCTAAAGACACCGGACGTGTTAGAGGTACCTATACCCAGAGCGTTTAATGTTTTTGTTCCTACAATGCCATCGGCACTTAGCCCGTTATCAGACTGGAAGGAAATTACAGCGTTTTTTGTGGCAGTACCAAATATTCCATCAGCCTTACCTTTATAGTAGCCCTGCTCCTTTAGTGCAGTTTGTATTTTAGATACCTCATCACTTTGAGAGCCTATTTTGGACAAGGAATTAACAGACATAGACTGAGTTAAAATTACAGCTGCCAACAGCAGAGATATTAACATATATATAGTATGCCGTTTTTGCCTTTGCAAAGTCATAGAATTCACACCCCTTGTTTTGTAATATTATTATGTAAAAAATGCAGGAAACTATACATAAATGTCGAATTATAAAAAAGAATTAAAAAACTTGTAAAAAAGTGTTGACAAAAGGGCTATGAATGTATATAATAATGAAGTTGTCGCGAGAGACCATTAAAAAACAACACAAATGTTAGTCGAAAAGTTCAAAAAGG
>DGFJ01000038.1 GCA_002391625.1 Ruminococcaceae bacterium UBA3903 | reverse complement strand
ACTATTGACAGAGAGCCAAAATAAAAAAGATTGCCGACATTAATCGACAATCTTTTTGGAAAGGTCAGATGATTTAGATCCATACGACTTTTTGATGGATGGATTCGAACCTCTGTGGGGAGGGTTAGGCTAATAATCTGTGGTCTATTTTATTTCATTGTCTAAATATACTCTTGAACCAGTTGCTCCTTTTTGTCCTTGATACTTTCCGTTATATGGATTTAAGGCAAAATTATCCATTTTAGAAAAAACCAGTTGTCCGACTCTTCTACTCGCCTTTAATTCAATAGCACAACGATTTGCATTATAAAGTTCGAGTGTGATTTCACCTTTAAAACCAGGGTCAACCCACCCAGCATTTTGTATAAACAATCCCATTCTTCCAAGAGAACTTCTTCCCTCGACAAAAGCCGTTAAATCATTTGGCAAAGCAAAGTATTCCATAGTCGTTGCAAGTACAAATTGATTAGGCAAAAGAATATAGGTATCACTTATGATTGTTTTATACTTTATTTCATCTTCTAAATTAATAATTCCAGTAGACGAATCTTCAACAATGCTAAATGTATTACCTAACCGAATATCTACACTTGCAGGTTGAACTTGTTCTATTTCTAACGGTTCAATAATGAGTGATTTCTCCTCTAACATTTTGAGCAGTGTTTTGTCCGACAATATCATTACAAAATTTCCCTTCTTACTTATATAAACAACCTTGTCTGCATTATATCATTAATCACTATCAACATTAATAAAAATAAAAAAGATTGTCGACATTAATCGACAATCTTTTTGGCGGAGAAGAAGGGATTTGAACCCTTGCGCCAGTCACCCAACCTACTCCCTTAGCAGGGGAGCCTCTTCACCACTTGAGTACTTCTCCACGTAGTGAATAACTTTAAAAATATAATGGCGGAGGGGAAGGGATTCGAACCCTTGGTCCCTTTCGGGATCACTAGTTTTCAAGACTAGCTCCTTAAACCGCTCGGACACCCCTCCGTACAGTCAGCTTGATTATAATAACACAGGGCATATTATTTGTCAAGGATTTTCTTAAAAAATTTGACATTTTTTTATTTGTGGCACAGCACAATTGCCTGCCCTGTGCCACCATATCAGTTTAAAAAATTATAATACTTCCATATCCAGCTTATCATCCTTAGCTGAAAGCTTTATAGCTGTTATTACGCCCTCGCCACGTTCAATAATGGCACCTGTAATCTTATCCTCTACATCACGTCTTATTAGGTTTCGTAAATCTCTGGCACCGCTTTTACCGCCCTTGACCTTATCTGCCAGGTACATAGCAGCCTTATCATCAAAGGAGAAGCCTATTCCCTTTTCGTGCAATGAATCTACATACTCGTTTAGCATAAGTCTGGCTATTGAAACAAGGTCCTGCTGTTCTAGGTTTCTGAACACAATAATATCGTCAACTCTAGCAATAAATTCTGGTCTTAGGAAGTCCTCCAGTGCCTTTAGCACCTTTTCCTTTGTTGCATCAGCCTCAGTTTTGCCAAAGCCTAAAGCAGATTCTTTTTTGTTGCTGCCAGCATTAGATGTCATAATAATAACAGTATTTTCAAAGTTCACTAATCTGCCGTGAGCATCTGTAACCTTGCCCTCGTCTAATATTTGCAATAAAATATTAAGAACATCTGGATGTGCCTTTTCGATCTCATCAAACAGCAGTACAGAATAAGGCTTCCTGCGTACTTTTTCTGTTACCTGACCTGCCTCATCATAACCAACATAGCCGGGAGGTGAACCGATAATCTTTGACACAGAGTGTTTCTCCATAAATTCAGACATATCTAGTCTGATTAGCGTTTCCGGTGTGTCAAAAAGCTCCGTAGACAGCACCTTTACAAGCTCGGTTTTACCAACGCCAGTAGGTCCTACAAAAATAAACGACGCTGGACGTCTGCGTGGGCTTATTTGTACTCTGCTGCGTCTGATAGCGGCAGCTACAGCCTCTACAGCCTCATCCTGACCAATAATTTTTTCCTTTAGCTTGCTATCTAAATCAGCCAGCTTTCTTAACTCGTTTTCTTGTACTCTGTCAGCCGGAATACCTGTCCACAGCTCTATAACCTTTGCTAAGTCCTCTTCCTCTACCTTCGCACCTAGCGCCGCATCCCGTACCTGTGCAACATCTGTTGCAATCTTTGCCAGCTCCTCACGAATTTTAGCTATTTCCTCGTAGTCAGGGGGTGTTTCCGTATCCTCTGCCATTTCTTCCTCTCGAAGATGAAGCTTTTTTTCTTTGTCCTTTAGGTTATCATACTTTTCCATACTTTTGTTACGCAGGGCAGCACAAGCACAGGATTCGTCCAGTAGGTCGATAGCCTTATCAGGCAAAAATCTGTCAGTTATATAACGTTCTGACAACACAACAGCACGACGGATAATTTCCTCTGGTACGGCTACTCTATGATGCTTTTCATAGTAGTCCTTAACGCCCATTAAAACATCTATGGTATCCTTTACAGACGGTTCGTTAATGGTAACAGGCTGAAAACGTCGTTCCAATGCTGAATCTTTTTCAATGTACTTGCGATACTCGTTGAAAGTGGTAGCACCTATAACCTGTATTTCACCACGGGATAAAGCTGGTTTTAAAATATTGGCAGCATTCATTGTGCCTTCAGAGTCACCAGTTCCAACAAGGTTATGAACCTCATCAATAAACAATATAATATTGCCAGCTGCCTTTACCTCATCTGTCAATCCCTTTATACGGCTTTCAAACTGACCACGAAACTGTGTACCTGCAATAAGTGATGTAAGGTCCAACAGGTGAATTTCTTTATCCTTTAATCGTTGTGGCACGTCGCCCTGTGCTATACGCAGCGCTAAGCCCTCTGCTATAGCGGTTTTACCTACGCCTGGCTCTCCGATTAGGCATGGGTTATTTTTGCTGCGGCGGCTCAAAATCTGAATAATACGGGCTATTTCTTTATCTCTGCCTATAACCCTATCCATTTTGCCGCTGCGCGCCTTTGCTGTTAGGTCAAAGCAATATGTGTCCAAGTGCTTTCTTTTCTTCTTTTCCTTTTGCTTTTTCTTGTTGGTGGTCTGTGTTTTTTCTGTATTTTCCTTGTTACCTCCGAACATATTTTGAAACAATGGAAATGTAGGTGCTCCACCAGTTGAAAAGCCATCCTCATCATTTTCATCATCTGTTGGCATTTCCAGTCCGCTCTCACCAAGCAGCTGGTTCAAATCTGGCATTTCACCATTCTCCCCCATTGTCATTAGGCTGTCCATCTGCTCCTGTACAACATCTAATTGGTCATCAGAAATGCCCATTTTTTCCATCATATCTGTTACAGGCTTTATGCCCAATTCCTTGGCACAGGACAAGCAATAGCCCTGTGGAGTGCTGTCAGCAGCATTAGTAGAAACAAATACTACAGCAGGCCGTTTATTACATCTACAACATAGCATATATTTATCTCCTTCAATATGACTTCACCAGCCGTTAGCTATTTTGTGAGGTCGTATTTTCAATATTATTTGGTTGAACCTTATGGCTTTTTCCTTTTATTAAGTTCATAAACATTACAAAGTAATTGCCAAGTGCAAATAACATTGCTATGGCGGTTATTATCAGTAATGTAATTGTCAAAATCGGGTTGTCATAATCAAAGAACGCTTTGCCAAATACAATTATAACAACTGAAAAATAGAAAATAATTGTCGCAAGCTTTCCAAACCATTTGGCAGCTGGTGGTGCTATCCTCTGCTTTAACAGTACAAAACCCCCACAAAGCATTAATAAATCCTTAACCACCAAAATAACCACCAATGGGATAATGCCTGGAATTAAGATACCCACGCATACAATAACCGCTACCAATGTCAGCTTATCAGCTATTGGATCCAAAACCTTACCCAGCTCTGTTACCTGATTAAATCGACGGGCTATCCAACCGTCCATCATATCGCTGACCCCTGAAATAACTATTAATGCAAACGCTACAAAGTATTCTTCCCTTAGGAAAAATACAACAAATGGTGCTATAACAAGTATTCTTAATATTGATATTAAGTTTGGTATAGTACAATTACTCTTAAACCCCTTCTCAAACCCTAACATTTATTATTCCTTTCCTCAATATTCCTCAAGACCTTACATTTAATTTGCCAGCTTTAGCGAAGGAATATTGAACACATTAAGATTATATATCCAGTTAAATAAAATTGTTTTATCTATAACCTCTGTTTTGAATGTCTGATAATCACTTATTATCATAGGCAACAGAATAGAGGACACAATAATCAACAATATTATTATTAATGTACCTTGTAAAAAGCCTATTAGTCCGCCACCCATGTGGTTAGCCTGTTTAAGCACCGGCACGTTGCAGCAGCTATTTATAAAACCAGCCAACATTCGTACAAATATCATTAATACTATAAAAATTAATCCTGACAGTATTAAACCAATCAGCGAAATTATAATAGGAGATATAAAGCTTTCTACCGTTGCAGACGCTGTATCCGCAACTATTGTGCCTGTGCTTGTAGCCCCGCTGTCCACAGCTAAACCAATTTGGTTAGTGGAGATGCCAAAGGCGTTTAGTGCCGTTGTAACATAGTCCGGTAAATCATCAAGCACCGCATTTACCGTTTGCGTTGTACCCTGACTGATGTTTTGTGCAACGGAGTCGTTAATGTTTTTTGTTATAGATTCCTTAAAGCAATTTTCATATACCATGGGTGCAAGCCCTCTGCCAGCCCATATGGATAAAATTGATACACCTAAGGAGCCTAGGAAAACAACCAGCGTCCTAACCGCACCACGCCTAGCACCAGAAACAATAAATATAGTAATGATTGCCACTATACTCAAGTCAATCATTAATGCCAAAATATCACCTCTCAATAATATTTATGTTCATATTCAAAAGTGTATTTAGGCACAATATAACATATTTTAGTAAAAAAAACAATCACAAAATTGTTATATACACTTCACACTTTATTAACAACTAATAAGGCTGCCCAATTTTTGGGATTAATTTATCTGAACTGCACGTATTTGTGAGATTCCTAGTACATACGCATATTTCTCGGAGGTTAGTTCTATTGATTTGGCATCTACACCTGCATTATATTCACCCATCTTTTCTCCATTACGATTATACACTGTTATGGTCTCCTTGCTAAGCACTGCAATGGCTTGACCGTATAAACCAATAGACGTTATCTGTAGGTCAGAATCTATTGTGGTGTCATATCCATCCTGTGATATATACTGTATGCTACAGGTTCTGCCGTCGCCTGAACGTGACAGGGACAATGCAAATCCGTTATCCGAATCTATCTCCATAGCTGTCAGCATATCACCATCATAGGTAAAATCTGTTTTTGACTGATAGTCTGAGGATATTAATGAGGCTGAGCTGTCACCGATAGCAGCAATATTCCCATTTTTCATAAAGGCTACCTTGTATATCATATTATCTTGAAAATCCAGCTTTGCCAATGGCTCCTCATTTTTAAAATCCAGCACATAAACAGCAGATGTCAGCACCCCGTACTGTGATGAAACACCGGACACTACACCACGGGTACCAGATTCATTAATAGACACGCTGTCAACATAGTAATCAGCAAAATAATAAGCATAGCGTTGGGTATTATCCTTATTATACACTGTTAGCTTTGATGCGTAGCCCTCCTTAGCAGTAACCAACGCATATACACCGCCTGAGGTAATGTCGCCTGTTAATATTTTATCATCACTATCACCTTGATACACAAGCTCTGACGCTGTATCTATTTCAAAGCCTATTTCATCTTGATTATAAATCAGAGCATAGCCACCGCTGCTCACCATAATTGGTGATGAATATTTAATCTTCCTGTTAGCTACAGTAGCAGCATAATTATTTAATGCCACAAAGGAGGTGTCGCTAACATATGCCAAATTGCTATTTAGCACTGCTATATTACCCGTTTGTACCTTTGTACCTATTATATCGGTAGGATAACCATTGCCAGTGCCGCCGCTGCCACTGATAGTGCTGCCTATTTTATCAGGTGCAATAAAACGCCATGTGGCTGCTATACCAACCAACACTACACAAACCGCCAAAATTATAATAACTATTTTACCCTTTTGGGAGAACACGGCATTTATCCTTTCGCCCTTAGAGTAATCCTCTAAAGCCTCGTCCTCGTAGCTTAAAACTTCTCTTTGTTTTTTCTCTCTTTTCAAGCCATACACCTCTTAATAATTCACCTTATTTAAGTAAAGACCACAGGCAGGTGCCGTAGGCCCTGCATACGCCCTGTTTTTTGCGTTAATTATATCTAAAATTCCATCTGGGGGGATTTTTCCCTGTGCTACTCTAAGCAGCGTTCCAACCATTATGCGTACCATATTATACAGAAAGCCATCTGCCTCTACCCTCATAATAACCATATCCCCATCACGGATAACGGAGAAATTCATAACATTTCGTGTTAAATCCCCTGCTCTACGGTTGTCTAAGGTGCAAAATGAGGTATAGTCATGCCTACCAATATATGCTTGTGCAGCTGTGTTTAGCATATCCACATCCAGGTCATATCTATAATGATAGGCATAACCATCTAAAAAAGGATTTCTCACCTGCTTGTTCCATATTTTATATATATATTCCTTACTTTTACATGAGTATCTAGCATGAAAGTCCAGTGGCATTTCTGTGCAGTCCAGCACTGCAATATTCATAGGTAAAAAGCGGTTTAATGCACACATTAAACGCTGTTCTGTTATGGTATGATCAGTTTGCAGGCTAATACAATACATATTTGCATGAACGCCAGAGTCTGTTCGGCTGCAGCCCTTTAGCTCATATGGTGTTTTTATAATATTTTCCAACGCCTTTTGAAATACCTCTTGTACAGCTAAAGCATTCTGTTGAATTTGCCAGCCGTGATATGTGCTACCATCATAAGAAATTGTCAGCAACAAATTTCTTATCTGATTGTTGCCGGCAGTAATGTGTTGCATAAAATCACCCCTGTTAGTAACAGCAGAGTAAACACAACCGCCATTACATCTGTTTTACCCATATGAAGGGTTTTCATTCTGGTTCTGCCACCTCCACCCTGATAGCAACGGCACTCCATAGCCACCGCTAAATCATAGGCACGTCTAAAGGCAGATACAAACAACGGTATCAAAACTGGAATCAATGCTTTTACTCTGGTTAATAAATTACCTGTTTCCATATCTGCACCCCTAGCCTTTTGTGCATTCATTATCTTGTCGGTTTCCTCTAACAGGGTAGGGACAAAACGCAGTGCAATAGTCATCATCATTGCAATTTCATGTACCTTTATGTGAAAAAAATTTAGCGGCTTCATAAGTCTTTCCAACGCATCTGTTAAATCAGTAGGTGATGTAGTAAATGTAAGCACACAGCTTATAAGTATAAGCGATACTATGCGTATAGAAATAAAAATAGCATTATTAATGCCTGCTAACGTTATCTTTAAAAAGCCCCACTGCCACAACGGAGTCCCAGTACCATAAAACAGGTTTAAGACCGACGTAAACAGCACAATAAATATAATAGCCTTCAAGCCCTTTACATACATTTTAACTGGAATTTTTGTCATTAAAACTATTGCCAGAACGGACAATGCCATTAGGCCTAACGCAAAGTAGTTGAAGGTTATAAAAATAAAAACTATATAACCAATAAGCAACAAAACCTTCATACGAGGGTCAAGCCTATGCACAGGTGATTTGCCTGGAAAAAATTGACCAATAGCTATATCACTAATCATTTGCTCCCCCTCTTTTGCTTTATATTCTTTTCATTTGTTAATAAGGGCAGCAGCTGTTTTAATGCCTGTTCAACTGTTAACACACCTGAAGAAACAGGATAACCAGTGTTTTTTATATTCATCATAATTTGTGTTATTTGTGGTATTTTCAGCCCCATTTTTGTAAGCTGTTCACCCTTAGAAAACACGTTTTGTGTGGTGTCCAGCATTACCATATGACTTTTGTTCATAACCAGTATTTTGTCCGCTGTTTTTGCTATATCCTCCATACTATGAGAAACAAGCAACACTGTATTTTTTCGTGTTTTATGGTATTGTGCAATCTCTGCCAGTAAAACATCACGGCCATTAGGGTCTAACCCTGCTGTCGGCTCATCTAAAATAAGTACATCTGGATCCATTGCAATGACCCCAGCAATAGCCGCCCGTCTTTTTTCACCACCTGACAAATCAAATGGCGATTTTAGCAGCAGTTCATTGTTAAGCCCTACAAATCTAGCGGCACCAGTTACACGTTGCTTTATTTCTTCGTCGTTAAGACCCATATTTTTCGGTCCAAAGGCAATATCCTTTGCTACCGTTTCTTCAAACAGCTGATATTCTGGATACTGAAAAACCATACCAACCTTAAAGCGAATTTTCCTTATCTTTTTAGGCTCCTTCCAAATGTCTATACCGTTTAGCAGAACCTTACCCTGTGTAGGCTTAATAAGTCCGTTTAACATTTGTACTAATGTAGATTTACCTGATCCAGTATGACCGATAACACCTACAAAGTCGCCTTCTTCTATTTTAAATGAAACATCATCTACGGCTGTTTTTTCAAAGGGTGTGTCAGCACCGTAGACCAGTTTTAGATTTTGTGTTTCAATAATACTCAAATTTAATCATTCCTTATATAGGAAATTTTCTAGCTGTATTTCTTTAAAAGCTGTAATAAATACTGTGTACACTCCTGAGGGTTTAAGGGCATATTGTCCACCTTAAAGCCACAGGACATTAGGTCATAAGCAAGCTGTGTGCTTTGTGGAACGTCCAGCTTATGACGTTTTAACAGCTCCACCTGACTAAACACCTCTTTAGGTGTACCCTGTGTCAGCACCCTGCCATCGTCCATTACTATTATCCTGTCCGCTAACACCGCCTCATCCATATAATGAGTGATAAGTATTATGGTAATACCTTTTTCTCTGTTCAGCTTAATAATAGTGTTCATTACCTCATCTCTGCCACGAGGGTCTAGCATTGCAGTAGGCTCGTCCAATACTATACATTTTGGTTCCATTGCTATGATTCCAGCTATGGCAACCCTTTGCTTTTGTCCGCCAGACAGCTTATGTGGCGCGTGTGTTCGGTATTCATACATATCCACAGCCCTTAGGGCATCATCAACACGCTGTCGTATCTCCTTAGGTGGTACTCCTAAATTTTCAGGGCCAAAGGCTACGTCCTCCTCCACTATGCTGGCAACCAGCTGATTATCTGGGTTTTGCAAAACTAAACCCACACGTCTGCGAACGTCATAAACCCGCTGATCATCTGCTGTATCTATGCCATCTACTGTCACTGTACCGCTTTCTGGAACCTGCAGGGCATTAAAAAGCTTTGCCATTGTAGATTTTCCACAGCCATTGTGACCAAGCAAAGCTACAAATTCACCCTTATTAACCTGCATGGACACGCCCTTTAAAACTGTATTATAGGTGGTTGTACCGTCGTCCTCTTGGTTCTCATATTTAAATGTAACATTTGAAGCGTTAATAAATTCTGCCATGTTGTTTTCCTTTATATTAGACTAATTATGACTGCCATATAGCAGTTGAGCCACATGGCAGGACCATGCCCGTATCTGTTGCACGCAGCCCTATTTCGTCGCTGCTTACAGCTCCGCCAAATTGTGATTTTAATGTTACGCCCAACAAATATTCCATAACTGCCGGAGATAACCCCGTTGTATAAGAATTTAAAATAAAGAACTGTGGGTTGTCTGACAACACTGTTGTACACAGCTTAACCAGGGAAAATAGCTGTTCCTCCAGCTTCCACACCTCGCCGCCTGGTCCTCTGCCATATGACGGCGGGTCCATAATAATACCATCATACTTATTTCCACGTCTAGCCTCACGCTGAACAAACTTTATGCAATCATCTACAAGCCAACGAACAGGCTTGTCACCTAAATGTGATACCATGGCATTTTCCTTTGCCCATTGTACCATGCCCTTAGACGCATCTACATGACACACCTTAGCACCTGCATTAGCACACGCCAGCGTAGCACCGCCTGTATAAGCGAACAGGTTAAGCACATTTAGCTGTTTGTCAGAGCCTTTAATTTTTTCTGACACAAAGTCCCAGTTAATAGCTTGTTCAGGGAACACCCCTGTATGCTTAAAGCCCATAGGCTTTATTTGGAAAACAATGTTATTGTAATTTATCTTCCATACATCTGGTATTTTTTTATAGGCTTCCCACTGTCCCCCACCGGAGGTAGAACGGTGGTACCTAGCGTGAGCGTTTTTCCACAATGGGTTTGTGCGTGGTGTGTCCCATATTATTTGCGGGTCAGGACGAATAAGTATAATGTCACCCCAACGCTCTAGTCGCTCTCCCTTTGAGGCGTCTATTAATTCATAATCTTTCCATTTTGCTTCACGCATAGGTACCTCCATATAGCTTTAAATTAATAATTATTTGTTAGCAAATTAACCTAGCTTAGACTGCACTACTGCTACTGTTTCATGACACAAGGTAGTAATTTCATCAAGACATTCGCCCTCCAGCATAACCCTTACCAGTGGTTCTGTACCTGATTCACGAACTAAAATTCTGCCTCTGTCACCTAGCACCGCTCTAACTCTTGCAAGCTCTGCCTGTACCTGTTCATCCTTGTCAACCTTACCCTTTGTAGCAGGTGTAATTTTGACATTTTCCATAACCTGTGGATAGCGCTTCATAATTTTGGCTGCCTGTGACAGCGTAGTACCCTTACGATTTAGCAGACTTGCCAGCTGTGCACCTGTCATTTGACCGTCACCCGTTGTACAATACTCTAGGAAAATAACGTGACCAGACTGTTCACCGCCAATAACATAATCATTTTCTTTCATAGCCTCCAGCACATATCTGTCACCAACCTTTGTGGCAACAAAGGTTAAACCGTTTTCATCACAAAAATGGTTAAAGCCCATATTTGTCATAATTGTACCTACTGCTGCATTGTTTTTTAGCAAGCCTCGTTCCTTTAAATCCATTGCACAGATAGCTATTAAGAAATCACCGTCAACGACCTCGCCATTTTCATCTACTGCCAAGCATCTGTCTGCATCACCATCAAAGGCTAATCCTAAATCCACATTATTCTTCTTAACATAATCAATAAGATTTTCCAAATGGGTTGACCCACATTTATCGTTAATGTTTACACCGTTTGGTGTATCAGACATCATATGACATATAGCACCAAGGTCAGTAAAAAGCTTTTGTGCTGTACGAGATGATGAGCCGTTGGAGCAATCCAAGGCAATATTCATACCCTTTAATGAAGATGGTACACATCTTTTAACGTGTTCAATATAGTCGTTTAATGCGTTGTCTGCCGGCAGAACATGTCCAAGGTCACCCATCTCTACTAAGGCATATGGCTTAGCACCGTCTAGGATAATGGCTTCCATTTCTTGTTCCAATGTATCCGGTAGCTTGTAGCCGTCACCGCTGAAAATTTTAATGCCATTAAACTCAAATGGGTTATGTGATGCTGAGATCATAATACCTGCATCTGCATTGTACTTCTTAACCAAGTATGCAACAGCAGGTGTTGGCACAACGCCTAAGCTCATCACATTAGCACCTACTGAGCATAAACCAGCTATTAAAGCGCCCTCCAGCATATCACTGCTTAATCGTGTGTCCTTACCAATAATAACTGTTGGCTTTTCCTCCTTGCCCTCAATCAATACCATGGCTGCGGCTCTGCCAATGTTCATAGCTAATTCGCAGGTTAGCTCACTGTTCGCCACACCCCTTGCACCGTCTGTTCCAAACAATCTGCCCATAAATATATCCTCCAATTTTTTATTTTCCCCTTTTTGGGTTAATCGTTAAATAATGTTGCCTGTCCTTTTTCAGCATTGGGCAAATCGTAGCCCAAATGCTTGCATGCTGCCGCTGTAACACAACGACCTCGTGGTGTTCTATTTAAAAAGCCTATTTGCATTAGATAAGGCTCGTACACATCCTCTATAGTAACGGCCTCTTCACCAATAGCAGCCGCCAGCGTTTCTACACCTACTGGGCCACCACGGTAAAATTTTATCAAAGCCTCTATCATGCGTCTGTCATTGCTGTCTAAACCCAGCTCGTCTATTTCCATTCTGTCTAAAGCTATTTGTGCAGTTTCACAGGTTATTACACCGTTGCTCATTACCTGTGCAAAGTCACGCACACGCTTTAACAGCCTGTTGGCAATACGTGGTGTACCACGTGACCTAGAGGCTATTTCTAAGGCTCCGTCCTCATCAATAGGCATATTAAGTATTGTTGCACTTCTTTTAATTATTGATGACAGCTCCTGTGGCGTGTACATTTCTAATCTAAGCACCACACCAAACCTATCACGCAGTGGCGCAGTTAGTTGACCTGCTCTGGTTGTAGCACCTACCAAGGTAAATCTTGGCAGAGGCAAATGGTAGGATGCTGCCATCTGTCCCTTACCGGTGATAATATCTATGGCAAAGTCCTCCATAGATGGGTACAATATTTCCTCTACTGCCCGTGACAAGCGATGTATCTCATCTATAAACAGCACATCGCCCTCGTTCAGGTTTGTAAGCAATGCTGCCAAATCCCCTGGCTTTTCAATAGCAGGCCCAGAGGTAATACGCAAGCCCACGCCCATTTCATTGGCTATAATACCAGCTAAGGTAGTCTTACCTAAGCCTGGTGGGCCATACAGCAGAACATGATCCAGTGCTTCCTTACGCTGACGTGCGGCCTCCATATATATTGACAGATTTTCCTTTACCTTTTCTTGACCTATATAGTCCTGTAGAATTTTAGGTCTTAATGGGTTATCGCTGTCGCCAAGATCCTCTGGCAATTCTGCGGGGTCCATTATTCTATTTTCTAAATCCATATCAAAATTCAAGGTATTACCTCCCCTCTATGGGATTATCTTTTGCCCATTTCTTTAAGCGTGGCAGAAATAAGCTGCTCAACCGTCATATTTTTATCCATACGTGCCAACAAAGGCATAACATCAGCACTGCTGTACCCCAGCACAGTTAGTGCTGATACGGCTTTAGATACGTTGCCGTCATTATATATAGGTATATCTCCAGCCAAGACACCAACGTCCTCACTTGGCTGAAAGCCTTTCATCTTGTCCTTTAGCTCCAAAATAATACGCTGTGCCAGCTTTGGACCTACACCCTGTGCCTTTGTAATAGTTTTACTGTCCGAGGTGACCACCGCCATAGCCAGCTGTTCTGGTGTTAGCTCACTTAAAATTGCCAATCCTGCTTTTGGTCCAACACCGCTAACCGTAGTAACTGTTTTAAAACAGTTAAGCTCAGTCATTGTAGCAAAGCCAAACAGCTCCACTGCATCCTCTCTAACATTTAGGTGAGTATATAGAGTTGCCTGTTGATTTAATTTTGGCAGATTACGCTGTGTTTGCATTGTTGTTAGGCATTTGTAGCCTACACCACCACACTCAACAACAGCAAAGCCTGCCTCCATATGTACCAAGGTACCCTTTACGCTATATAGCATTATGGTTTTAATCTTCCTTTCAGCATTACTTTTCTAAGTGGTGTACCCACAGCCTGTGTATGGCAAATGGCTATTGCCAAAGCGTCAGCTGTGTCATCAGGCTTTGGCACCTTATCCAGCTTTAGCAACCGTCTTGTCATTTCCATAACCTGTGGTTTTTTTGCCTGCCCATAGCCTGTAACAGTAGTCTTTACCTGTAAGGGAGTGTACTCGAAAATTTCTACACCGCATTTTTGTGCCGCTAGCATAATAACACCCCTAGCCTGTGCTACATCAATAGCTGTTTTTTGATTGTTTTGAAAATAGAGTGTTTCTATCGCCATAGCATCTGGGTGACATTGGTTTAATATCTGTACCATATTGTCATAGATATATTCTAGCCTTTCATTAAATGGAGTGTGTGCAGTGGTGGTTATAGCACCAAAGCCAAGTGGGATATACTTATTTTTTGCAAAATGTATAGCACCATAACCGACTATAGCGTAACCAGGGTCTATACCTAGAACTATCACACATTTCACTCCTTAATTCTATAATATATCTTTTTATTTCTTTTAAAAAACACAATATATGTGTTATATGTGTTGTCATATAGGTGGTTTGTATCATATCCAAATTACAACTATACCTATTCTATCTTGACATTATAACACAGCCGTCCTTTTTCGGCAACACAATAGCTCATATTTTCCCATCCGCATTTGTGAATAAAAGCAATCAATATGACAACAATATTTTTATAAGGATAAGGAGTGAATATATATGGATAAAAACCACAAGCAATACCCTATCGTCAGTGATGAATATATAAATCAAGTGTTAAAAACAGGGCCACGGGATATAACTCTGGCTGGTGCTGAACAGTATATACAGGATATTAAGTCCCATGTTTCCTCTCCGTCTGAATATGGTGTGGAGGAGATGCGTAACTGGAGCATAGAAAACGAAAAGTAAGCATTTAACTTTATTTCATGTATAACCTAAAACTATATTTTATTGTGTGGTGCTGTCAGTGGGAACAACACTATTTTTAACCCTATCTAATGTTATAGTGCTGTTGTCATAGGTTATTTCTATTTTATCACCATACAGCACGTAGTTAAATGTAAATTCCTCTGCCAAGGCTTCATCTGTTATGGTTACAGCGGTATCATCTATCATAGCGTTGCCAATAATAGAAACCTTATCATCCCCATTTTTTAGCAGCAATGTGGCTGTGTCACCGTCAAAGGAAAGCACAGCACCTTTGTTAAAATCATCCTCACCCTTCCACACGCTGGCTTTCAGCTCCTGTGGGATTGTATTTATCTGTTCCTTCATGCAGCCACACATGAGCATGCACATTAAAGCACATAAAAGCACTATTATTTTCTTCATAGATGCACCACCAATATTACTAGCATTATTTGTTGATTAAGCTATATATTATATGACATTTTGTTGTAAGCTATACTACCATAACGTTTATATCTGACATAAACGGAGATTTTAGCAGCGTAGAAAACTAAATAAAAATAATAATTTTTATTGTTTTGGTTGTAAAAAAGAAAAACAAGGTATATAATAGCATCATAAAATGTACTGACTACAAGGGTTCGTCCCAAGTAAAAAGGCAAAATCAATTTTTTGATAAAGGATTAGTCATACCCTTTTGGAGTATGGTTTATATGTCCTGTGCCTTTTATTTAGGTACAGGACATATTTTTATTTATTTGAAAGGAAATGCCTATGGAGGATAAATCACGCATTGCGTTAATTGGAATAATAGTAGAAACACCGGAAAGCATTGATAAAATGAACACCCTACTGTCACAATTTGGTGAACACATAGTAGGCAGAATGGGAATACCCTACCGTCAAAAGGATATTTCAGTAATTAGCGTGGTAGTTGACGCACCACAAAACATAATATCCTCCCTATCGGGAAAGCTGGGAATGTTAAAGGGTATAACCACAAAAACAATGTATTCCACCAAATAGGAAAGGCTTTATATATGAAAAACCTTATTGACAAATTGGAAAAAGAACACATTTTAACAAAATCAGAGTTTGTTACATTGCTTAACAATATTACTCCACAGCTGTCACAGTACCTATTTAAAAAATCAACAGTGATTGCCAAAAAGCACTTTGGCAACAGGGTATATGTTCGTGGACTAATAGAATTTACCAATTATTGTAAAAACGATTGCTACTACTGCGGTATACGTTGCAGTAATAAAAACGCCGATCGTTATAGGCTAACAATGGAAGAAATACTAGGCTGTTGTGAGCAGGGTTACAGCTTGGGGTTTCGCACCTATGTTTTACAAGGTGGAGAGGATCCCTATTTTACAGATGACAAAATGGTGGATATTATCACCGCCATTAAGGAAAGGTATCCACGATGTGCCATTACACTTTCTATTGGTGAAAAAACAAAGGAAAGCTACCAAAAATTTTTCGACGCAGGTGCAGACAGATTTTTACTGCGACACGAAACAGCCGACTGTAACCATTACAGCAAGCTACACCCAAACAACCTATCAGCAAAAAACAGACAGCGCTGCCTATTTAATTTGAAGGAAATAGGCTATCAAACAGGTACGGGATTTATGGTAGGTTCACCATATCAAACTGTGGAAAATCTTGCTGATGACCTATTATTTATTAAACAGCTGTCGCCACAAATGGTTGGCATAGGTCCATTTATCCCACATTGTGATACCCCATTTAGGGACAAGCCAAAGGGGAACGTTGACCTATGCCTATTTCTGCTGGGGCTGCTAAGATTAATGATACCTAATGTCCTGCTGCCGGCTACCACAGCCTTAGGCACAGCCCATAACACAGGCAGAGAAAAAGGCATACTGGCAGGTGCTAACGTAGTTATGCCAAACCTATCCCCTGTTATGTACCGTAAAAAGTACAGCCTGTATGATAATAAAATTTGTACAGGTGAAGAAGCAGCTGAATGTAACAAATGCTTGGCAAGACGTATGAACTCCATAGGCTATGAAATAGTAACAGACCGAGGAGATTACAAGCCTATTAATATAATTGAAAATTGAAAGGAAATGAAAAATGTATAATCCAAAATCATTAGAAGCAGACGAATTTATAAACGACGAGGAAATATTAGACTCCTTAGCCTATGGTGAACAAAACAAAAATAACAAACAGGTTGTTGACCGTATCTTAGAAAAAGCAAAAAATTACAAGGGCATTACCCATCGTGAGGCTATGGTATTGCTGGACTGTGAGCTGGAGGAAGAAAACAAAGAGATTTTTAAGCTGGCTAAGGAAATTAAAAGGAATTTTTACGGCAACCGAATAGTTATGTTTGCACCGTTGTATCTATCCAACTACTGTGTAAACTCCTGCGTTTACTGTCCATATCATCATCAAAACAAACACATATGCAGAAAAAAGCTTACCCAAGAGGAAATAAAAAACGAGGTTACTGCTTTGCAGGATATGGGACACAAGCGTTTGGCTATTGAGGCTGGCGAAGACCCTATAAACAACCCAATAGAATACATTATAGAATGCATTAAAACTATATATTCTATTAAGCATATTAACGGTGCTATACGCCGAGTTAACGTAAACATAGCAGCAACAACCGTTGAAAATTACACAAGACTAAAGGACGCAGGTATTGGAACATACATCCTGTTCCAAGAAACATATCATAAAAAGAATTATGAAACACTGCACCCAGCAGGTCCTAAGCATAACTACGCTTATCATACAGAGGCAATGGACAGGGCCATGGAGGGTGGCATAGATGATGTTGGTATTGGTGTGCTGTTTGGTCTGAATATGTACCGTTATGACTTTGCTGGTCTTTTAATGCACGCAGAGCATTTAGAGGCTGTACATGGTGTAGGTCCTCATACAATTAGTGTACCTCGTATTTGTCCTGCTGACGACATTGACCCTAAGGAATTTTCTAATGCTATTTCTGACGAAATTTTTGAAAAAATTGTTGCTGTTACACGTATTGCTGTGCCTTACACAGGTATGATAATATCCACTAGGGAATCTCAAAAGAGCCGTGAAAAGGTATTACAGCTTGGCGTTTCACAAATAAGCGGTGCATCCAGAACCAGCGTTGGTGGTTACTGTGAGGAAGAACCAGAGGAGGAAAGCTCTGCCCAGTTTGATACCAGCGACAAACGCACGCTGGATCAGGTAGTTAACTGGCTGCTGGACGGTGGCTTTATACCTAGCTTTTGTACGGCCTGCTATCGTGAAGGCAGAACAGGTGACCGTTTTATGACATTATTAAAATCAGGTCAAATTGCTAACTGCTGTCAGCCTAATGCTTTGATGACACTTAAAGAATATTTAATGGATTATGCCAGCGCTGACACCCGCCAAAAGGGTGAAGCACTAATACAGAAGGAATTGCAGACTATACCTAACGAAAAGGTGAAAGCAATAGCCGCTGAAAACTTAAATAAAATTGCAAATGGACAAAGGGACTTCCGTTTTTAATCTATTTGGTATATAATCACCATATAGTAAATGTGTCGGTTTGTGGATAATACTGTCTTATCAGACATATATTTTCTGTAACCGACACATACAATTTACTTTTAAATGGATAGGGGTATTACATTGAAAGGATTGTGTCTAGTATGGATTTAAACAACACACCTAGAGCCAGCCGACTGCATATTGGTATATTTGGCAGAAGAAATGCAGGAAAATCTACTTTAATAAACGCTTTAACTAATCAAGAAATTTCATTAGTATCTGATGTTGCAGGCACTACAACAGACCCAGTGTATAAATCAATGGAGATAAACGGTATAGGACCTTGCGTATTTATTGATACAGCTGGCTTTGATGATGAAGGTGAGCTAGGAAAAAAACGCATTGAGCAAACAAAAAAAGCTCTTAACAAAACAGATGTTGCTATCATCATCTTTACTGACGAAATAACAAACGAAGAAAAGCATTGGGTAGAAACCTTGTGTGAAAGAGAGATACCCTTTATTCCTATTATCAATAAGGCGGATATTATTACCCACACTGAAAAAATATCTAAGGATGTAGAGGCCTTATGCAAAAAAAAGCCTATATGGGTTAGCGCAAAAACAAATGTGGGTGTAGAAAAGCTGAGATATGATTTAATAAGCAGCGTACCTGATGATTTTCACGATATAACAATAACAGGCTCACTGGTAAACGAAAATGACCTTGTACTGCTTGTAATGCCACAGGATATACAAGCACCTAAGGGCAGGCTGATATTGCCACAGGTACAGACGCTGCGTGAGCTATTAGATAAAAAATGTGTGGTTATGAGCTGTACCACTGACAAGCTGGATATTACACTGCAAGCACTTATCCATCCACCAAAGCTAATCATAACGGACTCTCAGGTGTTTAGCACCGTTTATGAGAAAAAGCCATCACAAAGCAGGCTAACCTCATTTAGCGTTCTGTTTGCACAGTATAAGGGTGATATTGATTACTTTGTGGACTCTACCGCTGTGCTGGAAAATCTAAAGCCAAATGCCAAAATATTAATAGCAGAGGCGTGTACCCATGTACCTTTAAAGGAGGACATCGGTCGTGAAAAGCTGCCACGTATGCTGCGTTCCAAATATGGTGACGGTATAACCATAGACCATGTAAACGGCAGTGACTTTCCAAACGATTTGTCAGGTTATGATTTAGTTATACAATGTGGTGCTTGTATGTTTAACCGACGTTTTGTCCTGTCAAGAGTTAACCAAGCCAAGCACGACCACGTACCTATGACAAACTATGGCGTTGTACTGGCATATTTATCAAATATATTAGATAAAATAGATTATTAAAAAAACACCTTGTAGGGCTTTTTTTCACTGCCATACAAGGTGTTGACTTTTTATTCAATTTTATCTAATACCTATGATTTAAAGGCAAGGTTGGCTTTATCAGCCTTTAATGAATAACAGCTGCAGGATAACTGTCCAATGCAATAAAAGGCTAGGTAGAAATAACCTGGCTGTCAGTGGGTGTAAGCTTACTAAACAGCTTTTTAAAGCCCAGCTGACTTAATATAACTACACCTAATCCAACTGCATTGGCAATAATTCTAATAAGCATTGCATCCTTGTTAGAGAACAACAGCATAGCTGCCATTAGGGCGCTAAAGGAATTGGCCACCGTCTTTTTAACGTAGTTGTCTATAAACATCATAATAAAGCCCGTTGCTATTACCACTATCTGTCTGTATTCCAATGGTACCAAAACCTGAAAAACTACAAAAAATATTATCGAGCCAACTATTGTAGCGGGCAGTCTAAACTTCATACGGTGTATACTTTCCTCACGTTTAGGACGTATCATGGAAAGCACCGCAAAGCTAATCCACATAGTTTTTGAAAAACCCACAAAGCTGCCTAAAAACATCACCAGAGTTAGTGTAAACGTTAGCTTTATATACCACTGTGTCTGGTCAGTTTTTATATTTAATGACTTAAACAGGTCTATAACCTGTACATCATACTTATCCTTATGATGGACTAAAAAGTACACTACCGCTATTAATGCACCGCCTATTAGCACACTGATTGTACGCATTTTAAACATCTCACCAGATACATCATAGCCCTGACAAAATATGTATCCTAACAAAAACGGAACATGATTATCCTTGTTCATGTCATGTGTGGACAATATTAGTATTAAACCAATGGATATAAAATTAATTGGTATGCCCCAAAACGGATTAAGCAGGGCAACCTTTGAAGCTGTGTTGGTAATAATAAGCAGCAGCGGTATGCATATAGTTGCTTGTACAGGATTAAAGCTAAGGTCATTTTTTAGAAACACCAGCAATGCTGTTAAAATAGTAATGGCAGTTGTTGTGTTGTCCTTTCCAAACAACGCACCGTAGCCCTCTACAAACACAACACAAAAAATAAACAGTGGCAATTTACTAAGAATTAATTTAAAAAACGATGTAATTTTTTCTTTTGTCATATGCTTCTCCCACCAATAAAGTACAAATTTTGCAGTGAGTATCATAGCATAAGAAAATATCAATCTCAACAACAATTTGTTCATATTTTTATAATATAATTGCATTGTTAAAAGCTGTTAGCAATAAACATTTTACACAATTTTTCCCATAAAATCATTGCATTAATATGTGATTTTATGGTATTATTTATTTATATACAAATTTGAAAAAGTAGTGGAGGAGTTTTCGTGATTGTTGCTGATATAATAAAAATTTTAAACGCAGATATTATTTTAGAGGGCGATTTAAATGCTGACATAAAAACCGCCTGTGGCAGTGATATGATGAGCGATGTTTTAGCTTATGTTAAGGATCAGTCGGTGCTGTTAACTGGATTGGTTAATCCACAAGTTGTACGCACGGCTGATATGATGGATATGCTTTGCATAGTTTTTGTCAGAGGTAAAAAGCCCGACCAAACCATGATAGATTTGGCCTCTCGCCGTGGCATAACCCTGCTTAGCACACAGTTAAGGATGTTTACAGCCTGTGGGCTGCTATATTCCAACGGTTTGCGAGGAGGCTGCGACAACGATGAGTGTCATTAATTTAACATACGATGTACCAGGGGACGATTTTACCCGTGCTGGTGAAGCCTCTGGTAATGTAAAAAAGCAGCTGCGTCGTTTGGGTTATAATTCTGACGCTATCAGACGCATAGCCATAGCCATGTATGAGGCGGAAATTAATATGGTTATTCACGCTGACGGCGGTGAAATATCTGTGGAAATATACCCCAATAAAATTGATGTAAAATTAGTTGACCATGGTCCCGGTATTCCAGATGTAGAAAAAGCAATGCAGGCTGGTTATTCCACCGCACCGGACAATGTGCGAAGCCTAGGCTTTGGTGCTGGTATGGGTCTGCCAAACATAAAAAAATATACTGACGAAATGAAAATAGACACTGTCATAGGTCAAGGCACTACTATGTACCTGTCTGTACACGTCAATTCATAATAGCAAACAATAAAAGGAGGTAAGCAGTTTTGAAGGAGCATCTTCACTCTGTAACCCTTGATAAGGACAAATGCTGTGGCTGTACCAACTGTATAAAACGCTGCCCCACCGAGGCTATACGTGTCAGGGATGGAAAGGCCAGAATAATCTCGGAGCGTTGTATTGATTGTGGCGAATGTATAAGGGTTTGCCCACATCACGCTAAAAAAGCTATTTCAGATAAAATGTCTGTCCTAAAAAACTGGGAATGTACTGTTGCCCTGCCACCACCAGCCCTGTTTGGTCAATTCAACAATTTAGATGATTTAGATATTGTCTTAACTGGACTTAAAAAAATAGGCTTTGATTATGTGTACGAGGTGCCACGGGGGGCAGAGCTTGTCAGTGACGCTACCCGCATTGTAATGGAAAACGAAAAGCTTGAACCGCCTGTTATTAGCTCTGCTTGTCCTGCTGTTACCAGATTAATCGCAATACGTTTTCCCGACTTAGTAGAAAACGTTTTACCCTTAAAAGCTCCTATAGAGGTAGCTGCCATGATGGCTAAGAAAAAGGTTTCAGAGGAAACAGGTCTGCCACTTAATAAAATAGGTGCATTTTTCATTTCACCCTGTCCGGCTAAGGTAACAGATATTAATAATCCTATTGGTAACAAAAGCTCGTGGCTTGATGGTGCTATATCTGTTAGCACAATATATCCGTTATTAGTAGAGGCTATGGATAAGCTAAGTCCACAGGAAATTGAAACCATTGCGCTGTCTGGTGTAATTGGTGTTAGTTGGGGCAGCAGCGGTGGTGAAGCAGCAGCGACCTTGACAGATAAATACTTGGCTGCTGATGGCATAGAAAACGTGATACACGTTTTAGAGGAGCTGGAAAGCGGTCGAATAAACGATGTTAACTTTCTAGAGCTAAATGCCTGCTCTGGCGGATGTGTCGGTGGTGTGCTGAACGTAGAAAACGCCTATGTTGCACAAGCCAGACTACACAGGCTGCGAAAATATTTACCCGTATCACAAAACCATATGGGAGTAAATGCAGTACAGCTGTTAGACCATATGCGTTGGACAAAAAAGCTACAGTTCTCCCCTGTTATGAACCTTAGTAACAACCTAGAGGAGGCAATGACCATGATGTCAGAAATGGAAAGCATAAAGGCACACTTTCCTAACCTTGACTGTGGCTCCTGTGGTGCACCCTCATGCCGAGCAATGGCAGAGGACGTTGTTAAAGGGGACGCTAAAGAAAGCGACTGTATTTTTGTTCTGCGTGAACAGGTTAAGGATGTAGCAGATATGCTATCCTCTATAGGTGGCGGTTCTGTTTTTGGTAAAGGGGATAAAAAGCTATGACGGTTAAGGAATTATCAGAAAAGTTAAATACAACTATTTTAGCTGGTGATAGCGGCTTAGACAGGGATGTAACAGGCTGCTATATTGGTGACCTGCTAAGCTGGGTGATGGGTCGTGCAAGGGAAAATGACGCATGGATAACCATCATGGGCAACATAAACGCAATAGGTGTAGCTGTTTTGGCGGACACCTCCTGTATTATTTTAACCGAGAACGCCCCTTTGGACGATATAGCAAGGGAAAAAGCAAACACACAGGGTATTGCTGTACTTACAACTAATGAAAACAGCTACAACACTGCAATTGCTATTTATGAACTGCTAAAGGAACAATAAAAATGAAAGCCTACTATGATTTGCATTTACATTCCTGTTTATCACCATGTGGTGACAAGGATATGACACCAAACAACATTGTTAACATGGCTGCTATTTTAGGCTTGGATATAATTGCTCTAACTGACCATAACAGCTGTAAAAACTGTAAAGCTGCCATAGAGGTTGGCAAAACCGCAGGAATAACAGTTGTCCCAGGTATGGAGCTATGTACCTCTGAGGAAATTCACGTTGTATGTCTGTTTCCAGATTTGGACAGCAGCGCAGCATTTGATAAATATGTTAACACACGCTGTATGGCTATTAAGAACCGAGAGGATATTTACGGTGAACAGCTTATTATGGACAGTAATGACAAAATAATAGGCAAAGAGGATAACCTTCTGATATTGGCATCTGACATTTCTGTTAGTCAGGTACATAGGGTTGTTGACGGCTTTGGGGGTGTATGCTATCCTGCACATATTGACCGTGACAGCTACAGCATTTTATCCAGCTTAGGAGGGATACCTCCCGAGTGTAATTTCACCGCCGTTGAAATTACGGCTAAGGGGAATGTTGAAAAGCTAAAAAAACAGCATCCATTTATATGTGATATTCCTCTTATAAAAAGCTCAGATGCACATTATTTAGAAAATATTCATGAGCCACAAGCATTCTTGGAATTACCTCAATGCACCCCACAATCATTAGTTGAAATTTTGTCAAACAAAAACGTAATATGGGGCAGATAAAAAATAATACGCACAAAAACTCCATCTTGCTTTTGTGCAACATCACAACAGAGCGAGATTTTTTCGCTCTGTTTTTCTAAATTTTGCTCAAATATATAGACTTTTTGTCAGCATTATAGTATAATTCTTGGGTATTGCTGGACGTTATTTTGTTACGTTTTTAAGCATAACATAAATTGGGAGGAAAAAATATGCAAAAAAAAATCAGTACAATCCCTTTTAACGGCACTGCTCAACAGGAAGCAAAGCTAAGGGAAATGATTGCGCAGTACAAGGACGATCCTGGTGCTGTTATGCACGTTCTTCAAGAAGCACAGGAAATATATGGTTACTTGCCAATTGAAGTACAAACAATCATCGCAGAGGAACTAAACGTACCTTTAGAAGAGGTTTATGGCGTATCAACATTTTACGCACAATTCTCACTGTCACCAAAGGGAAAATACAACATTTCTGTATGCCTAGGTACAGCCTGCTATGTTAAGGGTGCAGCACAGATACTGGAAAAAGCCAGTGAAATCTTAGGTATTGACGCAGAGGAATGCACAGCCGACAGTACGTTCTCCCTAACTGCCTGTCGTTGTATTGGTGCGTGTGGTTTGGCACCTGTTCTAACAGTAAACGACGAGGTTTATGGTCGTTTAACTGCTGATGAGGTTCCAGCTATTATTGAAAAATACCAAAGCTAATTTTCATGCGAGAATTATCCTTAAATGTAATGGACATTGTGCAGAACTCTATTTCTGCCAACGGAACAATAATTAAGATAACAATTGCCGAAAACAGCGTAGAGGATACCCTATCTATTGTCATAGAGGACAACGGCAGGGGTATGACACCTGAGCAGGTTAATCATGTACAGGACCCGTTTTTTACTACACGCACAACACGCCGTGTAGGCTTAGGCATTCCACTTTTTAAAATGGCTGCTGAGCAAACGGGTGGTTACCTTAACATCACCTCACAGGTTGGTGTGGGTACGGTGGTTAACGCTGTGTTTAAACCGTCTAATATAGATATGACACCCTTAGGTGATATTAACCAAACTATTAGTCTGCTTATACGCTGTAACCCAACCATAGACTTTGTTTTTTGTCACAGTATAGACCATAAGACGTTTACACTGGACACTAGAGAAATCAAGGAAATAGTTGGCAGCGAGGTATCGCTTGATAATCCAGATGTTATGGAATGGATTAACGGTTACTTGTTAGAACAAAACGAATTAATTAACGGAGGTGCAAGAAACCTATGAAATCATTGGAAGAATTAAAGGCAATAAGAGAAAAAGCTCAAGCACAGATAAACCTGAGAGAAGAAAAATCTGATGCTGTTAGAGTATTAGTAGGTATGGCAACCTGTGGTATTGCTGCTGGTGCCAGACCTGTTTTAAATGCAATAGTAGACGAGGTTGCAAAAAGAGGTTTAAAAAATGTAATTGTCACACAGACAGGCTGTATCGGAATTTGTCAATACGAGCCAGTTGTTGAGGTAGAAATACCTGGACAGGAAAAGATTACATATGTAAAAATGACAGCTGAAAAGGCTGTTCGTGTAGTTAATGACCATGTAGTAAATAAGCAGCCTGTTACCGAGTTCACTATCGGTGCAGTTAACAAATAAGGAGGAAACAGAATGTATCGTTCCACAGTGCTTGTATGCGGTGGTACAGGTTGTACCTCCTCACACAGTGAAGAAATTATTGAGGCTTTAAACACACAGCTGGCTGACAAGGGGCTGGACAAAGAGGTAAATGTTGTAAAAACTGGCTGCTTTGGCTTATGTGCTTTAGGTCCTATCATGATAGTATATCCAGAGGGTTCATTCTACAGTATGGTAAAGGTTGATGACATACCAGAAATAGTAGAAGAGCATTTATTAAAGGGCAGAATTGTTACCAGACTGCTGTATCAGGAAACTGTTGATAAAGAGGATAACACAATTAAATCTCTAAATGAAACAGCTTTCTACAAAAAGCAAAGAAGAACAGCGTTAAGAAACTGCGGTGTTATCAATCCAGCGGTTATTGATGAATACATCGCTATGAACGGCTACGAGGCTCTGGGTAAATGCGTAACTGAAATGACACCAGAGGACGTTGTAAACGAAATTAAGGAGTCAGGCTTGCGTGGCAGAGGCGGCGGTGGCTTCCCTACTGGTTTAAAATGGGCTTTTGCTCAAGCACAGCCAAAGGGTGTAAAGTATGTTTGTTGTAATGCAGATGAGGGCGACCCAGGTGCATTTATGGACCGTTCAATATTAGAGGGCGATCCTCATGCTTTGCTAGAAGCAATGGCAATAGCAGGCTATGCCATTGGTTCTGAACAGGGCTACATATATGTTCGTGCAGAGTACCCTATCGCTGTAGAGCGTCTGCAAATTGCTTTAAAGCAAGCTCGTGAATATGGCTTGTTAGGTAAAAATATCTTTGGTTCTGACTTTAGCTTTGATATCGAGCTGCGTTTAGGTGCTGGTGCATTTGTATGCGGTGAGGAAACAGCTCTTATGACATCTATTGAAGGCAAACGTGGCGAGCCCCGTCCTCGTCCTCCTTTCCCTGCTGTTAAAGGTTTGTTTGGAAAGCCAACAATTTTAAATAACGTTGAAACCTACGCTAACATTCCCCAGATTATATTAAATGGTGCTAGCTGGTTTAATTCAGTAGGTACTGAAAAGTCAAAGGGTACAAAGGTATTTGCATTAGGCGGTAAAATCAAGCACACAGGCTTGGTAGAGGTTCCTATGGGTACTACCCTGCGTGAAATTGTTGATGACATCGGCGGTGGCGTACCAGATGGCAGAAAGTTTAAGGCTGCACAGACTGGCGGACCATCTGGTGGTTGTATCCCAGCTGAACATTTTGACATTCCAATTGATTACGATAATCTAATTTCTATTGGTTCTATGATGGGTTCTGGCGGACTTATTGTAATGGATGATACTAACTGTATGGTTGACATTGCAAAGTTCTTCCTTGAATTTACAGTTGATGAAAGCTGTGGTAAGTGTACGCCTTGCCGACTAGGAACTAAACGTTTACTGGAAAAGCTAAATAAAATCACTAGTGGCAACGCAACAATGGCTGATTTGGACGAGCTTGAGGAGCTGTGCTACTACATAAAGGAAAACTCCTTGTGTGGCTTGGGACAAACTGCACCTAACCCTGTTTTATCAACACTTCATTATTTCCGTGACGAGTACATCGCTCACGTTGTTGACAAAAAATGTCCAGCAGGTGTTTGTAAGTCCTTATTGCAATACAACGTTGACGCTGACAAGTGTCGTGGTTGTACTGCTTGTGCTAGAGTTTGCCCAACTGGTGCTATATCTGGCAAGGTTAAGGAAGCTCATGTTATCGACCATAGCAAGTGCATTAAATGTGGTGCTTGTATGGAAAAATGTAAGTTTGACGCTATTTCAAAGAGCTAAGGAAGGAGTGCAGTTAAGATGGAAATGATTAATATTAAAATTAACGGTATGCCTCTTTCTGTTGCTAAGGGTACTACAATATTAGAGGCGGCTAGAAGTGCAGGTATTAAAATCCCTACACTATGTTATTTAAAGGATATAAACGAAATTGGCGCTTGCCGTATGTGCGTAACCGAGGTAAAGGGTGCTAGGTCATTAGTAGCAGCCTGCGTTTTTCCTATTGAACGTGAGGGTACAGAGATTTTTACAAACTCTAAGAAAGTACAGGATTCCAGAAAGCATACACTAGAAATCCTACTATCTAACCATGATAAAAAATGTCTGTCTTGTGCCAGAAGCCAAAACTGTGAGCTACAGCAAATGTGTAAGGACTTTGGCGTGGAGGACGAAAACAAATTTGAAGGTGAAATGCAGAATCACGAAATTGACAATTCTGCTCCACATCTAATTAGAAATAACAACAAATGTATATTATGCCGTCGCTGTGTAGCAGTATGTAAGGCTAACCAGTATGTTGGCGTTATTGGTGTTAACAACCGTGGCTTTGACGCTGAAATTGGCTGTGCATTTAACAAAAAGCTAGATGAAACCTCTTGTGTAAACTGCGGTCAATGTACTGCTGTTTGTCCAACCGGTGCTTTAATTGAACGTGACAACACCGCAGAGGTTTTTGCAGCTATTGCAGACCCAGACAAACGTGTTATTGTTCACACTGCTCCAGCTATTAGAGCTACACTAGGTGAATGCTTTGGTATGCCTATCGGTACAAATGTAAAGGGCAAAATGGTAACAGCATTAAAAATGCTTGGCTTTGACAAGGTATTTGATACTGATTTCGGTGCTGATTTAACAATTTTAGAGGAAGCAAACGAATTTATTGAAAGAGTACAGGATGGTGGTACTCTGCCAATGATTACCTCTTGTTCTCCTGGTTGGGTTAAGTTCTGTGAATATTACTATCCAGAGCTGCTGCCAAATCTGTCAAGCTGTAAATCACCACAGCAGATGACAGGTGCTATCATAAAAACCTACTATGCGGAAAAGGAAGGTATTGACCCACAGGATATTGTTGTAGTATCCGTTATGCCTTGTACCGCTAAAAAGTTTGAAATTTCTCGTGATGATCAAAACGCTGCTGGTGTTCCAGATATAGATATTTCTATAACTACTAGAGAGCTTGCCAGAATGATTGAAAAAGAGCAAATTCAATTTACAAGCCTGCCAGACTCTGAGTTTGACCCTACATTGGGTGTTACAACTGGTGCTGCTGCTATCTTTGGTGCTACAGGCGGTGTTATGGAGGCAGCCCTAAGAACTGCTGCTGATACATTAACTGGACAATCCTTAGATACTATTGAGTATAAGGAAATCCGTGGTACTGAGGGCATTAAAGAGGCTACCTATAACGTAGCTGGCTTAGATGTAAACGTAGCTGTAGTAAGCGGTTTAGACAACGCAGCTAAGGTTTTGGACAAGGTTAAGGCTGGCGAGGCTAACTATCAATTTATTGAGGTTATGTGTTGCCCAGGTGGCTGTGTAAACGGTGGTGGACAACCAATACAGTCTGGTGATACAAGAAACTTTGTAGACCTGCAGGGCTTACGTGGCAGTGCTTTATATGAAGAGGATGCTAACCTGCCTTTAAGAAAATCACACGATAGTCCAATTATTAAAAAGCTGTATGAAGAGTATTTAGAAAAACCAGGCAGCCATAAGGCACACGATATTTTACATACAACCTATGTAAAGAGAAACAAATATTAATCTATAATACTATATAGCAATGGGCAGACGATTTTTTTACATCGTCTGCCCTACTTTTTTGCCCTATAGCTTTATTGATTCAGGTTGTATCTTTCGGCTCTATGTCTGTCAGCTCTATGTCAATAGTTGGGTAATCCCAGAAATGAAAAGGATGTCCAAGTGACAGCATTATGCTGTCGCTTGTTTTAATATATTAAGCTTTATACTTTTCCTTAGCTTTACTTTCTTACACAAAAATTCACTATAATATCTATTTTATAGCCAAGCACTTATGTTAAGCTATTATCCAACATTTTACACACTATTTTTATCCACTATTATATTCCAGATTAGTATTAACCTTTATGACACAGCCACATTTGTTAACTATACTGCCTCACTCTCAACCGATACCAGTTTTTTGTCTTGAAGCTGATGCATTTTTAACATAATAAATCTAGCAATAGGCTGAGCTATAAATGTTTCCACGCCAAAGGCTATAGCAAAGTTGCGTGGCCATTTATAAAAGAATAATTGTATTGGTTCCAGCGTAACTGCCCTTTGCCCTATCCACGAGCCTATCACCGTCATACACATTGACATCAACAGCACTGTGCATAGAGTGTCCACAATAATATGTGCATTAAAGCTATCGTCCTTAGCCACTATTTTTCCTTTCATCAATTCTACTGGTTTATACGTCAATAAAACCAATGCGATAACACACAGCCAAATAAAAGGAATCACTTTAATGGTTTCAACCCAAGCTGATAATTGAAAGCCAATTTCAAAACACGTTATCAATGGTGCTATTATGTTTACAGATATGAAGGAAATCACCAGCATAAACACTGTAAATTCCTTTTTATTCCTTGGCAGCTTCATGTAAAATTCCATACTTCTTTTTCCTGCTTTCCATGTTTTTTTAAATATAACGCAAAAAAATACAGCGTAAAACCAATTACTTGATTTCACGCTGATTAATTATACGCGTAAATATTTTACTTGTATAGTATAATATATTTTTAAACTTTTTTCAAGTGTAAAATTAAATTTATTTATTCTTTTTGTGTTCTGCAAGCCAACGCTCGGTAGTGTTCATCTTTTTTTCTGGTGTTTTTTTAGTATTTCCCATACCACCTGCACCGCTTGGTTGTTGATATTGCGGTATAGGGTTTTGCTGTATATTTGGCTGCTGGTACTGGTTATTTCC
>DGFJ01000012.1 GCA_002391625.1 Ruminococcaceae bacterium UBA3903 | reverse complement strand
CTTGAATGCCATTCAAGCGCTCTCCCAGCTGAGCTATACCCCCGTAACACATTGGTATATTATCATATTTTCATCTATAATGCAAGCACTTTTTGTATTGTAAGCTTATATTTTTTAGCGTTAAAGCTATTAATCGTTTGAATATTACCTGCCATAAACACAATATGCACAAAGCTTTTTATATTACTTAGCATAATTCACTTGGCACGGATATATAAATTAATACTGCCAATAAAAAATGAAAGGTATGATTACAGTGAGTGACCACTACCCATTTACATTAAATCCATTACCGTATAAGCCAAACGACTTAGAGCCGTACATAGAAAGCGAAACAATAATATTACATCATCAGGTATTACAGCAAAGATATGTGGACAATTTGAACATTGCATTATCACGTTATCCTCAGTATCAGGATTGGAGCTTAAAAGCGTTAGTAGCATACAGCGACACATTTCCGCCTGTATTAAAAAATGACATACAAAAATATGCCGGTGGCATTTTTAACCACGACATATATTTTAACAGCATGAAACCCGGTGGTTCTACCCCTACAACAGAAACCCTACAACAAATAAACCAATATTTTGGCTCATTTGAAAATCTAAAAAAAGGTATTAAGCTGTCTGCCTTAAGCGTTTTCGGTTCAGGCTATACTTGGTTAATATGTAACGGTGCGTGTCAATTACAGTTGATAAATACAGCCAATCAAGATACACCGCCGCTTACTATCGTCAGTCCATTGTTAAATTTAGATATGTGGGAACACTCATATTACCTTCAATACAAAACCTCAAAGGAACAATATGTAGATAACTGGATGAAGGTGGTTGATTGGAACAAAACCTGTGACCTTTTAAGCTGTGTTAACAAGAGGACAAATATTCAATAACTATCACACCGCCACTATATACGTTTATTTCCGAAGCTTCATTTTCCGCTACATTGCTAATCCCCAGCGGAAAGGATGCCGTCATCTGAAAATGATTTAGCGTATAGCGAAAACCAGACAGTGAAACCTCTGCCTTTTCGCAAGCAAAGGGAAAAATTGAAACCGTATTGTTATTACCACCAATAGTCAATTTATCAACACAATAATGTATAACAGAAGATTTATCCAGCAATCTTCCTACACAGCCATTGTCCGCCAGATATTTTAACGCTGTAATATTGGCAAGGGTGTGATCTAACCTACCGCCCATACCTCCCAGTATAGCAATATCCCTATATCCACGTTTTATTATCTCCTTAATACAGTACATTGTGTCTGTATCATCCTTTTGTGTTGGCAGCGTAATAACCTGGTCTGCTAATATTTTTTTACTGTGTGCAGAATCGAAATCACCTACTACTAAGCGTGGCACTACACCAATTTCCTTTGCATAGTCGTACCCACCGTCAGCACAAAAGATATGGTCATCTCTAGTGATGATACTCTTACAATAATCTATATCAATATCTGGAGAAGCGCAAATTAAAATACATCTATTCATCGTTTTTGCCAATCCTTTATATCCTTTACCTCGTTGTACATTTCCACGTAGCTGTTATGACGCGAATGCGATATTTTACCATCCTTAACCGCCTGCAATACAGCACAACCCTTTTCACAAATATGTGCACATGAAATAAACTGACACTGCCCAAAATATTCTTCAAATTCTGGAAAGCAATATGCCATATCATTTTTATCAATTATATCATATCTTTGTAGATCTACAGTGGAAAAGCCAGGGGTATCGGCAACGTATCCACCAGCCACGGAATATAATTCTACACTGCGTGTTGTGTGTCTGCCTCGTCCCAGCTTTTGACTGATAACACCTGTTTCTAACCCCAAATCAGGAAATAAACAATTTAATAATGATGATTTACCAACGCCGGAATTACCTGTGAAAGCGGTAACCTTGTTAGGCAGCAAAGCTTTAACAGCTTCAGCACCGGTTTTATCAACAGCGGAAAACAAAACCGTTTTTATACCCGCCATATGGTAAATTGATTTTAGCTGTTCACCGTCAGATAAATCAGTTTTAGAAACCACAATGATAGGTTCAATATTCTTATTAACAGCAGTAGCTGTCATTTTATCTATAACTAACAAATTTGGTGACGGATCACAGGTTGATACAACAATGACTAATTGGTCAATGTTAGCCAACGCAGGACGAATTAAGCTGTTTCTGCGTGGTAAAATATTCTCAATAGAGCAGTAACCCTCCTGAGGTATAGATATATCGACTATATCACCGGCACATGGTGAATACCCCTTTTTTCTAAAAGCTCCACGTGCTTTGCACTCATATACTCCTTCGGCGGCTTCTACATAATAGAAGCCGCCGATTCCCTTAATAATTATACCCTGTGCTACGTTCATAACATCAGTCCCTTATTATTCAATAAAATCATTATTATCGTTAAAATCCTGTGTTGGAGTCTCAGCTGATGTTGATGGCTGTGTAGCACCGGTTGAGTGTTCAGTAGAAGGCTGAGTAGATGGCTCCGTCATTGGGTCAGTTGGTTGGTTATATGTGTATATTGATGGATAGATATACTCTGTTTCAAAGTTTATATCATATTGTCTGTAAATGATACCATTAATAAACACAAGCACAGATGATTTAGTAGTACCCTCTGTCTGTATAGTCAAGGAATGTACCTCTGATGGTACCATACTGCCACTTACCTTGTCGTCTAAAATACCATCTATTGTAACCTTTACATCTACAGCAGTATTAACATTAGCAGGTAAATGAGTTGTAATAGTAAGCTTTTTAGTATGATCCACACCCTTAGCAACATAAGCCTTAACAGTATCACCCTGCTGCAGTACGCTGCCTGACATTGGGCTTTGTCCTAAAACACTGTCCTTTGTTTTATCAATTTCAGTGTTATAATCAAAATCAAAGGTTAGACCTAGCTCTGTCACTGCTGCCGCTGCCTGATCCTTTGTCATATTTGATAAGTCAGGCACCTTTACCTGTGTATTGGTAATCTTTTTCTTAACAAACAATTTAACCGGCTCGCTGATAGATGTTTCACTGCCTGCCTTTGGTGTTGTATCCCGAACGATAGTTTCAGCTGTGTTATCGTCGCTAATATAAATAACCTCTGGAGTTAGGTTTTTAGCCTTTAGCTTTGCAATAGCCGTTTCCTCTGGTTCACCGTTAACGTAAGGTACATTAACCAAAGTTTCCTTGCTGTTAACTGTTAATGTTATAACAGCATTTTCCTTAACCTTTTTAGAGCTGGCATTAGGTTCCTGCTTTAATACAATACCCTCTGCCTGGCTTTCGTCATAGGAATGGATGACATCCCATGTAAAATGATATTTAGAGTCATTTTCTATTTCACTAAATTTCATGCCTACAAGATTAGGTATTTCAATAGAATCCGTTTTTGAACTTTCGCAGGATTGGAACATCGCCAACACAACGAACAAAATGGCTACCATAGCAAAGGATATTACCACACCTAAAACCACATTAACAGCAGGTGAGCGACGTTTTTCTGCCGCCTCTTGATATTCATTAAACGAATCATCAAAATCAATATCACTATCTACATTTCTGTGGTCACTGACAGCTGCCTTATAATCATGTGTGTCATCATCTGTAGCATATTGATAATCAAACTTTATGCTTGGGTTCTGTCTAAATTTATCAATATCCTCTAACATTTCTTTGGCTGATTGATAACGCATTGCTGGTTCCTTCTGCATAGCCTTTAGGGTGATTTCCTCTAAACCTGCTGGTATGTCAGACCTAATATCACGAGGTGGTTTGGGGCTGGACTGTAGCTGCATAATAGCTACTGAAACCGCATTGTCGGCTTCAAATGGCAGCTGACCTGTTAACATCTCATACAGCATAACACCAATAGAGTAAACATCGGACTTGCCATCTGTTAAATCTCCACGAGCCTGTTCTGGTGCAATGTAATGTACAGAACCAATAGCCTTATCGGTCATGGTACGGGTTTCAGTATTGGAAAATCTGGCAATACCAAAGTCAGTAACCTTAATGGTACCATCCTGCAGCAGCATTATGTTTTGAGGCTTAACGTCACGGTGTACTATGCCACGTTCATGTGCGTGCTGCATTGCCTGTAATATTTGAACAGTAAAGAAAACTGCTTCTTTCCATGTAATTTCATCCTGCTGGTCAATATATTCCTTTAATGTAATACCATCAATATATTCCATAACAATATACTGTATTACATCTCCAAAGCTGACATCAAATACCTTTACTATGTTTGGATGAGATAAAACAGCAATGGCTTTAGATTCATTTTTAAATCGACGAATAAATTCATCATTTCTAGCAAATTCTTCTTTTAAAATTTTAATTGCCACTACTCTATCATCTATAGAGTCATAAGCCTTATACACCATTGCCATACCGCCAACGCCAATAAGCTCATGTATTTCATAACGACCGTCAAGTTTTTTTCCAGTGTATTTATCCATGTATTTCACTCCCGTTAGAAATTATCCATATATTATGGAAACCGTGATATTATCACTGCCCCCTAAGTCCTTTGCAGTTTTAATAAGCTTGTCTGCCAATTCGTCCCCAAAGCTGTTATGTGCCATATCCAAAATTGCTTCCATTGAAATGTAATTTGACAAACCATCTGTACATAGTATCATTATGTCACCCTTTGTAAAGGGTACTTCAATATAATCCAGATGGATGTCAGGGTTAATACCTAATGCTCTGGTAATGTAATTTTTATTTGGATGATGCTGTGCCTCCTCAGGCGTTATTTCCCCTTTATCTACCATCTGCTGCACAACAGAGTGATCAACAGTAATCTGTTGTATCATATTGCCCCTAATACCATATACACGGCTGTCACCAGCGTGAATAACGTGTGCTGTGGTATGGGTGGCGAGGACAAGCTCTAAAGTAGTACCCATACCGCTAAGAGCTTCATCATCTCTTTGCATTTTGTAAACCTTGCTGTTTGCTTTCTGTACAATGTCCGTTAGGAAGTCAACAGTTTGGTCATCATTAAAGTTAGGCTGATAGCCCTTGTTTAACAGCTTTTCTACAGTTTCAGCCGCCACGGTACTGGCAACATTGCCAGCGTTAGCTCCACCCATACCGTCACAAACCACCGACCAAGCAGTATTGTCCGACAGAGTCCCAAAGCGACAAGCATCTTCATTATTGTGTCTTACTAGACCAATATCACTTTGTGCAAAAATTTCCAAGCTGTTTCCTCCTTTGCTCAAACCTTGCTAATATTTCTATGCTTCACTGTCAGCCTGTGGGACATAGTTCCTTTTTAGCTGACCGCAGGATGCATCTATATCAGAGCCTAATGTCCTGCGTATAGTAACAGTGATGCCGTTTTTATCTAAAATTTTACTAAATTCAATAAGCCTTTGCTTATTACTTTTTCTGTAGTTAACGCCGTTAACATCATTAACAGGGATAAGGTTAACGTGACAGTTCATACCCTTTAGCTTGTGGGACAGCTCATAGGCACAATCATCACTATCGTTTATCCCATCTATCATTGCATACTCAAAGGTAATACGTCTGCCTGTTTTGTCAACATATTTTCTACAGGCATTAAGCAACGTGTCTACAGGATATTTATTATTAATTGGCATTGTCTGACTGCGTATATGGTCGTTTGGTGCATGTAAAGAAATAGACAGTGTTACTTGCAGGCTTTCATTCATCAAATCATATATACGTGGCACAACGCCACAGGTAGATAGAGTTATATGACGCATTCCAATGTTTAACCCTTGTGTAGCTGAAACCAAACGTAAAAACCTTAATACATTGTCGTAATTATCCAAAGGCTCGCCCATACCCATTAAAACAATATTGGATATGCGTATATGGTTATCCTGCTGGGCTGTTTGTATTTGTGCCAGCATTTCAGAAGCGTTTAAGCTTCTGGAAAAGCCACTTTTGCCAGTAGCACAAAAGGTACAACCCATTTTACACCCAACCTGTGTAGAAATGCAAATGGTGTATCCGTGGTGATAATCCATTAAAACAGATTCCACAAACTCCCCATCATAAAGTTTAAATAAATACTTTATTGTACCATCATAACAAGAAATTAACTTTTTTTCAATACTTGCTACAGAGATGTAATAAATATCGCCAAGCAGGGTGCGAATATTTTTAGGTATATTAAGCATTTCATCAAAGGAGGAAATACCCTTTTCATGCAGCCATTTATATATTTGTTCAGCCCTATAGGCTGGCATTTCCAGATCGTTTACCGCTTGTGTAAGCTCATCTAGCGTTAATGATTTTATGTCCTTCATGGTATTTCTCTCCCCTCTAAATTATTTATTTTATTTTTTTAAACACGCTGATAAAAAAACCATCTGAACCCTGTGGATTTGGAAACAAGGTCAGCTGATTGGCAGGTTCATCTATCACACGTTTAACCATGTCACCTAAATCTATAGGAACAGGTGCAAAATTTGGATGTTCCTGTAAAAACTTATCAGCATTGTTGTTGTTTTCTTTTTTATTAAGCGTACAGGTAGAGTACACCAGCGTACCGCCCACCTTAACAAAATCAGAGCAGCTTGACAAAATATCATACTGCAGCTGTGGCAGGGTATCTATACCTGTGTCTTTTTTATATCTTATCTCCGGCTTACGTCGTATTATACCCAGCCCAGAGCAAGGCACATCACATAGAACCTTATCTGCTTTTTCAAGTGGCTCTGTACAAACAGCATCACGCAGCCCCACTTTAATAATATCTATACCTAGGCGTTCAGCACCTGCTTCTATTAGTTTAAGCTTATGGTCGTACAAATCAAAAGCATTTATTACCCCATTATTATCCATTCTTTGTGCTATAGTAAAAGCCTTTCCCCCTGGTGCGGAACAAAAATCATATACCTTATCACCGCTAACAGGGTTTAATACCTTACAGCACAGCTGTGACGACAGGTCTTGAACGTGAAAATATCCAAAGCTATACAAGGCTAAGCTTTCTATTGAACCTGTATCCTTTATGACAAGTGCGTCCTCAATAATATCAGTCGGGCTGGCAGAAACACCACAGGTTTCAAAATCTTTTTCTAAATTTTCTGCTGTTACCTTTAATGTATTGACTCTAACATAAACAGGTGGTCTGCCGCTGAGATTTTGTAAAATATTTTCTGTTATTTCTTCACCATAGCTATTTAACCACAATGAAATAATATCCTGTGGGCAGGAATAATAAACACTATAATATGATAGCTTATCCGCCTTTTTATCGGGAAGCTGATAATTTCCCTCTGCTCTGGACACCGAACGAAGGACACCGTTAATAAAACCAGTAGCACTAAATAGGTTCCTTTTCTTTGCCAGCTTTACACACTCGTTTACTGCAGCGCTGTCTGGAACCTTGTCCATATAAGCTATTTGAAAAACACCCATTCGCAAAATGTTAAGTACATCAGGTTGAATCTTATTCAGCTTAGTTTTAATAAACTTTGAAATTATATAATCAAGAGTAATTTTCCTTTCAAGCACACCATACACTATGGCACAGGCAAAAGAAACATCACGTTCATCTAAATCTGATGCTTTTATTGCGTTATTTAAAGTTATATTTGAATATGCGTTGTCGTTGTCTATCTTCATTAGTATGCTTAGTGCTGTTTTTCTAGGATTACCCATAATCACAATTCCTTTGTTTTATTCAAAAATGCTGTCTGTGGTTAGCCTATAGCCACGTGCAAAATCCTCTGCTGACATTCGTTTTTTACCCTGTGGCTGTATCTGTAAAATCTCTACTGAGCCAGTACCACAGGCAACAGTAACAGGTTTAAGAGAAATTATCTGTCCTGCCCTGCCGCCTTTATTGCACAGGCGTGTGGTGTAAATTTTTACAGCCTTACCATTAATAGAAGCTGTGGCAATCGGCCATGAGTTTAACCCACGAACCTTGTTGTGAACCTCGCTGGCACTTTTTGTCCAGTCAATTTTACACATAGACTTATCAAGCATAGGTGCGTAGCAGGACAGGCTGTCCTCCTGCTTTTCAGGTACAAGCTCGCCTTTTTCCGCCTTGGCAAGTGTCTTAACAATTAGCTCTGCCCCCATATGAGCAATTCTGTCATACAGCTCCTCAGAGGTTTCGTTTTCACCAATGTCTGTTACTTCCTTTAGCAACATATCACCTGTATCTACGCCAACATCCATATACATAGCAGTTACTCCAGTTTGCTTGTCACCGTTTAACACCGACCACTGGATAGGTGCCGCACCACGATACCTTGGCAGTAACGAGCCATGAATATTAATACAGCCATATTTAGGAAAATCAAGAATTTCCTTTGGTAATATTTTGCCAAAAGCCACAACCACAATGACATCGGGGTTAAGCTTTTTTATTATGTCTAAGGCTGTGCCATCCTTTAATGTAGCAGGCTGAAACACCTCTATATTATTTTCTAATGCACATTCCTTAACTGGAGGTGGTGTTAGAGTGTAGCCTCTGCCCTTTGGCTTATCAGGCTGAGTAAACACACCACACAGGCTGTGACCAGCATTAATTATGCTTTTTAGCGGTGGCACAGCAAAATCCGGAGTACCCATATATAAAACCTTCATTTAGTTAAATCCTCTCAGCGTTATATAAATAAAATCAACTGTACAGCTCTTCTAGCTCTTGATCATTTAGCATTCTTTTAGCACGCTCTTTAAAAATAACTCCATCTAAATGATCCAGCTCGTGACAAAAACAACGGGCAAGCAGCTCTGTACCGGATTTTGTGAATACTTTGCCCTTTCTATCCTGTGCCTTTACAGTTACATTTAGTGGTCGTACAACTATACCCCATTGTCCAGGACAGGACAAGCATCCCTCTGACCCCTCCTGCTCACCGCTTTGTTCAACAATAGTAGGGTTAATCAGTTCTATTAGCTCATCATTTATATTAATTACAACTACTCTACGCAGAATACCAACCTGTGGTGCAGCCAAGCCAACACCTCCAGCTAGGCTTAGGGTTTCTGCCATATCATCCAGCAAAGTAGCCAGCTTATCGTCAAATTTCACTACAGTGTGACACTTTTTTTCCAATATAGTGTCGCCCTCTGTTACAATATTTCTAAGTGCCATAAATATCATTCCTTATCATAATTTACAATATAGAATCTGGGTTAATATCCGCATATGCGGTTACCGATAAATAACGACTATCCCTACCAAAATCACATAATAATTTTGACAGCATTTCACGAAATTTCTTACTGTTTCTGAACTTTAATACTGTTTTATATCTAAATTTATTATTAACCTTTGATATGGCAGCTGGTGTAGAACCAAGGACACGCAGAGGAATATCGCTGTATTTACTTTGTGCTAAATCTACTAAATCTTTAGTAAAATCAAAAGCCGCTTTTTCCACATCATCTTGATTTTGACCAACAAAGCCTATCATACATATATCTGCATATGGCGGATACAGCATAGCCCTTCGCATCGCTATTTCACCGCTGTAAAATTTATCATAATCCTGTTTAGCCGCCAGCATAATAGTTGGGTTTTCAGGAGTAAATGTTTGAATTATTGCCCTGCCCTTTAGCTTTCCCCTGCCTGATCTGCCAACCACCTGTGTCAGCAACGCAAATGTCCGTTCAAAGCTGCGGTAATCGTCATTATAAAGCATTTGGTCAATGGACAAAACACCTACCAATGTAACATTAGGGAAATTAAGACCCTTAGCAACCATTTGGGTACCTATCATAATGTCGTATGCACCATTTGCAAAGCTTGTAAGCTTTTCCTCGTGAGAGTACTTTGCCATAGTGGTATCGGTGTCTAAACGAAGTATTCTGGCATTTGGCAACAGCTCTGAAAGCATTTCTGTAGCTTTTTGTGTACCCATACCAGAAAAACGCAGTCCATGGCTGTGACACACAGGACATTCATCTGTCATGTCCTGCGAGTAACCACAATAATGACACATAAGTCTGTTGTTGGCTGAATGATAGGTAAGCGATATAGAGCAATGGGGACAAGCAACAACCTCTTTGCAGCTTCTACAGGCTACAAATGTATTGTAGCCTCTGCGGTTAAGTAATAAAATAGATTGTCTGCCTGTTGACAAATTGTCCTCTAACCCCTGTAAAAGCACCGAGGATATACCTGTGGTATTCCCCTCGTCCTGTTCTATGTTCATATCAGCTACAACCACATCTGGTAATTTAGCTGTACCATAACGCTGTGTCAGGGTATTTATTGAATACCTGCCTGTTGTACAGGAATAAAAGGTTTCTACCGATGGTGTGGCAGAGGATAACAGCAATAAGCACTTATTACTGTTACAACGATATTTTGCCACATCACGAGCGTTATATCTCGGCGTAGTTTCTGACTTGTAGGTATATTCCTGCTCCTCATCCATTATGACAAAGCCAAGATTATCAAATGGTGCAAACACGGCACTGCGTGTGCCAATAGCAATTTTAGCTAAACCGTTTTTTACACGTTTCCACTCGTCTAATCGCTCACCTAAGGATAACCCGCTGTGGAACACAGCTACATCATCCCCATATCGGCCACGAAACAGGTTTATAAGCTGTGGTGTTAGGGAAATCTCTGGCACCATTAAAATGACGCCCTTGTTATCCTTATACACCTGATCTATCACCTTCATAAACACAGACGTTTTACCAGAACCTGTTACACCGTAAAGCAAGGAAACATTAGGCTCACCACTGCGGTATTTATTTAACAAATCCTCATATGCTGTCTGCTGCTGTGGTGTCAGTACAATTTCTGAATTATCCTTTTCTACCTGAGTTCTTTTAGGCGTCCTAAAAATTTCCTGATTAAAGTAAACCGCAACAGCCTTCTTTACCAGTGCGTTTACAACTGCTGCAGTAGTGCCTGTAAAATAGCATATTTCCTTAACAGAAACAGCACCCGCCATTTGTAATATTTCCACAACCTCATTTTGCTTAGGTGTCAGCTTACAATTTGGCGGATTATCCTTTAATCTTACCATTTTCAGCATAGCATCATTTACTCTGCGGTTTGTTTCGCCCTCTTTAATTAGTATGCCTTTTTTTACCATTTTATCTGGTATTACGCTGTTATCTTCCAGCTGAAGAGCTAATAATAATTCATCCCTTTTCACTGGCTTTTTCTGTGCTAAAACATAAGCAATAATTTTATCCTCTGTTGGTGATAACGTAATTTCTGTAGTATCTAATCCCTTTACAGCGGTGTAAACGCATGAAATCTTGTAATTAATACCAACAGGCAGCATCGCCTTTACACAGTCATAGTATCTGCAATAATACCGGTCCTTCATAAAGGATACTAGCCCTAAAAGCTCCGTTGTTAACACAGGTGCTAAATCTAAAACCTGTGTAATACTTTTGTAGCCCTCTGTCGTGGTATCATCAGCCTTCTGCACATACATAACCATTCCTTGAGTTGTTTTGTTACCTCTGCCAAATGGCACCAGCACACGCATACCTGATTTTACTGTAATAATAAATTCCTGTGGAATAATGTAGTCAAAGATTTTATCAAAGTGGTACATTGTATTTTCTAATACTACACCTGCAATAACAGCCACCCTTACTACATTCCCTTCACGTCAATTTTAATCGTTAATTTCTGGTTCTAAAACATTATACTTGTGAGCCTTAAATTCCTCAATAGCCATTAGTACAGGCTTTTCCTCTGTTACTGTGCCATCCTCCTCAAATTGTGCGGAGATTTCTCTGGCTCTTTTAGCTACGGCAATAACTAAAGCGTATCTTGTCTGTTTGTTTGCTAGCATTTCATCTACTGATGGTCTAAACATTTGAAAGCACTTCCTTTACAAAATTTTCCATGCGGATTGTTCTTAATTTCTCGGCCTTTATAATCTGCTTTATATCATTAACACAGTCATCTAAACTGTCATTAACTACAACATAATTGTACTTGGTTGCCTGTTTTATTTCTCCTATAGCTGTGTGCATACGCTTAGCTATAACGTCGTTGGTTTCTGTACCCCTGCCAGTTAGTCTGTCCTGTAACACAGCTAAGGTTTGCGGCATAATAAAAATGCTAACTGCATTAGGACATGATTTTATTACCTGTAACGCACCCTGCACCTCTATTTCAAGGATAATATTTTTACCTGTTTGTATTGTCTGTTCAACATAATCCCTTGGTGTGCCATAATAGTTATCACAATAGGTGGCATACTCTAAAACCTTGTCGTTGTTTATTAAATCTACAAACTCATCCTTTTTCAAAAAAAAGTAATCCTTACCATGCTGTTCGCCCTCTCGTGGATTACGAGTGGTAGCAGATACGGACACAGCAAACTCGTCCTGTGATTTTAAAAGCTCCTTTACTACTGTACCCTTTCCTACACCTGACGGTCCAGAAATAACGAGAACTAAACCCTCTTTATTCATTATCAGAAACCTCCTCTACTGATGCTCGGTTGCCTAAGCTTTCAGGGTTTTTGGCTGAAAGCACTACATGGTCACTGTCAGTAATAATAACTGACTTGGTTTTTCTGCCGTATGTGGCATCTATCAGCATACCTTGTTCTTTAGCATCCTGCACTATACGCTTAATTGGTGCAGAATCCGGTGATACAATAGCTATTATCCTGTCACCTGATACCAAGTTACCAAAACCAATATTTATAAGCTTCATATAATCTACCCTTATTATCTTATGATTCGTTATTCAATATTCTGAACCTGTTCACGTATTTTTTCAAGCTCTGCTTTAATGTCAACTACAACATGGGCAAGCTGTGCATCCTGTACCTTTGAACCAATGGTGTTAGCTTCACGGTTCATTTCCTGTAAAATGAAATCAAGCTTTCTGCCTACTGCACCCTGTGCAGACATAATCTGCTCCATCTGCTTAAAGTGACTTCGCAAACGCACTGTTTCCTCATCCACTGCTACCTTGTCGGCAAAAATAGCCGCTTCGGTTAGTATTCGTTGAGCATCCACCGAAGCACCGCTTAGCAGTTCATTCATTTTGTCCTGTAAACGTGTACGATACTCTAAGACCGTTTGCGGTGAGCGCTGCTCCACCTGTGACACTAATTCTAATATAGTTTTACTGCGGTTTTCAAGGTCCGTCTGCATACGCTTACCCTCAGCCTGACGCATGGACACAAACTTATCTATAGCGTTATCTAGGACTACCTGTACATCCTCCCATAGCTTATCCTCGTCCTCAGCAGCCTGATGAACAGTAAAAATATCGCTGTATTTAGCAACTGATGAAACAGTAATATCATCGGAGATATTATATGCTTGTCCAAGCTCCCGCAATGCGTTAATATAGCCCTGTGCCAAGCTATGATTAATAGACACAACAGACTCTTTTTCATCATCAGCACCAATGCCAATATACACATCTACCTTACCACGGGATACACGTTGTTGAATATATGTCTTTGCCTTTTCCTCCAAAAAGCCAAAGCCCCTTATTGTCCTACAGGAAAATTCAAAATATCTATGATTGACAGATTTTATTTCTACAATAATTTCTCTGCCCGTCAGCACCTGTTCACTTCTGCCAAAGCCTGTCATACTTTTAATCATAATAATCACCTTATATATCGCAATGGGTACCCATCGCATAATCAATTTATTTTAACATTTTTATTGTAAGATTGCAACATCTTATTGCAATATACCCATTTATATACAACAGGTAGTATATATAGATATATTTATAAAATATTTCACATTTATATAAGCTGAAGGTGCATAGCTAAAGGACATAAATAGTTGCAAAACATCAAAAAATATGGTAAAATTTCAGATATACAATTACTACACTGGAGGAACCGTAATGTCAGGACATAATAAATGGAGCACAATAAAGCAAAAAAAAGGTAAAAACGATGCAGCTAGAGCTAAAGTTTTTACAAAGATTGGTAGAGAGTTAGCTGTGGCTGTACGTGATGGTGGCAGTGGCGACCCTTCTGTAAATTCAAAGCTAAGAGATTGTATTGCAAAGGCAAAGGCCAATAACGTACCTAACGATAACATTGAACGAATTATTAAAAAAGCATCTGGTGATGGCGATACTAATAACTATGAGGCTATCACTTATGAAGGTTACGGTGCAGGCGGCATAGCCGTAATTGTAGAAACATTAACAGATAATCGTAATAGAACCGCTGCTGATATGCGCCACTATTTTGATAAATTTGGCGGTAACATGGGTACACCTGGCTGTGTATCATTTATGTTCTCACAAAAGGGCGTTTTAGTTATTGAGCGTGAGGAATGTGATAAGGACGAGGACGCAGTAATGGAGGAAGCCTTAGAAGCTGGTGCTACCGACCTTGAGGCTGATGATGACGTATATACAATCTACACAGAGGCTAATGATTTTAGTGCAGTAAACGAGGATTTGACAGCTAAGGGCTACACCTTTGTATCCGCTGAGGTAGAGATGGTACCCAGCACATACACAAAGGTTGACGACGAGGAAACTGTAACAAAGCTACAAAAACTAATGGATATGCTAGAGGACAACGACGATGTCCAAAACGTATGGCATAACTGGGAAATGGAATAATAACATTTCAATCGTATATTTAACATTTAGGCGGTGCATTGGATGTACCGCCTTTACTATTAGGAGCAGCCATGAGAGAAATAATAATCAACAAAAACGAGGGCAACCAACGTTTAGACAAATTTCTGTCCAAACGTTTTAAAGACATGCCAAAATCATTAATGTACAAATACATTCGTACAAAATATATCAAGCTAAATGGCAAACGCTGCCATAAGGATTCCAAATTAACTACTGGTGATGTGCTGACATTATATATAAAAGACGAGTTTTTTGAAAGCAAACCTAAAGAAACCTATGATTTTTTAAAAGCACCTATAAAGCTTGATATAATATTTGAGGATGAAAATATTATTTTAGTTAACAAGCAACCAGGTTTAATTGTACATCCAGACGAAAATTATCACTTTGATTCCTTAATATCACGCATACTGCATTATTTATATGACAAAAAGGAATATAATCCAAAAGAGGATAAAGCCTTTACCCCAGCCCTAGTTAATAGGATTGACCGCAACACAGGGGGTATAGTAATATGTGCTAAAAACGCTGAAGCACTGCGAATACTAAACGCAAAAATGAAAAGCAGAGAGCTGACAAAGCTTTACCTGTGTTTAGTTGCTGGAAGGCTCTCACGAAAAGAGGGTACGCTAACAGGGTACCTAACAAAGGATGAAAAGAAAAACAAGGTAAGCATAAGCAAACAAAAAGCCATCGACAGCAAGGAAATAAAAACCCTGTACAAGGTCATAGGTGAAAAAGGCATTTTTAGTTTGGTTGAGGTGGATTTATTAACTGGTCGAACACACCAAATTAGAGCGCATATGTCATCAATAGGTCATCCTTTAGCTGGTGACACCAAGTACGGATATAAAATGAGAGGCACTAATGATAAATACAAATATCAGGCATTATACGCATATAAGCTGACCTTTAAGTTTACAAGCGACAGCGGTATTATGAAATATTTAGATGGTAAAACATTTGAAGTGAACAAAAAAGATATATGGTTTTTACAATAATATCACAGCTATAATTTTTTATAGCACATACCTATCCACTTGTATAAAAATATAAAAGTATATATTCTTATGTATTGTCATTTTTTGTATTTTCTGATAAAATAAAACAAATACGGTTTAAGGGGTGCTATAATGCTAAATCATATAATAGATTTGGAAGAGCTATCATTTAGCGACCTACAAGAAATTGTTAGGCTGGCAGATAAAATAATGAAAAATCCAAAAGAATACAGTGAAGCCTGTAGGGGCAGGATTTTAGCTACGCTGTTTTATGAGCCATCTACCAGAACACAAATGTCCTTCCAGACTGCTATGCTTCGTTTAGGTGGACAAACCATAGGCTTTGATAATCCAATGAACTCCTCCGTTGCTAAGGGCGAAACAATAAAGGATACCATAAAAATAGTTAGCGGTTACGCAGATATTATCGCTATGCGTCACCCATCTGAAGGTTCTGCCAAGGCGGCATCCCTATACTCTAGCGTTCCAATAATAAACGGGGGTGACGGCGGTCACCTGCACCCTACTCAAACACTGACTGACGTTGTCACGCTGCACCATGAAAAAGGCCGGTTAAACCATCTTAATATTGGTTTATGCGGTGATTTAAAAAATGGAAGAACGGTACATTCGTTAATTAAGACTATGTCCCACTTTGAGGGGAATAAATTTATCCTTATATCCACAAAAGAATTAGGAATTCCTCAGTATATAAAGGATGTAATGAACCGCTCCTGCTGTGAATATATAGAGGTAAAAAGCTTAGCTGAGGCTATGCCAATGCTGGATGTTCTGTATATGACTAGGATACAACGTGAACGCTTTCCAAGCGAGGAAGAATACATCGCCCAACAGGGTGTATTCGTTTTAGACAAAGAAAAGCTGTCACTGGGTAAAAAGGATTTGAAAATTTTGCACCCATTGCCACGAGTTGACGAAATTACCAACGAGGTAGATAACGACCCTCGTGCTGTTTACTTTAAACAGGCTGTATATGGTATGTATGCCAGAATGGCACTAATACTGCTGACGCTGCAGGATGCTAAATATACCTACTATACAGGAAAAACAATTATTGACAACACCGGTTGTACAAATTCACGCTGTATAACCCATACAGAAACCTATTTACCACGCAAATTTAAAGCTCACGGAGATTTACTGGAATGTGAATACTGTGATGCCAGAAAATTAGGACAATAAATAAAATGGCTCTATAATAAATGTTG
>DGFJ01000007.1 GCA_002391625.1 Ruminococcaceae bacterium UBA3903 | reverse complement strand
TTACATATGTTTTCTCATCAAAAGACCAATATACTTAAACAAGCGACAGCCTAACGCCATCGCTTGTTTTATTTCTTATTTTAATTGGGTTACCCCAACTATTGACAGAGAGCCGTATATTAAACATAAAAAATGAGGGTAGACAACATCTACCCTCAAAATGTATGGTGCGGGTGACAGGACTTGAACCTGCACGTACTGCTACACTAGAACCTAAATCTAGCGCGTCTGCCAATTCCGCCACACCCGCACAACATGGGTATTATACTATAAGAATTTTAAAAAGTCAACAATTTTTGACTATGGGGGGTAAGGTGGAACAATTTCATGGTTTATAGTCAATATACTAACTATTACATTTAAGGTTTAACTTTTTCAGATTATAATTCAAAAACTATTTGGCTGGCGATTTTACTAAATTACTTTAGTTGTCCATTTGGAACAGTCCCAAACATTGTCCAATAAACCATTGTAAAATTCTGGCTCGTGGCAAACCATAAGGATACTGCCTTTATATTCCTTTAAGGCTCGTTTAAGCTCAGCCTTAGCATCTGCATCTAAATGGTTTGTAGGCTCATCTAGTACTAAAACATTGGTTTCTCTATTAATTAGCTTGCATAGTCGCACCTTTGCTTGTTCGCCGCCACTTAACACCCTAACCATACTTTCTATATGTTTGGTTGTTAATCCACATTTTGCTAAAGCTGCACGAACCTCTGCCTGGTTAAGACTAGGAAATTCCTGCCATATTTCCTCTATACAGGTGGTAGATATACCCTTTGGCATCTCCTGCTCAAAATATCCTATATGTACATTTTCTCCTAATTCTACATATCCACTAATTGGCTTAATCAAGCCTAAAATACTTTTAAGCAGTGTGGATTTACCAATACCGTTAGCGCCAGTTAAGGCTATTTTCTGACCTCTTTCCATTTGCAGGGATAAAGGAACAGATAGGGGAGAGTCATATCCAATGATCAAATCCTTAGCCTGAAAAATAAATTTACCTGGTGTTCTGGCAGACTTAAAATTAAATGTTGGCTTTGGCTTTTCACCAGCCATCTGGATAACATCCATTTTATCCAGCTTTTTTTGTCTGGACATTGCCATGTTTCTGGTAGATACACGAGCTTTATTTCTAGCTACAAAGTCCTTTAAATCTGCTATTTCCTTTTGCTGTTTGTTATAGGCTGCTTCCATTTGCGATTTTTTCATTGCATAGACCTCTTGGAATTTATCATAATCACCTACATATCGGGTTAGGTCACCATTATCCATATGATAAATTAAATTGATTACGCTGTTTAAAAATGGTATGTCATGAGATATTAAAATAAAAGCATTTTCATATTCTGCAAGGTAACGTTTTAGCCACGCAATATGCTCTGCGTCCAAATAGTTGGTAGGCTCGTCCAATAACAAAATATCTGGCTTTTCTAACAATAGCTTTCCTAACAGCACCTTTGTGCGTTGACCACCACTTAATTCAGTAACGTCCATATCTAGCCCAATATCATTTAAGCCTAAGGCTCTGGCGACCTCCTCAACCTTTGAGTCTATCATATAAAAATCATGAGTAGTAAGCAAATCCTGTATTGTGCCTAGCTCCTCCATTAGAATTTCCATATCAGCTTCGCCAGCATCACCCAGCCTGTCACAGATATCGTTCATTCTGTTTTCCATTTCCAGTAAAAAGTCAAATGCTGACGTTAAAACGCTGCGTATTGTCATACCTTTGTCCAATACTGTATGCTGATCTAGATAGCCGACTCTTACATTGTTAGACCATTCTACTGTACCCTCGTCAGGCTGAAGCTTGCCTGTAATTATATTCATAAAGGTAGATTTACCTTCTCCATTAGCACCTATTAAGCCTATATGCTCACCCTTTAGCAATCTAAAGGATACATCACTAAAAATTGTTCTATCACCAAAACCGTGGGACAAATGCTCAACGTTTAAAATACTCATAAATACTCCTTGAAATTATAAAAAATATGTTTTTATCTGTTAAATAAAAGTATATCATATAAGTACCCGCAGCCACAAGAAGGTAAATGATAAATTATGAAATATTGGTGAATTATTAAACATACCCTTTACAGAAACCGTTACATATTGTATTATAGGATATGGTAAATTAGAATGTTTATAGAGAAAATTTGTATAATTTGAAAGGAATGTATTTTATGGAACCAAAGTATAAAAGAGTCCTGCTAAAATTAAGTGGTGAGGCGTTGGCTGGTAACAAAGAGCACGGTATTGACTTTGAAACAGTCCTGAAATTTTGTGAGCCTGTAAAAAAATTGGTTGACCTAGGTGTAGAGGTTGCTATCGTTGTAGGCGGCGGTAATTTTTGGCGTGGCAGGAGCAGTGGTCAAATGGATAGAACCAGAGCAGACCATATGGGAATGTTGGCTACCGTTATTAATGCTTTAGGAGTAGCCGATGCTTTGGAACAGCTTGGCGTTACTGTACGTGTTCAAACAGCTATCTCTATGCAACAGGTTGCTGAACCATACATTAGAAATAAGGCTGTCAGACACTTAGAAAAGGGTAGAGTAGTGGTTTTTGGCTGTGGTACAGGTAATCCATTTTTCTCTACAGATACAGCAGCATCCTTACGTGCAGCAGAAATAGATGCTGACATTATTTTAAAAGCTACAATGGTTGACGGCGTGTATGACAGTGACCCAAAGAAAAATCCTAACGCTGTAAAATATGATACAGTTTCATTCTATGACATTTTAAATAAGGATTTAGCAGTTATGGACAGTACAGCTGCTTCTCTATGTAAAGATAATAATATTCCAATTTTAGTATTTAGCATTGATAAGCCTGATAACATTGTATCAGCAGTATGCGGCGAACAAGTAGGTACACTTGTAAAATAATTTTAAAGGAGGCAATTTTACTATGAAAGAAGTATTGAAAAAAATTGAAGAACGTATGGGTAGACGTATAGATCACCTAGCAGGTGAATATGCTGCTATCAGAGCAGGCAGAGCTAATCCTGCTGTTTTAGATAAAATAATGGTTGATTATTATGGCACACCAACACCAATTAATCAGCTAGCAGCTGTTTCTGTAACAGAGGCCAGAACATTAATGATACAGCCTTGGGATGTTTCCGTTGTTAAATTAGTGGAGAGAGCCATCCAAACATCTGATTTAGGTATCAACCCACAAACTGATGGCAGAACACTAAGAATTGTTTTTCCACCATTGACTGAAGATAGACGTAAGGATATTGTTAAGGAGATTAAAGAGCTTGGGGAAGAGTCAAAGATAGCTATCAGAAATGTGCGTCGTGATTCTGTTGATAAATTCAAAGCCATGAAAAAGGATGGAGAAATTACAGAGGACGACCTAAAGCAGGCTGAAAAGAAAACTCAGGATTTAACAGATAAATTTATTAAAGAGGTTGACTCTCTTTCTGAACAAAAGCAAAAGGAAGTAATGGCTATCTAAATTATATAGTCATATGAGGTGAGGCAGTGTTACCATTTATTTCTAAAAAGAACAACAAAAGTATTTTATCATTGGATGACATAAAGCTACCCAGTCATGTGGGCATAATTATGGATGGAAACGGCAGATGGGCTAAAAAACGTGGCTTGCCTCGTAGTGCTGGTCATTCTGCTGGTGCCAATAATTTCAGAACTATAACCAGATATTGCAATAAAATAGGTATTAAGTATTTAACAGTGTATGCTTTTTCTACCGAAAACTGGAAACGACCAGAGGATGAAGTAGGAGCGTTAATGAAGCTGTTTAAATCCTATTTACAAGAGGCTATAGCTGATTTCAAGGATGAAAATATTGTTGTTAAATTTATTGGTGACAGGAACGCCTTTTCCCCAGAACTACAAAGCTTAATAGATGAAAATGAAAAATTATCCGCTGACCGTACCGGCATGGTACTTAATATTGCTATGAATTACGGCAGTAGAGATGAAATTGTTCGTGCAGTAAAAAATATTGCAGTTGATGTGAAAGATGGTTGCTTAACCATAGATGATATAAACGAAAAGGTTATTAGTGACAATATGTACACGGCTGGACAGCCTGACCCTGATTTGGTTATTAGACCTAGCGGAGAATACCGTATTTCCAACTTTTTATTGTGGCAATCAGCTTATACTGAATATATTATCATGGATGTCCTGTGGCCAGATTTTAATACAGGTATGCTGGACGATGCTCTAATAGAGTTTGCTCGTAGAAACCGCCGATTTGGCGGGGTATAATCTGTAATAAGAAAAAATATGAAAGACGGGACAAATTTATGAAAACACGTATCATTTCTGGTGCTGTGGGCTGTGCGTTAATTGTATTAACTCTGGCTTTTAATAAAGCCTTTCCAATTTGTGTCAATATACTAATTGCGTTGGCTACACTAATGTGTACAACAGAACTACTAAACGCTAAGGGACTAATTAAAAACCTAAGGGTGTCAGTGCCGTGTATGCTTTTTACAGCAATCACACCAATGCTGGTGTCGTCTGGTTATTGGCATATTCCTGTATATTTGTTTACACTTATTCTGTTTGTAGTAATGCTTACTAATCACGAAAAATTTAAATTTAGTGACCTTGCATTTATATATACCAGTGTATTAATTGTAACAGCAGGTATGTCTTGTATAATAGCAATGTGTGACAGGGATAGAGGTCACACTGGGTTTAACGTAACTATGTGTTTGGTGATTCCTTGGGCAGCTGATGCAGGTGCATATTTTGTAGGCAGCTTTTTTGGAAAACGTAAGCTATGCCCAAAAATCAGTCCTAAAAAAACTGTAGAGGGTGCAGTAGGGGGTATTATTTTTGGGGTTATAGGTGCTATAATAAACGCCGTAATTTTCCAAAATTTTATTTTTACAGGCACAGAGAGCATTCACTATATAAACCTATTTATTGTAGCACTGATAGGTGCTGTTATTTCAATAATTGGTGACCTTAGCTTCTCGTTAATAAAACGCAGCTGTAATGTAAAGGATTATGGAAATGTTATTCCAGGTCACGGTGGCATATTAGACAGATGTGACAGCGTAATATTTACATCTTCTTTTATTTTAATGTTTGTCCAGTTCCTGCCAATTATGACAATTAGCTAAGGGTGGGTTATATTAATATTCTTTAGGTAACATTTTTATAAGGGGTTCAGTGGATGAACCCCTTTCGTTGCATTGTATAAATGATTTTTTCTTTGGGGAGGTTTATATATGACTGAGAATTTGTCAATACTTGGTTCGACAGGCTCTATTGGAACACAAACCTTAGATGTGGTACGAAAATTAAATTTATCTGTTTCGGCATTAACTGCACATAGTAATGTTGAAGCTATGGAACAACAGGTTAGAGAATTTCACCCACAGCTGGCTGTTATGTTTGATGAGCAATCTGCCAAGGCTCTAAAAATTAAAATTGCCGATACTGATACAAGGGTAGCATTAGGCATGGACGGATTATGTGACGCAGCCTGTATTCCATCAGCAGATACTGTTCTTAACTCAGTTGTAGGTATGGTAGGCTTGAAACCAACTCTGGCTGCCGCCAAGGCAAAGAAAAATATTGCACTTGCCAATAAAGAAACGTTAGTTGCTGGTGGCAAGCTGGTAATGAATACTATAAAAGAAAACAACGTAAAGCTTTATCCTGTTGACAGCGAACATTCTGCTATCTTTCAATGCCTGCAGGGCTGTCCTGAGCATAAGGCTTTGCAAAGGCTTATATTAACTGCCTCTGGGGGACCGTTCTTTGGAAAAACCAAAAAGGAACTGGAAAATGTTACTGTAACACAGGCGTTGAATCACCCCAACTGGAGTATGGGTGCAAAGATAACTATTGATTCTGCTACTATGATGAATAAGGGGTTAGAAATAATTGAAGCGTCCTGGCTTTTTGATATGCCGGCGGACAGCATTGACGTAGTGGTTCATAGGGAGAGTATTATACACTCAATGATAGAGTATATTGACAATTCTGTTATAGCACAGCTAGGTGTGCCTGATATGCGTATTCCTATACAGTACGCTATAGCATATCCAAAACGTATGGAATCACCAGTGAAGCAATTAGACCTAACAGAAATTTCAAGGCTTACATTTTATAAACCAGATTATGATACCTTTACTTGTTTGTCAGCCTGTATTAAAGCTATTAAACGAGGTGGTCTAGTACCTGCAGCGGCCAATGGCGCTAACGAGGAAGCGGTACGTTTATTTTTAGATAATAAACTAAAGTTTTTAGAAATTGGGGAGCTTGTTACTGCGGCTATGAATAATCAACCCGATTGTCAAATATACAGTTTAGAAGATATATTAAATGCGGACAAAACAGCCAGACAATTTGTTATTGACAATGTTCGCTGTTAATTTCTATTGAAAGGAATGGTCTATATTTCTGTTGCATTATTAATTATAATTGGAATTTTGCTTTTTGAATTAATCATTTTCCTGCATGAGTTTGGTCATTTTATTACAGCTAAATTGTTCGGGGTACAGGTGAATGAGTTTGCTTTGGGCATGGGACCCAGAATATTTAAATTTACAAAAGGTGAAACCACTTATTCATTGAGGGCTTTTCCAATTGGAGGATTTTGCGATTTAGAGGGTGAAAACGGAGGTACAGATAATCCACGGGCCTTTTCAAACAAGGCGGTATGGAAACGAATGATAATTATAGTAGCAGGTGCTGTTATGAATATCATACTTGGTTTGTTAATGATGCTGGTATTGGTTGCACAGCAACCAACATTCGCCTCAACTACTATTGGCTCATTCCCTGATAACTCCACATCCCAGACAAACGGCTTGGAGGTGGGTGATAAATTTGTTTCTATTGATGGTTATGCTATTATGAATGCCAGAGATATAACCTTTTCTCTTGCAACCATGAAAACCACCAGTCCACATATTGTCGTGGACAGAAACGGTGAACGTACTGATTTGGGTGCTGTTCAATTTTCTACTACTAAAGCCACGGATGGTGAAACTGACATAATTTCATTGGATTTTTATGTCTTACCCATAGAAAAGAACGTCTTTACTGTTATTGGTCAAACCTGTGAACAAACAATATCTGTTGTTAGGCTAATTTGGAGCAGCTTGATTGGTATGTTAACAGGACAGTATAGCTTAAATGATATGGCAGGTCCTATTGGTGCAGCATCTGCTATTTCCAATGCAGCATCTGTAGGCTTACAAAGCAGCTTTTTAGACGCCTTTAACAATATACTATTTATGATGATGGTTATTACCGTTAACCTAGGTATATTTAATATGTTACCTGTTCCAGCATTAGACGGTGGTCGCTTTTTCTTCCTACTAATAGAATTAATAAGGAGAAAACCAATTCCAGAAAAATATGAAAGCGTTGTTCACGGCGTTGGATTTGCACTATTAATGGCGTTTATGGTGGTTGTTGCCTTTAATGACATATGGCGTATTGTAACTGGCAGCGGATTTGGGGGATAGTTATTTTGAGAGGAAAATTCTTATGAGAAAATCAAAGCAAATAAAAGCTGGTAATGTTTTAATAGGAGGAAATGCACCTGTTTCAGTACAATCTATGCTAAATATACCGGCAGAAGATATAGAAAACAGCGTTAATCAGGCAGTAGAGCTAGAGCGGGCTGGCTGTGACATTATACGAGCAGCTATACCAAATTTAAATGCTGTTAAGCTAATACCAGCACTTAAGAAGGCTGTTAAAGCTCCTATTGTTGCTGATATACATTTTGACTATCGTATAGCACTAGAGTGTGTATCGGCAGGTGTTGATAAAATCAGAATTAACCCAGGAAATATTGGTGATGACAGCAGAGTAAGGGCAGTTGCCAATGCTTGTAGGGCTAAGAGCATACCTATTAGAATTGGCGTAAACTCTGGTTCATTGGAAAAAGAGATTTTAGCAAAATATGGCAGCCCAACGGCACAGGCTTTGTGTGACAGTGCTTTGTATCATGCTTCATTGTTGGAAAAATTTGATTTTACGGATATTGTATTATCTATGAAATCCTCTAATGTAAAAACAATGGTAGAGGCATACGAGATTGCAGCACAGTCCTGTGATTACCCATTGCATTTAGGTGTTACAGAGGCAGGCACAAAGCGTATGGGGATAATTAAATCCTCAGCAGGGATAGGTGCGTTACTATTGCATGGTATCGGCGATACTATACGTGTTTCTTTAACCGCTAATCCTGTAGAAGAGATATACGCAGGCAAGGATTTATTAAAGGCAATAGGTATGACACAGGGTGGTATACAGTTTGTTTCGTGTCCTACCTGTGGGCGTACAAAAATTGATTTGATTACACTGGCAAATGAGGCAGAGCAGACGCTTAAAAACTGTGATAAAAATATTACAGTAGCTATAATGGGCTGTGCAGTTAATGGTCCTGGTGAAGCCCGTGAAGCTGACATTGGTATAGCAGGTGGGGACGGCGTAGGTTTAATCTTTAAAAAAGGTGAAATAATACGAAAAGTCCCTGAGGACAGACTGTTAGTTGAATTACTGGCAGAGGTTGAGAAGCTGTGATACTTTTAAAAAATTGAGGTAGATTTTTTGAAAACTTTTAAGCAAATTTTTTCTGAATATATAGACATCAAATCCTTGCCGTCAGAGATATTAGATGGTGAGGTTACTGGTGTTACAATAGATTCAAATAAAAGAATAATGGAAATAGAGTTGACGTTACAGTTTCTGTTGGAACGACAAAAGCTGTTTGATGCAGAGAACGTGATTAAAGCATCACCATTGTCCTTAAGACTTGTTCATATTAAGCCTAGGTTTCCACAGCAAGCTTTTACCCCAAATTACTTTGACCAGCTTGTACTGCAATTAAAAAGAGAAATACCAAGCTTGAACGGCACTGTAGCAGACGCTACCGCAGCGGTAAAGGATAATACTATTGTTATTAACCTAAACCATGGTGGCCATGGAATTTTATTAAGTAAGGGCTTTGATAAGTCACTTAAAAATATTATTTCCCGAGAATTCGATTTACATTTTAACGTCGAGTTTACAGGTGTATTATCTGTTGATGCCGATAACCCCAATTACATAGAAAAACAACAGGTGGTTATTGAAAAACAAACACGACAAAATGCAGTAGAAAAAATAGAGGTATATGACCAGTCTATGGAGAGTGCCATAAAGAGCAAAAAAGAACGAAAAAGTAAAAATGCTACCTCTATAGAAATACGAAGGGGTGAAAACCTGTACCCACAAATATTACCCGACACTATAAAGCCACTGTATGGCAACATCACTAAGGGAACGCCAGTACCTATTGAAACGCTATCCTTGGATACAGGCAACACAACTGTATGGGGGGATATATTTAATATAGAGAAACGTGAAACTAGAGATGGCAAAAAGAATATTATTTCTATCAGCATAACAGACTATACAGGCTCAATGAGTATTAAGGTATTTGATGACATAAAAAAATGTAAATGCCTTGATAAGCTGAAAAAGGGCGATGCTATAATAGTTCGTGGCGAGGTAGAATATGATAAATATGATAAAGAAACTAATATTAGAGTCCGAAGCATTGCTACCGTTGAAAAAATAAAAGTTGTAGACAACGCCCCTAAAAAAAGGGTAGAGCTGCATCTTCATACCAATATGTCCTCTATGGATGGCTTGACAGCAGCCAGCGACCTAGTTAAACGTGCCAACCAGTGGGGACACACAGCTATAGCCATAACTGACCATGGTGTTGCACAGGCATTCCCTGATGCTATGAATGCCGCTGAAAGAATTAACAAGGGTGATAACCCAATAAAGGTTATATATGGCACAGAGGCATATTTTGTAAACGATATGATTTCTTCGGTAGAGGGTGAGTTAGATAGAAGCTTTGACGGAGAATTCATATGCTTTGATTTAGAAACAACAGGTCTTAGCCCAAATAAGGACAGAATAACAGAGATTGGTGCTGTAAAGCTTGTTAACAGTGTGATTACAGATACTTTTTCAACCTTTGTTAATCCACAGATGCCTATTTCAGGAAAAATTACTCAGCTAACAGGTATTACTGATGATATGGTAGCCGACGCCCCCTTGGAGAAGGAGGCTGTTAAAGCGTTTTACGATTTTTGTGGTGGCAGTCAGGCTGTTGTGGTGGCACACAATGCACCCTTTGATACCTCTTTTATTAAGGCTACGGCTGTCCGTTGTAACCTAGATTACAACTTTACTGCTATTGATACAGTCGCAATTTGTCGGGCCGTTTTAAAGGATATAAAAAATTGTAAGCTTGATACGGTAGCAAAGTATTTACGCTTAGGCAATTTTAATCATCATCGTGCCACTGATGATGCTGAGATTTTAGCCAGAATATTTATTAATTTATTAGATAGATTAAAACAAGATTTTGGGCTTAAATCTACTCAGGAAATTAACGTAAAGATAACAGGTGCTGATTTTAAAAAGCTGAGATCATATCACCAAATTATTTTAGTAAAAAATCAAGTGGGTCTAAAAAACTTATACAAATTAATTTCTATGGCTCACTTAAATTACTTCTATAAAAAGCCAAGAATACCTAAAACACAGCTTATTAAGTACAGAGAAGGATTAATAATAGGCAGTGCCTGTGAAGCGGGCGAACTTTTCCGTGGTATGTTAGATGGAAAGCCATGGGGAGAGCTAAAGGAAATTGCATCATTTTATGATTATTTAGAAATACAGCCAGTTGCCAACAATATGTTTATGGTGAACAATGGTACAGCTAAGAATATACAGGAGCTGCAGGAGTATAATAAAAACATTGTTAAGCTCGGTGAACAGCTAAATATCCCTGTGGTAGCTACCTGTGACGTGCATTTTATGGAGCCCCACGACAGTGATTATCGCAAAATATTAATGGCAGCGCAAGGCTTTAGTGACGCTGATAATCAAGCACCATTATATTACAGAACAACCGCAGAAATGTTGGATGAATTTGCCTATTTAGGGGAGAAAAAGGCCTACGAGGTAGTGGTAGAAAATACTAATATTATTTCTGATATGATAGAAAACGTGCGACCTATACCAAAGGGCGTTTTTCCGCCTTTTATTGATGGTGCGGAGGAACAGCTGACATCTATTACATGGCAGCGTGCAAAGGACAAGTATGGTGACCCATTACCCGATATAGTTAAGGAAAGATTAGACAGGGAGCTAGGTGCTATTACAAAATATGGCTTCTCTATATTGTATATGACAGCTCAAAAGCTGGTTGCAGACAGCGAAGCACATGGATATTTGGTAGGCTCACGAGGCTCGGTTGGCTCATCCTTTGTTGCTACTATGTCTGGTATTTCAGAGGTTAACCCGTTATGCCCTCATTATGTTTGTCCAAAATGCAAGCATAGCGAATTTTTTACAGACGGCAGCTACGGCTCTGGCTTTGATCTTCCGCCTAAAAAATGTCCTGAATGTGGGACCCAGTACCAGCAGGATGGTCATGAAATACCTTTTGAAACATTTCTGGGCTTTGAAGGTGATAAAACACCTGATATTGACCTTAATTTCAGCGGTGAGTATCAATCCAGCTCTCACAGATATACCGAGGAGCTGTTTGGAAAGGATAATGTTTTTAAGGCAGGCACTATCGCTACTGTTGCTGATAAAACTGCATACGGATATGTAAAAAAATACTGTGAAACAAAAGAAATGGTAATGCACAAGGCAGAAGAATTACGATTATCCACTGGCTGTACAGGTGTCAAGCGTACAACAGGACAGCATCCTGGTGGTATGGTTGTAGTACCTCGTGGTTATGAAGCATATGACTTTTGTCCTGTACAGCACCCAGCCAATGACCAAAAATCCGATAATATTACAACACATTTTGATTTCCACTCTATACATGATACAATATGTAAGCTGGACGAGCTAGGACATGATGTGCCTACAATTTATCATTATTTGGAGGAATATACAGGTGTCAGCGTTATGGATGTTTCTATGAGTGACCCTGATGTTATGTCATTGTTTGTTTCCACCAAGGCATTAGGTGTACAGCCGGAGGATATAGATTCTCAAACAGGTACCTTTTCATTGCCAGAGGTTGGCACAGGCTTTGTGCGACAAATGCTTATTGAAACTCAGCCTAAAACATTTACTGACCTTCTGCAAATAGCTGGCTTGTCACATGGTACAGATGTTTGGATAGGTAATGCTGCGGAGCTTATTAAGTCAAATACCTGTACAATATCCAATGTTATTGGTACACGTGACAGCATTATGACCTATTTGCTCCATAAGGGGCTAGAGCCTAAAATGGCATTTAAAATAATGGAGATTGTTCGTAAAGGCAATGCTACCAGACTGTTGACAGAAGAACATATTAATGCTATGAAGGAGCATAATGTGCCAGATTGGTATATAGACTCTTGTATGAAGATAAAATATATGTTCCCAAAGGCACACGCAGCAGCATATATGATAGCTACATTACGACTGGGTTGGTACAAGGTTCACACACCAGTTGCATATTATGCAGCATATTTTTCCGTGCGAAGTGATGATTTTGATGCATCAACTGTTTTGCAGGGTAAGGATGCTGTTGTAAGAAAAATGAACAATATTAAGCAAAAGGGCTATGCCACAACAGCGAAAGACAAAACCGAGTTTGCTACATTGCAAATTGTTAATGAAATGCTGGCACGAGGAATAGTTGTGTTGCCTATTGATATATATAAATCAGATGCTAAAAAATTTATTATAGAGGATGGTAAAATACGTTTACCGTTTAGTTCTTTGACCGGCGTTGGTGAATCAGCAGCAGAAAGCTTGGCACATTGTGGTAAGCAGGGGAAATATTTATCTATAGAGGAACTAAAAACACGTGCAAAAATATCTACTGCTGTTGTTGATACCTTAAGAAGCGTTAATGCCTTAAACGGATTGCCGGAAAGCAGCCAGATGTCACTGTTCGGATAAATCATTTCAAGGAAAAGGGGGAGATGTAATGAGCTCAAAAAAGTTTAAAAGCTTTTTATTGTTGATCTTGTTCGCCGCATTGTTGTTTTTTATAATGAACAATTTTAAGGTTGTATGGGATATTCTGGGTTTTGTTTTAATTGTAATAACACCATTTATTGTTGGTTTTTGTATAGCGTATATAATAAACAAGCCTTATGCGTTTTTTGCTGACCATGCGTACAGCGGCCTTGCAAAAAAAGGAAAGTTTTTGCAAATACTGCGTAAACCTTTAGCACTAATAACCGCATATGTTATTGTATTTGGAATTATTGCATTTTTAATTGTTATATTAATACCACAATTAATAGCCAGCTTTGAACAGCTAACAAAAAACTTTTCAGGCTATGCCAACACTCTACAGCAGTCAATAATAGATTTCTCAACAAAATATCTTAATAACGCAATACCAGAGGACAGCGACCTGTTTCAAATAATTAATGATATAGTAAAATTAGTAACCGGCGGAGAGCTAAAAGCCTTTATACAAAATGCGGCAACGTATATTGCTCCTAGTCTGTTTGACTTTACCGTTAATTTTACAACTAATATTTATAATATTAGTATGGGTCTAATAGTATCATTTTATCTGTTGGCGTGTAAAGATAAGCTAATCTATCAAACAAAAAAAATAACCTATGCATACATTCCTTCAAAGTTCCTTCCAAAGGTTTTGGATATAGCCCAGCTTTCTAACAAAATGTTCGGCAGGTATATTTACGGCAGAATAATTGATTCTTTGATAATAGGCATGCTTTGCTTTGTTGGTATGTCAATTTTCCGTTTTGACTATGCCTTGTTAATTAGTGTTATCATAGGTATAACTAATGTTATCCCTGTGTTTGGTCCATTCCTAGGTGCTGTACCCAGCGTGCTAATAATGCTTATTATTGACCCTATAGAGGCCATATGGTTTACTGTATTTATTGTAGTATTGCAGCAGATTGACGGTAATATTATAGGACCTAGAATTATGGGCAGCTCTATTGGTATCTCTGGCTTTTGGATAATGACCAGCGTTATTATTGGTGGAGGATTGTTTGGCGTAATAGGTATGTTTATAGCAGTTCCTGTTTTTTCAATAATATATGTTTTACTTGGCACAGATGTAAACAGAAGAATTTCTGAAGGTGAATATGCCGATGAGCTGGGTCAGGAACCCAATACAGACATAATTCACAATAAAGAAAAGAAACCGTATTTCTTTAAGCAATCAAAAATCTACAAAGCTTTTCATGCTAGAAAAAATCAAGAAAAATAATATGTACAGTATTTATTTCATTAACAGTAGGTCAGTATAATAACTGGTCTACTGTGATTTTTTTGATATGAATAAACACTTAAAAATATATCCGCTGAAAATCATAATATTTTACATAAAATTCATAATGGGAAATCTTTACTATCAACGGAAAAAGTGATATAATTAGACAAATTGTGTTTACACACTGGCTAATAAAAGGTAATATGGAAAAATTATGAATAATTTACTAAATTATGTTTGCTAAGCCGTTTGTAGATGTGAATATAAACATATTATTGCTATAATATTAGCAAACTTTTAAAGAAAAGGAGCTGCACAATGGTATTTTCAGATTTATTTTTTTTGTATGTGTTTTTACCACTTTGCTTGATTGCGTATTTTGTTACAAAAAAATCTAAAAATAGAAACATTGTTCTAATAGTTTTTTCCCTAATCTTTTACGCTTGGGGTGAGCCGTTATGTATTTTTATCTTATTATTTAGTACGATAGTTAACTATTTTATTGGGTTACTTATTGAAAAGCACTATGAACGGACGGGTGCAAAATTGGCTGTAGCGTTGGCATTAATATTTAACCTAGGTATGCTGATAGTATTCAAATATAGTGACTTTATTGTAGGAAATATTAATTATTTTACAGGTGCATCTATCCCATTGCCAAATATCGCATTACCAATCGGTATTAGCTTCTACACATTCCAGATTATTTCATATATTATGGATTGTTATTGGGGTACAGTAAAGGTACAGCATGCTTATCCAAAGTTTTTGATGTATGTTTCCTTGTTTCCACAGCTGGTTGCTGGACCTATCGTTAGGTACAGTGTCATTGAGGATGAAATTGATAATAGAAAAATTACAGCCACAGACATTAAAGAGGGCGCCTTTAGGTTGATGGTTGGTTTGGCAAAAAAGGTTATCTTGGCTAATAATTTGTATGCTATCGTTAACACCTTTTTTATTGGAAATGATATTTCTAATCTGTCTGTTGGTGGTACATGGTATACTGTTATTGTATATTCAATGTATGTTTATTTTGATTTTAGCGGTTATTCTGATATGGCAATTGGTATGGGCAGAATATTTGGTTTTCACTTTGACGAAAACTTTAGACACCCCTTCATAAGCAAAAATATTTCAGAGTTCTGGCAAAGATGGCACATATCCTTAGGTTCATTCTTCCGTGATTATTTGTTGTATGTTCCTATTTTGGGAAGACCTCGTAAATATTTGGGACTGTTTTTAGTATGGTTCTGCACAGGTATGTGGCATGGTGCTTCATGGAACTATATTATTTGGGGATTATATTTTGGTGCATTTATATTCCTAGAACTAAAGCTAGGCAAAAAGCGTATGAAAAAATGGCCAGTTTGGGCTTCACATTTATATAGCAAGGCTGTAATTATTATTGGCTTTGGCATTTTCTGCTTTGAAGACTTTGGCCAGCTGGGACAGTTTTTCCTTAATATTTCTGGCATTAGCATGATTACAAACGGCAGCGCTATGTTTGACACTATAACATGGACAAGCTTTTTGAACAACTTTTTCTTATTCGCAGCTTCTGTGATGTGTTGCTTGCCTGTCTTGCCAAAGCTTAAAGATTTTTTCAACAGTACAAACAAAAGGTTTGCAACAGGACAAATTTTGTCAACTGTTTCCTGCTGTGGATTATTGGTAATTTGTACTATTTTATTGGTTAATGCAACAAACAATCCATTCCTGTATTTTAGATTCTAATAAAATGAAACTCATTTTATGTTAACTCACAAGGAGAATTGCCATGGACGAAAACAAGTATGAAGATAAGCCATATTCGTTAGAATATTTTGAAGATAAGCCCAGTGGTACACGTGATAATACAGAGGAACAACGCAATACTCGTGACCGCTCTTATTCTAATAGAAATATTTATTCATCATCGAAAACAAGCAACAGACGTTCTTCAACCAATAGAACCTCATCAAGCAGAAGACCTCATGATAACAAAAAACGAGGTATTGATGGGTTAAGCAAATCTGCCCTAGAAAATGGCTTTTCAATAATAAGCTTGCTCGTTATTGTGCCAATATTCTTTATTATAGCTTTTCTGATTTTGGTTTTGCCTCACCCTACAGTATCTGAAACAGAAAACAGAACCTTGGCGACAATGCCTAGCTTTTCCTTTGAAAGCTATTTTTCTGGTTCATTTACTAGTTCTATTGCTAAATGTTATGATGATACTGTGCCTTTTCGAGATGACCTAAAAAATGCCAGTAACTCTATGCTGGGCTTATTAGGCTTTCCATCTAGTAATAATGTTAAGGTTACTGGTAAAATACAGGTTGTAAACAGCAGTAAATCTGAGGATTCTAGCGTGGCTTCACCGACTGATGTAACATCCAGTAATGCTCAACAGCCTACAGAAGCTGCTACTGACAAGGATTACACTCAGGAAAATGCAGATGCTAACTACAATAATGGATTAATTTCTGTTAATCAGGATGGTCATTGGCGAGCCTTAGAGCTTTTTGGCGGAGGTTCAGGTACCTCATACATTGAGGCGCTGAATGATATTCACGCAAAGCTAGGCTCCAGCGTAAAGGTTTATTCTATGCCTAATCCGTTGGCTTGTGAATTTTACACTCCATTGCAATATTCTGATTATACAACCAGCCAATCTGACTGCTTTAATAAAATTGCCGGCAAGATGAATTCTGGTATAGCTTCAATTAATCCTTGTGATGTTTTAAAACAGCATACAACAGAGCCAATTTATTGCCGAACAGATCACCATTGGCAGCCGCTTGGTGCATACTATGCTTCGCAGCTGTTTGCATCAACAGCGGGTGTGCCTTTTGCTGATATTAGCACCTATACACCACAGAATATTGAAGGCTTTGTAGGAACTATGTATGCGTTTACAGGTGATGTCAATATTAAAAATGACCCTGAAACATTTACCTATTACGTGCCTAAAAATAAATATAAAACCTACTATTATGATCAATCGTTTAATTTCCAAGATGAAGGTGAGCTGCTTGTTAACACAGACACGGACAACGCCTACTTAACATTTATGGGTGGCGATGACAGCATAGTTAAGGTTAAAACTGATGTCACCAACGGTAGGAAGCTGTGCGTGGTAAAGGACAGCTACGGCAATGCTGAAATACCGTTCTACACCAGCTCCTTCTCTGAAATTTACGTTATGGATATGCGTTATTCACAAATTAATCTTGTTAACTTTGTTAAGGATTTAGGCATTACAGATTTACTATTTACCTGTAGCTCTTATTCAGTTGTTGGTGAAAACGCTGATAATCTAGCAAACCTAATTTCACAAAATAGTAGTGAAAAAATTGTTGATGAAGCTGTAACAGCATCCGCTTCATCTAAAGTGACAGCTCAATAAAATTTTACGAGGTGTAATTATGTACCAGTTAGAATATCCTTTTGATTCTGATTATGTTTCTAAAAAGAAGAAATCTATAAAAAAAGCACTTCTTGCTGATGGCAGCACGCGACTGCAGAAAAAAATAGCAGTTTTAGGTGGTTCAACCATTAATGAAATTATTAATATTATGGAGCTATTCCTGCTAAATGCAGGGATAGAGCCAACGTTTTACCAGTCAGAATATGCACAGTATTGGCAGGACGCTATGTTTCCACCACAGGAGCTGTTAGATTTTCAGCCAGACATAGTTTTTATTCATACTACAAACAGAAACATTGCAAGCTATCCAACGCCAAGATTTTCAAAGGAGGACACTGACAGCCTGTTAAATTCTACTTTTGAAAATTTTAAGCAAATGTGGCAATCTGTTTCAGAAAAATTTAAATGCCCTATAATTCAAAATAATTTTGAATTGCCTTTCTATAGATTAATGGGAAATAAGGACTGCAGCGATTACAGAGGACGCAGTAACTTTATCACTAGACTAAACACAATGCTCTATTGTTATAGTCAAAAAACAGATAATTTTTATATTAATGATATTAATTTCATTTCTGCCAGCTACGGCTTAAAGGAATGGTCAAACCCGCTGTTTTGGAATATGTATAAATATGCTATGTGTATTGATGCTATCCCTGAGCTTGCATTTAACATTGCCAATATTATAAAATCCATTTTTGGCAAAAATAAAAAGGCTTTGGCATTGGATTTGGACAACACACTATGGGGTGGAGTAGTTGGCGATGATGGAGTAGATAACATTGAAATCGGTCAGGAAACAGGTGTTTCTCAAAGCTACTACGAATTTCAACAGTTTATCAAAAGCCAAAAAGATTTAGGTATAATGCTAACAGTCTGTTCAAAAAATGACCATCAAAACGCTGTTGATGGCTTAAATCATCCTGAAGGTGTATTAAAACCTGATGATTTTATCATTATAAAAGCCAACTGGGAAAATAAAGATATTAATATCGCCAACACAGCAGCAGAGCTAAATATTCTACCAGAGTCTATTGTATTCGTGGACGACAATCCAGCCGAACGAGAGATAGTAAAGGCACAGTTAAATGGTGTGTCTGCACCTGTAATGGACACTGTAGAAAACTATATTACCACATTGGACAGAAACGGCTTTTTTGAAGTTACTACATTTAGTGAGGACGATTTAAAACGTAACGAAATGTATAAAGCAAATGTAGAAAGGGCAGCACAGCAAGCTACCTTTGGTAACTACGAGGATTACTTACTTAGCATGAATATGAAGGCTACTATTGATGACTTTTTACCAGTATATATTCAACGTATCACCCAGCTTTCTAATAAGAGCAACCAGTTTAATGTTACTACTAAACGTTATACCGTCGCAGAAATGGAAGAAGTATTTGAAAGCGACCAATATATACGTTTATATGGTAAGCTTATAGACAAATTTGGTGATAACGGCGTTGTATCTGTTGTAATAGGAAAAAAAGACGGCGATGTATTGAACATAGACTTGTGGTTAATGAGCTGTCGTGTTTTAAAAAGAGATATGGAATTGGCAATGTTAGATATATTGGTACAAAAATGTATAGAGCAGGGTGTAAAAACAATTAAGGGATATTACTATCCTACAGCCAAAAATAATATGGTTCGTGAGCTGTATAAAACCTTTGGATTTGAAAAAATAAATGAGGACAGCGAAGGAAACACTATATGGGAAATGGCAGTAGATAGTTATTCAAATAAAAATAATGTTATTACGGTTGTAGGCAACGATTTAACTGAAAACAATAAGGAGTAAAATAATTATGGATAAAAAACAAATTTACGGTAAACTAAACAGTGTATTTTGTGATGTATTTGATGATGATTCTATCAGAATAACACCTAACACAACGGCTGACGATATAGATGATTGGGACAGCCTAGAGCATATCACCTTAATAGGTGCGGTAGAAAGGGCTTTCAAGATTAAGTTTAAAATGGGTGAGATTTCATCAATGAAAAACGTAGGTGAAATGGTTGACATCATTGCGTCCAGAATCAGATAATTTTAAATTAGATGCAGGGTGTGGGCAACCGCTCCCTGCATTTTTGTTTAGGGACATATTCAGTATTGACAAACTTAATTTAGCGTGTTATTATATTAGCACGCTAAAGCGTTATGCCAGTTTATTTTAGAGAATGAGGTAGAGCTATGAGAAAATATTACAAAATAACCCCAGAAGGCACAAAGGATTTTTTATTTGAAGAATGTACTGCTGTGAACAAGGTTAGTAAAATTATGGATGATGTATTTGCTTCAAAGGGATATAATCAAGTGTTCACCCCTAGTATGGAATTTTTTGATACATTTGCTCTAAAGCATTCTGGCATTAGCCAAGAGGATATGTTTATCCTTACAGACAAAAAGGGGAGGCTAATGGTTCTGCGTCCTGACTCCACGTTGCCAATTGCAAGAATGGTAGCTACTAGATTGCAGTCAGAGCCACTGCCACTTAGACTGTCATACAATCAGATATTATATAGAAATAATAGAAGCCTTGCCGGCAGAAGTAATGAGGTTAGACAGGCTGGTATGGAGCTTTTGGGCGTAAGCGGTAAGCGAGCAGACCTAGAGCTGATAACCGCTGCTATAGAAGCAATGCAGAAGGTTGTACCAGATTTTAGAATTGAGCTGGGACACGCAATTTTCTTTAGAGCGTTGGTTAATAAGCTGCCTATTAGTGATTATCAGCGTGAAGAGGTTCGTTTATCAATAGAATCTAAAAACTATTCTGCACTTAATAGCATATTAGATGAGCTAGAGCAAACCGATACTGTAACTGCCCTGCGTAAGCTGCCACGTTTATTCGGTGGTGAGGAAGTATTTGAAAAAGCGTACCCATTGTTTAAGGGAACAGAAGCAGAAGCGGCTTTGTACTATTTAAAGGAAATGTATGAGGCGTTATCACAAATATTTATGGGTGATAAGCTTATTGTTGATTTGGGACTTGTTCAGCGTAATGACTATTACAGTGGTATTATATTTAGTGGATATGTTGAGGGCAGCGGTGATGCTGTACTGGTTGGTGGTAGATACGATGAGCTGTTGTCAGAGTTTCAAAACCCTATGCCAGCTGCTGGTTTTGGTATTAATGTTCATGAGCTGGCAAATATGCTGCTGAAAAAATCTGTTGTAAAAAATGATATGTCAATAGATATATTAGTTCATGGTGAGGACGGCTTTGAAATGGACGCTATTAATCAGGCACGCCAGCTATCCATGAGTGGCAGTCGCTGCGAGGTTAGTACCTTTGAAACACAGATAGATGCTGTGGTATATGCTAAAAAGAAAAACATACCAAGGGTTTATATTGTAAGCGAAACAACTAATATATTAGATGTAGATAAATAAGCAACTTGAAATGAGGTAGTAATATTATGAAACCACTTAGAATAGCATTAACAAAGGGTCGACTGGAAAAGGACACAGTGGCATTATTTGAAGAGCTAGGGTATAATTGTGACGCTGTTAGAAATAAAGGCAGAAGGCTAATATTGCCTATAGATAATGGAGAAATAGAAGTAGTTTTAGCAAAGGCTGCTGATGTTATTACATACGTTGAGCATGGTGTATGTGATTTGGGAGTAGTGGGTAAGGATACTATCTTAGAAAACGGCACTGGCTTTTTTGAACTGTTAGACCTAGGCTTTGGCAGATGCAAATTCGCATTAGCTGGAAAAAAGGGTGCTGATTTTTTTGGTGGATACAATGTAAAGACCATCGCTACAAAATACCCAAATGTTGCCAGAACATTTTTTGAGAAAAAGGGCATGGACATTCATTGTATAAAGATCGAAGGCAGCGTTGAGCTGGCACCCTTGCTGGGCTTGTCTGATGCAATAGTTGATATTGTAGAAACAGGATCGACATTAAAGGAAAATGGCTTAGAGGTTTTTGAAGACATAGTTCCTATATCAGCCCGATTAATAGCAAACAATGCATCTTTAAAGCTTCGCAAAAGGGAAATAGAGGAAATAGTGGATAAAATGTATCAAGCTATAAAGGAAAGATAACATCACTCCATTTGAAAGGATATGATAATATGATAAAAACTGTAAAGGCGGACGGCACAGCAGAATATAATTTCATGGCAGACCTAAAAGCCAGAAACGAAAGTACAAATAAAGACGTTACTGCTATTGTTTCTGATATTATTGAAAATGTTAGACAAAATGGTGATAAAGCAGTAACTGAATATACATTAAGGTTTGACGGTACACAGGTAGAAAAAACAGAAATTTCAAAGGAAGAAATATCACAGCTTGCTAAAACCTGTGATAAAAAATTTTTAGTAGCACTTGAAAACGCTGCTAAAAATATCGCAGATTTTCACCAAAGACAGCTACAACAAAGCTGGCTTACTACCAAGGAAAATGGCGTTATTCTTGGTCAGCGTGTGCGTGGACTTACACGTGTGGGCATATATGTTCCAGGGGGTACAGCTGCATATCCATCGTCAGTGCTAATGAATGCCATTCCTGCAAAAATTGCTGGTGTTAAAGAAATTATTATGGTTACACCACCGGGCAAGGATGGTAAGCCTAATCCAGATATTTTGGCAGCGGCTTATATAGCTGGTGTTGACAGAGTATTTTTAATGGGTGGTGCTCAGGCAGTAGCTGCTTTAGCCTATGGCACTGAAACCGTACCTAAGGTGGATAAAATAGTGGGACCTGGAAATATATTTGTTGCAACCGCTAAAAAGCTTCTGTACGGTGTAGTCGATATTGATATGATAGCAGGTCCCAGCGAAATTCTTATTATCGCAGATAAAACAGCCAAGGCTGATTATTTGGCAGCTGACCTTATGTCACAGGCAGAGCATGACAAGCTGGCATCTTCAATCTTATTAACAGACAGCGAGGAACTGGCAAATCTGGTTAAGATTGAGTTGGAAAAGCAAATGGCTGACTTATCACGTAAGGAAATTATTGAAAAGGCCTTAGATGATTATGGTGTTATTATTGTTTGTAAAAATATTGATGATGCTGTAGAGTACGCTAATATTTTAGCTCCTGAGCATTTAGAGGTTTGTGTTGCCAATCCTATGGAGTATATTGGAAAGCTTGATAATGCAGGGTCAGTATTCCTTGGAAATTACTCTCCAGAGCCATTGGGTGATTACTACGCAGGACCTAACCATGTGTTGCCTACCAGCGGTACAGCTAAATTTTTCTCACCATTATCAGTTGATTGTTTTATAAAAAAATCAAGCTTTATATACTATACTAAATCAGCCTTACAAGCAGACAGCAGTGACATTATTGCCTTGGCCAACGCTGAGGGGTTAACAGCTCATGCCAATTCCATAATTGTAAGAGCAAAGGATGAATAAAATCACACAAAAGGATGATAGCTTTTATGTATAACCTAAATGATAAGATAAGAAATCTTGTACCATATGAGCCTGTCAGTGGCAATTTTAAAATTAGATTAGATGCTAATGAATCTTGTTTTAATCTACCTGATGACATGATGCGTAAAATCAAAGAGAAAATAGCTAGTGTAGATTTTAACCGTTATCCAGACCCTATGGCAGCAGGCGTATGTGATGCCTTTGCGGATTACTACGGTATTGACGCTGACAACGTAACCGCAGGCAACGGTTCTGATGAACTAATTTCTATTATTATGCAGGCTTTCATGATGAAGGGCGAAACACTGCTGACTATTGAACCAGATTTTTCAATGTATAGCTTTTATGGGGCGTTGTCAGAGGTTAACTGCTGTGCCGTAAAGAAAAATGATGATTATACCGTTAATATTGACAGCGTTATAGACGCTGTTAACGCAAAGAAGGCCAGAGCTGTTATCTTTTCTAACCCGTGCAATCCCACCTCGTTAGGTGTACAACGTGAAGATATAATTAGGCTTATTTCATCTGTTGATTCTCTGGTAATACTTGATGAAGCATATATGGATTTTTGGGAGGAATCACTGCTGGATAGAGTTAACGATTTTGATAACCTTATTATCCTGCGTACAGCTTCAAAGGCTGTGGGTGCAGCGGCTATCAGACTTGGCTTTGCCGTATCTAACAGGGTTAATACAAAGGCGTTTCGTGCTGTTAAATCTCCATATAATGTAAACACTATGACACAAGAGATTGGTACATTAATTTATTCTGATACTAAATATTTAAAAAATGTTAGGAAAACAATTGTAACTTTGAGAAAAAGCTTGTATAATGACCTTAAAGCACTGGCATGCCAATACCCTGATAAATTGTCAATGGTCAACGGCTGTTGCAATTTTATTTACATTAAATCAAACGTGTCTGAGGATGTTTTTAAATACCTTTTGTCACATGGTGTTGCCATCCGCTTTATGGGTGAATACCTGCGAATTTCCACAGGTACACAACAGGAAAATAGTGAATTAATTCAACTGTTAAAGGAATATTTTAAATAGGAAGGTGTATCCGTGGGAAATATAGAAATTAAAAGAAAAACAAAAGAAACCGATATTTTTGTAGCACTAAACATTTATGGCGGTAACGTTTCCATAGATACAGGTGTAGGCTTTTTTGACCATATGCTAACAGCCTTTGCTGTACACGGCGGTTTTGGCTTAACTGTTGCTGTTAAGGGTGACCTTAACGTAGATTGTCACCACACAATAGAGGACACTGGTATTGTCCTAGGAAAGGCTTTTAGCGAAGCACTTGGTGATAAATCTGGTATTGCTAGATATGGCTCATTTCATATACCTATGGATGAGGCATTGGCGTTTGCCTCTGTGGACATTAGTGGCAGACCATTCCTAGTTTTTAAGGCAGAGTATCCACAACAGGTTGTTGGGGGATATGACTGCTGTATGACAGAGGAGTTTTTCCGTGCCTTTGCCTTTAATTCGGGCATGACACTTCATATAAATTCAGAATATGGTAGCAACAGTCACCATATAATAGAGGCTATTTTTAAAGCAGCTGCACACGCACTTAACAGTGCTGTAAAAAGGGTTGACAGTAACAAGCCCTTATCTACAAAGGGCATACTTGAATAGCTTTAATCTTTTCAAAAGGAAGGCGTAATATTATGATCGTATTACCAGCTATAGATATAAAAGACGGGAACTGTGTTCGCCTAAAAAAGGGTGATTACAACACAGTCGAAAAGGTTGCTGATGACCCACACAAGACAGCCGAGGCCTTTAAAAAGGCTGGTGTCAGATGGATGCATATGGTAGACCTAGACGGTGCCAAGGATGGTATACCACAAAACAGAGAACTAATTTTAGAGGTTGCTAACAGCAGTGGCTTGTCTGTAGAGGTTGGTGGCGGCATACGGGATATGAAAGCAGTAGATGCTTATTTAGGTAACGGGATTAGCCGTGTTATCCTAGGCTCTGCAGCTATAAAGGATCAAGCCTTTGTAAAGGCCGCTGTTAAAACATATGGCAGCAGAATAGCCGTTGGCATAGATGCTAAGGACGGTTTAGTATGTGCAGAAGGTTGGTTAGACCAATCTCATGTTGACTATATTGAACTGGCTAAGCGTATGGAGGACATCGGTGTACAGTATATCATTTTTACAGACATTTCTAAGGACGGTATGCTGTCAGGACCAAATCTAGGTCAATTAGATGATTTGATGAACAGCGTTTCTTGTAACATAATCGCCAGCGGTGGTGTTGCCAGCCTAAAGGATATTATGAATATTTCAGCACTGAACGTTTATGGTGCTATCACAGGCAGAGCAATATACACAGGTGACCTAGATTTAGCGGCTGCTGTTGAGCTAGGTTATCGTTCAGAGAAAAAGTTTATTAACGGAGAAGAAGTGTAAATGGATTACGAAAAGTTTTTTAAAAAAAGTGAGCTGATACCTGCGGTTATTCAAGAAAAATCCACAGGTGAGGTTCTTATGCTTGCATATATGAACAGACAATCTATGGAGAAAACCTTTGAAACAGGCTATACTTGGTTTTTTAGCCGTTCACGTCAGGAGCTTTGGAACAAGGGTGCTACATCTGGTCATTTACAAAAGGTTGTTGAAATATTTGGTGACTGTGATGATGATACCCTTTTAATTATAGTAGAACAAACAGGTGCTGCTTGCCATACAGGTAACCATACCTGCTTTTTTACAAAATTAAAATAATATATATTATTAAGGAGTACATAATATGAGCAACGATGTATTACAAGAATTATACAACACTGTCTTGGAAAGAAAAAACAATCCAGCTGAGGGTTCTTATACATGCTATTTATTTGATAAGGGCTTGGATAAAATTCTTAAAAAGTGCGGTGAGGAGTGCAGTGAAACAATAATTGCTGCTAAGAACAATGATAATAAGGAAACTGTTTTAGAAATATCTGATTTAATGTATCACATAATGGTTATGATGGTTAATCAAGGTATACAGCTAGAGGATGTATTGGCAGAGCTTGATAAACGAAGCAACAAAACCGGCAATCTAAAAACATTTCATCAGGTAGATAAAAATAGTTGATTTTGTGAAGTTTATTATATATTAGGAGAAAACGATTTTGATTTTACGAGCAATTCATTTTATTCGTTCAACCCCAGCAGTAATTATTTATAATAAGATGTCAAATAAAGCTACTGTTACACAGGATATCATTCGTAATTACGGTACAACCGATAAAACCTATAATTATATGCTGCGTAAATTGTTACGTCGTAATGCAGCTTTTAGAAATCTTTTTTATAATCGTGTTTCTCACTACAATCGTTCATACTCAAAAATTCTAAAAATTTTCTATAAACCTATGAAGCAAATAGAAATTGACAGCGAAATTGGTGGGGGATTTATAATCTATCATGGGTACAGTACCATTGTGTTTGCAAACAGGATAGGTGAAAATTGTTCTGTTTATCAGCAGGTTACTATTGGCAGAGGTAAAAAGATTAATGGAATAGATATACCTACCATCGGTGATAATGTTGACATTTTTGCTGGTGCTAAGGTTATCGGTGGTATTCATGTAGGAAACAACTGTAAAATAGGTGCTGGTGCTGTTGTCACAAAGGATATACCAGATAACTGTACAGTTGTTGGTAATCCAGGTAAAATAGTAAAGATGAATGGCAAAAAAATAGATTAGTATAATAATACATAATATATAAACAAAAAGCCAACATACAATTTATGTACGTTGGCTTTTGTAATGAATTATGTTACGGATATAACTGTTGATATAGCAATTACAAGGGATAACACATTAATCATTGACTTTTATCTAGGTTGAATTTATACTTAATTCAAGCTTAGTCTTCTGGTTCGACAACAAACAAAGAGATGTCACTAATAAATTCCTGTGGATAATTTTCGTCTGTTTCCAAAGTTAGTTTTTTTGTTAAGTCTAGGCTTAACACACCCATGATTGAGTGAGGGTCAATAGTAAGATTCTCACTTTTAATCTGCATAAAAAAACCGTTGTATTTTCCCATAACGTCTACAAAATTTTTTGCAGCGTCAATATTAGGAATAGAAATAGTTGTGCTATACATTTTACTTCCTCCAATACCTATAATTATCGTGTATTATCTTACCACTTAGGTTTGAGAAGGTCAACTAAAAAACGAAATAAGCTAAATTCTTCAACGAATTGCTTAACATATTCTATGATTGTTCAAAGGATTTTGACAAATTATTCTATATTTGGAGATAAATTATTTATGAAATTCTACATTATAACACTTGGTTGTAAGGTTAACCAGTACGAATCACAAATTATGCACGAAAAACTTATTAATTCTGGCTATACACATATTGATGATAAAAATTTAGCAGATATTGTTGTGATTAACTCCTGTACAGTAACCTCTGTCAGCGATAGTAAGGCAGTTAAGCTGCTGCATAGGGTTCGCAGAGAAAACCCACATTGTATAATTATATTAACTGGCTGTTTATCCCAAGCGTTTCCTAATGATATACGCCTTGGTGATGCTGACATAATACTTGGCAATCGCAATAGAGGTAAGCTTTTACCAGCTATTGAAAGGTATTTGCTAAATCCACAAAGAATTATAGATGTATCGGACCATTCCAAGGATGATGCTTTTGAACCTATGATAGTTTCAACCTTTAACGAACGTACCCGTGCCTTTGTTAAAATAGAGGATGGCTGTAACCGCTTTTGTTCATATTGTATTATTCCCTATGCCCGTGGCAGGGTACGTTCAAAATCATTGGACAGCATATTAGAGGAGCTTACAAGACTAGCTGACAGCGGCTACAAGGAGATTGTATTGGTGGGGATAAACTTATCAGCATATGGTCAAGAGCTTAATATGGATTTAGCAGATGCTATTGAGGCTGCTTGTAGTGTGGACGGTATTGAGAGGGTGCGTCTTGGCTCATTGGAGCCTGAGCGGATGGACATTAACACTATTAATAGAATATCAAAAATGGATAAGCTTTGCCCACAGTTCCATCTGTCGTTACAAAGTGGCTGTGATGAAACACTTAAACGTATGAACAGACATTATAACACCGCTGATTATTTGGAAATAGTCAACAATCTAAGGAATGCGTTTGATAACTGTACCATAACAACAGATATAATGGTTGGCTTTCCTGGTGAAACTGATTTGGAGTTTAACCAATCCTTAGAGTTCGCTAAGGTGGTAGCCTTTGATAAGGCACACGTTTTTGAATATTCACGCCGCCCTGGTACTGTTGCTGATAAAGCACCTAATCAGGTGGATGAAATAACAAAGAAAAAACGTTCTGTAAAAATGATAGCTATAACTGATGAAACCAGAATTCAATCGCTGCATAATCAAATAGGCAGGGTGGAAGAGGTTTTATTTGAAACGCCACACGAGGGAACCTTTGATGGCTATACAAGGAACTACACACCTGTTGTGGTAAAGACGAATGAGCCTATTGGCGGTGAAATACGAAGGATTAAGATTACAAATGTAACAGCGTCTAAATGTATAGGAGAGTTAATTTAAAACAGACATAACATTTTCCACTTCTTTTTGTGTTTGTTCTTTAACCAGATATTCAATGTCATATAGCATAAATCCATCTACGCCAATTTCTTTTCCATATTCTATTTCTTGCTTTAATATATCATTAGATTTTTCCCATGTGCCATCATCTACATCACTGCCTGCCTTATACACAGCTAACCCTATATAAAATTTTATTTTGTCATTGGTTATTAATTTTTTCCATTTGTCAGCTGTTGTGTTAAATGGTAAAAGTGCGTGGTCAAAATTTACATATAGCTGTGGACAGACATAATCTATGTATCCATAGGTGCTGCACCAGGAGTACACATCGGCACCCATATTAATATCATTATTTATGTTACATTGTGGAGAAATCCCAAACTCTACGTTATTTGTTATAGAGTGAATTTTTCCATAAACCCCAGCAATTAATTTGTTTATATTAGCACATCTCCAGTCGTTTAGCGTCAGTGGAACACACTCGTCATCTAGGCTATCTAAATATGCCTTATATGAGGTTTTATCAAAGGAGCTGTCTTCTGTGGGATAAAAATAATCATCAAAATGTATTCCATCTACAGCATAGTTTTCTACTATTTCTTGAACACCATTAATAATTGTTTCTCTTACCTCGTCTATGGCTGGATTTAAGTAATAACCATCCTCATAGGATAAAACATAGTCCTTTGTTTTATCCTCCTTGTTCCATTTATTAAATAAACTGCTGTCACACAGGGTCTTTGGTATATCCTTGGATTTTATTCGCAAAGGATTTATCCATGCTTGAAACTCCAAACCAGCGTTATGTGTGGCTTCTATCATGTATTTTAGTGGGTCATACCCTGGGTCGTTTCCTTGTGTGCCTGTTAAAATATGTGACCAAGGATAATATTTAGATGGATATAAAGCATCACCAAATGGACGCACATGGACTATTAAGGTATTAATTTTATGTTCCTTTGCTGTTTTTATTATATTGTCAAAATTCTCCTTGAAAGCTTGTTCGCTGAAATCATCCTTCAATGACAGGGATAGGTATGACACCCAAACAGCCTGCATATCCCCGCTGTGCTTTTTATATTCCCCATTAACAGGTTGAAATTGTGTTAGCTCTGTAGATATTGAAGCTTGGTTGGCATCAAGGGCTTTTTTCTGTTGACCATTGTTTCCTGTTATTATTATTGATAAAATTACAGTAACCAGCAACAATGAAACAGCTACTACAAATGGTGACTTAATTTTTATTCGATAAACCATTTTATTATTAATCCTTTCCTTGATTTTATCTTGCTATATATATAAGCAAATATCACTTCATTTATTACAAAAGGAGCTAATTTATGGAACTGCCTTGGCATATAACTATAATCATTACATATTTAATTGCTGTTAACCTGTTTGCTGTAATAATAACAATCCTTGATAAATATAGAGCAGTTCACCATGGCTGGCGAGTTAAAGAGGCTACGTTACTGTTAGTGTCTGCATTTGGCGGGGCAGTGGGAATGTATATAACCATGCATATTATTAGACATAAAACTAGAAAATTAAAATTCATGATTGGAATACCAGCTATTTTTTTAGCAGAGGTTTTTGTGATTTTGTTAATTAGTATTCTTTTGGGAAAGTAGTGTGGGGTTTATGAATAATACAAATATAACTTTTCAGGTCACAAAAAATCATAATGACATAACTGTAAAGGACTTTTTGAAAAATCACTGCGGTGTTTCAACTCGTATGCTAATTAAGCTAAAACAAACTCCATTAGGAATTACCTGTAATGGGGAGCATATAAGAGCCATTGATAAAGTGTATAACGGTGATGAAGTTGTGATTAATTTGCCAGCTGACAGGAACGATATAATTCCTATAAAAATGGATTTAGACATTATTTATGAGGATGAGCATTTAATGGTAATTAATAAGCCACCATATATGCCTGTCCACCCAACACATAACCATGTTACAGATACATTAGCAAATGGTGTTGCCTATTATATGCAGTCAAAATCCGAAATACGAACCTTTCGTGCAATTAACAGATTGGACCGTGATACTACAGGGCTGGTGGTCATTGCTAAAAATAAATATGCTGCGGCTATTTTAGGGAAAAATATTGATAAAACCTATTATGCTATTTGTGATGGACAGCTAAAGGTCGAAGGTACAGTTAATGCAAAAATAGCCTTGAAGGAAGGCCATACAATCCAGCGACAAGCAGGCGTTTGTGGTATAACAGCAATAACCCACTATAAACCAATAAAATTTAGCAGCAATCATACATTGTTAGCTATTAAATTAGAAACGGGCAGGACACATCAAATTAGGGTGCATATGTCATACATTGGCTATCCTTTGGCTGGTGATGATATGTATGGCGGTAGCTTAAAAGCAATTAATAGACAGGCATTGCATTGCGGTGAAGTGGGTTTTCTGCATCCGGTAACAGAAAAAGAAATCTTTCTTTCTGCTGATTTGCCTAAGGATATGAAAAAAGTGATGATAGAATAACAATTTTGCAGTATTTGTTGTGGTAGCTTGCAAAATGCAATAATAAGTGATAAAATAAAAATTGCAAAATTTAGTAAATTTAACTGAGGGGTATAAATAATGGAACAGATTAAAATTGAACTAACAAAAAATCCAAAACAAAAACCAACAGACCAAGGTTCTTTGGGATTTGGTAAAATATTCACAGACCATATGTTTGTAATGAACTATGATAAGGGCGAGGGTTGGCATAACCCAAGAATTGTCCCATTTGGACCTTTTGAGCTGTCACCTGCTGCTATGTGCCTGCATTACGGTCAAGAAGTTTTTGAGGGTATGAAGGCTTACAAAAATGCTGATGGCAAAACATTATTGTTCAGACCTGAGAAAAATATGGCTAGATTAAACGTGTCTAATGAACGCTTGTGTATTCCACAGGTTGACGAGGCCTTCTGTGTTGAGGCAATAAAGAAGCTTGTAGAAATAGAAGAGCCATGGATTCCTACTGCTGAGGGTACATCACTGTACCTGCGTCCTTTTATATTTGCTACAGATGCTGCTGTTGGTGTACATCCTGCACATCATTTAACATTTGCTGTTATTTGTTCACCAGTTGGTGCTTATTATCCAGAGGGACTAAACCCAGTTAGAATTTACGTTGAGCAGAACTATGTTCGTGCCGTTAGAGGTGGTATGGGCTTTACAAAAACCGCTGGTAACTACGCTGCTTCACTGAAAGCTCAGGATGAGTCTGAAAAGCTGGGATATACACAGGTTCTGTGGCTAGACGGTGTGGAAAGAAAGTACATTGAAGAGGTTGGCACAATGAATGTATTTTTCATTATTGATAATAAGATTATTACTCCTAGTCTACAGGGTTCAATTTTATCAGGTATAACACGTATGTCCTCTATTGAGTTATTGCGTTCATGGGGATATGAGGTTGAGGAACGTCATCTATCTATTGACGAGGTTGCCAAGGCATATGACGATGGCAAGCTTCAGGAGGCCTTTGGTTCAGGTACAGCTGCTGTTATTTCTCCTATTGGTGAGCTAAAATGGGGCGATAAGGTGATGTCAATTAACAATGGCGAAATAGGTGAAATTACTCAAAAATTGTACGATAACTTAACAGGAATCCAATGGGGTAAAATAGAAGATACAATGGGTTGGACAGTTGAGGTTTAATATTAAGCTTGTTTGCAGCTAACTTAAATGTAAATCGCTTATAAATAGTTCTCAAAAATTAGAAACATAAAAATATTAATCAGGTGATAGTAATTTCGCTATCACCTGATTTTTTTTGGTTTGCCCTGAATTGGCGTAAGCTTAATGGATTAAGGTCCCCTAGTTTTCCCTAGTAGTGGGAAACACACAGCCAATAGGCACAGCTTTGAATAATCAAAACGCCATATGTCAAAGGGCATGTACGGTATTGTAGTAGGATGGCGGTGAGTCACCGTCAATTACCAAATTGCCAAGTAGGTAAAGGGTAAGTTGTTCATATCTGTTACAAGTTAAATATTTTATTTGCGATTAATGTATTAGTTAGATTATTTAGGTTTTCCACTGTTCTTTTACTTAGAAAATGCTCAATTTTTTCTGCCTCCTCCAATTCAGTATCAGAATGATTTAGTAACCGTAAAAAATCATGGATGATATTGTGACGGTGTAATAAATATCTACCTAAATCCTCACCCTTGTCAGTAATAGCAATAACACCATACTTTTTTCCTTGTATGTAGCCTAAATCACTTAATTGTTGAACCATCTTTGAAGTAGATGACGGCTTTACGTGCAGACTTTTAGACAGCTCATTAACTCTGACCTGTTGACTATGCTGAAGCATACGATAAATCATCTCTAGATAGTCCTCCATTGCACTGGTTAAGCCTATATGTTGGTTTAGCTGATAACCTTTTATTGTATAAAATTCATCTGCATTATTCATTGCTATACTCCCTTAAATATATATGTAACACTTTCTATTACACCTGAATATTCTATCAGTAGAAAGTTTCCTTATCCTAACTTTATTCGAAGGGCGATAACACTATGAATAGATATTATAATTTAAATGATATAAAACCAGGTGAGCGTGGGATTGTAAGTGCACTTAATTCTTCAGGAAGTATGAGAAGGCGGTTGCTGGATATTGGATTAGTTGAAAATACACATATAGAGTGCTTAGGTCGCAGCCCAGGGGGCGATCCATCAGCTTTCCTAATTCGAGGTGCAGTAATTGCAATACGTTCAGATGATTGTAAAAATATTCTGATAGACTCCTGTCAAGGAGGAACAGAAAAATGGGCTTGACAAACAGTTCGTTAGGAATTAAGGCGGTAGATTCTGGTCTTGAAATTAAAAAGCAAAGAAAAAGCGATAAGGTTATTGCTTTAGCTGGTAACCCAAATGTAGGTAAAAGTACAGTTTTTAACGGACTAACCGGTATGAATCAGCATACCGGTAATTGGCCGGGAAAAACTGTTGCTAACGCTCAGGGCTATTGTTCTACAAAAAACCAGTCGTATGTTATGGTAGATATTCCTGGAACCTACTCACTTATGGCTCATTCCGCTGAAGAGGAGGTAGCACGAAATTTCATTTGCTTCGGTGATCCTGACGCTGTTGTCGTTGTATGTGATGCAACTTGTCTGGAAAGAAATTTAAATCTTGTTTTACAAACCATAGAAATTTCTAAAAAGGTGATTGTCTGCGTAAATTTAATGGATGAAGCTAAACGAAAAAACATTACCATTGACCTGACTGCAATATCTAAAAGATTGGGAGTACCTGTTGTTAGTACGGTTGCACGAAAAACAAAGAGCCTTTCTGTGCTAATGAATACCTTAGATAAAGTGACTGGTAATACAACACAAAATTCGCCCTTACAGATACAATATCCAGAAATAATTGAAGAAGCCATTGGAATTATTGAACCAATAGTAAGAAAGAAATCTTTAAATAAATTAAACAGTCGATGGTTAAGCTTAAAACTGTTAGATGAGGACGAATCCCTTGTACAGGAAATTAACTCATACTTTGGTGAGGATTTCTTGAAAAGTCCAGAGCTGTTTATAGCATTAGAGAAAGCACATAAAATGCTGGCACAAGCAGGAATTACGTCAGATAAATTTAAAGATATGATTGTTACTGCATTAGTTAATTTGGCAGAGCGAGTGTGCGACAACGCAGTTACATATGAAAAAAATAAATATAGTGTTTCTGATAGAAAAATAGATAAAATATTAACAAGTAGAGCAACAGGCTATCCAGTTATGCTTCTTCTGCTTGCCTTTATTTTTTGGATTACCATAGCAGGGGCCAATTACCCATCACAGCTAATTGCTGACGGATTGTTTTGGTTTCAGGACAGACTAACAGATTTTTTTAATTATATTCATGCTCCAGAATGGCTAAACGGAATTTTAGTATTGGGAATGTACCGTGTTTTGGCATGGGTTGTATCTGTTATGCTGCCACCAATGGCCATATTTTTCCCCTTGTTTACCTTGCTTGAGGATGCAGGCTATCTGCCACGAGTTGCATATAATTTAGATAAGCCCTTTAAACGTTGCTGTGCCTGTGGCAAGCAGGCTCTTACTATGTGTATGGGATTTGGCTGTAATGCAGCGGGCGTTGTTGGCTGTCGTATAATAGATTCTCCAAGGGAACGGTTGTTGGCGATTCTTACCAACAATTTCGTACCTTGTAATGGTAGATTTCCAACATTGATTGCCATACTAACAATGTTTTTTATTGGTGCTGCTGGGGGTGCTTTTTCATCATTATTATCTGCACTGTTGCTGACCATTGTTATTTTGGCAGGTGTATTAATAACATTTGGCGTAACACGTTTGCTGTCAAAAACTTTGTTAAAAGGTGTTCCATCCTCTTTTACATTGGAGCTGCCACCCTATAGAAGACCACAGATTGGCAGGGTCATTGTACGTTCTATTTTCGACAGGACATTATTTGTTTTGGGCAGAGCCATAGTTGTAGCAGCACCTGCGGGGTTAGTTATTTGGTTACTGGCAAATATTTATATTGGTGATGTTAGCTTGCTAAATCATTGTGCGGCATTTTTAGATCCATTTGCACAGCTAATGGGGTTGGATGGTGTAATACTTATTGCTTTTATACTGGGATTTCCAGCAAACGAAATTGTTATTCCAATAATAATCATGGCATATATGGCACAGGGAAGTATTTTAGAATTAGATAGTTTGGTTCAAATGAAACAGCTGTTTGTTGATAATGGCTGGTCGTGGGTTACTGCTATTTGTATGATGATGTTTTCCTTGATGCATTGGCCTTGTTCTACAACATTAATGACCATAAAAAAAGAAACTAATAGTAAAAAATGGACTTTACTGGCTGCTGTAATACCAACGTTAATTGGAATCGTTGCCTGCATTGTGTTTGCCAGCATTGCAAGATTGTTCCTATAAAATAATCTCCCATTAATTTTATAATCCATCTTATAACAGATTGGTATTATATGGTCAATGGGAGTTTTTTTATTATGTACAGGTACAACCTAATATTTGATTATTTGAAAATAATGAGTTATAATATAGGTAAATATATTATAGAGGTAAGGTGCTAACAAATGTTAGAAAATATAACAAGCGATGCTAAACGAATTGTAAGTGACCTGCTAAAAGCTGCTAAACTGGAAAAGGGTGATATTTTAGTAGTTGGTTGCTCCAGCAGCGAAATTCTAGGTGATAATCCAGGAACCAACTCTAGTCCAGATATTGCAAAAGCCACTTTTGAGGGAATATATCCATTATTGCAGGAGCAGGGCATATATATTGCCGCACAGTGCTGTGAGCATTTAAACCGTGCTATCGTAATAGAAAAAGAGGCTGCTAGAAAATATGGCCTTGAGGTTGTAAACGTTGTGCCACAACCTAAGGCTGGCGGTTCTTTCGCTACCTGTACGTATAATAATTTGGAATGTCCTGTGGTTGTTGATGAAATCAAGGCACAGGCTGGTATTGATATAGGTGGTGTGCTAATTGGTATGCACCTAAAGCGTACCGCCGTACCTGTTGCTGTTAACAATGCCATTATCGGAAAAGCTAGGGTAATATGTGCCAGAACTCGACCACGGTTTGTAGGTGGGGAGAGAGCTGTGTACGACGCTGATTTATTATAAGGGGTAGAAGATGTTTGATTATAAGGAAAAGTTTTTAGAAATCTTTCGTGCAAATGTTTCACGACAGGGCAGTGAGGAGTTGTTAGGATGGCTGCAAAAAACCGATTTTTTTACTGCACCAGCCAGTAGTAAGTATCACTGTGCCTGTGAGCAAGGTCTAATAATGCACAGCCTCAGTGTTTATGACGTTATGATGGAAAAGCATTTTAACGATGAAAAGGATAGTGCAGAAAGCTTTGCAATATGTGCATTGCTCCATGATTTATGCAAAGCACAGTTTTATAAGGTATCAACTAGAAATGTAAAGAATGAAGAAACGGGCAAATGGGAAAAACAACCGTATTATGCTATTGACGATGTTTTTCCATATGGTCATGGTGAAAAATCTGTTTTTTTGATTGAACGTTTTATGAGATTAAAGATTGACGAAGCTATGGCTATCCGTTGGCATATGGGTGGTTTTGATGATGGCGGTGGCTTTGCTATAAGTCAAGCATATGAAAAATACCCCATTGCGGTTAAGCTACACCTATCTGATTTAGAATCAACATATCTTAGGGAAAAAAATACATCATCTGTGACGAAAAGATAAAAACGTTTACCACGGTAACATAACCGTGGTAAACGTTTTTCACTTGTCACATTGTTTTTATATGATTTTCATGGGAATATTTTTTTAATATGTTTCCAATCATCATAGCAGCTATTATCATAGTGCCTCCACCTATTGCAACCTGAATAGGGTACGAAAGCATACTATCTGAATTGTTAATAATAAGTGGAAGTAAAGCCAAAGCACCTGATGGTGGAAAAATCATTTTTGTTTTGTAGTATATGCAGAACAAAATTAAAACAATAACAATACCAGAAACTATAAGTGGCAGATTTAGCATATAATAAAAGAGATATTTGCTCAACGCTCCAGCTGCGGAGCATAATACGATCAGACCATATGTGTTTAATGGTTTTTTCCTAACGTTGCTATGTATATAAGAAAACTCTGCAAAGCACACTATCAAAGGTGGAGCAATTAAAAAAATATAATTGAACTTAATTGCTATAATACTCAGTATCAAAACAGTAATAAATAACATACCCCAACGTATTGCTTCTAGCTTCATGGCTGACTTGTTACGCATGAAAATATGTTCATCTCGTAGATTACATTTTTCAAATAAGTTCTGTACTAATACAATTATTATTACCATAACGGTTACAGAGATGGGGTAAATAATACTTTCAGTACCCATTAATATAGGAAGAATACACGCTGAAATCATTGGTAACATTGTACTCCTACATAAAATCAACACAACACCGCATATTGCAAAAGAAATCAGTATTTTTGCAATTAGTGGAATAATCTCTATCCTTACCATCACAATACCCAAAATTGACGCTAAACACATGAACAATATAAATTGTATTTTATTCACCCTCCAAGGGTGCTTGCCAGCTATCCAGCCACCTAAAACTAATGCAGCTATTTCAGGAAAAATTATCTCATACTCTCTTGTTATGTCTGCCACTGTTATCATTAACAATACCATAATAACCCCACAGGTATATCTAATTTTAGTTGCCATTTTCAAACATCATTCCTTATCTGATAAGTAAAAATTCATGGTACACTTAATAAATAGTACCAAGTAAATAAGGTTTTGTAAAGCTTTTTGTCAGCACTATCAATTATATATTGAATTTTTACAACTCTTACGATATAATTAATTAATAAATATTATCAATTTCCTACCTATAATATTAAAGCTGCTTTGTGCTAAGGAAAGTGACCTGTGAATGATAAAAAATAAAAAGACAGCAATACTGATTTTCTTGTTTGTAGTAATAGCATTAGTAATATTTGTGGTGCTTGTGTCCTGTTTTCTCCCCAAGGATAGCTCTGTAGCACCAAAAAAAACAACCAGCTTTTCAAATCAATCAAATAGCTTGAACACATTTTTGGGTAATACAACTTACAGCATAGATGACCTTACTTTTGAACAGCTGGTAACGGTTAAGTCTAATGGGCAAAAATGCATAGTTTCCATGTATGAAAAAAATAATGATAGCCAATGGACGCAGGTAATAGGCGACACTGCAGGCTACGTTGGCTACAACGGAGTAACACAAGAGATAGTACAAGGGGATTTTTGCACACCAATAGGATTGTTTTCACTTGGCGATGCCTTTTACCTTAACGAAAAGCCAGAAACCGGATTAAACAGCTTTAAAATTTTGGATAATTACTACTGGGTTGATGACCCTATGTCAAGGTTTTATAATCAGCTTGTTGTCGGTACAGAAAATAAAGACTGGGACAGTGCGGAACATATGATAGAGTTTGTTGATTATGAATATGGCTGTGTAATAGAGGACAATACCTATCCAATAATAGCGGGTAGGGGTGCCGCTATATTTTTCCATTGCGGTCAAGCTCCTACAGGCGGTTGTGTTGCGGTTTCAGTTCAGGATATGAAAAAATATTTACGACTACTGGATAACACAAAAGCACCACATATTCTAATATGCTAGTACGGCTGACGGCTGTGATTAGATACCGAAAATTTATTAGTAAATTTTAGCAAATTGTTGTTTAGTAATATAAAATTATTACGGTCATAAAAAAGTCTTTTAAAATGATGTTTGTTATATGTTTTACCGTAATATCAATTTATAATTTATAAGGAAATGTTTTTATGGTTAATAGAGTACCTTGGTTCTATAAGGATTTTAATTGCATTGGTTCTGGCTGTACAGACAATTGTTGTATCGGGTGGGAAATAGATATTGATAATAAAACCAATAGCTTTTATCAAGGTCTAAATGGCTCTTTTGGTGAACGGTTACACTCATGTATAAATAATATAGCTCAACCTAGCTTTATTCTTAATGATGAACGGTGTCCTTTTTTAAACAATGAAAATTTGTGTGATGTTATTATTAATCTAGGGGAGAAGCATTTGTGTGAGATTTGCAAAAACCATCCACGTTTTTATGAATGGTTTGATAATTTGACAGAGCTTGGTATTGGCTTGTGCTGTGAGGAGGGCTGTCGACTGTTATTTTCTAATGATGAGCCTGTTAAATTTGTAACATTTGAGACCGATGATGAAAATCAAAATATAAATTATGATAATGAGCTATTTAGTCAGCTTATATTGGCTCGTGATACTATTTTAGCTGTGCTGCAAAACCGTAACATTCCGTTGTTAGAACGTTTTGCCCTGACGCTGACAATGGGGGAGGATATACAGGACTGTATTGAGATGAAAAAATATAGGTATATTAAGGATTTATCATGGCAATATAAGGATGAAAACTTCTGTAGTGAAATAATAACAGAAATTTCTAAAGGCAGTAATTGTGGATTGAATAAAACAGAATTTGTAAAAGACGTTTTACAGTTTCTTAATACTTTAGAGCCAATCAATGACCAGTGGAAAAACAGCTTGACCGAAATTTCAAATAAATTGCCTGTCATAATGAACAGCAATGAAAAATTTGATGCTTACCATGCTGAAAGTCAATATGAGTATGAACATATTGCTGTATATTTTATATATAGATATTTTTTAAAAGCTGTTTTTGATGAAGATGTGGTATCAAAGGTTAAGTTAGCTGTTGTTAGCTGTGTTGTAAATTATATTTTTGATATTAACAGCTGGATTGCAAATAATTATGAATTTACTTTATTAAACAGAATAGCCAACACCAAAGCTTATTCTAAAGAGGTAGAATATTCAGAAGAAAATCTTGGTGCGTTTTTTGATGCTTGTTATATAAATGATATTTTTTCCTATGAAAAGCTTGTTTCTATGTTGCTTGATTAATAGAAAATTGTAATAAAGGATAAAATGAATTATACAGACAGGTTATCTACAGTTTTATTAAAATTAATATAATACGAAAAAGCTCCCACCCTGTAACGATGTGGCTACAAGGTGGGAGCTTTTGTGTTGCTTTACATATTATTATTCGTCGGTTACCTCTAGCTCATCCTTTGTAATGACCTTAATCTCTTTTCTGTTAAACAATGAGTATGCCGCAGGAACAACATATAATGTCATTAATGTAGCGTAGATTAGTCCACCGATACATACAATGGCTATTGGCTGCATCATTTCTGAGCCGGTGCCTACACCTACTGCCATAACACACAGACCTAAAACAGTAGTTAAAACAGTCATCAAAATAGGTCGCATTCGTGTTCTGGCAGCTGTTATGATAGCCTCTGTTTTATCTACGCCTTCGGCTCGCAGCTGATTGATATAATCTATTAACACTATACCATTATTAACGATAATACCCGCCAGCATAACAAAGCCAATCATGGATATTACGCTTATTGTGTTGCCTGTAATAAGCAGTGCTATTAATCCGCCTGTAAATGCCAACGGAATTGTGAACATTACTATAAACGGTGACAACAGCGACTGGAACTGTGCTACCATTATTAGATAAATAAAGGCTACTGCTAATAATAGCATCTCTAACAGCTGGAACATAGAATCCATAATAGACTCGCTTTCGCCAGAATATTCTATTGTCATATCATCAGGCAAATCAAAGCCAGACAAGGCTTCCTTAACATCATTATTCACAAGTGTGATGTTGTATTCGTCCTGAACGTTAGCAGTAATTGTTATGTACCTTCTTTGATTGTCACGATTAATAGCATTAAGTGAAGTGGTTTCCGTAAACTCTGCTATATCCTTTAGCTTAACTGTGCTGGTTGTGCTATCCAGCTGATTTGTAACAGTTAGCTTATAATCCTTAATGTCGTCAGGGGTCATATCCGTTGCACTGCCATTAACTACAATGACGTCAGTGGTTTCCTTATCTATTGTCATATTGGTAGCCGTATTTTTGGTTTTTATGGCAGCTGCTATATCAGCATAAACCTGTGCCACAGTCAGACCCTTAGTGGTGGCCTTATCCTTGTTAACAGTAATTCTTAGCTCTGGTGTTGTGTCCTTAATACCGTTATCAACATCAGCGGTACCATCAACAGTTTCTAGCTTAGCACCTATACTTTTTGCTATTTCCTGTAGCTTATCAAGGTCATCGCCATATAATTTTAAGGAAACACCGCTACCGCTCATGGCTGTTAATGAGGTCATAGACGATGAACCTAAAGCGGTTATCGTACATGGAAAATCCTTACATTTTTCTTCTATTTCTTTAGCGATTTCACCGTTGGTTCTGGTTTTGTTTTCATCTGTCAATACATACATTGTGATGGTTTCAGCGGAAGCACCTTGTGATGACCCACCCATTCCCAGAATGCTGTTCTCGTCACCAGCCATTGCACCTACGGTATTAACCTCTGGTATCTCTGAAATTTTAGCTACGATATCGTCTGACAGCTGTGTAGATTCCTCAAAGGTGTTATCCTTTGGCATTTGGGCTGTAACCTCAATGCTGGTTGAGTCCATCTCTGGCATAAATGTAAATCCCCTAGCAACCGTTAAAGCTAAGCTAACTACTAATAATACAAAGGCAAGCATAATTGTCAGCATACGGTGACGTAAGGAAAATCTAGCTGTTTTTTCATATCCGTTAACAAATTTATCAAAAAGCTTATGTTCTTTAACGGTAGTTTTCTTTAACATTTTCTGTGACATTGCAGGAACTAGGGTTAAAGCTACTATTAAGCTGGCAATTAGCGAGTAGCCAACAGTTAATGCCATGTCACTGAATAGTTGACGTGTAATACCTGTAATAAAGACGATAGGCAGGAACACACAAACGGTAGTCAGTGTAGAGGCTGTAATAGCACCAGCCACCTGTGCCGCACCGCTGACGGCAGCCTTAATGGACGAAACCCCCTTGTTTCGCAGTCGATAAATATTCTCTATAACTACGACAGAGTTATCAACCAGCATACCTACACCTACCGCTAATCCCGATAGGGAGATAATATTTAATGTAACACCAGAAAAATACATTAGTACAATGGCGAATACAACACTAAGAGGGATAGAGCAAGCAATTATAATGGTAGGCTTAATATCCTTTAGGAAGAACAAAAGAATGATAATTGCCAAAACTGCACCAAATAATAGATTTTGTAAAACAGAGTTTACGATTAAGTATATATAATCTCCCTGATCCATCATTATGGTGAAATGTAAACTTGGGTTTTCTAATTCTAAAGCCTTTAGCTTATCTGATATACTGGTAGAAACAGTTGCTGTAGCATATGTGGACTGCTTTGTAAAGGATAGCAATACACCGTTGTTTTTATTGATTTTAGCATATATTTCGTTTGAATTGTCTGTTACTAAAATATCTGCTACATCTGATAAGAAGATGGGGGATACACCCTCGATATTAGGGTTAAATAGCATAAGATTTTTTAATTCATTCTCATCTTCTATCTTGTCACCAACTCTGACAAGGTAATCAACACCGTCATCTGATACATAGCCCGCTGGCATAGAAAAGTTTTGTGCAGTTAATATTTTTGATACCATATCCATGGTAATGGTTTTTGTCATATCAGCCGATGATAAGGCCTTTTCCTTTTGACTGTCTAATTCTGTAACAGCAGTATCTATTTGTGTCATAGCCGAATTTAGCTGTGTCCTTGTGTTGTCTAGGGAGCTGTCAGCTACAATTAGCTTTGTTAAGCCTTCACCCATTTGTGATGCTGCTGTAGCACTTTGTTCATTTAACTGGGATTTTGCATCAGTAATGGTGGCTTGCCCTGCCTCTAGCTGTGCTAAGGTATTGTTAAGTGTGGGTATAGCACTGTCAATAGCTGTTATACCCTCATTAATTTGTGCGATATTATCGGCAAGCTCACTGCGGGACATATTAAACTGACCTAACGCTTTATCTATTAGCTGTAGCCCATTTTCTGTTAAAGCCAACGCTGCCGTAGCCTCTATTAGCTTACTGCTTACCTGTTCACGTGTGTAACCATATTCTGATAATTGGTTGTCTAAATCTGTGTAGCTCTGAATCATGTTTTTGTAATCATCACTATTTTTTATATCTGTTATCGCCAGCTGCTTTTCATCTGCTGATAAATCTGGGTTATTGTTAATAGCGGTGATTTCATCATTGTAGTATGTAGCTTTATCATTTAGACCTGTAAGCGTATCATTGGCGTTTGTTAAAAATTCCACAGTAGACTGTAAATCTTTTTCTGTTGCTTCTAACTGCAAAAGTGGTGTAAGCAAGGCTTCCAGCTGCTCCTTAGTGGCAGACAGCTGGGATTTTTGATTTTCTAGCTCTGAAAGCTTTGCTACTAAGCTGAGCTTTGTTTCCACCAGCTCTATTTGTTTTGAATCAAGCTGGCTTTTTGCCTGTGACAGCTGAGAGTTAAGCTCACCTTGCTTATCCTCAAGCTGAGAAATGTTGTCAGCAATTTGTTCTTTACCGTCGTCTATTTGTGATAGCCCATCTTCAATTCCACTTTTAGAGGAATCCAATTCATCTTCGCCATCTGCAAACTTTTGGTTAATGGCGGTTTGAACCTTTTCGTTCACAGCGTCTATCTTTTCCTGTGACAGCTTTACGTTGACCTGTTTATCTACTATACCGCTAACGTTAACATTAGCAACACCCTCTACACCTTCCAGCTTAGGTATTACATTGTCGTTAACAAAGGAGGAAAGCTCCACAGTGTCCTTGTCATCCATATCCACAGCCGCCACAGCCACCGGCAGCATATTGGGGTTAATTTTTAATATATACGGAGAACCTATTGTTTCATCTGTCCATACACCCTTTACTGCTGATATTTTATCATTAATATCTACAGTAATAGAATCCATGTTAACGTCATCATTAAACTCTAACATTACCATAGAGTAGTTCTCGCTGGAGGTAGAGGTAACATCCTTTATTTTATCCAATGTTGCCATGGATTTTTCTAAAGGCTTTGAAACAGTTTCTTCCACTGTTTCTGGGCTGGCTCCTGGATATGTGGTCATAATTATAACGTACGGGAACTCCATATTTGGCAGTAAATCAGGTGTCATCTTCATAAAAGATACCACACCTAATATTAATACCAGTATAACTGCCACCAGAACAGTTAATGGCTTTTTTACACTAAATTTTGAAAGCATTGACTCAACTCCTATAATACACTAAGATAAAAAGCTTGTTAATATTATAACATACTTTACTACTGTAGTTCAATAAATAAGTAAAAAGTTTATAATCCAATGAAGCTACATATAATTATTTACAAATAAAAGCACACCTGTTAAGCTTCACAATAGGTTCACAGGTGTGCAAATAATTAAATAGATTTTATATTTTTTACTATTTCAATACCGTTTATATTCATTGTGTATAATGCTGCCATCTGTGTAAAATCACCATTATGGGTTGGTGAATCATAGGTTGCAACTAGGTTTATTGGTACTATAATTCTGGACTTTTTATTATTCTTATTAAAATATCCCTTTAAAGTTAGGGCAAACTGTTCAATGCAAATATCTGTACAGCAGCCCACTACAATATAATTTTTAATCTCGCTATTAGTAATTAGCCATTGCTGAAACTTGTCCTCTAAAAAACCGTTTGTGGAATTTTTCTCTATAATTGTTATGTCCTTAATACCCTGAAGCTCATCTATTATTTGAGCCTCGTCTGTTCCTTTTATGCAGTGCTGAGGATAATAACCAAGCTCTGTACTGCTAGGGGTGTGGCTGTCAGCAAAGGCAATAACGTTAAAGCTTTTACTGTGGGCGGTTTTTGCCAATGTGGCTACATCATTACTAATAGCTTTTATTCTGTCACTATATAATGCACCGCTTTTTGCAAAGCCATTTATCATGTCAATGATTACAATACAGGTATCACTGCTGTTAAGGACATCTAATGATTGTACGGGTGCAGTTAAAAAGCTATCGTACAGTCTACTCATAAAGCTATTGGATTTGTTAATTAAATCTTGCTTGTTCATATTACTTGCTCCTTTATAATATATTTTAAAATTTATTACCAAAAATCATTTTTGTGATTTGTATAAAACAGAGATTTTTAGAAATTCTGGTATATAAAGTCATAAAAAGATGGTAAACAGCTTGTTTTTTGTAAAACTGCGTTATATAATGGTTCTTGATATTTGTGGTATTTTTTGAAATAATGACGATACAGTCTGCAATGGCGGTATCGGATGGAGTGGAAAAATGAGGTTACGTAAACAGGCATTGGGTGACAGGAACTTAGTTGGTGCCAAAGTTGAAATTGCCAGAAAGAAAAAGGGTATGAAGCAAAAAGAACTTTTAGCACAGCTACAGGTAAGCGGTGTGGATATGAACGCATCTGGCTTATCAAAATTAGAGGGGCAAATCAGATATGTAACTGATGTTGAGTTAGTTGCGTTGGCGGATATCCTAGAGGTTTCGGTAGATTATCTTTTAGGTAGAGCGTAATTACATACCCCTTCAAACACGGTTGATTGTGTCAACCGTGTTTTTTATTATGGTGATAGCTGTGGAAATATTTTGAACAGGTATTCCGGAAAATGACAAGTCAAAGGAATTTTCTTTTGACTTGTTTTTTATTATTTTTATTCCTTGTTGTACCAATTTATTATATAGGTGGTTAATATCTGTTTTTTTGTTTAGTACAATATTAAATGCCAATGATGTTTCTAGTAAATATATATCTGCGCTGTCACCAAATTGCTTTTTTAAGGTATTGGACATTATCACGCTCTTTTCGCTGTATATTTTTCTAAGCTTTCGTAAATGCTTTTCTAGACTGCCGTCCTTTATATATCTAGCTAATGCAAGCTGTTCTATTTTAGAAGCCGTCTGGTTATATCTGCTCATGTTTATTTTATATTTATCAACTAAATTTTGTGGTAATGTCATATAGCTTATCCTGACGGATGGCAGCAACAGCTTTGAAAAAGAACCCATATAAATAACTCTGTCATTGCTGTAGCCCTGCATAGCTGGGATGGGATGTGTACTGTAACGAAGCTCACCGTTGTAATCGTCTTCAATTATTATACCATTATTTTCATTGGCCCATTTTATTATATCCATTCTTCTGTTCATTTTTAATGTTTTACCAGTTGTTAAATTTCCTGATGGATTAACAAGTAAAATCCTTGCACCACTATCCTTTAGGCTTTGTGGTGTAATACCGTTGTCATCGCTGTCTATTTTAACTATGCTTAAGCCACAGTCCTCAAAAACCTGTTGAGCATGATTAAACCCAACTGTTTCCATTGCTATAGTGTCACCGTAATCTCGCACTAATCCGCATATTAGGTACAGCAGTGGCTGAGTACCTGCTCCTATGACTATATTTTCTGGTTTTCCACATACACCACGCACACTATAGCTGTATTTTGAAAGAGCTATTCTTAGCTCTTCTTCACCCTGTGGATGACCATATGCAGTTATTAAATATTCACAGTTTAGGACATTACGAATATATCTTTTCCAAATTTTCAAATTGATATTATCAATATCTACGCTTTTACCTGTAAAATCGTATTTAATTGGTGCTTTAAATGTGTCCTGTAATCCGATTTTACCAATAGTGCTTTTATCTGGTGCTATTTTGTGAACCGTAGCTTGTACATAGTATCCCTTTTGTGGAACATTGCGAATGTATCCTTCGGCGCACAGCTGGTTGTATGCATTTTCGATGGTAGTTCTGCTTAATGATAAATCTTCTGATAGCTTTCGTATAGAGGGCAGCTTACTGTCATAGGAAAGATTGCCGTTTTCTATACTTTTCTTAATGGTGGTGTACAGCTGTAAATATAGTGGAGAACCTTTGCTTTTGTTTAGCTCAATAAAATCGTATATCATTTTTACACCACCGTTTCTTTTGTACATATTTTAACATTGGCGTAAATTTATTTCAATATGATATCATTAATAAATCTATACAGTTGATATTTTTTGCCAAAAAAAGTATAATAGCAGACGATAGTAATAAATTTTTTAACCGAAAGGTCGAATATTCATGGATAACAGAGTAAAAAACTTTTTAACAAGTATGAAGGGCAAAAAAATTGCCTTTATAGGTATCGGTAACAGTAATCTACCTTTAATAGAATTATTTTCAAAATACGGTGCGATAGTAACCGCCTGCGACAGCAAGACTAAAGAAAAATTAGGTGAGAATGCAAAAAAGGCAGAAAAAGCCGGTGCTGTGCTAAGCTTAGGGGAAAATTATTTAAAAGACTTGGATGTTGATATAATTTTTAGAACGCCTGGTATGCGTTATTACATGGACGAGCTTGTGAAAATGCGTGAAGACGGTGTGGTGGTAACCTCTGAAATGGAAGTATTCTTTGATTTGTGTCCTTGTGAAATTATCGCTGTTACTGGCAGTGACGGAAAAACTACAACAACGTCTATTATTTCACAGCTTCTAAAGGCTACAGGTAAAACAGTTCACTTGGGTGGCAACATTGGTACTCCACTTTTACCTAAAATCGAAGAAATAGAATATGATGATGTGGCAGTAGTAGAGCTGTCCAGCTTTCAGTTGATTTCTATGAGAAAAAGCCCTGATATTGCTGTTGTTACCAACCTTGCTCCTAATCATTTGGATATGCACAAGGATATGCAGGAATATATAGATGCAAAGAAAAACGTTATTTTACACCAAAATAGTTTTGGCAGGGCAGTGCTAAACCAAGACAATGAAATAACAAACAGCTTTACCAGTCTATGCCGTGGTGAGGTGCTGAAATTTAGCCGTAAAAGTGTGGTTAAAAATGGTGTATACTTAAACGAACAGGGGGACATAATAGCTAACATTTATGGTGAAACTACTACTATTATGAATAAAGCTATCATTAATATACCTGGTCTGCACAATGTGGAAAACTATATGGCAGCTATATCTGCTGTGTGGGGATTAGTAGATGTTGAAATAATTAAATCAGTGGCAAAAAGCTTTGCGGGAGTGGAGCATAGAGCCGAATTTGTCAGAGAGCTGCATGGTGTAAAATACTATAACGATTCTATTGCATCCAGCCCTACAAGAACAGCCTTAGGTACGCTGTCACTGTATGACGAAAAAATTATTTTGCTGGCTGGTGGCTATGACAAAAAAATCCCGTATCAGGATTTAGGTCCTGTAATATCGGATAAGGTTAAAATATTAATATTAATGGGTGCTACCGCCCCAAAAATTAAAGAAGCTGTAATAAGCTCCCCTAATTACTCAGAAAACAATCCGGTAATTATTGATGTTGACAATATGGAGCAGGCTGTGGCTAAGGCGTATGAGGTAGCCAAAAATGGTGATATTGTTTCTATGTCACCTGCTAGTGCCAGCTTCGACTTATATAAAAACTTTGATGAACGTGGCAAACACTTTAAAGCTCTGGTAAATAATCTAAAATAATATGTTAAAGGATGTGTGCATGATGGTGGATACCCTGTTTAAAATATCTACAGCATATTCTGTTTCAGGTGCAGAGGAAAATGCCTTGTTTGCTGCACAGGAGCTGTTAAAGCAGTGCTGCGATGTTACTGTGGATTTTAATGGCAACCTAATGGCAGTATTTGGTGATAAAAACAGTGACTATAACATTATGTTAGATGCACATATTGACCAAATTGGTTTTATTGTGACCTATATTAATGATAGTGGCTTTATAAAGGTGGATGGTTGTGGCGGTATAGACAGACGTGTACTGGCTGGCAGTCCAATAAAAATTTTAGGCAAGCAGGAGATTTTTTCTGTTGTATGCTGCTTACCTCCACATTTAACAGATGGGGGTGAGGACAAGGCAATGTCAGGTGACAGCATATGGCTTGACACAGGCTTGTCATCAGCGGAAGTGAATGATTTAGTATCCCTAGGAGATAGAGCCGTTATGTACTGTGAACCAAAAATGCTTTTAGGAAGCAGGATATCCTCCTTGGCACTGGACAACAGTGCTGGTGTGGCTGCATTAATATTATGTGCTAAAGCATTATATAGTGAAAGGCTTAATTGCAAGGTTACTATACTGTTGAGCAGTCAGGAAGAAACAGGATGCTTAGGTGCAAGGACCGGTGCCTTTACAGTATCACCTAATGAAGCTATATCAGTGGATGTTAGCTTTGCCAATCAGCCAGATGTGGCTTCCCATCAGTGCGGAAAAATGTCTAATGGACCCATGATTGGCATTTCTCCTATATTAAATAAAAGCATGGTGTCTAGCCTACAAAAAACAGCAGAAGAAAATTCAATTCCATATCAGCTGGAAATAATGGGTGGCACAACAGGTACAACGGCTGACTGTATTTCTGTTACAGGGTCTGGTATAAAAACGGCCTTGGTGTCAATACCGCTTAGAAATATGCACACACAGGCAGAGGTTATCGATTTAAATGATTTGGAAAATACCAGTATGCTATTATGCAAATATATTATAAAAAGGAGTACAGAATTAAAATGAATATAGAATTGCTAAAAAATCTGTGCAGCCTTAATGGTATATCTGGTGATGAGGCGAATGTTAGGAAATATATAATCTCACAAATTAGAAATAATGCTACTACAATAAAAACTGATAATATGGGTAATTTAATCGCCTTTAAAAAGGGAAAGAAGACTCCTAACAAAAAATTAATGATTTCTGCACATATGGACGAGGTGGGGTTTATTGTAACAGACATAACCAGGGATGGCTTTTTAAAATTCACTGAGGTTGGTGGCATAGATAGGCGTGTTGTTATGGGAAAGACTGTTTCTGTTGGCAAGGATAACATAAACGGTGTTATTTGTGCTAAGCCGGTACATTTATTAGACAGCGATGAACGTGATAAAATAGCAAGCTATAGCAGTATGTGTATTGACATCGGTGCTAAGGATAAGGCGGAGGCTATGTCTGCTGTTAACCTAGGTGACAGCGTGTCCTTTTCTAGTCCATTTATTTGTGAAAAAAATATTATTATTGGCAAGGCAATAGATGATCGTGCTGGTTGTATGATGATGATAGAAATGATAAATTCTGACCTTGAATACGATATGTGGTTTTCCTTTGTTGTACAAGAAGAGGTAGGCTTGCGTGGCAGTAAATGTGCTGTGTATGATGTAGAGCCAGACCTTGCCATAGTAATTGAAGCCACTACTGCGGCTGATATCCCAAATGTTGAGCCTTGCAAACAGGTTTGCAACGTTGGTGATGGTGCAGTAATTTCATTTATGGATAGACGAACAATATATGACAAACAGCTGGTTAAGCTGGCAATGAAATGTGGTAAGGAGAACGGTGTTAAAGCACAGCTAAAAAAGGCAGTAGCTGGTGGTAATGATGCGGGTGCAATACACAGCTCAAAAAGCGGTGTCAGAACTGTTGCAGTTTCTGTACCATGCAGATATTTACATTCTTGCTGTGGGCTAATAGCGGACAGCGATTTGTACGCTGTAGCTGTTACGGTAAAGGCTATTGCCAACGCTATTTTGTCCGACTGTATATGATAAAGCTAATACAGGGTAATAACAAAGACTGGCATGGTTATATTGATAAATTACAGATTAACCCATATTCCACCAGAGTAATTGCACTTTATAATGCCTATAAGGATTATCCAAATTTGTGCAGTTTTTGGTATCAGAAAAATGATAAAAATGTTTTTACAACGGGTATAGCAAAATACGGTGGGCAGATTATCATTGATTTATCAAATTTGTCCCACTGTGAAGAACTGGATTCCTTTATTCAGATGATAGGGTATACCTCTGTCCTATGTGATAATCAATATGCTTTATCATTGGCTCATAATAACGCTGTAAATATTGGTGGTGTTATGCAATACCAATCCTTGCAGACCTGTGCAGGGCTAAAGGGTCATAGGGTCAGCAACACAATAAGTATTAGAGATTACTATTCAGTTATAAAAGCTAATCAGTCAGACAGCTTTGCTATTCCAGATTTTAACAGCTTTTATCCAGATATTTCCCATAGAATACGCAAAGGTACAGCTGCAATATTTGGGACATATGATGCATATACGCTGGTGTCTGTTGGCTGTGCCGTGGCAGTAACAGCACAAGGTGTGATTTTAAGCGGTATAGCCACATTGCCAGAATATCAACGCAAAGGATATGCTACAAATTTAATTAAATATATCCAAAGCTATTATAATAAAAAAGACATTTATCTTCACTATGCAGATACTAACCTGCAACAGTTTTACAAATGTCTGGGGTTTAGTAGTGTTGGACAGTGGAAAGAATTTTATTTTGCCAATTAATATTGAAAGGAATTGTTATGGAAACTCCATTTTTTAATATAAATCCTATGATTTTACAGAAGGCTGATGAGGCAATGAAAATGTGTGATAATCAGTTTAAAATTATTGAGGATATACAGGCATACAACCAAGAAAAGATGCTGTATGCCTTTCAAAAGGCCGGTGTAAGCGAAAGTTATTTTTCTGCTACTACTGGGTATGGATACGATGACAGAGGCAGAGAGGCACTTGACAGAGTATATGCAACCGTGTTTAATGCAGAGGATGCATTGGTTAGATATAATTTTGTTTGTGGTACACACGCATTAACCGTGGCGTTGTTTGGTATGCTGCGTCCAGATGATATTATGCTGTCTGTTACAGGAACACCCTACGATACATTGCAAAGCGCCATTGGGCTATCCGGTAACTATTCAGGCTCGCTGTTGGATTTTGGGATAAAGTATAAAGAGGTTCCTTTAGATTTAAATGGTAAACCAGATTACGCAGCAATAGAACAGGCAATTAACTCTGACATAAAGATGGTTTACATACAGCGTTCCCGTGGATATGAGCTACGCCCATCCCTAACAATAGATGAAATTTCCAAAATTGCCCATATAGCTAAAAAGAAAGCATCCAGTGCCATTGTAATGCTTGATAACTGCTATGGCGAATTTGTAGAAAAAGAACAGCCACTAGACTATGGTGTTGATATAATGGCAGGTTCATTAATAAAAAATCCAGGTGGTGGTATAGCTCCAACAGGTGGATATATAGCCGGACGTAAGGCTTTAGTAGAGCAATGTGCATACCGCTTAACCACACCAGGTATAGGAAAGGAGCAAGGGGCAACGCTAGGCGTTAACAGGGAATTGTTTCTAGGTGCTTTTAATGCACCACACGCAACGGGGGAGGCTTTAAAAACTGCTGTATTTGCATCTGCATTATTTCAGCTATTAGGCTTTGATGTAGACCCAAAGGTGGACAGCACCCGTGGAGATATTATACAGCTTTTAAATTTACAATCTAATGATGCACTAATAGAATTTTGTCGTGGAATACAGGCTGGTGCGCCAGTAGATTCCTTTGCTGTGCCTGAACCCGCTGATATGCCTGGGTATGACAGTCAGGTTATTATGGCAGCTGGTGCTTTTACGTTAGGCTCAACTATTGAATTATCAGCAGATGCACCACTAAGAGAGCCGTATTCCGCATGGCTGCAAGGCTCACTAAACTTCCACAGCGGAAAAATTGGTATCCTATTGGCAGCACAGGCTATGTATGATAAAGGATATATTAATACTAAAATCTAATTAAAGCTTAATGTTAAGCGTAGACGCATTTATATAAAGACACAAAACAGCAAGGAAGGTGCTATATACCTTCCTTGCTGTTTTTTTTATACCTCAGCTTTTTAAAAAAATCGGTTAACAATTCTGCACATTTATCCTCCATATAACCACCTGTTATGACAGGCTTATGGTTATATGGGTAGTCTAAAAGATTAATTACTGACCCACAGGAACCAGATTTTTTATCGTATGCACCAAACACCACACGTTTAATTCGTGAATTTATAATAGCGCCCGTACACATAGGGCAAGGCTCTAATGTAACATATAGTTCACAATCCCATAGCCGCCATCCATCTAAGCTTTTACAAGCATTATTAATGGCCTCTATCTCCGCATGACACAGTGCATTTTTCTCGGTTTCACGTCGGTTAATTCCTGTGCCTACAATCGTATTCTTATGAACAACAACTGCTCCCACAGGCACTTCGCCTATGTCAGCTGCCTGTTTAGCTAATTTATATGCCGCCTCCATAAATTCGTTGTTCTTGTTGCTCATAATGCTGAACCCACTGCGACTGTTATTGCGGTAATAAGGTTAATTATAACAACAATAATTATGGTAACACTTGTGAAAACATATAGCGTTTTTTGTTTTAGGGTAGCTATGGTGCTTGATGGCAGAACCGTAAGTATATGCTTGTCTTTCTTTGCTAAATATGCCATAGCCAGCAATCCGACAACAAGGGACACTACCATTAAGCCTGTATACATTACACTTGGTATTTGTTCTCCGAAGGTTTGTACAGCAATATCGGTAACTACAGATAATGAATTGTTAAGAAAATGAAGTATTATTGATGGGATTAGCGATCCTGTATAAATTGTCAAAGCACCCATTAAGAGTCCTGCTAAAAAAGTTACAGGTGTCTGTACAAAATTACCATGTGCCAGCCCGAACAGCAATGAGGAAATAAGTATTGCAAAACCATCTCCATACTTTCGCAGTGAGCCCATTATAGCACCACGAAATAAAAATTCCTCAACTAAAGGTGGAATAATTGCAACTGATAAAAAATATAAGCCATAATCAACAATGGAGCTGCCACTGTTGCTTTCTGGTATTGTGTTTTTAAAACCAAACAGTGAAAGATTTAAGTTCAACAGGGATAAAGCTATATTGGAAATAAATATAAACGACATACATACCAACATCAAAGCCAGCGTCTTTTTGAAATTTACTATTTTAAGCTTGATTACATGGTCTATGTTGTTTTTTGACAGCTTACATAAAAATATTCCGGAAATAACGGCGGTGGCTATGGATATACAGCCAGAAAGCAGATAATACGCCGTTGGATTTATCCCCGAAATATAGTTAGGGTTAGCTTGGTCATATGCTCCACTAACTATAACAAAAAGTAATAATCCAATAGAAAGTACATTTGAAAGCACTGTATATAGAATCAGTGAACCACCAATTTTGTTACCTAGTCTTTTAATGTCTTTTATTTCAGCTTGTTTATTAATAACATCATTGCTTACAATTTGATTGTTTGGTACGTTGAACGGTACATATCCGTAGTTATTATTCATTGGTTACACCCCATAAATTTAATATGATGATTATAACATTTTAGATAAGCAAACACAATATTTTAGCTATAAAGAAAAATATGTGTTGGATAATTAATAGACAAAATTGTATATTACCACCTGTTTTTCTTGATTATATGCAGAATTGTGGTATAATAATCAGATAAGATTAGCACCTAAACATCATAAATATAAAGGATGGGTACCAATGAAAATGGAACTTTCACGTAGACAAGCAAGGGAACAAGCTTTTATTTTGGCTTTTGAGCGTCAGTTTAATAATGATACTACTGAGGAGCTTTGCTTGAAAGCAGAGGAGAGCAGGGACTTTCAGATAGATGATTTTACATTGCAGCTTATTAATAACCTAACAATCAACGAGGACACTATCAACGGGATGATAGAGAAAAATTCCAACGGATGGAAAATTTCAAGAATGTCAAAGGTTAGCTTAAGCCTCTTACAGCTGGCAATTTGTGAAATGCTGTATGTTGAAGATATTACAAAGGCTGACAATCCAGTGGGCGTTGCCATAAACGAAGCGGTTGTTTTAGCCAAAAAATATTCAACGGCAGAGGATGCCTCCTTTATTAATGGTGTGTTAGGTACTATTGCTAAAGAGCATATGGACGAAACGGTATGAATGGATATTTAGGTCTGGATACCAGCAACTATACAACATCTGTGGCAGTTTACAGTAACAGCACAGTTTTACAAAAGAAAAAGCTGCTGCCTGTTAAACATGGCACAGTCGGTTTACGACAGAGCGATGCTGTGTTTTTGCATACGCAGCAGCTGTCTGCTTTGATAGATGAGTTGTTTTCTGTATACACAGGTGATATTAATGCTGTTGGCGTATCAACTAGACCTCGAAGCATAGAAGGCTCATATATGCCTTGCTTCACGGTAGGTAGCACGAACGCACATATCCTGGCAACGGTGCTAGGTGTACCCTTGTACGAGTTTTCCCATCAACAGGGACATATTGTTGCTGCCTTGTATTCCGCTGAAAAGCTAGAACTGCTTTCAAAAACCTTTCTTGCTTTTCATGTTTCAGGTGGTACAACTGAAGCGTTAATTGTTAAACCAGATAAAAATAATATTATTACAGCTACCCCCGTAGGGGTGACGCTGGATTTAAATGCTGGTCAAATAGTGGACAGGGTAGGTGTAATGCTTGGATTGGGATTTCCCTGTGGTACTGAGCTGGAAAAGCTAGCGTTACGCTATAATGAAAAACTAAAAGTAAAATCAACACTAAAAGGTACAAATTGTTGCCTTTCCGGTGTGGAAAATAAATGTGAAAAAATTTTTAACGAAAGCAACAGCCCTGAAAAGACGGCGGCATATGCTTTGGCATACATTGAGCAAACCCTGATGGATATGTATAAAAGAATTATTGTAGAGCATGGCAGTATGCCTGTTTTGTTTTCTGGTGGGGTAATGTCAAACTCTATTATTAGAAATTCTTTTACAGAAAAGCTTGGTGCAATTTTTTCACAACCAGAATTTTCATCTGACAATGCAGGTGGAATATCTGTTTTGACAGCTATTAAAGATGGTAACTAAAAGCCTAATATAATTTTAGGTGTTGCAAGGGGGGACGGCAGGGTGGTAGCTTTGAGCATTGTAACAATTTCACAGCTTAATTTTTATGTAAAATCTCTAATGGATGATGACGAGGTTTTAAATCACATATTCCTGTCAGGTGAGATTTCCAATTTAATAGACCATTACCGCTCTGGACATATTTATTTATCTTTAAAGGATGATAAAGCTGTAATAAAATGTGTAATGTTTGCAGGTAATGCCTTACGTTTACGTTTTAAACCTGAAAATGGAATGAAAATAATAGCAAGCGGTCGTGTATCTGTATATGAAGCAACTGGACAGTATCAATTTTACATTGAACAAATGCAGCCCGATGGTATAGGCGACCTAACTGTGGCATATGAACAGATAAAGGCTAAGCTTGAAAGCGAGGGGCTGTTTGATAGCAGTAAAAAACAGCCATTGCCACAGCTACCTAAAAATATAGGTGTTATTACATCATCAACAGGTGCTGCTAGGCGTGATATAGAACAGATTTTAGCTAGGCGATGCCCCTTGACCAATGTACTGCTTTATCCTGCCACTGTTCAAGGTGATAAGGCTGTACCAGAGCTTATAAATGCAATGAATTATTTTAATAATAACAATAATGTTGATGTTATTATTATTGGTCGTGGAGGTGGCTCTATAGAGGACTTATGGGCTTTTAATGATGAAAGCTTAGCCAGAACCGTGGCTAACTCTCATATTCCTGTAATATCAGGGGTAGGACACGAAACTGATTTTACAATATGTGACTTTGCAGCTGACATGAGGGCACCCACACCATCAGCGGCAGCTGAATTGGCTGTGCCAGATATGCTAAAGCTGTTTGATGATTTAAATAATATAAGCTTTACCCTAGGGTATTTGATAAAAAACAAAATATCGTCAGAACAAAATAGGATAAAAGCCTTATCAACCAGCAGGGTATTGTCTTCAGATTTAGGATTTATCCAAAATTTAGGCATAACCATTGATAATATGTCTAATAGACTTGGAAATTCTTTTCAACACCAGCTACATGAACACCAGCTTGCTTTGTCTGCTTTGTCGGCTAAGCTCAATGTGCTTAGTCCCCTTAATATTTTGTCTAGAGGCTACGCTATACCCATGATTAAGGATAAGCCCGTAAAAACAATATATGATGTTTCTGTTGGCGATAACTTAGAAATAACATTAAGCAAGGGAAAGCTGGATTGCGTAATAAATCAAATAAAGGAATGATATATATGGCGAAATCAAAATCGTATGAAGAAGCGTCTGCACGTTTAGAAGAAATCGTTGTAACCCTAGAAAACGGTGATTTACCGTTAGAGGAAGCTTTAAAGCTATTTGAAGAAGGTACTAAGCTATCTGCATATTGTTATAAAATCTTAAAAAATGCAGAGCAAAAGGTAACGGTATTAACCGCCAAGGAAGAACAATAACACGGATAAAAGGAAAATGTATATTATGAATATGATTAGCAAGATTGAAGAAGCTTTAATAGAGTATTTACCATCAAAGGATTGTATAGAAAAAAAACTGATAGAATCAATGGAGTACAGCTTGATGGCTGGAGGTAAAAGAATAAGGCCCTGTTTAGTATTAGAGTTTTCGCATTTGTGTGGTGGTGACCTTAATCAAGCTATGCCATTTGCCTGTGGAGTAGAAATGATACACACATATTCTCTAATACATGATGATTTACCGTGTATGGATGATGATGACTATAGACGTGGTAGGAAAGCAAATCATATTGTGTATGGTGAAGATACAGCATTACTAGCTGGTGATGCTCTACAGGCATTAGCGTTTGAAATAATGTCATCCTCTGCCACAGAGGAAAATGCATATAGAGCTACAAAGGCTGTAGCCGTACTGGCAAAATATTGTGGTGCTGTCGGCATGGTGGGCGGTCAGGTGATAGACCTAACATATGAGGATAAAACTGCTAATATAGATGTTTTAAGAGAGATGGATAGCAAAAAAACCAGTGGACTGATAAAGGCTGCTTGTGAAATGGGCTGCATAATAGGCGGCGCTACCCATAGGCAGGTACAAGCTGCCAGAGATTTTGGCGAGTCAATAGGCATCGCATTTCAAATTATGGACGATATTTTAGATGTTGTAGCTGATGAGAAAAAGCTTGGAAAGCCAACGGGAAGTGATGCTGGTAACAACAAATCCACCTATGTTTCTTTGCTAGGCTTGGAAAAATGTAAGCTTTTAATAGATGAGCTAACAGACAAAGCTATAAAATCGTTGGAGAATTTTTCAGGTGATATTACAGGCTTAAAAGACCTAGCGCTGAAACTAGCAAGCAGAGATTACTAATTTATTGTATCAGCCGAAAGGAACGATGTCCTATGGCAGATTTTAAATATTTAAAAAAAATAAAATCCCCCAATGACCTACAGTCCTTGTCACTGGAACAGCTTAATATTCTGTGTGAAGAAATCAGGGAACAGATGATTGAAACCGTTTCACAAAACGGTGGACACTTGTCATCAAATTTAGGTACGGTTGAATTAACTGTTGCACTTCATAGGGTTTTCAATGGTACTGACGATTCCATAGTTTTTGATGTAGGACATCAATGCTATACACACAAAATGCTAACTGGCAGATTTGATAGTATAGACACTATCCGTACCGAGGGTGGTATATCAGGCTTTCCTAAAAGGGAGGAAAGCCCCTATGATGCGTTTAACGTTGGTCACAGCAGTACATCTATTTCTGCCGCCTATGGCATTGCCAGAGGAAAAGAGCTTTTGGATATAGACGGTAGTACTGTAGCGGTAATTGGCGACGGTGCCTTAACAGGTGGCTTAGCATATGAGGGACTAAACAATGCAGGTCGTTCTAAAAAGAATTTCATAGTGGTGCTTAATGACAACCATATGTCTATATCACGTAATGTTGGTGCAGTTGCAAAGTATTTAAAGGGTATGCGAATTAATCCTAAATACTTAAAGGCAAAATCACGAGTTGAGAAGGGCTTGTCACATACACCTATACTTGGTAATCCCATAAGAAAGATTATTCGTCATTCAAAATCCACCTTACGAAATATGGTGTATAAAAGCACTTTGTTTGACGATATGGGTTTCGCATACTATGGTCCTGTGGACGGTCATGATTTACATCAATTAATCAATACACTAAACGCTGCTAAGCACGTTTCAGGTCCAGTTTTGGTTCATGCAGTTACCGTTAAGGGTAAGGGCTATTCCTTTGCAGAAAATGACCCAAAGGGTTTTCATGGTATTTCTGCCTTTGACATAGAAACTGGAGAACCAAATTGTTCTAAAGTGGGTTTTTCCGCAGTGTTTGGCAAAAAGCTATGTGAAATGGCAAAAGATGATAAGCGTATATGTGCTATAACAGCGGCCATGGCTGCTGGTACTGGCTTAACAGAATTTGCAAGCGAATATAAGGATAGATTTTTCGACGTAGGCATAGCAGAAGCTCATGCTGTAACCTTTGCAGGTGGTTTAGCCGCCGAGGGTGTATTGCCTGTGTTTGCTGTTTACTCTACTTTTTTACAACGCAGTATTGACCAGATTATTCATGATTTAGCACTCCAAAAGCTACATGTAATTATAGCCGTTGACAGAGCGGGTATTGTTGGAGAAGATGGCGAAACCCATCAGGGCGTTTTCGATGTATCGCTGCTTAACCCTGTACCAAACGTAATAATATACAGCCCCTGTTATTTTGATGAGCTGGAACGTGAAATGCAGGTTTCTGCATATACCAATAACGAAGTAATAGTAATCAGATATCCACGTGGCAGTCAAAGCTACCGACCAAAGGACTTTCACAGTTCTAAAAAGACCTATGATATTTATGGCGACCAAAGCAGTGACATTTTGATAATAACCTATGGCAGAATCTTTTCAAACTGCTGTATAGCGTTAGATCGGTTAGCTGAACAAGGAAAATCCGTATGCATTTTAAAGCTAAATAGAATTAAGCCTATACCAAAAGAGGCAATATTGTTTGCACAAAATTATTCCAGGATTTTCTTTTTTGAGGAAGGTATGGCCACAGGTGGAGTAGGTGAGCATTTCGATTATGAATTGTCACGTTATAACTATAACTGTGAATTTACGTTGACAGCTATTGATGATAAGTATATAAAGCAAGCGCCTGTACAGTCCAGCTTAAAAAGGCTAAGCCTAGATTGTGATGGCATAGTAAATGTAATTAATGGAATTAAGGAGTAAAAAAGTGGCAGAAAAGGTTGAAAAAAAACGACTGGATTCACTGATATTTGAGTTAGGATATACCCAAAGCAGAGAAAAAGCTAAGGCTATAATAATGGCTGGGTTAGTATATATTGATAACCAAAAGGCTGATAAAGCTGGTACTGTTTATCCTGTTACATCTAAAATAGAGGTTCGTGGCGGTACACCCAAATATGTCAGCCGTGGCGGTTTTAAGCTGGAAAAAGCGATGCAGTCCTTTCCTATTAATTTAACAGATAAAATTACTATGGATATAGGTGCTTCCACCGGTGGCTTTACTGATTGTATGTTACAAAATGGTGCTAAAAAAGTGTACTCTATTGATGTTGGGTACGGACAGCTTGACTGGAAGCTACGCACTAACCCGCAGGTGGTTAATCTGGAGCGTACCAACGTTAGATATATTACTACAAAAGAGGTTCCCGATTTAATTGATTTTTTTTCAGTTGATGTTTCATTTATTTCTTTAAAGCTGGTGCTGCCGGCTGCACGAAAACTTATGAATGAAAATGCTACTGCTGTATGCTTAATAAAGCCACAGTTTGAAGCGGGCAGGGAAAACGTAGGAAAAAAAGGTGTTGTACGTGACCCACAGGTGCATACCAATGTTGTTGAAATGATATGTAGCTTTTGTATTGAAAATGGTTTTTCTGTGCTGGGTTTAGATTTTTCACCTATAAAGGGACCAGAGGGTAACATAGAATATTTAATATATATACAAAAATCAGATAATGGACGGCTATGTACTGATATATTGCCAAAAGAGCTTGTTGAAATTTCCCATAAAACATTGGATAAAAAGGGTTGATAAGTATGAAAATTGGAATAGTAACCAATTCTAGCAAGGCAGAAGCAGTAGCATATTCCTACAAGGTTGTGGACAAGGTTTTGTCTATGGGTGTAATTCCTGTTATAGAAAAAAATCAGTCTAACAGATTTTGTGACAGAAGCATTTTGGTGGTGGCTGACTGTGACGAATTGGCAAAAGCGTCAGATATAATCATTACTATTGGCGGTGACGGTACTATTATTCATACTGCTAAGCATGCAACAATATACAACAAACCATTATTGGGAATTAACTTTGGCCGAGTGGGCTTTGTAGCTACCATGGAGCCATTTGAGCTTGATAAATTAGACAATTTATTAACAGGTGAATACTATACTGAACAGCGAATGCTGCTTGATATTGTTGTAAAAAAGAGAAATATTACTACGGAAACTATTGCAGTTAATGAGGCTGTTATCTCCAGAGGATCATTGTCACGAATGATAGATTTATCAGTTTCATTGAATGGCAAAAAAATATGTGATTATCGTGCTGATGGTGTTTTATTATCTACACCAACAGGCTCAACCGCATATTCCCTGTCAGCGGGTGGACCCGTTATTCAGCCAGATTTACAATGTATATTATTAACACCTATTTGTCCGCATTCGTTGTTTTCACGCTCTGTTATTTTTGGCGATAACTCTAAATTGGCAATGGAAGTATCCGACAGAACAAACGAATTAGCTTATTTAACAGTTGATGGACAAGATTCTATACCGCTGTCATGTGGTGATACTATAGAGGTTTCAAAATATGAAAATTCTATAACTTTAATTTCTATGGATGAAAAAAACTTTTATACTGTATTAAATGATAAATTGAACGAACGTGGGGTTTAAGAAAGGTGATTTGTAATGAAACCACAGCGTCATGCTAAAATTCTTGAACTAATAGCAGTAAACAATATTGAAACCCAAGAGGATTTATTAGAATTTCTCCGTGAAGGTGGCTTTAAGGTTACACAAGCTACCGTTTCCAGAGATATAAAGGAATTAAGGCTAATAAAAATACCAGCTGGCAATGGAAAATATAAGTACTCTCAAGGCAATAAAAACAGCATAGATATTAGCAATAATTTCAATACGATTTTTAAAAACACCGTACTTAGCGTGGATTTTGCCTCTAATATGATAGTATTGCATACCATTAGCGGTATGGCACAGGGAGTTTGTACTGCGTTGGATTCTATGGAGTGGGATGGTGTATTAGGTACTATTGCTGGTGATGATACTATTTTTATTGTGGCTCGTAGCAGTAACAAGGCCGTTACATTAACATCAGAGCTTAAGAAAATTATATAAATGAAGCTTACTAAAAGGAACGATTATTTATGCTGAATTCTTTGTATATTGAAAACATAGCAGTTATAGAAAAAACAAATATTGATTTTACCGGTGGATTTAACGTTCTTACGGGTGAAACAGGTGCAGGTAAATCTATTGTGATAGATTCTATCAACGCTTTGCTGGGACACCGAATGTCCAAGGATATTATTAGGACAGGTGAAACAAAAGCCTTTGTTAGCGGTACATTTACAGATGTAACAGCTTCTGTTATTGATAAGCTGTCTGAGCTTGGCTATGATCTAGATGATGATGAGCTAATATTGCAACGCCAGCTTAACATAAACGGCAAAAATAATTGTCGTATTAACGGAAGACCAGTAACGCTTAGTGTCCTAAAAGAAATAGCATCAGAGCTTATTAATATTCATGGTCAGCATGAAAGCTATCAGCTGATGTCACCAGAAAAGCATATAACTTATATTGACAGCCTAGGTCAGCTAAAAAATGGGTTAGATGAATATAAGGATACATTCAACAGCCTAAAGGAATGCAGACATAAGCTGGATAATGCTGTTTCCAACGACTCTGACAGAGAGCGTAAAATTGATTTGCTAAAATACCAAATAGATGAGCTGGAGGAAGCAGATTTAAAGGCAGGGGAATATGAACAGCTAACGGAAGAAAAGAATGTTTATGTTAACAAAGAAAAAATATCCAATGCCTTAGAGCTTGCACATAGTAGCTTAAATGGTGATGAAGATACCAGTGGTGTAATTTCTATGCTAGAGGATACAGTGGACAGTCTTTCGGAAATAAGCGACTATATATCAGAAGTTAACAATATAAATGAGCGTATTAATAACGTGTTCTATGAATTGCAGGATTGTTCACAGGAAATAGCTTCTCTAATTGACGATTCTCCTATGGATTCATTTGGAATAGATGAAATAGAACAGCGTTTAGACACTATATATAGACTTTCACGGAAGTATGGCAGCACAGCGGAGGAAATGTTAGATTATTTAGCAAAGTGTCAGGATGAATTGGAAGCCTTGGAACAATATGAGGCTAATTTGGATAGGCTAAATGCAGAATATGCTAAAATTGTAGAATCCGCCAAAGCACAGGCAAAGGCACTGTCCAGAAAAAGACAAGCCATCTGCCAACAGTTTACAGAAAAAGTAAAAAAAGAAATGGTTTACCTAGATATGCCAAATGTCAATTTACAGGTTTTACAGGAACGATGCCCGTTAAACGGTGTTGGCTGTGATAAAATAGAATTTCTAATTTCAACCAACCCTGGTGAACCACCAAAACCGGTTTCAAAAATAGCATCAGGCGGTGAGCTGTCCAGAATGATGCTGGCAATAAAAAATGTGTTGTCAAACAACGATATCATTGATACACTTATCTTTGACGAGGTTGACACAGGTATAAGCGGTAGCGCTACAGAAAAGGTTGGTTTAAAGCTAAAAAGCTTATCTAAAAGCAAACAGGTAATATGTGTAACTCATCAAGCACAAATAGCGGCGTTGGCTGACAGCCACTATTTTATAAAGAAAAATGTGGCTGATGGCAGAACCTATACACAGGTACAATTCCTTAACCATGGGCAGCGTGTTAAAGAGCTGGCACGCATAATTGGTGGAGTATCTATAACAGAATTAACTATGAAACACGCCGAGGAAATGCTATTATCGGCAGATAAATAAAATTTTAACGGTAGGTTTTTTATATGAAAAATTGGAGTGTCTTAAAACTTAATAAGGACAAAGCAAAGGAAATATCGGCTTCCTTTGATGTTCCGCCAATTATAGCTATGCTGTTGGATATCCGTGGTATAACATCGGAAGAGTCTATATATCAATTTTTATCTGATGACAATGAGCTTATTGACCCATACCTTATGACTGATATGGAAAAAGCTGTGAACAGGATAAATAAAGCTTTAAATGATGGTGAAAAAATCTGTATTTATGGTGATTATGATGCTGATGGTGTAACATCTACAGCCTTGCTATACTCATATTTAGATGGTGTTGGTGCTGATGTAATGTACTATATACCGTCACGTGACAGCGAGGGTTATGGACTAAATACTTGTGCTATTGACAAAATTAATGAATATGAAGTGAAACTGATTATAACTGTTGACAACGGTGTTTCAGCCATTTTGGAAATAGATTATGCCAATGAACTAGGTATAGATACTGTTATAACAGACCATCACAGAACACCTGCTGTACTGCCTAATGCTGTAGCAGTTGTTAACCCACACAGACCAGATTGTGATTATCCATTTAAGGAATTATCTGGTGTTGGCGTAGTATTTAAGCTACTAATGGCACTAGAGGATGAGAATCTTGATGTAGATTTACTTCTAAAAAAATATTCTGATATAACCGCAATGGGTACTATAGGTGATATAGTATCTTTAACAGGAGAAAACAGAATAATTGTTAAATATGGATTACAGTCAATAAATAACCTTGAAAGATTAGGGATAAAGGAACTGTTAGATGATGCAGGCTTAAAGGGTAACAAAATTTCTGCTGGACGCTTGTCTTTTACTTTAGTTCCTCGTATAAACGCCTGTGGCAGACTTGGATTGTCAGAAAAATCTGTTAAGCTTTTACTGACAGAGGATGCTGCTGTTGCTAAGGAAATTGCGGCTGAATTAGGTGAAGATAACCGCCTGCGACAAGACATTGAACGAGAAATTTTAGAAAAGATAAAAAGCTATATACAGGATAATCCCACTATTAAGGCACAACGAATAATAGTAATAAGCGGTGAAAATTGGCATGCAGGTGTAATAGGAATAGTGGCATCCAGATTAAAGGAAATATACGGTAAGCCTGTTATAGTTATTACTTGGGATGAAAACGGTGCTAAAGGTTCGGGCAGAAGTATAAAGGGTTTTTCTTTGATAGATGCTATTACTAGCTGTTCTGATCTATTGTCACATTTTGGTGGGCATCCTATGGCAGCGGGACTTAGCCTTGATAAAGAAAACATAAATGAATTTACTATTAGAATTAACCAATATGCTAAAGGCTTAGGAAAAATGCCGCTGCCAGTTTTAGAAATAGATTGTAAGCTAAATCCTTCTGCTTTATCTGTTGATATGGCACAGCAATTAACCGCACTAGAACCATTTGGTGCTGGCAATCCCACACCGCTGTTTGGTTTATATAATATGACGCTTAAAAGTATTATTCCTATAGGTGGCGGTAAACATTTGCGACTGGTGTTTACACGAGGTGATACCACTATTGAAGCCTTGATGTTTGGTACAGCAAAGGATGACTTTCCGTATATTATGGGTGATGTGTTGGATTTAGCCGTTACTATAGATGTCAATGTTTACAACGGAAAGACCACGCTATCTATTATACTTAGAGATATAAAGTTTACTTCTCAGAAAATGGATAAAATCATAGAGAGCCTATGGGATTTTGAAGCTTTGGTTCGTGGCGAGGATATTAATGATATACAGCGTCAAAGCCTATTACCAATTAGAGATGAATTTGCCTCAGTTTTTCGTTTTTTACGGCAGCATGACGGGTGGCATTACTCTGCCAGCGTTTTATACACTAGGCTTAATAATACAAAGCTTACATATGGAAAGCTAATGACTATTTTATATGCCATGAGTGAGCTGTCCTTAATAGAATTAAAGGAAAATTCGGGTAAAATGTTAATAAAGCTATTACCGTTTGAGGGTAAGGTGGATTTGCAAAGTGCGGAGATAATTAAAAAATTGGTAAAATGATTTTTTAATTAAATAGAAGGGGTTGTAGTTTATGGGGAAAGCAATAGTACATTATCAGGACTTTAATGAACTGATGAATATGATAGAAAAAAGCGGTAGAGATTTTGATACTGAGCTTATAAAAAAAGCTTACGCTCTAGCGTTGGAAGCACATGGTGACCAACGTCGTGTGTCAGGAGTACCCTATATTTTACATCCTACTTCTGTTGCCTGCATACTGGTGGATTTAGGTATGGATACAGAGTCTGTTGTAGCCGCATTGCTACATGATGTTGTAGAAGATACAAACGTATCCATAGATGAAATACGTAAGGAGTTTGGTGACAGCATAGCCAATCTTATTGACGGTGTTACAAAATTAAAAAAAATACCATACTTAAATCGAGAAGTACAACAGGCTGAAAATATTAGAAAAATGCTTATTGCTATGGCCGATGACATTAGGGTTATTATCATTAAGCTGGCTGACAGATTACACAATATGCGTACAATAGAGTGTATGCGTGAACAAAAACGTCGTGATAAAGCCTTAGAAAATATGGAGGTTTTCGCACCTATAGCACATCGTCTTGGTATTAGAGCGGTAAAGGAAGAGATGGAGGACCTTTCGCTACGGTACCTAGACCCTGTTGCCTATAAAGAAATCGAACAAGCACTAAAGCTTACTGAAAACGAGCGTACCATTTTTATAGATGAAATTAAAAATACAATTGTTAATCGTGCCAAGGGTACAGTAGATGATATTTACTTAGAGGGCAGGGTAAAAAGCATAAACGGAATATATAGGAAAACATATATGCGTGGAAAAACCATAGAGCAAATATATGATATTTTTGCTGTGCGTGTTATTGTCAATACAATAAATGATTGCTATAACATTTTAGGTATAGTTCATGACCTTTTTCAGCCATTGCCAAATAGATTCAAAGACTATATTTCTATGCCAAAACCAAATATGTACCAGTCCTTGCACACAACAGTTATAGGTAAAGAGGGTATCCCATTTGAAGTGCAAATTCGAACCTGGGAGATGCACCATACAGCTGAATATGGAATAGCAGCACATTGGAAATATAAGCTGGGTATTAATAAAACTGACAAGATGGGGGAAAAAGTTCAGTGGATTAGACAGATGCTGGAAAATCAATTTGAGGACGAAACTGATATAATTAAAAATATAAAAACAGACCTGGCACCAGAGGAGGTATTTGTATTTACTCCAAAGGGTGATGTCATTAACCTGCCAATGGGAGCAACGGTGATAGATATGGCCTATGCCATACATTCTGCGGTAGGTAATAGCATGATTGGTGCGAAGGTAGATGGTAAAATTGCCCCTATTGACCATAAGGTAATTACCGGTGAAATAATAGAAATACTAACAGCAAAGGACAGTGGTGGCCCAAAGCGTGATTGGCTGAATATTGTCAAAACAAGTGAAGCCAGAGGTAAAATACGGTCTTGGTTTAAAAAGGAATGCAGAGAAGAAAATATTTTAGAGGGTAAGGGTATAGTAGAGAGAGAATTTCACAGAAATAGCATTAAAATTACTGATAAGGATTTAGCAGATTTCTTTGCACTTGTCATGAAGAAAAATTTTACTACCATGGATGACTTGTATGCTGCTATAGGCTATGGGGGAATACAGCTGTGGAAGCTAATGCCTCGCATAAAGGACGAATATGTAAAGCATTATGTACAGCCTGAAAAGGAAATCACTCCAGATATGATTGTGGATAATCAACCTAGAAAAGCCAAAATTAATAGTGGCGTACTTATCGACGGGGTTGATGATGTGCTAATTAAATTGTCAAAATGCTGTAATCCATTGCCCGGTGACGATATTATTGGATTTATTACCCGTGGCTTTGGCGTTTCTATTCACAAAAAATGCTGTAAAAATGTTCCATCGGACATTAGTACCAGTGAAGATCCTGCACGTTGGGTTTCAGCACATTGGGCAGGAGAAATTAATGAGTCCTACAAAACTACGCTGATAATAACTGCTACAGATAGAACAGGTCTGTTGGCTGATATAACAAATCAGCTGTCGTCTATGCATATATTCATTCATAATATGAATTCTCGTGAAAATAAAAATGGTATGGCAGTTATGCACTTTACCATTACAGTAAACAGCATGGAGCATTTAAAGGGCGTTATCAACAGATTGACTGCTATTAATGGTATAGAATCTATTAACAGAACGTAAAGAAAGGATTGTTATAATAAATGAAGGCTGTAATACAAAGAGTAGCAAATGCTAAGGTTATTGTTGATGATAATATTGTTGGCAGTATAGATAAGGGGTTCTTAATATTATTGGGCGTTGACAATAATGATGAAAAAATAGACGCTGAGGTATTGGCTGCTAAATTAGCAACATTACGTATTTTTTGTGATGAAAATGATAAAATGAACCTGTCGCTAGACGATGTTGGTGGAAACGTATTGGTTATATCTAATTTTACATTGTGTGGCGAATGTAAAAAAGGTCGCAGACCTTATTTTGGTAAAGCCGCACAGCCTGAAAAAGCCAACCCATTGTACGAATATTTTTGCCAATGTATGCTGGATAATGGCGTACATAAAGTAGAAAAGGGAGTTTTTGGAGCTGATATGCAGGTTAGCCTACTTAACGACGGTCCTGTAACTATGATTTTTAATTCTAAGGAGTTGTTACCCGTATGATTAAGGTTGAAAAATTTATTCTTGGTGATTATATGGAAAATTGTTACCTGATTACTGATGCTGATACTGGTGAACAAGCATTAATAGACCCTGGCTATGAGTCAATGGAGCTGTTTCAAAAGCTTTCCAATAATCACGAAAATAATCTAAAGTATATTTTGCTTACTCATGGGCATTTTGACCATATTGGATTTGTATTAAAGGTATATGCTTTAACCCACGCTAAGATAGCCATTGGAGAAAAAGAAAAGGATTTTTTGACACAAAAGAAGTTAAATCTATCCCAATTTACAATGACACAGCCTTTAGCTCCTATTGATGCAGATATATTGCTAAAGAACAATGAGCTATTACCACTTGGCAATAGCTCAATCACTTATGTTAGCACACCTGGTCACACACAAGGTAGCGGTTGTTATATTGTTGATAACAATATATTTACAGGGGATACGTTAATGAAATGTTCTATGGGACGTACAGATTTTCCTACTGGCAATGACACAGAAATGAAACACTCCCTGCATAAAATTTCTGAGTTAACTAAAAACTATACTATTTATCCTGGACATGGGGATAACTCTACGTTAGATTATGAAAAATCACATAATCCATATTTAGGTGTATTATAATGAAGCTATATATTATCAATCATACATTTCATTATGAAATGGAAAATTTAATACGCCTGTTCTTTCCAAATGATAAAATAGAAGTATGTAGAGATGAACAGGCTAACTTTATTTCACCTTGTGTCATTACGTCCCTGTCCAATGTGGAAAATGATTTTGTAGCTATAACAGCAACAGCTAAAATATGCGATTATTTTGGTAGCAGAACAGAAAAGGTAAGTACAAATATAAGCAACTATGATAATGAATGTGAGCGAGTGCTTGCAACTTTGATTTTTTATTTATTACAAGAATACACAGGTCATACACCGCCGTGGGGCATTCTAACTGGAGTTCGTCCAATAAAGCTTTTTAGAGCATTAACAGACGAGATGGGCTTTGAAAATGCACGCAGCCACTATATAGAAAAATTTCTTGTTACGGAGGAAAAGGCTAATCTAGCTATTGCAACGGAGGAAAACGAAAAAGCAATATTAGACTTATCTCAGGATAGGTCATTTAGCTTATACGTTTCTATACCATTTTGCCCTTCACGCTGCAGCTATTGTTCTTTTGTGTCCCAGTCCATTGAACGAGCAAAAAAACTTATTGAACCGTATGTTGAGCTTTTATGTACAGAAATAAAAAGTACAGCGGATATTGTTAAAAAGCTTGGACTTCGTTTAGAAACAGTGTACATAGGTGGTGGCACACCAACAACCTTAGAGCCCTATTTATTGACAAAACTATTGTCAACTATTAATAATAGCTTTGATATGTCTACTTGCAGAGAGTTTACCGTTGAGGCTGGTCGTCCAGATACAATAACCGAGGCAAAGCTAAAGGCAATATTAGAGGGCGGTGCTGATAGAATCAGTATCAATCCGCAGACACTTAACGATGACATATTAGAGCTAATAGGCAGAAAGCATACGGCACAGGAAACAATAGAGGCGTATCAATTGGCTCGTCAGGTAGGTTTTAAACACATTAATATGGATTTAATAGCTGGTTTACCAACCGAGTCCTACGAAAGCTTCTGTAATACATTAGACCAAATTATTCGGCTTGACCCCGAAAGCATTACTATTCATACATTATCTATGAAAAAGGCATCTGATTTAACAACGCAGGGTATGAGCCTATACAAAAAAGATGCTGAAAATGCCGCTAAAATGCACGTTCGTTGTAAGCTTGAGCTTTCAAGATGTGAATACAGACCGTATTATCTATATAGACAAAGCAGGATGGTTGGCAATTTAGAAAATATTGGTTATGCTAAAAAAGGTTATGATGGATTGTATAATGTTTTTGTTATGGACGAAACCCACACAATATTTGGATGTGGAGCAGGTGCTGTAACAAAACTTAAAAATCCAAACACAAACTATTTAGAGCGAATATTTAACTATAAATATCCATATGAATATATTAATCAGTTTGAAGAAATGATTAAACGTAAATCGGCATATGAACCGTTTTACGAGAAAATATTTCGTTGAATTTGTATAGGATTTGGTTGAATATGAATATAACTGGTGTTATAATATAAAAAAATGGCAACAGCCATAAGGAGATGTTATATATGAGTCTATTTGACGATGTAGTAGTTAATGCTAAATCAGCTGCTTCTGCTGTTGGAAAAAAAGCAGAGCAGATTGTAGATTTATCAAAATTAAAGTACGCGGCCGCAGGTTTATGCAGCGAAATTTCCAAGAAAAAAGAAGCATTGGGTGATTATGTTTTTGAAAGCTCTAAAACAGGTAACTTAGACCATGATATTATGAAGGAAAAGATACAGGAGTTAGCTGATTTGGAAGACAATTATCAGGCAACTCAAAAAATGATTATTGCTGCTAAAAACAAAAAGATTTGTAAGCAGTGTGGTGGAGAAAACGAGAAATCAGCTTCTTTCTGTTCAAAATGTGGTGCCAGATTAGAAATGGATGAGGAAAAGCCCCAAAATGTAGAAACCTCTGTTAACGACATGGCCTTTGATGTGGAGGATGAAGCAAAATCCAAGGACGATGATTTTTGCTGTACAAAAGCAGCTGAAGAAATCAAGGACGATATTGCCGGAAAAGCCGTTGACCTAAAGGAAAATATTGGTGAGGTTTTTGATGAGGTCGAAGAAACAGCTAAGGATATTAAAAATGATGCCAAGGATTTTTTTGACAAAGAATTTGACAATTAATCTGTAATAGCTTAATATTGTATTTCATTAAGTACAAATAAAAAAAGGCGGGTATTCCCGCCTGTATTTTTGTGATAAAGGACGGTGTCTAGGTGGCAAATTTCTTTAATAATAGTAATAAGCGTTACAGTAAAAGTAAGAAACAAAACAGATATACAAAGGAAGAACCAGAATTTATAAAAAAACGAAGACAGCAGAATTCTACACTTCAAAACGAAGAAATTAAAAAAAATACATCTCAAACTAGTGATGAAGCATTTATAGATATTTCACAGGCGGCCAAAAAGAAAACAACTGTTAAAAAACAGTCATTTATACAAGGTGCTATGATACTTGGTATGAGCATGGTAATAGTAAAAATCATGGGTATGATATACAAGATACTTTTTGCTAATATCGTGGACGGTGTAGGCTATGGTATGTTTAACAATGCCTATGAATTGTACAACCCTTTATTTATGTTGGCAACGGCAGGTTTTCCCATTGCTATATCTCGTATGGTATCTGAAAGCGTAGCACAGCACCGATATAATGATATAAAAAAAATACACAGAATTTCAATACCGTTTTTTATAACCAGTGGTATTTTATGTTTTGTCGCCATGATAGCTGGTGGCTTTCTGTTTGTACAGGTAATTAATTCACAAAACACCATTTATGCTATTATTATGTTGGCACCTACCATTTTATTTGGCTGTTTAATGTCTATATACAGAGGCTACTTTGAGGGTCTTAGAAATATGACCCCTACTGCTATATCAGAAATTATTGAAGCGGCAGGTAAGCTTTTTGTTGGTTTATGTTTGGCATATTTTGTAAACAATATGTGTACAGCAGAATTTAACACATATGGTACTATATTAGGTGAAGCTATAGCCGATTACGAAACCTTTAATTCATTGTTAATGGGTTATACTGTAGCTGCCGCATTTATGGGTATAGCGTTAGGCTCATTCTTTGGATTTATATTTTTACTTTTAAGATATAAATTTAAAGGTGATGGTATTACAAGACTTGATTTAGCCACATCTCCACCAGCTAGGTCAGGAAAATCCCTTATTAAACAGCTGGCTACTACGGCTATACCTATTGGTTTAGGTGCTATTGTAATGAGTATTTCTGGCAATATAGATTCTATATTGGTGCAAACTAGAATACTGGATATAATGAATAATGACCCACAAATATTACAGAATATTTATGGCTTTTTAGATGCAAGCAGATTTGCCACAGATTCCGCCGGTGACTACAGCATACAAACGTATTTATTTGGCTGCTATGGATATGCCTTAACTCTAATGATGTTAATTACTGCTGTTACCCAAGTATTTGGTACTAGCGCATTGCCGTCTATTACAACAGCCTGGACAGCTCGTGATAAGGGACAACTAAAAAAAGGTATAGAAACTGTTTTACGCTCTACTATGCTTTTTACCTTACCTGCAGGTCTTGGTATGTCTGTATTGGCTACACCTATTTTATCTTTGATATATAACAAGCCTGACGAAATACAAATAGCATCAGGCGTATTACAGGTTATGGGTATATCAGTTATATTCATTGCAACCAGCACACCAATATGCAGTATGCTACAAGCAGTTGGACGTATGGATTTACCTTTAAAGCTACTAACCGTGGGTATGATAATAAAAATAATACTTAACTATACTTTGGTGGGAATACCTTCTATTAACATACAGGGTGCTACAGTTGGCTCATTAGTGGGTTATTTATTTATAACTGTTGTAGGTTTATATTTCTTGTGCAAGGAAACGAAAATACTTCCAAATTTTGCAAAAATACTGGTTAAGCCACTGATATCTGCTGTTTGTTGTGCCGCCGCCGCATGGGCGGGCTACGGTTTAGCATCAAAAATAATTCCTAGTAAAATTTCAACTGTTTTTGCAATACTTGTTGCAGGAATAGTGTATATTATGGTATTATTCTTAACAAGAGGTATTTCAAAAGAGGATATACAAATGTTGCCTAAAGGAAATAAAATTGCAAAAGTACTTGAAAAACGTCACTTAATAAGGTAAAATGGTCTTCAAGTCATTTTAACTGTTAATATTTGGAGGTGACTTTCATAATGAATTTTCAGGAAAAAGAACAATATACCTTTAATGATCTAGTTGCCATTATGAAGCTTTTACGAGCACCTGGTGGTTGTCCTTGGGATATTGAGCAGACACACAAATCTATAAGACAAAATTTTATAGAGGAAACATATGAAGTAGTAGAAGCAATAGACAATGGCGATGCCAAGCTTTTGCAGGAAGAGCTGGGCGATGTGTTGTTACAGGTTGTTTTTCATGCTGAAATAGAAAGTGAAAATAACTCTTTTGATATTAATGATGTAGCTGACGGCATTTGTAAAAAATTAATTATTCGCCATCCACATGTATTTTCAAATGTTATAGCAGATACTACTGATAAGGTGCTAAAAAACTGGGATGATATTAAAATGAAAACTAAATCCCAGTCAACTCAAGCACAGGCTATGGACAGTGTTTCAAAAGCATTACCGTCATTAATGAGAAGCCAAAAAATTCAACAAAAAGCGTCAAAAATTGGTTTTGATTGGGACAGTGTTGATGGTGCACTTGACAAATTAGACGAAGAAGTTGCAGAGCTTAAAGAAGCTATTGAAACAGGAAACCAACATTCGCTAGAGGATGAAATGGGAGATGTGCTGTTTTCAGCAGTAAATGTATCTCGTTTTATAAAAACCGATCCAGAGAAAGCACTATATAATGCTTGTAATAAATTTATTACACGTTTTAACGCTGTTGAGAATATGGCTGAACAACGTGGAATAAGTATTAAGGATGCTGATATACATGAGCTGGATGGCTTGTGGGATGAAGCAAAAAAGTCTGGACTATAATTTTTTTTGGAGGATTAATGTTATGAACAAATCAGAATTAATTTCAACAGTTGCAGAGAAAAGTGAAATCTCAAAGAAAGATGCAGAAAAAGCAGTGGCTGCCCTATTAGATACAGTAGTAGAAACTGTTTCAAAGGGTGAAAAGGTACAATTAGTTGGTTTTGGTACATTTGAGCAACGTACACGCAATGAGAGAACAGGTTGTGACCCTAGAACTAATACACAGATTATTATTCCTGCTTCTAAGGTACCTGCCTTTAAAGCTGGCAAAGCATTTAAAGAATCTGTTAATAAGTAATAGATTACTAATGACGTTCTTTCCGGTTTCGGTTGTCGAAGCCGGATTTTTCTATATTTAATTTTTTTATTTTACCGTCGTGATATGATTGTATTTGATAATATGACTATGATAAATATTATAAATTTGATAATAGATTTTAATATATCTTTATACGGTTCTAAATTTCTGTGCTTCAATAATAGAAGCTTTGAAAATACGGAGGAATATTATTATGAGATTAGATAAATTTTTAAAGGTTTCCAGAATTATTAAACGTAGAACTATAGCAAATGAAGCTTGTGATGCACAGCGTGTGTTAGTAAATGATAAGCCAGCACGTGCATCATATGATGTTAAGGTTGGGGATATTATTCAGGTACAGATGGGTACTAAACCATTTAAGGCAGAGATAATAGAAGTTAATGAATATGCCAAAAAGGATGATGCACCCTCTATGTATAAAATAATAGAATAAATAAAAAATCATAAATGCACCTTTACTTTCATAAAATTTGATTATAATGATTATGGAGGTGCAATATGGCGGAGAACAAGCAAAAACTACAATCTCCACATAGCCTTATTTTAGAAAATAGGCATTGCCTATCTTTAACGGGTGTCAGCGAGGTTGGCAGCTTTGATGAAGAAACGGTTGTAATTTATACAGATTATGGTGAACTGAATATTCGTGGAAAATCCTTACACATAAATAAACTTAGTCTTGATTTAGGTGAGGTTACAGTAGAGGGCGAAATAATCTCTATGATATATACCGAAAACAGACCGTCCGGCGGTTTTATGTCACGGTTATTTAGGTAAGGGTGGTGCTGTTTGGAATATACCGTAACCGACCAACTAACAGTTTTTTTCTTCGCAATAGTTTTAGGGCTTTTTTTAGGTGTCCTAAATGATGTATTTAGATTTTTGCGGTTTTTGGAAATAAACAGTAGAGTAGCGGTTTTTATCCAAGATATAGTCTTTATGATAATATGTGCTGTGGTTTCCTTTTTATTTGCAATCGCTTATAATCGTGGAGAGGTGCGTCTGTTCGCTGTTTTTGGGGAGCTGTTAGGATTACTGCTCTTTAGATATACCGTTGGGCTAGTAACAGGAAAATTGTTTAGATTTATTGCCATAGCAATTAAGAAGGTAATAAAGCTTGGCAAAGCTATTATAAAATTCAATATAAGAATTATAATAAAACTTTTTAAGCCTGTAATTAGCTGGAAACCTATACATAGAAAAAAACTTGCAAAAAATTAGAAAAAATCTTGCAACTCTGATATAAAGTGGTGTATAATAATAAAAAGTGTACAAATTTTTCTTCGTATTTTTGGAAGAGGTGAGATTATGCCAGTAAAAGAAATAAAAATTGAAAAACCCAAACATAAGAAGAAGAGTAAACTTAGAATTATTATATCATTAGCATTAAGTGTTTTTGTTATATATGCAGTTGTTACCTTGATTACTCAGCAGGTTCAAATTAGTCAAAAAACCAATGAGCTATCAGGTATTCGTGATAAAATAGTCATTCAAGAGGTAAAGAATGATGAGATTTCAGCTGTATATAACTCTGGTGAAGATGAAAACGCTGAATACATAGAAAAACTAGCTAGAGAAAATCTTGATTTTGCCTATAAAGGCGAACGTATTTTTATCAATATTGCCGGTGAGTAAAAAAATCGGCTCTTATAAATTACCTAAGGGGGACATTGTTTCTAATGCAGCTTGAAGTTGGAAGTGTTTTGGAAGGAAAAGTAACAGGTATCACAAATTTTGGTGCGTTTGTAGATTTATCTGATGGTGTAACAGGTATGGTTCATATATCTGAGGTTGCACCCACATACGTTAATCAAATTCGTGATCATTTAAAAGAAGGTCAGGTTGTAAAGGTTAAGGTTTTATCTGTTGGTGATGACGGAAAAATTAGCCTATCAATCAAAAAAGCAATGGATAACAACGGCAATAACGGTGATGGTCCTCGTCGTAATGACAGAGGTGACAGGAACGACCGTGGTGGCCGCAATTTTCGTAATGACCGTGGCGGTGACCGTAATGACCGTGGTGACCGTGGCAGCAGCAACAGAAGATACAGTAGAAGACCTGATAAGCCAGCAGCAGCACCAGTAACCAGCCCTGGAAACTTTGAATGGCAAGGCAATAAGCGTAGTAACGATGCTTCAAGTTTCGAGGATATGATGTCACGCTTTAAACAGACCAGTGATGAGAAAATATCTGATTTAAAACGTGGTACAGATGCACCTGCTCGCAGACCACGAAAAAATATAAAACCATAATTATACCGTACAGGGCAGTTTTTCTGTCCTGTTTTTATTTTGGAGGTAAGGATGTTTAATAGCAAAAAGACTTTATCAAATATTTTCATATTATCTATTATCATAGTTACTTTATTATCATCTTGCACAGAAAAGACACATGACGACAATATTTCTGTAAATGGCAGTATGATAATTCCTCTATTGAAGCTGCTGACAATATTTCTGGTGTTATATCAGAAAATAGTGACACTAGCAGCACTAATAGCTTCTCCTACAGTAGCAGTCAACTGCCAAACGAGAAGCATTCTGAAGCTAATGTTGGCGTTTTGCTGGATAATGAATATGTTAACTCAGAATACGGTTTTACTATGACTATGCCGGACTATTGGATAAACAGAACGGTTATTATACAATCTGATGTATATGATGATAATGTAGATTCAACCAACGCAATAGATCATATAATTTTTTACAATAAATATTTATATGATAATGGCGATTTATCTTCTGCCTTTTTGTTTTGGTTGGAAATTTACGATGTGGAAAATTTTGACGAAAGCGTACTACAGGCAAATCCTTCGGCATATGTTCTGCTTAAAAGTGATAAATATGTCATCATTGCCGTTAAACGTACAGGCGCCGGAATTATTGACAATGAAATAGGGGCGGAGCAGTGGAAAGAAATGGACAGCGGAATTGATGATGTGTTTGCCTCCTTTAGTATAACCTAAAGCTTTATAGCAAATTTACTGCTATTTTTACTGTGTTAAAAAATAAATTATAAAAAGTTTACAAAATATATTTATTTTTTATAAATTATATGTTATAATTGGTTCAAGGAAACAGAAACAGTACTTTTTCTGTTGTCCTTGGAAATATAAATCAGGAGGATTGCAGTATGAAAATTATCTACACAGCTAGAAAAGTAAACTTAAAAGACAACTTTAAGGAGCGTGTCGAGAAAAAGCTCGGAAAGTTTGAGCGTATTTTTGGCGAGGATGCTACTGCAAATGTAACAGTAACTGTTCATAAAAATAGACAAACTGTAGAAGTAACAATAAGAGATAACGGTTTAGTATATCGTGCAGAGGGTTCTTGTGACGAAATGAACGAAGCCCTTGATAAAGTAATTGATATATTGGGAGGTCTAATTCGTAAAAATAAGACACGTTTAGAAAAAAGAATTAGAAGCGTAGCAGTCGAAAGCTTTATAGAAGAAAACCCTGTGGATGTGGATATCGAAGAGGATGAGTTCGATGTTGCTAAAACAAAATCTATTCCTGTAAAACCATTGTCTGTAGAGGAAGCTATTCTACAAATGAATATGGTAGGACATAAATTCTTTATGTTTAGAAACGCCCATACAGATGACATAAACGTTGTTTATTGCAGAAATGACGGCAGATATGGTTTACTTATCCCAGATGAGGAATAATCTCATTGAATCAATTAAATAATTGTGATATACTCTTATCACAGTAAACTTTTGGCAGCCAATAGACATCAGTTCTGTTGGCTGTCTAGTTTTATTGTTTTTCACGCTGTCAACGCTTGTTATTCACAGAATTTCACTTTGGTGAATATTAATTTACAAGCTAAACTACGCTTGATTGTAATGTTAAATATATTGTAATAGTAATACAAAACGGGTAATAGGAGATATGATATGAATATAAAAATGGTTGCACCATGTTTATTAGGCACAGAGGGTATTGTTGCTAACGAGCTAAAACGTATGGATGCGGAAAATGTTGCACCAGAAAATGGCAGAGTGTTTTTTAGCGGCGATTTTAATATATTGGCACGTGCTAATATTTGTTCACGATACAGCGAACGTATATTGATTTTAATGGGTTCATTTAAGGCAACCTCATTCGAGGAACTTTTTCAAGGTGTAAAAAGCTTGCCATGGGAGCAATGGATAGGTAAAACAGATTGTTTTCCTGTAAAAGGCAGCAGCCTTAATTCAAAGCTTGCCAGTATCCCAGATTGCCAAAAGATAATAAAAAAAGCTGTTGTTGAGCGTTTAAAAGAAACCTACAAAATTTCTTGGTTTGAAGAAACAGGGGAGAACTATCAAATCCAGTTTTTAATTTTGAAGGATAACGTACAGGTGATGATTGATACAACCGGTCAGGGGCTGCACAAACGTGGTTACCGTGCTGTTGCTACAGAAGCCCCAATAAAGGAAACCTTGGCGGCGGTTATGTGTGATTTATCCCATGTAATGAGTAACCATACAGTTGTTGATCCGTGCTGTGGTTCAGGTACAATTTTAATAGAAGCAGCATTAAAGGCGTTAAATATAGCACCCGGTTTACACCGAAGCTTTACATCGGAGTTTTGGAGTAACATCCCAAACAAGGTGTGGGATGATGAATTTCAGCGAGCAAAGGATGCTGTTAAAACTGATTGCGACTTTCATGGTTATGGTTATGATATAGACGAAAATGCCATAGAGCTAGCCAAGGAAAATGCCAGAAAAGCTGGTGTCTTTAATAAAATAACATTTGAGCAACGAAATATAAGGGATTATACAAACATTTTTGAAAGATGCTCTGTTATTTGTAATCCTCCATATGGTGAACGGTTGCTAGATATAGAGCAGGCACAGGACTTATACAAAATTATGGGAGAAAAGTTTGATAAAAGGCAGGGGCATAGCTATACGATTATTAGTCCTGATGAAGATTTTGAATATTTATTTGGCAGGAAAGCTGATAAACGTCGTAAGCTATATAATGGTATGATAAAATGTCAGGTATATATGTACTTTAAAAACTAAGGACGTGTAAAAATGAATTCCGTAATTGAGAGTTATGAAAATTATAAGGAAGAAGACAGATTGACAACTAATAATGCACGAAGGGTTGAGCTAATTACTACGCTCCGTGCATTTGAAAATAACTTTCCAAGTAGTGGCAATATACTAGACTGTGCTGCAGGTACAGGTGTATATGCATTTTCCCTGCTGGATAAAGGGTACAATGTAACTGCAACAGATATAACGCCTCGACACATAAACGTTATAGACAAACAATTAGAGATGTCAAATAAAAAGATGTCAACAGCAGTGGCAGACGCGTCTCTTATACACATCT
>DGFJ01000029.1 GCA_002391625.1 Ruminococcaceae bacterium UBA3903 | reverse complement strand
TGTTTAAGTATATTGGTCTTTTGATAAGAAAACATATGTAAGATACGATTACGAAAACGGTTAAAATTATGATAACCGTATGCGTTTCTTTTAAGAACTTTGATTTTATTGTTACAGCCTTCTGTAAAGCCGTTGGTAACAGGAGCAGAAATGGATTTTTTTCAAATATGCTCTACTTTTTTAAATTTTTTTAATTTTTTAGTAGGCTCTATTTTTTCTTACCTCAACATTTATTTAGAGCCGGTTAAAATTGGTTTTTGTTAATATGATTTATGCAAAGATTTTGAATAATGGATTAGATGTTTTAGATTTTACTGACCGTTGATTAGAATAAATACACAAATACTACCCAATAGGGTATTGGAATGTTGTTTATGTTTTGATAATATATATATATAGTTAATTAATCATAAATGCAATATTTAGAAGAGGGGTATTCAATAATGAAAAACAAAACAGTAGCATTAATTTTATCAATTTTATTAGGAACAATAGGAGTGGACAGATTTTATTTAGGTTATTATGGTATGGGTGTTATTAAGCTATTAACAATGGGTGGTTGCGGAATCATCTACATTATTGATGTTATAAGGATTGCTATGGACAAATTACCAGATAAACAGGGTAATGCGTTGGAAAAATAATTGATTGATTTTTCTTACATAAGGACAGGTAGAAAACCACTGTGGTTTTTTACCTGTTTTTTTCAAAGGTTATTTATTTTTTATGTAAATAATTATTAATCTAGTTAGTGTTTTATCATAAAAAGCAATATGATAATTTGTGTATCTTTACATATATTTCACTTGCAAAAGTAAAATAACAGAGGTAAAATTAGTGAAGCTTGATAGGAATAAGGGTTCAATCTACTTTTCGTTTGATGGGCATAATGGCACTACGTTTTAAAAATGAATATAGCATGAGCAAGGAACTAATATTAATTAGGTTTTGTATATAACAAGTAATTTTTACTTATTTAGGAGTATGGTATGACATTACAACAGCTAAAATATATCATAAAAACAGTGGAATGTGGCTCTATAACAGAGGCTGCTAAACAGCTGTATATTACACAGCCCAGCTTATCCAGTTCAATAAAGGAATTGGAAAGTGAGCTTTCTATTGAAATATTCAACAGGTCTGCAAAAGGGATTACGCTAACCTCTGACGGCGGACAATTTTTATCCTATGCTAGGCAGGTGGTAGAACAAGCCGAGCTGTTGGAACAGCGGTATAAAAATAAAGCGCCATCACGTCAGCTGTTCGCTGTTTCCACACAGCATTATGCGTTTTCTGTAAATGCTTTTGTTGAGTTGGTTAAGGAAAGCCACTCTGATGAGTACGAGTTTACACTGCGTGAAACAAAGACCTACGATATAATAGAGGATGTTAAAAATTTTCGCAGCGAAATAGGAGTATTATACTTAAATGATTTTAACAAAAAGGTAATAACTAAGCTGTTAAGAGAAAATAAGCTGGAGTTTCGTCCGCTTTTTGAAACCACGCCTTATGTTTTTGTAAGTGCAACAAACCCTTTGGCACAGAAAAGCAGTGTTACCTTGACAGATTTAGAGGAGTACCCTTGCTTATCCTTTGAACAGGGCGAGTATAATTCGTTCTATTTTTCAGAGGAAATTTTAAGCACCGTTTTTCATAAAAAAAGTATTCATGTCAGTGACAGAGCCACTCTTTTTAACTTGCTTATTGGCTTAAACGGTTATACAATATGTACAGGTGTACTCAGCACCGACCTTAATGGCAGCAATATAGTTCCAGTGCCATTGGAAACAGATGAAAATATGACAGTTGGATGGATAGTTAATTCAAAGGCGGTGCTAAGCGGTGCTGCACAAGGCTACATTGTTCATCTTAAACAGCATATACGTCAATGTGGCTTTTCAATTGTAGAACTTTAAAATATAGAGGCAGACAGGTGATTAAGTGTTACAGGATATATATCCACAAAGGTTAAATAATCAGTATGATTGTGTAAAGCCAACAGCAGACAGCAGAGTTTTCTTTTTTAAGGATAGAACAGTGCTGCTTTCTTTTAAGGACGATGGCGTAATTTCAGTACCAACCTATGATGAGATTAGTCAAGGTGCAGAAAGCCTGAAAATAGAGTATATATATTTATTTAGGGTGGACAAAACTAACTATTTTTTAGCTATGACTCATTGCCGGCTATCAATGAGTGGCTATGAGTACAAAAATGTTACTATATTGCGAAGCATAATATCACAGGAGATTTGCTTTGCAGGTGCTACTGCGTTTCATTTATTTAACTGGTACAGGAGCAACCGCTTTTGTGGCAGCTGTGGTAAGCCCTTAACACCTGACACAAAAGAAAGAATATTGCGTTGCAGAAATTGCAATAACTTAGTTTTTCCAAAAATTTCACCTGCTGTTATTGTAGCAATAAAAAATAAAGATAAGCTGTTAATGACAAAATATGCTGGCAGGGAATATACAAATTATGCTTTAGTTGCTGGCTTTACCGAGATAGGGGAAACGGTAGAGGAAACCGTTGCTCGTGAGGTTATGGAGGAGGTGGGGCTAAAGGTTAAAAATATTAGATACTATAAAAGTCAGCCATGGGGATTTGACAGCAATTTGTTATTGGGGTTTGTCGCAGATTTAGATGGCGATGATATGATAAATTTGGATACAGAAGAGCTGTCCCTTGCACAGTGGTTTAATAGGGAGGATATACCAATATCTGATGATGGTGTTAGCTTAACTAAGGCGTTGATAGGTGCCTTTAAGGACAACAAAATATAATTAAAAGAAATAATAATACAGGTAGCCGTGATGCTTTTTAGCGTCATGGCTGTTTTTTTGCCCTAAATTGGCGATAACTTGGAAGTTAAGGTCTGCTGCAGGCTTGGTAGCAGAAACTGTTAGCTAGACACACAATAAAAATAAACAAAATATAAATATGCATTTATAAATTTATGTGTTTATATGTTTGTATGTTGATTTTCTACATAAATCTCATTAACAATAGTGTCATTTATTTGCTATTTTGTCACTTTGATATTACTATTGTACATTTTTTTTGTTAAAACTTTGTTAACAATATGCCTATACAAATTTTTACATTATTGATATAATTAGCTTGTAACTTATGGTGTGTAGCTTTAATTAATACACAACATATAGAAAATAATGGTAAAAAAGAAAGAGAGGATTTCCAATGAACAAGACAAGATTTAGCAAAAAACTGTTATCAGTTGTTTTGTCATGTGCTTGTGTGCTGAGTTCTTTTGCTTTTGGGGCAGCGTCAACAGCGTCTGCTGTCACAACAACAGACACAGCTACAACATCTGTACAACCTACAACTGGTGATGCCTCCACATTCTCGTGGGACAACGCATCGGTGTACTTTTTGCTGACAGACCGTTTTAAAAACGGAAACACTTCAAACGACCATTCATATGGCAGAACACTGGATGCTAACGGCAGCCCTGTAAGTGGCTGGTCAACTGCACCTGGTACCTTCCATGGCGGTGACTTTGCAGGTATTACACAGGCAATTAACGATGGCTACTTTACAAACCTTGGCGTTAACGCATTGTGGATTTCAGCACCATATGAGCAGATTCATGGTTTCTGTGGTTCTGGTGATGCATCAGGTAACTTTGCACATTACTCATATCATGGTTATTATGTTTTAGATTACACTAATACAGACGCTAACTTTGGTACAAAAGAAGAATTTAAGACAATGGTAGACACAGCTCACGCAAAGGGTATCCGTGTAGTAATGGATATTGTTATTAACCACGCAGGCTATAACAACCTTTTGGACATGGAGCAGTATGGCTACGGTACATTAAAAAGTGGATATGAAAACTATAAATACCAGCTTACTAATGTAGGCGGTATGCACGAATTCATTGATTACACCAGCAGCAGCTGGAGCAAATGGTGGGGTGCAGGCTGGGTAAGATCTGGTCTTCCTGGCTACACAGCACCAGGCGGAAGCGACACTACAATGTCACTTGCTGGCTTGCCTGACTTTAAAACAGAATCCTCGGAGCAGGTTGGTATTCCAGAGTTCTTGAAAACCAAATGGACCAAGGAAGGCACCTATAACGATAAGGCTGCTAAATATGGCAGCTCTGATACTGTTAATGGTTACCTAACAAAATGGTTGGCTGAATGGGTAAGAACATATGGTATCGATGGCTTCCGTTGTGATACAGCAAAGCACGTTGAGATGGGCTCATGGGCAAAGTTAAAGGCTGCCTGTACAACTGCTTTAAAAGAATGGAAATCTGAAAACCCAAGCAAAAAAGTAGATGATCTAGATTTCTGGATGACCGGTGAATGCTGGGATCATTCAATTGGATGGGGCTATGACAGTTACTACACAGTGGGTGGCTTCGATTCAATGATTAACTTCCAGTTCTCTGGTAGTGGTGTACCAGGCTCTAGCTCTATAGGTGGCATATATACAAGCTATGCTAACAGCATTAACAACAACGACAAATTTAATCAGCTTACTTATATTTCGTCACATGACTCAAACCTTTGCAGATCAGGTGATATGAATTATCAAGGCTCTGCATTCCTGCTATTGCCGGGTGCAGTACAAATTTTCTATGGCGATGAAACTAATCGTCCTCTTGTTAGTGGTATGCCATTTGATGGTAATGGCGGTAGCGGACATTCACTAAGAAGTGATATGAACTGGAGTGCGGTGTCAAGCTCTGCTACACTAGCACATTGGCAGAAGGTTGGTCAATTTAGAAACAACCATATCGCAGTTGGTGCTGGCGTAAACACAGCCGTATCAGCTACCTCAGGCACAGCCTTTACCAGAACCTATGACAAGGGTGAGATTTCAGATGCAGTAGCAGCTTGTATAGGTGCTAGTGCTAATACAAATGTTTCAATCGAGGTTGGCAGCTTATATAGCGATGGCACAACAGTTGTAAATGCTTATGACGGTACATCAGCTGTTGTAACAGGCGGTAAAGCAACATTTAACAGCGGTGCTAACGGTACTATCCTTATTGAAGGACCAACCAGCACAATCAACGGTAGCGTTAAGGGTGCTTCATCCTTCTATGATAAAGAAGATGTAACAGTTTCACTAAAGGGTGTTGATTCTGCTACAGCTACAATTACAGAGGGTGACGGTTCCGTAGAAACAAAAACAGTTGTTGATGGTCAAACCTTGACAATCGGTACAAAATCTCCTGTTGCTACAAAAATCACTATCAGATTACAAGCAAGCAGCGGAGATGAGAAAATCGACAAAACCTTCACATTTACTAAGAAAGACCCAGATGCAGTTATTTCAGTTTACTTTGATAACAGCTCTTATAATTGGAAAACTATAAATGCTTATATTTACGATGAAAGCGGTTCTACTGTTGTTGAAAACGCAAAATGGCCTGGTGTAGAAATGACACTTGATTCTAAAACAGGTTACTACAAAATCGATGTTCCTGATGAGTTAACAAACGGTCAGGTGGTTTTTGCAGAGTCAGCAACATCGCCTAACAGATATCCAGCAGATAAGCAACCAGGACTAGCAATTAATGGCTCATCAAAGCTATTTTCAGCTAACAACACTTGGGAAGATTACACAGGTCCAATTAAACCAACTGATCCACCAACTGAGCCTGTAACAGTACCTCCAACACAGCCAAGCATTACATTAGTACGTGGTGATGCTAACGGTGATAACAAGGTAACAATAGCTGATATAGTTCTTATCCAAAGATACTTAGCAAGTGCAGAAACACTGACTGAAACAGGACTAGAGGCTTCTGATGTAAACATTGATGGCGACACTAATACTCGTGACGTTGTTTTCATTCAAAGATACAAGGCTTTGTTTGATGACCCATATGGTATTGGAGAGAAATTCATTTCAAAAATTTCTCCAACAGCTGGACCAACATCACCAACTCAAGCTCCTACAGTGAAGCCTACTGAGGCTCCTACACAGGCTCCTACACAGTCAGATAAAAGAACAATAGAGTTTATCGACAAATACAAATGGGGCGTAGCTTCAGCATATTATTGGTCAGCTTCTAACAAAACAATGCTAACATGGCCAGGAACTGCTATGACTAAGATTGGTACAGAGGGTGGATTTGATAAGTATTCTATCACTATTCCAAACGATGCTACAATGATAATCTTCAATAACAATAACGGTGGTCAGCAGACAGTGGATATTACCATTGATACTACTAAAACAGGATATTATCCAAGCGGTGGTTCAGGTAAATACATTACTGTTACAGCTTATTAAGTTAAAACCTTTTGGGAGGCGGATTTTTCCGCCTCCCTTTTTTGGCTCTATGTCAATAGTTGGGGTGACCCAAATAAAACAAAAGTGAAGCAAGGGATGGCGTTAAGCTGTCGTTTGTTTTAATATGCTAAACTTTATATTTTTGGGCTCTCTGTCAATAGTTGGGGTAACCCAATAAAATAGGAAGTAAAACAAGCGATGGCGTTAAGCTGCCGCTTGTTTAAGTATATTGGTCTTTTGATGAGAAAACATATGTAAGATACGATTACGAAAACGATTAAAATTATGAGGCTCTATGTCAATAGTTGGGGTAAACCCAAATAAAACAGAAGTAAAACAAGCGATGGCGTTAAGCTGTCGCTTGTTTAAGTATATTGGTCTTTTGATGAGAAAACATATGTAAAATACGATTACGAAAACGTTTAAAATTATGATAACCGTATGCATTTCTTTTAAGAACTTTGATTTTGTTG
>DGFJ01000030.1 GCA_002391625.1 Ruminococcaceae bacterium UBA3903 | reverse complement strand
TAAAGAGATATTGACAATATCAGCTCTACATGGGAGGAAATTCAAAAATCTTTCGGACAAACAAAATATCGCAAACCAAAGCATATCGACAAAAATATGTTTTCAGGATTTTTGAAATGCTCTGACTGTGGTGCAAACCTCAATTACAAATACACCAATGATAATCCGGACAATCACTATTTCTCTTGCCGTAACAAACGTGCAAACAACGGTTTGTGTAACAAAACGCATCATATCCGTGTGGACGCTATAACAGATATTGTAACAAAGAATCTTTCCAATATTGTTCGTTTTGCTTCACAGTTTGAAGATGAGTTTGTAAAAATTGTTATGGATGAGCAGTATAAACAAATTGTTCTGCAACAGCGGAAAAATCAAAGTGCTTTGAATGAGGTTCTTGCTCGTGAAAAAGAGGTTGATCTTCTCTATGAAAAGTTGTTTGAGGAAAAGATACTTGGAAACCTCACAGAGGAGCGATTCAAGAAGTTGTCTTATAAATATGAGGATGAGCAAACAGCTCTACGGCAAAAGGTAAAGCACCTAAAAGATGTAGTCGCTGAAGAAAAGAAACACGAAATGAATGCTGACGGATTTTTGCAGATTGTGCGGCAATATACGGACATCAAGGAACTGACACCTGAAATTTTGCACGAATTTATTGATAAAATCGTTGTACATCACAGGGAGCAAGTTTTCGGTGAGACCGTACAAAAGGTTGAAATCTATTATAAGATGATCGGCTATATAGAACTGCCACAGATGAGCAAATCGGAAAAGCAATCTCTTGCTCTTACATTCGGACGTAAAGAAATAGACCAAAGTGCATGAAGCTAATACAAATCAGCCTCAAATACTTTGGTCTATACAAAACAAAATACCCACAAGGGCACTCAAGTCCCTTATGGGTATTCAGTATGGTGCGGGTGACAGGACTTGAACCTGCACGTACTGCTACACTAGAACCTAAATCTAGCGCGTCTGCCAATTCCGCCACACCCGCACAACATTGAGTATTATACAATAAGATTTAGTAAAAATCAAGCCCTTTTATAGTTTTTTTCGTATTTTTTGTATGTTTTACAATTCCTAAAAACATAACTAAACTTCAAAAGAATTTTTTGTTTATCATTACTAAATTAGTCATTAATCTCCCGTTTTAATTAGGTTACACTGTCTGTAGTACATTCATATTCTGTTCTAACAATAGGCTACAGAAAAACATATTATCTTTTTCATAGAAATCTATCATACCATTATGGGTCTTAACAATATCTTTAACACTTAAAATACCTATTCCGTGGTTTTCATTATCCGATTTTGTTGTATTCAGGTTAGCATTTTTACTTAAAACAGAATCTTTTATGGTGTTTCCAACAATAATACCAATGTAATTTTTCTTATCGTATATTTCCACAGAAATTAATGGTTTTTCTATATTAGCACACGCTTCTATAGCATTATCAAGTAAATTTGCCATTAATATACTAAAATCAATATCCGCTATTTTTTCAATAGTTCCAGATATATGACATTTTGTATCTATATTTTTCTCGCTGCATAGTGTAAACTTGGAGTTAAGCAAAGCATTTAAGATATAGTTTGTTGTATGTATATACATACCAGCCTTTGGTATCTTTTTTTCTCCTAGCTCCTCTAAATACTTTTTAGCTTCAATATAGCATCCGTCATTAATTAGTGCCGCTGCACAGGCAATATAGTTTTTAAAGTCATGGCGAATTTTCACTATATTATCGTACTTACTATTGATTTCCATTATGCTTTTAGTCTGCTGCTTTAGCTGTAGCTTTAACAAATCAACCTTTATCTTCTTATCATTTTCCTTTGCCATTCTTATGGTTAAGATAACAGCCGCAATATTAATTATAATTAAACCACACAATATAATAATAACTACACCATTGGTTTCTATGGTATTAGGCATTTTTATTGTAAGCTCAAACATTCCTAAAGCAATTAAAAATGAACACAAAAAAACTGAAATTATGATTGACCATTCATATTTTGAAAAATATATTTTGTCATTGTTTTTAATTCTTAAGGCTACAGCTACTATGAACATAAATAAGAACTTGGCAAGCAACAAACATACCAATCGCCATATTTCCTGTTCTGTAATAAGATCCAAAAATGATTTGCCAGACACCATGGTTAAAACAAAAATTGTAAAATAGCTTATAAGCACCATGGAAATCTCCACACAACAGCATACCATTAGCTTATACCATGCCTTGCCCCTTAAAAACGCCATACAGAACGCAAAGGAAATTAGCATATACAGCATTCCGCCTATCAAGCCATCAACGAAAGCGAACTGGTTAAACAGCGTTACAATTGCACACTCTGTTAATGTTGCTAAAACAAAAACAAGCTTGTTTATGGGTTTATCTTTTTTAAATTGAAAAAAATGTGTTAAAAAATACACCTTTGTTGTCGCTTCAATTAATGTAAAAATTAACTCTATAACACCCCACATACTATCACCACTTTCTAATAAAATAATGTAGCTTATGCTTGACATCTGCTATCCTATATCTACTAATAGGGATTGTATGTCCGTTGTCCATAACAACACCCTCCCTATCAATAGAAAAAATAAATCTATAATTAACCAGATAACTACTATGTACCCTTATAAATCCATTTGGCGATAAACGCTCCTCCAACTTTTTCATTGTTGCTACAATTTCAATATTTTCCTTTGTTGTCACTGCATACACATGATGTCTTACACTGGTAAAGCACATAATATCGTCCACCTTAGCACAAATCATACCACGTGCTCCTGGCAGCTCTACACACAACTCGTCAGAAGCAATTTTATGTACTAGGGCAGAAACACATTCGCTTAGCTCTGTATCTAAATGGCTTTTTCTGACGAAACGAAATGGCTGGCATTTAATAGACTGATAAACCAAATCATCCATATTAGTAACAAACACTATACACAATCTTTTACTAATATCACGTAATGACTGTGCTACCTCAATCCCTGAAAATTCCGGCATATCAATATCTAAAAACACCGCATCCAGTGTAGCTATATCAGAATTATCCATTAACTCACTACTGTGAGTAAACTGTTTTATTTCAACAGAAATATCAAGTTGTTCAAAGACGGTTGTTATATCACCACAAATGCTTTTTAGCATAGTTTCATCATCTTCACAAACTGCAATTCTATATGCCAATATTAGCACACCTCAATTCTATAAAAATTCATTAAAATGATAAATTATATATTTTAAGTATAACTAATATTTCTATAAATTTCAATTTTATTTTCTATTTTTTAACAATTTACCACTTTAACACGGGAAAATATAATGTTTTTGTCGTTTTTACTTATACTTATCTTTAAAAAAACAAAAATTATTTTACAATTTCTATTGTATCCTACGAAATAATCACATATGACTTGCTATGATATACACCTGACGCTAACACACTATCGCTAAAAATAAACTCATATATAATACAGTAGCCCCTATCTTTTCCACAATTCTGTACGCTGTTAACCACACTAAAATTTTTTTATTAATCAATATTAGCATGACTGTTAGTCTAAATTAAATCAGAGCTATTTAAATGACAGAGATGTTTTTACATAATCAATATAAGCCAACAGGACTATTCAACGTGAACAGGCCTGTTGGCTTATCTTATCTATTTAGTTTATTTATCCCCGTTGAAAAAATTTACAACATCGTTAAAAATCTCCACTGTTTTAAACTTATATTCATATTTATCTCCGTTCTCCACCATATCTACCTGTTCATCGTTTAAAGCTGTGTCCACCTCGTCACTGCATTCACCAGCAGAAAAGCACATTGGTGGAAACATAACGCACCACCAGTTTTTACCCTCACCCTCACCTATTGTTATACGCAAAGCGTCATATGTGCCAGAGGGAATTGTTAAGCTGTCATAGGTTCGTGTGTTAAATGGCATATTAACAAGTCCACCCTGTACCTTATAATCGTAACCACGTTCATATACATAGCCCTGAGCTACACTTAAAATATGGTCAATATTATCCTGTGTTAATTGCTCTGCCTGTTTTTTAGAATTTGTATTTTCAAACAGACTGCTACACTCTTGTAAAATTTTATCACGAACATCCAATTTTAATCCTTGATCCTCCTGGGAATCAGAATTTGCCAATATATGCAGTCGTAGTAAACGGTCTGACATATCCTCGCACTGTGCTGAAAAGTATGTTTGTGAAAAAAGTGCTGTAATAACAAATGCCATACATATAGATTTAATAAGTAATTTCATAAAAAACTGCCCCTTCAAGTTTCATTGTTATCTTGAGTATAGGCAGTTTATTTGTTTTTATTCAATTGTAACAGTGCATCCGTAATTAATAGGCTGTGCTATAAACACCTCAGTATAGCTTTCCTTTAATATTGCTGAGCATTCCTGTGCCTTTTGCAGGCTACTGAACATACCAAAAACAGTAGAGCCACTACCGCTCATACAGCAGCCATCACCACCATTAGATAAAATTGTGTGTTTTATAGCATTCACTGGCTCAAGGCTAAGCAGGCTTTCAAAATCATTGTACATACTGCTGCACATTTCATTATAGTTATAGCTTTCTAAGCCCTTGATGAATGCGGTACTATGTATATTACCCTTATATGGTCTGTTATCAGCCAAGGCATATGCCTTGACCGTGGACACTGACTGCTGTGGCTTGCAAAGCAAAATGTAGCACTGTGGCATAGGATATGAAAGCCTTTTAAGCTGTGTGCCAATACCTGTTGCCAAAGCAGTGCCGCCATGCAAGCAAAATGGTACATCAGCACCAATTTCACAGGCAATTTTCAATAATTCATCATCAGGTAATGGATTGTCAAAAATACGATTAAGGGCTGTTAAAACAGCTGCTCCATCTGTACTGCCACCTGCCAGCCCCGCCTGTGTAGGTATATGCTTTTCAATAATTATACTAGCGCCGCTGTTAATGCCAGAGTTCTCAAAGAAAAGCTGTGCCGCCTTATAGGCGGTGTTACTGCTGTCAACAGGTATATAGTCCCATGTACAGCGTAAACGCACACCATCATCATAGGGAGCAACAGTAACAATATCATATAAGTCAACCGCTTGCATAACCATATCTACTGTATGATATCCGTTTGGTAGTCTGCCAGTAATATCCAAAGTAAAGTTTATTTTAGCAGGGGCTTTTACTACTGCTTTCACAATATACACTCCCAACCAATATTATTTTTCTTGTAAAAATTCTTCAATACGGTTTAAGGCTTCATCAATATGCTGAATAGAAAAGGAATAGGATACACGAATATATCCCTCACCACACTCTCCAAAGGCATTACCAGGAACTACTGCTACGCTTTTAGATTTTATCAGCTGTAGACAGAACTCCTCTGAGGATAGTCCTGTACTTTTTATACAAGGAAAAACATAAAAAGCACCATTTGGTTCAAAGCAGTCCAAGCCCATTTTTCTAAACCTGTCCACAACAAACCTGCGACGCATATCATATTCTTCACGCATATGCTCAATGTCACCATCACCATTACGCAACGCCTCAATAGCAGCATATTGTGCTGTTGTTGGTGCACTCATAATAGCGAACTGATGTAGCTTTGTCATAGCAGAAATAACAGGCTTTGGTCCTAGGGCATATCCCAAACGCCAGCCTGTCATAGAATAGGATTTTGAAAAGCCGCTGACAACCACAGTTCTCTCACGCATACCGTCTATTTCTACGATAGATACATGACGGTCATCACCATATGTAAGCTCAGCATATATTTCGTCAGAAATAACAAAGAGGTCGTGCTTTATTATAACCTTTGCCAATGACTCTAAATCGTCACGACGAATTATTCCCCCAGTAGGGTTGTTTGGAAAGGGTAAAACCAGAATCTTGCTTTTAGGTGTTATATGAGCCTCTAGCTCCTCCGGAGTTATTCTGAAATCATTTTCCACCTTTGTTTCTATAATTACAGGTACACCATCTGCCATTTCACACAGTGGTTCATAGCATACAAAGCTAGGCTGTGGAATTAGCACCTCGTCACCTTCATTTATAAGTGTACGCATACACAAATCAATAGCCTCTGAACCACCTACTGTTACTATTGTTTCGTCCTTATCACTATAAATCGTGTCAAAGCGTCTGGCAAAATATTTACATATCTCCACACGCAAGGCAGACAAGCCCTTGTTAGGTGTATATCGAATATTACCACGCTCTAGGTTTTCAATACCAGCCTTGCGAACGTGCCAAGGCGTTTTAAAATCCGGCTCGCCAATGCTAAGTGATATGACATGCTCCATCTCTGAAGCTATGTCAAAAAACTTTCGTATACCTGACGGTTTAATTTCCTGAACCGTTTTATTTAATAAATTATCATAGTCAATCACAGTACTAAGCTCCTTTTGTCATCCTCTGACTCATCATTATCAAAGCTTACGCCTGAATCCTTGTAGGTTTTTAACATAAAGTAAGTACCTGTAGATACAACAGAATCCAGCGTTGACAGCTTGTTAGCTACAAACATGGCTATTTCTGTAATGGTTTTTGCTTTAACTGTTACCAAAAAGTCAAAGGCGCCAGCCATTAAACGCACAGTATCAACCTCATCAAAGGACATTAGCTTATTGGCAATCTCATCAAAACCAGTATCACGCTTTGGTGTTACCTTTAATTCAATAAGTGCAGTAGCTGGAGCGTCTGTAACCTTCCCCCAGTTTACAACAGCTCTATAACCTGTGATAACACCCTGCTTTTCGTACTCTTTAATTTGTTTTATAATATATTCCTCAGGCTCATTAAGCATAACAGCTATCTCACCTGTTGTAAGCTTTGAATTTTCGCTTAAAAGCTTTAAAAGTTTATCCATAATAACAACCCCTGTTCCAAAGAAATTTATTTTACTAATTATATACTATATGCGTCAAAAAGTCCAATTAATCACCTTAATTTTACTGTTGCTTTTCTAGGTCATTAAGCCACATAGTAACGGCTACATCACTAGGCATTCTAAAGTCACCACGAGGCGATAATGTAACTGTACCAACCTTTGGACCATCTGGTAAGCAGGAACGCTTAAACTGCTGCGTAAAAAAGCGTCGTACAAAAACCGTCAGCCATTTTTTTATTGTTTCATCATTGTAGCTGCCTTTAAATGCCATTTTAGCAATATAATAAATTTTAGACGGTGTATAGCCAAAGCGAACCAAATAATACAAAAAGAAATCATGCAGCTCATACGGTCCTACAAGCTCCTCTGTCTTTTGTGATATAACACCATCAGTAGGCGGCAGCAGCTCAGGGCTAACAGGTGTATCTAAAATATCCAATAAAACATTGCTAAGCTCACCTGATGTACGTTGAGCCTCATATGCTGTGATATATCGTACCAAGGTTTTTGGTACAGAGGCATTAACTGCATACATTGACATATGGTCACCGTTGTAGGTTGCCCAACCTAATGCCAGCTCTGACAGATCACCTGTTCCTATAACAATGCCCCCAATTTTATTGGCAATGTCCATTAGCACCTGTGTACGTTCCCTGGCCTGACTGTTTTCGTAGGTTACGTCCAGCACATGGCTGTCTTGTCCTATATCCATAAAATGTTGATTAACTGCTTTGGTAATGTCTATATCCATAAAATGCACACCATATGCTTGTGCTAATATTTCTGCGTTTGACTTTGTCCGTTTAGTAGTACCAAAGCATGGCATTGTCACCGCCGTAATCAGCTGTCTGTCCATACCCAAATAATCAAAAGCATGGACAGCAACTATGAGAGCCAAGGTAGAATCCAGCCCACCTGACAAACCTACCACCGCACCTTTTATGTGTGCATTTTTTATTCTGGTTGCTAAGCCCATAGACTGTATAGATAATATTTCTTTACAGCGGGCTTCAACATCAGCTTTTTCATTAGGTACAAAGGGAGTTTTTGAAAATGTTCGTGCCACATCAAAGCCTTTAACAGGCAAATCAAAGTTAAAATATGTGGCATTTTCCTGTGTAACATAGGTATTCACACGTCTGCGTTCGCTGACAATACGCTGTAAATCTATATCCCCATATATAACGCCTGTGGTATAACGCTGTGATTGTGCCAACGTTGTACCGTTTTCTGCTATTAGGTTGTTACCAGAGAACACCATATCAGTTGTAGACTCACCCACGCCAGCGTCAGCATAAGCATAAGCACATACAAGCTTAGCAGACTGGATTTCTACCAAAGCCTGTCTATACCTTGGCTTACCAATAACCTCATCGCTGGCAGACAGATTCAATATAATATTGGCACCGTTTTGCGTTAGCATATTAGACGGCGAGCTTGCTACCCACAGATCCTCACACAGCTCTACACCAAAGGTAAAATCCCTAAAATCCTTACATCTGAAAACTGCATTAGTACAAACTGGCACTGAATTACCATTAATAATCACCTGACAGTCCTTACCCTCTGAAAAATGGCGAGCCTCATAAAACTCAGAATAATTAGGTATATTCATCTTTGGTACAAGGGCTATTACACATCCTTCATACACAACCGCACCACAGTTGTACAAGCCCCCGTTAACTGCTATGGGTACACCTACAACAGACACAATTGGCAATTTAGCTGTAGCACCAGCAATATCAAGCAACGCTTCTGCCGCACCATCTAACAGCACCTTTTGTAAAAACAAATCCCCACAGGTATATCCTGTAATACACAGCTCTGGAAACACCACTAAGGAAGCACCGTTACCATTTGCCAGATTAATTTGTTCTATAATTTTATTCTTGTTATAATCACAGTCACCTACACGAATTTCTGGTGTAGCCGCTGCAATTCTTAAAAAACCATAATTCATAAAAAACACCTCCATAGACGTAAAATCTATGAAGGTATTATAACCTATTAAGGTGAATATTACAACTACGACTACTGTATTTTCATTATTGCTTGAGTGTTGTTTTCATCTATTATTGCTGCGTCATCTTCAGCTTCTATGTCAGCGTCATCTAAGGTAAATTTAGTTCCTTGTTTATCTTTTTTCTTAAAAAGACCGGTTATATCAAATTTGTCATTTATATGATTAAACTTCACCATATAACAGCTCATATAGCCCAGCACCAACCAAAACATAACCACCATATAGGTCTGTTCATAAAGCAGGGTTTTTTCAAAAGCCGCATATACACAATAGGCAACAATAAACGCAAATAGACACGGAAAAATGCTGTTGCTTAAGTTTTTCTTTTCCAGAAATAAGCTTTTTACTGCGTGACGTGCCACGTGTATAGCAAAACCAACAAATATAACAAAGCCAATAATACCTGCACAGACCAATATGGTTAAGTAACCGTTGTGTAAATCAGAAAAATGCAAGCCACCATCAATGTATCGGTTACCATAGTCTATTAAATTTTCCTTACCTATGCCCAGCAAAGGATAGTTGCCAAACAGCACAACCGCCTCTGTTAACAGCTCTATTCTGCCACTGTCTAAATTTTTGTTAATATGCTCAAAGGAAATTGATGGTTCTTTAATATCCGTGCTGGCACTTTGTGGAGTTTGAAAAGCCATTTCGTGATTTTTTACCACTGTGGAAAAGCCTTGATTTGCACCCCAGCGTATAACCAAAAACGATGAACCAATGACCATTAAACATACTACTAAAATTAGTACCTTTTTAAAAATTCCCCCTATTGTTAGGTGCTGCAAACCACCAAATAATTTATATATCAGATTGCCAAATACGTACATTGTCAGTAACAGCAGTGAACCATTTGAATCACACAAAAACAATGCTATTACATTAACTGACAATGAAGAAATTAATAATATTTTTGATGGACGCTTGTGTCCGCATTCCTTTAAAAAATCTTTTTTTGTAAGCATATGCGTACAAAATATAGCAACAACAGAATAAAAGCCCAACAGATTAGGGTTAGTATAAAGCCCTGTAAACCTATTCTCATATACAACGATGTCATAATTAAGCTGGTCTATTCTAATTTTTCCTGTAATAAAAATCATAGCTATACCAATGACAGCGGTTATGGTACATGCGAAAACTATAAACATAGCTATGTTGTATATTTCTTTTTTTACACGTTTTTGATTTCGTTCTGTGTGCATACCATAAAAAATAAAAAAGCATATAATTACATGTGCCAGCATTACCATATTAGGTAAAAAGTTATCCACAACGTGTAGTACCGCTGTTAAAAACGATGCACCTACAAACGCAATTAACCACCTAGAGTACAAAACATTGTATATTCTGCGTGCCTTTATGTAATAAAAAAATACAATCTGGATACCCCAAATCATCAGAACATATTTTAGCACCACAGCCAGCGTTCCTACAAAATAAAAGGAACATAAAAACAAAGTAACAATATATACAACCCTAAACAGTGATACATTCAGCAATACTCTATTAAAAAAGCTGCCCTTCTGTGACAGTGTCATCCTACTGCCTCCTACAAATTTAACATAACCTCAAAATACTTCTATTACGGTTTTAAACATAATTTTTAAATCATACAAAACATTGAATTTATAATAATACTCTAAATTAAGCTTCATTTTTTCAGGTAAAATTATCTCCAAATAATTTTTTTCTATCATCTTGCGATCTGTGAAAAGCTCGTCATTATCCCTGTAGTCTATGCTTGCAAAGGACGTTACACCTGCCGGCGTTAATAACGTTGCGTACATCTCTGGCTGGTATTTTGCCACATATTTAGGCACCTCTGGTCGTGTGCCTACCAAACTCATCTGTCCCACCAGAACATTGAACACCTGTGGCAATTCATCCAATCGGTACTTTCGCAGAAATTTACCGTTCTTCGTTATACGGCTGTCCTCTGCCTCTGTTATTAATCCACCCAATTTTTCTGCGTTATCCACCATTGTGCGAAATTTTAATATTTTGAAAATTTTTCCGTTTGTTGTTACCCTGCGTTGTGTAAAGAACAGCGGACCTTTGGAGCCTGCCTTTACTACAATACCAATGATAATCATAGGTATTATTAACACCACTATTAAAATTAAAGAGACAAAAATATCTCCTAGTCTTTTCCAAACCAAATGACCTTTTTTCTTTTGCAATAAATCATAATATGGACGCACCGCATCAGTGCGAATTCGGTCAGGTAAATCTTCCCATTTAATTAGAAACATTTATTTTCCTCACTTACTTATATATCTTTATTTCTTAGCTTTTGTGAAAAATTAGGTTATATTTAGAAGCTGTATATATCCCAAATAATGCCACAAAGCTCTTGTTTTCGCCGTAAGAATAAATTATACCTTAATTTTTGATATATATCAATATTCAGTTTTAACCTAAAAAATGAACAAATTTGATCGATAAAACATATATAATATACACAATACAAAAATAAAGCCGTTAGCAAGAACAGCTAACGGCTCATTTATAGTTATATATTCTGGATACGGGATTATCAAACAATGTATCAACTGCTTTTAGAAAATACATTTGGCTACGAATATAAATACCGCAAACCATCGAATTATTAAAAATACAATTCTTAATGCTTTACTCTACACATAACCGATCTCGTTATGTCGCAGCACCATTTAAGTTATTCCTAATTTAAAGGCATCAACGGAGCTTTTCTAAAGCATGAAACACGTCTGCCAAATCTGATTTTAATATACAAAATTAATTGCATAATCAAATCAATAAAACTAAGTATAAATATTAAATTGTAACGAACAATACAACTGTAACCCTATTATATCCATTTTGTTTAATACTAAAGGTTTTAGAAATCATAGCAACGAATATTAATAATAAATTTATTGTTTGCTAATATTTTTCTCGTATAAAAATGATAAACTCAGATTAAGTTATATCTAACGGCTTCACTCATGGGAACGAAGCCATGTAAATGTGCTGGTGTTATCTCGCCCATTGGACTCAGCCCCTTTCATCCAAATACCTAAGACAGGTCGCAAACTACTTAATGATGGTTTCTTTTTTGTAAACCTCTTTGTTTAATCGTCCCTTTCCTTAAGCTCAACTATATTATAGCACCTATTGCAAATATGTCAATAGTTTTTTTAAACTTTTTCTAAAAAAATTGTAATATTAGTGAAATGCACAAATTTTTGCTAATCACTTGACTTAATAGCCTAGTAAGGTTAAAATAGTGTCATGGTAACGAAAGGAATGATTATAATGGATAATGAATACGAGGCAGACCTTATCACACTAATTGACGATGAGGATAACGAGCATACTTTTGAAATAATAGATTCTATCGAAAAAGATGATAACGTTTATTATGCTTTATACCCTGTTTATGATTCACCTGAGGAGCAGGTTGAAGCTGATGGAGAATATTATATCTTTGAAGTAGTTGATGAGGACGGCGAAGAAATGCTACAGGAAGTCGAGGATGACACATTATTAGATGAATTAGCAGAGGTTTTTGAGAGTCGTTTTGAGGATTCTATGGACGATGATAACGAATAATTTATTAGCTTAACACATACAATAAAAATGTCCTGCCTGATGCGTATATGGTGTTTATATAACCCTACAACCTTTTTTTTGGGAGCTTTACTCCTATGGCGGATTTGCAGACCTCCTGGTTTCACCAGATGTTGGGAGCAGTTAAACCATAGGGAAAGCACCCACCTGTCTTTTTTGTAGGCAGGTTATGATTGGCACCTTACGGTCAGGTGGGATTTTTTATTATATTTTATGAATTTTCCCTGTATTATAGGTAAAAATAAATATATCAATATCAGTTCAGCAAAGCTTATTAATTTTTTAACCCTTGCTGGCTATTACACCACCGCCTGAAAGCTGATTTCGGGCGGTTCTTTAATTATATTGATTTATAATACCAGTGTACTGAAAAAATATTATTTGATTCAATCCCTTTTATAGTGCTGTGGTATTTCTTAAAAATTAACAAGTCTTGCATTTTGCAAGGATAGTTGCTTTCAAAATTTTATATATAACTCCTATGATTTTTTCACGGAAGCCTATTACAGCTTTTTCTAATATTTGTGTTTAAACAGGTGTTTTGCCAAATCTTAGGATAAGTAATGAAAAAACAAATTTAAAATTTAATAACCCCATAAAAAGGAGGGTGCTACAGATGAAGCTGCGTACAGTGGTCGGCGGCTTAGTAACAGGTATATTAAACGGATTGCTAGGTGCTGGCGGTGGTATGATAGCCGTACCCATGCTAAAAAAACAATTGGATACAAAAACAGCCCATGCCACATCTGTGTGTATTATTTTACCCATTTGTATAATCAGCAGCATTAACTATTTATCACAAGGCAGGGTAACCATAAATGACGCTCTCCCCTATATTTTATGGGGTGTAATAGGAGCTATAATTGGCACAATTGCATTGCAAAGGCTTCGGGCAAGGGTACTGCGAAAGCTGTTTGCTTTGTTGATGCTGTGGGCAGGCATTCGCCTGTTAACTGCATGAGCGGGCTATGGTGTGGTTTGGCAGGCCTATTGTCAGGAATCTTAGGCTCAATGGGCATGGGCGGCGGCGGAATATTAATCATATATCTGTCCATCTTTACTAGTATTCCTCAAAGCACAGCACAAGGAATTAATCTGCTATTCTTTATACCTATTGGAATTTTCTCCGTAATTATGTATCAGCGTAAGCATCTTATATGTTGGAGAATTGCTATCCCCTTTGCCATATTCGGCGTAATTGGCTCATTTTTAGGTGGCTATATTTCACAAATGCTAGATGATAAATTATTGTCCAAGCTGTTCGCCATACTGCTGCTGATAATGGGAGCAAAGGAGCTTTTTACCAAAAGCAAGGATAAAAAGTAGGATTTTTACCGAAAATGTCATAAAAATTTCACACCCCCTTTGTGGTAATGTGGTATATATTATGGTATAATTATTTACGTTAAATTTTTACTATAAATTAGGTGGGTGTATAATATGAATATTTCAGTATTAGGTTGTGGTAGATGGGGTTCCTGCATAGCTTGGTATTTAGATAAAACAGGTCATAACGTGTATTCCTGGGGGTTGGAAACAGAACCAGTATACCAGCAATTAAAAAAAGAAAGAAAAAATGAATATCTATCATTTAGCGACAAAATAACTATAACCTCAGATTTAGAGGCAGCCATAAAGCACGCAGAGGTTATTATAATTTCTATCAGCTCTCAAGCATTAGATTCATTTATGAACAGCATAACAAAATACAGCCTTGACGGAAAAATTTTTGTACTTTGCATGAAGGGTATTGAAGAGAAAACTGGCAGACGCTTATCACAAATTGTATCTGCTCATGTTGACACGGATAAAACGCCTGTGGCGGTATGGGTAGGTCCTGGACATCCTCAGGATTACGTACGTGGTATTCCTAACTGTATGGTTATTGATTCTGACAATCTGGCTGTGAAGGAAAAGCTGGTAAATTCATTTAACAGCGAGCTTATCCGTTTCTACTTTGGTCAGGATTTAATAGGCACAGAGGTAGGTGCCGCCGCCAAAAACGTAGTGGGTATAGCAGCGGGTATGCTGGACGGTATGGGCTATACCTCCCTCAAAGGTGCATTAATGGCCCGTGGTACCAGAGAAATTTCCAGACTAATAAGAGCAATGGGCGGTAACGAGATGTCAGCCTTTGGATTGTGTCATTTAGGAGATTATGAAGCTACTCTGTTCTCCCCCTTTAGTCACAACAGACGTTACGGTGAAATGCTGATAAATGGTGAACATTTTGGAAAGCTAGCCGAGGGAGTATCTACTACTAAGGCCTTGGTAAAGCTAAGTCAGGACTATCATGTAGACCTACCAATTGTGAATGCGGTTAACGATGTTTTGTTTAACAGCAAGGATCCAAAAGAAACATTATCTAATCTATTTATAAGGACAGTCAAAAAAGAATTCTAAAAAAATATATAATTTGCTATTGACAATCAGCAAAAAAAGAAGTATAAAAGATTATAGAACTTAATATATATAACTTAATATAACAAACGCTAAGACGAGGACAAAGCAATAAGCAAGCCTTTCTACAGAGAGCTGTTGGTTGGTGTAAAACAGTGTAGGCTCTTGTTACCATCACCTTGGAGCAGACTTCTGAAATTTATGTAAAAAGTAGGACAGTACGGGTTCTCCCGTTATAGAGATAGCACATTGATAGATGTGATAATAAAGTGGCTGTTATTAACGGCAAATTAAGGTGGTACCACGGAAAACTGTATGTCTTTCGTCCTTTCTAGGACGAAAGACTTTTTTATTTTACAAATTTACAAAAGGGAGAAAAATATTATGCTTACTCTTGACAAAATCTACCATGCTTCATATATTTTAAAGGAGGTCATCAGACCTACCGACCTTATAAAAGCACCTGACCTAATACCAGACAGCAAGCTTTACCTTAAAACCGAAAACCTACAGGTTACAGGCTCCTTTAAGGTTCGTGGTGCCTACTATAAAATATCTCAGCTAACAGAGGCTGAAAAAGCAAAGGGCGTTATTGCTTGTTCAGCAGGTAATCACGCACAGGGTGTAGCGTTAGCTGCTACAAAAAGTGGTATTAGGTCCTTAATCTGTATCCCTGATAACGCACCTATCTCAAAGGTAGAGGCTACCAAAAAGTTTGGTGCGGAGGTATGCTTGGTAGAGGGTACATATGATGATGCCTATAAAAAGGCAACGGAGCTACAGGCAGAAAGCGGAGCAACCTTTATACACCCATTTGACGATGATATGGTTATTGCCGGTCAAGGTACTATTGGTTTAGAAATTTTAGATCAACAGCCCGACATAGATGCTGTAATCGTACCCGTTGGCGGTGGTGGCTTAATATCAGGCGTAGCCTTCGCAATAAAATCATTAAACCCTAACGTTAAGGTTTATGGCGTACAGGCTGCTGGTGCACCATCTATGAAGAACTCTCTTGAACATAAAAAAATTGAAACATTACCTAATGTACACACATTTCAGGACGGTATAGCTGTTAAAACACCTGGAGAAAACACCTTTAAAATTTGCAGTAAATATGTAGATGACGTAATCACAGTTACAGACGATGAGGTATCAGCTGCTATATTAACATTGCTGGAAAAGCAAAAGATGATTACAGAGGGTGCAGGTGCGGCTGCTTTTGCTGCTGCACTGTTTAATAAGCTGCCAATCAAGGGTAAACGTGTATGCTGTCTGTTGTCTGGGGGTAACATCGACGTTACTATATTATCACGTGTTATCAACCGTGGTTTACAAATGTCTGGCAGATTGGCAGAGCTTACCATTGCATTAACCGACAAACCAGGTCAGTTAATGGGGGTATCAGACATTATCGCTAAGCTAGGTGGCAACGTAGTATCAATTAATCATGATAGAGCCGATGTGGATATGGATATCAACGCTTGTTATCTGCGTATCTCTATGGAAACCAGAAATCAGCAGCACGTTGATGAAATTAAAAAAACATTGGTTAACAATGGATATAAATTAGTATAAAAACGGAGGAATTTATTATGGCAAACAAGGTTTATACAAAAAACGCACCAGAGGCTATAGGACCATATTCACAGGCTGTGGTAGCAGGTGGTCTTGTATTCACATCAGGTCAAATTGCATTAGACCCAAAAACACAACAGGTTAACGGTACAACCATCAGCCAGCAAACTGAACAAATTATGAAAAATTTAGATGAAGTTTTACAGGCTGCAGGCTCTGGCTTTGACAAAGCGGTAAAGACAACCTGTTTTCTGGCAAATATGAGTGACTTTGCCACATTTAACGAAATATATGGCAAATACTTTACAAATAAACCAGCACGTTCCTGTGTAGCCGTGAAGGAGCTGCCAAAGGGTGTTTTAGCCGAGGTTGAAGTAATAGCAGAGGTTTAATGACTTGGGTAATGTGCCTTGGATTTTTTAGTAAACAAAGCAGTGTGGTATGTAATCAATGATTACATACCACACTGCTTATTATTTTCATACAGCCACCATTTTATACCCGTAAAGCTTTTCCACAAATATAGCTATGACATATATACCATTGTAAAAATCACTTTACATATCATATAATAATGCCGTTACAGTGATCTATTTCATGCTGGATAATTTGTGCCGTCCAATTAGTAAAGGTTTTTATACGCATCTGAAAATTTAAATTTTGGTATTCAACCTTTATGTATTTGTAACGTTTAGTTTTTCGTTTACCGGTTAATGACAAACAGCTCTCCTCTGTTTCAAACGCCCCTGAATATTTTATGATTTTAGGATTAATCATAACCATATATTCTTTATCATTTTGAAATGCGATGATTTGTTTTGTCACACCTATCATGTTAGCAGCCATCCCTACACACGTTTGTGCGTTTGCCTTTAGTGTATCTAACAGATCCGTTGCTACACCTATATCCTCTAACGTTGCCAGCTGGGACTTTCTCTCCAAAAAAAGCACATCCTTGATAATTGGTTTAATCACCAACTAATCACCCCCTGATAGCTATAACCTTCTGCACCTTGTATTTTTCGCATTATAAAATAAATCGTTAAATCTATTATACATTTTATATATTAGCTTGTCTTTACTTTTACAAAATTTATTATTAAAAGCATATTAAACATTAGTTTTTATGTTATTTATTCACAGTTTACGGCGTAATGTTAATTATTTATATCTATAATTAGCGCATAAAAAATATTTACATAAATTAAAATGGGGACAAAATACTGCTATGTTTATGTAAAAAGCTATATGATTTATCAAATAAATTTACCTATTACTTCCTTATTAGTATATATTTTGCTGTTTTTTGCTTGAATGCAATTATCGCATTGCATTTATTTTTTCTGAATGTTAAACTGATATTGCAAACATTAAGTTTTTGCAAAAAAACAAAAAGGAGAGATGTTTTGTGAGAAAAAGAACAAAGAGTATTGTTTCGGAGGTACTGGCATTATTAATAATAATGTCAACGCTATTTGTAGGAACAATACAGGCAAATGCAGCTATTAGCTATTGGAGAGTCTGCGGAGATTTCAATGGCTGGGGTGCATCAACAGATGTAATATCTGGCAGTCCAGGAGAAATAACACTTAATTTAAAAGATTATGTGGGAAAAACAATCGAATTCAAAATGGTTGCATTTGAAAACGGAGGTAACACATGGTGTGCAACCAGCGGACAAACTCTAACATCAGGCACAGCATATAAGATGACCTGGGGCGGCAGCTCATCTAATATGAAATACACTGTTACAAATGGCGATGTAAACTTTAAAATCAGTGTAATTAACAATGCCAATTATGTAACGGTTACAGAGCAATCACCAACAGAGCCTGTAACCGATGCCCCTACGGCAGCACCTACTGATGCTCCTACGACAGCACCTACTAATGCTCCTACGACAGCACCTACTGATGCTCCTACGACAGCACCTACTGATGCTCCTACGACAGCACCTACTGATGCTCCTACGGTAGCACCTACTGATGCTCCTACGGTAGCACCTACTGATGCTCCTACGACAGCACCTACTGATACTCCTACGGCAGCACCTACTGATGCTCCTACGGCAGCACCTACTGATGCTCCTACGGCAGCACCTACTGATGCTCCTACGGCAGCACCTACTGATGCTCCTACTACAAACGACACTAAAGAATTAAAACAAAAAGCATTTACCGGTAAAACACTCTGGGTTGATACAGCTGAAAACCCCAGCTTGGTTAACTCAACATTATCCCTTGTAAAAATGTATGAGAAATCAAGTGGCTCTTACTATTTATATTTACCTGAAACAGCAAACGTTAAAAATCTTCCTGTTTATTTTTCTGGCTATTCCAGTGTAAAAATTGGCAATCAAACAATTAAAAGTGGCGATGAGTATTCATTTGATGCAGATTCATCATATACACTTTATTTAAACGGAAGTAACGCAGGCTCATTGAAAATATACAAATCCACATCACCTGCTATGTACTTATCTACAAAAGAGAGTATGCCTACTACCACATATGCTAAATCCGCTAACGGTACACCTTTGGATAACAAAGATGCATTCTCAACATCTGGTACTCTAGCAACATCTGAACAAGGTAAAAGCTTCCAGGAAACCTCCCTAAAGAAAATAAAAGGCAGAGGTAATTCCTCCTGGCAAGCCAGCTACGAGTGCTTTGGAAAGTATTCGTATAACATAACATTAGGTTCAAAGACAAAAATATATTCTACCATGAACAGCGGTAAAAAATATTGTCTTTTAGCAAATAATGCCGACGAGTCATACTTAAGAAATGTATTCACATTTGCATTGGCAGACCAAATTGGTTTAGCATATACACCAACCTTTCAATATGTAGACCTATATGATAATGGCGAATACATGGGTTCATTTATGGTTACAGATAAAATTGAGGTTAATTCTCAATCAGTAGACCTAGCATATAATTTGGACGATTTAAACGAAACTGCAAACAAAGGCACTGACCTTTCTAAGGCTGCCAGAAGCTCATCCACTGGTAACGTAAACGATACAACAACAGCAAACTTTAAAAAATGGGTTGATATGAAAGACCCTACAACTGACCAAAACGGCAACACAATAAATGTTTCAAACGGTGACGGTGCATACCTGCTAGAATTTGAATTACAGGACAGATTTGCTGATGAAATCAGTGGATTTATCTCTAACAAGGGTCAGCAGGTAGTTGTAAAGGTGCCAGAGCTTGCATCTAAAGCAGAGATTAATTATGTATCATCATTATTCAACAAGGCAGAAAACGTTGTTTATAACTCAACCAGCACACTGGCAGACCTTGAAAAAGTAATAGATGTAGATTCCTTCCTAAAAGTATTCCTAATACAGGAGCTTTCAGAGAACCTAGACTCTTGTGCTACATCATATTATATTTACATAGACTCATCTATCGACAATCGTTTACACGCAGCACCTGTATGGGACTACGATTGGAGCTATGGTCAATACAATCAAGTAAGACAAATTGCATCATCTACATATAAAAATCCAGTAGTTGCAGAACAATGGTATGCAAAAATAAAAGAAATATACAGGGCAAACCAGTCGTTAGGCACAACAACAGGTATTAAAAATTTTCAAGCAGCCGCAGCCAACAACAGCTACGCTTGGAACCAAATAAAAGTGCTATGGAACGGCACAGACGGTTTCTATAATATTGCAAAGACTATTGCTAACGGTAACGACAGCATAAAAGGCTCTTTGGCATATTATATAAAAGACGTTGAGGGTTCTGCTAAAATGAACGAATCCCGTTGGGACTTTATCGCTAAAAACCCTATACTATTATGGGGTTCAGCCGATACTGGTAGCACATATTCAGCAACCACCTCATACCTAAAAAATTGGATTAACGCTCGTTTAGATTGGATGCACAATGGAACAGAAAACACTACTCCACTAAAATCTGAAGCTATAATCCCAACAAATCAATATATATACTTTAACAATAATAGCTACAACTGGAACAACATATATGCGTATATTTATAACAGCGCCTCAGACATATATGAAACCTGGAGTGGCAGCACTATGACATATGATTCAGCAACAGGTTATTATAAAATACAAGTACCTGCTGGCTATGAAAACGCCTATGTTATTTTCAATAATGGCAGTGGTACACAGGTGCCTGGTCAAAACCAATCTGGCTTCAAAATGTCTGGTAAATCTATATTGTTTGCAAATGGTACTGTAACAGAATATGAACTGGAAAATCCAACTGAAGCACCTACTGAAGCACCTACTGCTATTCCAACAGAAACACCTACAGAAACACCAACAGAAAATCCTACAGAACCAAACGCCACTAAAACTATTCAGGTAGGCATCGCATATTATCTGATTGACAGTGGCAAGCTTCATGGTGATATTACCGCTCATTATTGGAATAATTCACTGGGAATTAGCGGTGATGCGACACTGGTTGATTCTGGAAAAAGTATTAACTGCTCTGTTGGTTCACAATACTGGAACAATCAGTCAGTTAAATTTTACCTATACACAGTGGAAATACCAGCATCTGCAGATGGGTTCAAACTACACATGGGCAATACTTGGTATGGAAATGATGTAACCTTGACAAATGGACAAGGTGTATTAATGTTTGAATATGGTGGCGGCTATATATATAACCAACAGACCCTATAAGACCTGTTTAAGTAAGCTACACGATAAATAAAAGCTATTTTCTTAACTGACATCGTTTTTTTGACGGTGTCAGTTTTTTATATCAATAGCCAAAATAAGCTTCTCATAAACACCAATTCTTAACTTTACAATTAGGGTTCTATAATAAAGGTTATGTAATTCATTTTGTTATATAAGTAATATATATGCCAGAGAGCTTTTGTTTGTGTATGATAATAGCATTGTATGTTAAAAAGCATATATAGTTTATCTGTGATTATACCAAGCTTTAGAACAATCTATATGTCACCTTTATCTTTACAAGCTATTGTACATTATTTAGATAACTCAAGAGGGCTTAAAGCAACAAAAAAGCAGCCGCTATGCGACTGCTGAAAAATATTTATTGGTCATTAACGTTCCTGTAATAAAATCATAAGCTTTATTACATTTGTCTTTTTAGTTGCAATTAAACAAGCTAACAGCTCAATTAATATAATTGTACATACCATTACCAATAGATTTATAGGTGTAATAGACGCCGTCATTGTCATTATGGTTTGACCAAGAAATTCATTTAAATACGGATTAACAGTAGCTTGCAGCACTATCAAGCTTATACCCAGTCCAAAAGCCAACGCTATAATACCCATTACTAAATACTCTGCAAATAATATTATAAAAATATTGCTTGAGCGGTACCCCAATGCCCTATACATAGCAATTTCGACTGTGCGGGATTTTATATGATTGTTTACAAAGGCACTAACTGCAACAAAAACCATTACAATGAGCAATGCAAACATTATCATAAGTATTACCGCCGCCACTTGATATGACGCCGTATCAAAGTTCAACTTATATGCTTTATGACAGTCTATCCCTTGATTAGAAATATTCTCAATCACGTCATCTGTATTACTATGATTATCAACCAGCACAGTAAATATACTCTTTTTTTCACCATCGTATTGTTCGTCATCTATAAAAGAATTATTATTTTCTAATTGAATTTTATCGTTCAAGCTTTTCATTTCCTGTTCTGGTATTATAATTTGTTTACCAGTAAACATAGGGTCTGAAAGGCTATATGTTCCTACAACAGTAACTGTATAATCATCGCCTTCTGTTAAAAAGGTCAGCTGTTTACCCACAAGGTCACTGCCATTTATATTTTTAAGCTTGCGCTGTGACTGGCTGTAGTCACGAATATTATCTGGCACAATAGCCACATTACGTTCATCATCACGAAATAATCTGCCATCTACAATTAGTGGTGCTGCCTCATGTACTAAGCTGCACATTGTGTATTCACTTTCTAAAGTACCAGTAATGTCGCTAACGCTCATACTATCCAGATATGTATATACGTCTTGAACGTGGTGGGTATCGTTTACTTTTTTAATAGCTGTATCAACGGTACTGCTTGGTATTTCCACATTAAACATCCTGTTATATAAATGGTTGTTTAGCTTGTTTTCCACATTATCGCAAAATGGCAACATCACCGATACTGTAACAGTTGTTAACACTACCGCAAAAGCTAAAAACACTAAAAAGAAAATATTTTTTCCAACATTCCTTTTTATGGAGGATTTTACAAGTAAATTTAAACTGCTTATTTTCATTTTAACCTTCCTTTAACACGCCATCTTTCATTGTATATAGCGTATCAGCATACTCTTTTGCAAGGTCATTATGACTTACCACCAACACGCCCTTACCCTCTGTGGAAAGCTGTTTTAACAGGTCGAATACAGATTTTTCATTTTGACTGTCTAAGTTACCTGTTGGTTCATCCGCCAAAATAAAATCAGGATCATTTGCTAATGAACGTGCAATAGCTACACGTTGTTGTTCACCACCTGAAAGCTCACCAGGGTAATGTGTGCTGCGCTCACTTAAACCAACCCTATCAATTAGCTCCTTAGCACGCTTTTCCATTTGTGATTTAGAGGTGAACTCGGGATTAATAAACATTGGCATCATAACGTTTTCATATGCCCTCATATTTGGATTAAGATGAAATGACTGAAAAACAAATCCCAGTGTTTTCATACGAATTTTCGCCAGCTCATTTTTACTTAAGCTTTCTGTATTGCTGCCATTAATTATTACTTTACCTGTTGTAGCTGAATCAAGCAAACCAGTTATTTGTAAAAATGTGCTTTTTCCTGAACCTGATTGTCCCATAATAACCTTAAACTCGTTAGGTAATATTGTAAAGCTAACATCATTTAGTGCTGTTACAGTGCTTCCATACTGTTTTGTTATATTTTTTAAAGTAATACTTTTATTATTTGCCATTTATGTTATCCCTCCATAGCATTTTTCGGTTCTGTTTTTGTAATATGCCCAACCATAATAAGTAAACAAAGTACCGGAACTATTACAGCTATTGCCAATGCAATCAACGCAAACATAATGAACATTTGTGGCTGTATCACATAGCTACGCATTATATATTCGGCATTATTCAGGTAAAAGTCCACACCTAAAACTAACACCCCTGAAATAGCAGTGCCAATTAAATATGCTTTTAAGGAGTTTCGCAGCTGCTCTGCAAGCATAGCAAAAAATATGTTTTTATTGGTGTAGCCCACCGCTTTTAATAAGCCCATTTCATTTTTACGCTCCAGCATATTGCCAGACACAGCTAAAAACATATTTATAATCATAAGCAATATTATAGAAAATGTTAAAAATGTACCAGCACCGCTAAAAATAGAACCCATTAACAAGGTAGATGTGCCTAAATAAAACACACATTCTACGTCATAATTCACCTGCAGGTTGTCAAGCTCTTTATATATTGAATTTACATTACTGTAATTATCTGCTAATACAGTATAAAAGGTTTTACTGGTATCCTTGGCATTGGCTTCTAACAACTTTTTACTTCTATCACCATCGTCAGCGGCGTCTAATGCTTTTTGCAAAATCGCATTGGATGTATCGTCGGACACCCACACACGTCGAGAACCACCACTAGTGGTCATGTTATTTTCATATACACCAACAACCTTTAGCTGAAAATTGGTTTGTCCTAACTTAACCATATCAAATAAATATGAATCATCATCCCCATAAGCAGTAACAGGTAATTCATCGTAGGTTGTCATATCAATGGTTTTGCCAATATAGTTTCTTCCATCCTCATATTCATTGTCATTACTCTCAATAACTGTGTCTTCGTCAGCTGGTTTTTCCCTGTAAGGAGAAAAATAACGAGGTAACAGACAGCTGAAGGTTGGGGTGCTGTCTAAGGTTTCACCTGCAATAACCTTCTTTTTTTCTGATGCAAACAGTGTTCGAAGCTCTAAGCTTCTGGGTGATTCCTCCTCCTCACTTATATGTATAATTCCATTACAAAATACATATCCTAAACCATTCTGCTTATCCACAGATTCAACATGGGGCAGCTGTGATATGGTTGTTAACAGCTCCTCCCTTAGCGGTACATCTGAGGAGGAGTATATATAAAATCTACGTGCCTGATCCTCCGTTTTAGCTGCGTCCATGCTTGTCATAACCACACTGGAAAAGCTGCCAATAACAATAAGACATATGGCAGAAAACAGCATAAGATAAAATACAACGCCACTTTTTTTACTTCGTCTTATATTAACCCTTGCTAAATAGTTATAATAAGAAAATTTCATTTTATCTCTCCGTTTCATCCTCCCAGTGCGATAACTGCACTGGGAGTGAAATTTTATTGTTATCCTCTATAAGCCCCTGTACTGCCTGTCAGCTAAGATACAAGAAACATATACTCGTAAACCGTTATCTAAGGAACGATAGCAATGCTGATTGCTACTGCCACCAGGCACCCAACCATAGTCCACAGACTGGTGGCTTGAGCTACCCCTAGTAAACACTCGACTTTTCTTTCCATAATGGTAGTCCTTGTATCTTGCATAACATTGTACTTCACAGGAACTCTTCCCGTTAAATATAGTTGGGTAGGACGAAAAGGAGTCCCTATTATAGTAGTCATAATTAGAGTTTGTTGGACAGCTTATTGCTGTTAAGTCACGATAACAACCAAGCTCCATTTTTTTATCACCGTAATTAATATAATAAGCACCAGCAGTAATTGCACAGCCTACTATAATTGTACTAGCTATCAAGCAAGAGCAAACAATTTTTTTAAGAACACTTTTCTGCTTTTTTTCTTTATTCATTTTTATATTTCACCTTTCAAATTATTATTATGTAATCGATTACTGACATATAATAACATCTATACATATATTTGTCAATATAAGTATTAATTTAATGAAAAATATTATTTTATTTTTAGCAACTAACCTAAATTACATATATACATAATTATTATATGAAGTAATATGTACGCCAGAGAGCTGTTGTTTGTTATGATAATAGCATTGTATGGTAAAAGCATATATAGTTTATCTGTGGTTGTATTTAAGATTTATTATTACCCACCCATAAAGGTGTAAGTAATTTTGAAAAAGCAAAGCAACTACATAACCAATATAAAGTAAAAAAGCGATAATCACCTAAGCAAAAGGCTGATTACCGCTTTATATTTTATTAATTTGTCACAAATATAAATACATAAATATATTATTTGCATATTTATGTTAACTATTATGCTTTTACAGCCCATCTTAGCTTGGCAGATCTAGCACGACTGTTCATATTACATTCCTCTGCTGATGGTCTAATAACATCATTTGCAATTTCTTTATATATTCCTTCACGGTACATGGTTTTAAAGGCTTTCTTTACCAATCTGTCCTCACCCGAATGAAAGGTTAGTATTGCTACACGACCACCGCTGACAAGCACATTTGGAAGTTTTTCTAGAAATGTATACAGCACCTCAAATTCACTGTTAACATCTATTCTTAGTGCCTGAAAAGTCCTTTGACATGATTTTTTAATAATATCCTTACGTTTATCAGCTGGCAAAAACGCAAGTGCATCAGTGATAATCTGTCGCAGCTGTGTGGTGGTGGACACATCCCCACCGCTGTAAATACTCTTCATAATAGCCCTTGAGATTTCCTCTGCATACGGTTCATCAGAATTTTCCACAAGCATTCCCTGTAACTCTGCCTGTGTAACATCCCTTAAACGTTGTGCTGCAGACACGCCCTTTTGTGGATTCAACCGCAAATCTAGCGGTCCATCTTTTTTGTAGGTAAAACCTCTGTCTGGATTATCAATTTGCATAGATGATACACCTAGGTCAGCTAAAACAAAATCAAATTTACCTACCTCCTCACAAACCTTATCAATCTTGGCAAAATTAATATGCTTGATAGTCAAAACATCCTCACCATATCCCAGCTTTTCTAAGCGTTCACGAGTTTTGACCAGTTCTATAGGGTCTACATCCAAAGAATATAAATGCCCTTTGTGATTCAAGCATTTTAACATTTCGTGTGTATGACCACCATATCCCAAGGTAGCATCTAAGCCTTTTTGCCCTGGCCTTATCTGCAAAAAATCCAATATTTCCTTTACACATATTGAAATATGCATACCAGCAGGCGTATGACCCTTTTGGATAATCTTTGCTACGGTATCGCCATATTTTTCGGGATTAAGCTCTTTGTATTTTTCTTTATAGTTTTTGGGGTGTGTTCCCTTGTATCTTGGACGACGCTTATGCTGCTCTTGATTTTCCATGTACTTCATCTCACTTTATAATTATTATACATTACGTTTATAATGCGAAAAGGGCAATAATATATTTACTCCTGTTTTTGTGCCTGTATTTTATCAGCTAAATCATTAAGATATACCCATCTGTCAGTCTTTTGTTCTAACTCTGCCTCTAATTTTTCTTTTTGCTCCATCATAGCCTGTAAACGCACATAATCGCTGACAGCCGCCGTAATTTCAGCTGAACAGGCATCTATATCAGCCTCCAGCTTAGCTATATCATCATCAATGGAATCGAACTCACGCTGTTCATTAAATGAAAGCTTCAAAGTTTTCTGCTTATTAGCTTGTCTGCATTTTTCTACAGAATTATCCTTAGCAGAAACGGCGTTATCCCTTTGTACATTAGGCTTAGCAGTTTTTTGTTTTTCAAAATAGTCTGTGTAATTGCCAATATAGGAATTAATGCTTCCATATTCTGTAACTTCAAAAATTGAAGTAGCTACCTTGTCTAAAAAATAACGGTCATGGGATACCGCCATAACAGCACCTGGGAAGGATTCTAAATAATCCTCTAAAATTGTCAATGTTTCTATATCCAAATCATTGGTAGGCTCGTCCAACAGTAAAATATTAGGTGCAGACATTAAAATGCTTAACAGATACAATCGTCTTCTCTCACCACCACTTAATCTGTCGATAGTCGTGTACTGTAAATCAGAGTTAAACAAAAACCGTTCCAGCATTTGTGATGCGGAAAAAGTCCCCTCTGAGGTCTTTATTTCGCTTGATATATCTGTGATATAATCATAAACACGCTTGCCATAATCAAGCTCCCCACACTCCTGCATAAAATAACCGATATTTACGGTTGAACCAACCTGTACTGTGCCAAGGTCTGGTAATATCTGCCCTGTAATTATATTTAACAACGTAGATTTTCCTGCACCATTTCTACCAACTATACCAATACGGTCAGTCCTAGAAATCATATATGAAAAATCATTAAGCACTGTATGACCATCAAAGGCTTTAGTAACATTATGAAGTTCTATAATTTTTCGTCCTAGACGGCTGGATATTGTAGACATCTGAACAGTATCATTTTCAACAGGTGCCGTTTTGTCTTTTAATGTTTCATATCGTTGAATACGTTCTCGGCTTTTAGTACCACGAGCTTTCGCTCCACGCATTATCCACTGATATTCTCTTCGTAAAACAGACTGGCGTTTTCGCTCGCTTGCCTGTTCCATCTCTCCACGTTCTGCCTTTAGCTCAAGATATTTAGAGTAGTTAGCCTCGTAGGAGTACAGCTTACTGTTGGACAGCTCTACAATGTGATTGGTGACACGTTCCAAAAAATAGCGGTCATGTGTAACCATAATTAAGCCACCATTAAAACGTGTTAAATACTGTTCCAGCCAACACACCATTTCGCTGTCTAAATGGTTAGTAGGCTCGTCCAGTATCAATATATCCGCCTGCTGTATTAGTGTAGCGGCTAACGCCACACGCTTTCGCTGCCCCCCAGATAATACTCCTATTTTAGTATCAAAATTTGTAATGCCCAGCTTGTTCAGCATAGATTTTGCCTTGTAGCTGTTTTCTTCACGAAAATCTGCTGATAAATCGGTAAACACCTGCTCTAAAATTGTTGCTTCACTATCCATGTCTGGATTTTGTGGTAAATATGCTGTCTTCACATTGGGATTACTGCATATCGAACCCTCATCAGAGGCCTCTAACTTTGCAAGAATTTTTAATAATGTACTTTTTCCTGTGCCATTAATACCGATTATTCCTATACGGTCCTTCTCATTTAGATACAGTGAAACATCACTTAGCAGTTGCTTCATTCCGTAATTTTTTGATATATGTTCCGCCGATAGTAGCATAGATTTCTCCTTATTATAAAAATTAATTGATATAAATTGCTGTTAAAATATCTTCCTTATCATATTATACCAATTATAATAGGTGCATATAAAACACAAAACCTGTTGCCATCATATTATCAAGGAAAGGTTATGTTTTCAAGCATATTATACACCGAAACAGTAATAAATGCCACCATAAAAGACGGATAAGCTTTTATAAAAGCTTATCCGTTATAATGTAAATTTAAAACTTTCAATTTTGCGTTCACCACAGCATTTAATATTTAATATATCTGGCTAATATCTACACATTAAATATCTGGTTATCTATGTCATGAACTGTAATTGTTTTCAATATTTCTTTACAGCTATCATCCATACGTTCTACAATTTTTTCCATGACTTCTGCCATACCAGAAGCAATCAAGCATTCCATATCAGGGTTGCCGGATTTCCAAGAAGTAGAAACCACCGTATCATCAACTGCATTAAATATTTGATGTAAAGTAACCTCCTTTGGATTAAGGCAAAAAGCATACCCACCCTGTATAGAGCCTTCTTTTGTTTCTATTAAATTGGCTTTTTTTAACTTTGCCATTACTTTTCTAATACGAGCGGGGTTTGTACACACATTTTCTGCTATTGCCTCACTTGTCATTTTTTTTGACTTATGATTTAAAAAAACTATTGCATGGACAGCTACAATAAACTCACCTGTCATCTTTTTCACATCCAGAACATTTTTTATATACAGAATTATTTTGTATAGCCTTGTGGGGACATGCTTTTTTACAAGCTCCACAGCGAATACATTCTATACTATTTGGCGTTTCATAAACCTTTATATCCATATTACATACCTTTTGACATTTTCCACATTTTGTACATTTTGCAGCATCAACCTTATAACGATACAATGAAATAGGATTAAAAAGTCCATATATCCCCCCTAGGGGACAAAGATAACGACAAAACGGACGGTAAACAAGGATTGACAGAAGAATAATTATGCCTAAAATCAACAATTTCCATGCATATAGCCACCCTATTATAGAACGTATATTTTCATTGAGCAATACTAATGGCACGCCAGCAGATAATGTTCCCGAGGGACATATATATTCACAAAACCAGGGCTTACCTTGACCTATAATATCAACAGCAAACATTGGAAGCAATAATACAAATACTACTAAAATAACGTACTTTAACCATTTTAATACTTTATCACCAGGCAGTTTTTTCAGCTTCTTTATAAAAGGTATTTTATAAAGAAGGTCCTGTATTAGTCCAAATGGGCAAAGCCATCCACACACAAGCCTTCCACACAACGCACCTACTATCATCAAAAAACCCAGAACATAAAATGCGAACTTATAATTTCTACTGCCTAAAACCGCCTGCAGTGAACCTATGGGACATGAACCTAATGCACCAGGGCATGAGTAACAATTTAGCCCCGGCACACAAACAGCTTTTGAAGGACCTTTAAAGATATTACCCTCAACATATCCGTTTATGTAGCTATTTGTAATAGCGGTAAAGCCAACTTGGACTATTAAACGTATATGAGCTTTTATCTTTTTTAATAATTTAACCAATGCCAATACACTCCAAGCATATATTAATTGCTTTTTGTAAAACGATATGGACTTCATTACGATAAACTCCAATAATAACAAAGACTACACCAACGCATAAAATTCCAGTGGCAAAAATATTTTTTCTTTTTTCAGTCATTTTACTGCTCCAATAATTCGTCAATTATTTTTTGCCATTCTACCTTTGAACGTGATCCAATATAGCTTTTGCCAACCTGATAACCGTTCTCATCTATAAAAATAGTTTCAGGAACAGATGACACCTTATTGAGCTTGGCTTTTATTAAGCTGGTAGAAGGCATAAGATGAACGTAATCTGCACCAGTTTTATCTATAATTTCTTTAGCGGTATCCATCCCACTATTGGAAATATTTCCGTTTTGGTCTACTATGTCCACAGGTATTCCTACAATTTGAAATTTCTCATTATCGTATTGTTTATTTAGCTCTGCTAAATCTGGCATTTCGTTAATACAAGGACCACAAAAGGTAGCCCAAATATTAACCATAGTTAGCTTTGATTTTGTAAAAACAGATTGATCAAAAGGATTGTTGTTAATATCAACTGTTTCAAAATCTCCTAAAATCGCATTTTTACTTTTTTCGGAAGCAACGCTAGAATTCTGGGTTATGGTGCTATTAGTCATACTGTTGTTATTATCGTTAACGATCCCATTAGTACTGTTAGAACAAGCCGATAACAAGCATACTATTATTGTAGCAGAAACCACCGTAAAAATATATCCCTTTTTCATAATAAAAACTCCTTTATTCGTTATTAAATCACTGGATAAATTATGGACGCCATTTATATAATGTTTTAACATATAAGATACTGGCTTAAATTCTTCCAGTAACTGTAATTATATTAGTTACAGTAGCAATTGTCAATAGCTTTTTATAAAAATATCAATTTACACACACTTAATTTAAGTGGAATAAACGCTGTTATATTTACAGACAGAGTAGCAGTGACACGCCCCGTACAAAAAGGCATACACAAGATATTGCTAAAAAATACGGCGTCACCTATGAATCGCTATTATAAGGTAAAGAAATAATTAAATCTTTTTGAATAAATAATAAAAGCTGTGTAAAAAATATTTCTGAGGTGATAATCTTGGGACAAGTCAATAATACCAATATGCCCCTAGGACTTGGCATGGCGTTAGCACAAAATGAAAAAGCACTGGAAAGCTTCGCCAATCTATCTGATAGTGAAAAACAAAATATCATTAACAGAACTCGCACAGTAACATCCAAAAAAGAAATGCAACAGCTTGTTGCATCTATTAGCGACAAACAGGCATTTTAAATGCACTTAGTCTAAATTCTATTTCATACAATGGATTTATACTAATTAAATTAATAGAAATTGTATTTTGTATAGTTCATAATATTTATATCCAGTAGCCTAAAAAATTAACAGGACATTGGGTAATCGTATCCCAATGTCCTGTTTTTAAGGTATTATCCCATGCACGCTTAATTGTGGTTATGGCTGTTATCCTCCTCATTTTGAAGGCCAGCATCATAATCAGTGGTTTTTAATAATTTTACCAAATGAATAACCTCAGAGCTGAACAAAATACATAACAAGAAAATGAATATCAGCAACCCCCACGGGGTGATAAAAATATTATACACCTCATTAATAAAAGGTATTTTAGTAATCATTTTACCCAATAGCTGATCTTGCGTTATTTCTGGGTCGTTTATTGCCCCTGATACTATGCCCTTTGTCTGTATGTGATATACACCCTGGGTTTCATAAGGAGCAGATACCACCTGATGAGTAATAACCTTTCCCGCTAGCTCTCCTTTTGTACCGTTATAGGTTACTATGTCTCCTATCTGTAAGGTTTCAGGAGGTACCTGTTTACATAGAATTATGTCGCCAATTTCCAATGCTGGCATCATACTGCCTGATGACACACGAAAAAAGCTAAAACCTAATATATTTGGTGTTGCGTTTGTAACTCGTTGAAAAAAAGTAAAGGCAACAATTGCTACTAAAAAAACAATTATAGTTACACACACAACATTTTTTAATACCTTCAATACATTTTTAACCGTTGCCAATACACGTTGCTCCTTTAGCTGTAAATTAAATAGAAATTATTAAACGAAGCCAATACATTCTCTTTAGATGTATTGCTAACAAACCATGTAATCTCCTTAGTATCACCAGCCGGAATATTCATATTAATAGCTACTGGTATGTCTACTAACCCATTATAAGCTTTATTTGTTTTAGTTGGTGATGTAACAACCACCGTTAAATCACTGGTAAAATTGCAATTCATATACATAGAGATATTGGTATCAGCCTTGTCGTTATTTGTGACAGCTGTTTTAAAGTAAATCCTTTGCTCTGATGTCACATTATAGTTTTCTAATGAAGTAACGCTTTGCTGGGCATAAACAATTTGCCCGTTAATTTCTGTTCCATAATATGTTTCAGCGGTACAGCCTTCGCTTCTGATACCCATAGTTTTAGATAGCTCCATAGCGTTACCGCTGTTAGCTGTTTGGCGTGTAAACCATGAAAAGCTAATGGACACAGTACACATTAAACAAACTACAATAATGATAATAGGTTTAATAATAGAAAATGTTTTTCTCATGGCTTCACCGCCCTTCAATTTAATAAAATTACGACACCGTGACAACAGCATACGCTGTACTTCTGTCAGAAGCTATGTATCCATCATCAGCCTTGGCATAAATTTTATAAGAGCCTGTAACGGCAGGAGTCCACATAGAGTCTATCCACGTACCATCCTCCAGATAATATGTAATATTTGAGCTTGCTAATCCACAGCCATATAAGCTACCGCGGTTTTGTCCGCTGGCAGACAATTGAACTGATTGTCCCAAGGATATAGCTTTATTTGTTGAGCCACTAGCCAGCACTGAGGTAGGAGCTGTTTGCTTGTCTAATATATTACCTGTGCTGGTTTTACCCACCTCTGCTGAATTATCTGAAAGCAGGAAATACACTTTTCCGGTGGCTGGTGTAATTGCTAAGCCATTGCTTGGAAAATAATTTGCCCTGTTGGCATTTACCCATTGTAAATTTCTAGCTGTATTATATAAATCGGCATAATACATATTATAGTTCACACCTGAATAATCGTAATTTTTAATTATCTGTTTATCTGAAACACTAACAAAACTGTTAGCAGCCTCCCAATGGTTTACCTCCTGCAGCCAGCTGTCACCCCAAGAGGCTGGTATACCTATATAAACTCTAGACTTATCATCTTCAACAGCCAACGGTACACGCCAAACAGATAATTGACATGTTACAGTATTAAATAATAATCTAAACTGTCCACCAGACCTGTAACTGGTTTTTAGCGTTATATTACCAGTTCCAGCACTAAGCGTTTGTAATGAAGTAATATCTGTAATAGCGGTATTTGAACCGTAAAAATCGCCATCACTGCTTTTGATTTTAAATGTCACATCACCATTTGAATTAGTTATTAAATTATATGCAACAGTATTGCTGGCATTGATTTCTGTCATTTCAATGTCACCACTGCCTAAACCGCTAACATACCATTGAATATTCTCAGGAGCTGACCCCCACTGTCCGATACTGTTGCTAACTATATAATACGCTGTTTCGTTGCCTTTGTCACCTGCATTCCATGTAATAGGCGAACCGCCGCTGTTAGGGGTATAAACAAAGTTGATATTTGTAATATTGCTTAACACATTGTTAGCTGTCCATGTATATGTGCTGCTGTCATAGGTCATATCAACATACACATTGGTATCATCGGCATTAACAAGCTTTAAAGTACCACTGGCTATTAAATTATGATTCTTTGAGGAATCAACAGCGCTAATTGTTGAAAATGTCACTGCCCCCCATGTACCTGTTTTAGAACCAGTCAATGTATATGTACTGTCTGTAGGCTGCTTTTCATCATTAGCACCACATGAAAAGTTAGCAGATGAAAAGTTAATTTTAGAGGTATCCTTAGGAACATATGTAGACCATGTATGTTCCGATGTCCTTCTCATAACATAGGCTTGGTCGCTGTATGATTTATTGGTTACAGTTACATTGTTACTGCCTGCTAAATCCGTATAGCTGTCATTCATGGTTACCTGTGTCAATTCATCTTCAACGCTGGTACCCCACATACCAAAGCCTATTGGTTCACTGACAGATTTCTTATCACCATAAGCTATGTAGGTGTCTGTTTTTGAGCTTAATCTGCTATTTGTCAGCCAATAGTTCCAGCACTTAATACCATTATACGCTGTGGAAATATCACCGCTTGTATCATAGGCACCTGCACAGCGATAGAATATTAAGTTTTTTGCACCTACTGGCACATCAACAGCTGTCCATGTTTTTGTACTGTCATTATAAGTCATCTGATAATGTGAACCCGTTGTTTTATTTGTAACCCACATTGTAGCATCATCATTAATCGTCCAATGCTCTGTTAAAGCGTCATTTGTCATATCTATAAAGCTTACACTATCTTTTTTACTCCATGATGATGCTAGCTTCATCTTAACAGAAACGCTAGAACCTGCAAAATCTGATTTTATATAGTTTTCATCCTTATTTTCTAACCATAATGTTATTTGTATTTTTTTAGTGGTCTTGGAGGCTATTGAAATTATCTTATTTTCGCTATTAGCCTTGCTATACACATAATCAGAGAACCTTCTGCAATTTTGTGTTGCAGTACCCCCAGAAGTATTGATAACAGCCTGTGTTGCTGCACCGTCATTAGAATAAATACTGGTAGTACCATCAACAGTGACAGCCACCCTAAAAGCTTTTTGAACATTTGTAACAGTATTACTATCCTTTGATGCAGTAAATGTTGGTACTGCATCAAACCAAAAATCTGTATCATCAGTATCTGCAGTTAGGTAAAACTCCATTGTCACATAGCTTACATTTTTATCACTGCTGGTACCCTGTCGGTAATAGCTGTCTGACACTGGAAAATAAAAGGCTTCAGCATCTGCTGACGATACAGGTGCCAACATAAAGCCACTGGTTTCATCAAAATACTTCCCCAAATCCACAGTGCTGTTATAGCTGTCCCCATCGCCAATACCTATTTTTGTACCCTGCAGTGACTGTGTATTTAAATTAACTCCTGTAACATTTAATGATGATGAGCTTTCTATCCAGCAGTATGTCATTGTCAACATCATAAGCATAATACCAAAGAGTGCTACAACATTTAAAACTACGCTGGTCTTTGAAACTGCATTTACCTTTCTCATTGTAGCACCCCCTTTCATTTATTACTGCGGTTGCTCCACCCATGGTGTAACGTAATAATGGCCGCTACCATCCATTGCATCTGATAGATATATTCCCAGCTTATTGTTAGAGCCTATTGTACCATAATAATCTGATAAATTTATATCAACTGTCTGCTTATCATTACAGCTAATAATGAATTTTGAATCCCTTGGAATTGTAAAGCCGTAATAGCTTTCACCATATGTGTTTGTACCTGCATAACTCATATTGTCACCATGCCACCCTACTAGCTTATTATTGGTTTTATATATACTATCATAATAGTATATATAAATGTTACCGCTCCAAGCTTTGTTATTAGTAAAGTAAACTGTAACCTCTGGATAGCCATCATTTTTCCAATATCCTACACATGGACCTTTTGTATCATTGGTATTAGTACTGCCATGTGTAGCATAATACGTTCTATTTGCTAGGTCTGAGGTTTTTCTAGATTCTATATTTGTCATATCTGGAGTCCAATAGTTCCAACATATTGTCTGATCTAAAGGATCATACCTGTTAAATTGAAAATCACTAACAGCCTCTGGCACATAGGCAATCCATGTGTGGTCAGCACTGTATGACGCTGACTGTGTCATAGGATAATATAGTTTGTTTGTTTTGTCGTATATTAATATTTTTGCGTTATCAGCTGTTAACCAATTAACAGGAGGGCTGTTTTGGTCTGTTTGAGCGGTATCATCCACAAACCTATATTCTATTACATTATCCCATGTGCTGGTAAACTTAACATTAATGTTAAAGTTATTGTTAGCGTACATATCACTAAATTCTTCGTCTGTACCCTCTAGCCATACCGTTAGGGTAACGTTTTTAACCTCACCAACATCTAAATGGCACAGCACACCATTACCTCTAATGTAATTATATATAGACTGGCTTGTTTGTGTAACGCAGTTAGCTCTACCCTGTGTTGAAATATAACTAATTGCGTTTGATGTCCTCTCGTATTGTAGCAATAGTCCTGGTGAAACCACAATAGGAGCTGTACCATCATTAAAGTTAAATGCCATTCTAATAGAGTTGGCTGTTACACCTGATGTTAATACTGCATATGTTTTTCCTGCATCTAAAAAGACATCCGCCTCGCCAGCGGCAGCTCTCAATGAAAAATCCAGGCTTAAATACCGAGTGTTAACATCGTTAGCTGTACCTTCTCTAAAAATCATATCATTTGTACCTGTGTTTGTACCCGTTCCAGTAGTAGGAAAATAAATATTTCTGCCGTCTACGCTAGAGGCCTCAGAAAGCTTAAAATCATTTACATTAATATGATTATTTATATCCAGCTTACCAGAATAATCATCGCCAAAGTTTAGGCTAAGCCCAGAATCTGCATCTATTGTCAAGGCACTGGTTGACAGCTGTCCTGTATCACGATAACAAAACCAGCTGTAGGATACAAAAACAATCAGCACCAAGGACAACAGCAATGATATAACGGATAGCAGTATTCCTTTTACCTTGCTGTTACTGGTTAAAAATCTTCCACTATTCATATATATCACCTTCTGTTTTTACCCTTAATACTGCCATGTTAAGCTGATTTATTCGCCATGAATTTTAAATTAATATTAAACACACCGCCTGACAAGGCTCTGCGAGCCTCTGTATCACAACCATCCACCCAAACATTTATGGTAAAGCTACTATAATAGTAACCATCGTCTGCCACTGTTCCATCTAATTCTGTAATAAAGCTATCTGTACCCAGCTGGTATTTGCCTGTACCTCCATTATATACAGAAGCAACAGCATTATCATAGGTATAGAAATTTTTATTAATATCATAGTATTGATGAATATACGTGTCACCCTGAGCTATGTTATCATACACTTCCCAATGAGCCTGTGAAGTGTCTAAGTACAGCTCTGGGTGCGGTATCCAAATAAGCTTTACGTTGTTGGATTTATCCAATACAGAGAGCCTAGCAGCACCAACAATACAATCCTTTGAAAAGTTGCCATAGGAGCTGGGATTATAATTAGACTGTTCTGTTCCCGCATCCCATCGTAAAACTGGAGATTTTGGATCTAAAGTGCTGTCATCCCTTAAGTAAATTTTTAACTGTTGTTTTGATCTAACATATAATTTTAATGAAATATACGCCGTATTTTCCTGTGCCGTCTGCCAATCCTTATTGGTATTTGGTACTGCCACGCCGCTGGCGTTAATAATCAGCTGTGGTCTAATAAATGTCTTTCCGTCACTGGTTACATCTATCAGCGAAAGTCCGCTAAATTCTTTTTTTAAGATATTGCTATTGTAATTTACGCCATCTAAGGAAAGCTCCATGTTATCTGGTGTTTCAGCTGTAATGCTAATACCATCTGCATCTACTGTTTTATTATTGCTGAACCATGTCCATGTTGCCACAATTAAAAGCAAAGCGGTAACAAAGACAAGTATTAAATTTTTTAATAGCAAATGTCTTCTAACCTTTATCACCCTGCTCTTTTCCATAACAATCACTCTCTGTAGTAATAAATACCTATTGTGGACACGCCTTTTTGTATAGCTGTTGACTGTCCTGATTTTACAATCTCCACCTGTTTAAAGGACAACTTATTTTTTAAAGCATCTGCATATGTATTAGCCAGCTGATTATTGGCACTGCAGCAGGTTATCACGGCCATATGGCTGTTAGTATGCGGTAACCATGTAGAAACATCATCAACCTCTTTTTCCATATTATCTACAGCCTTATATTTTTTCAACACCTTACCTTGACCTTGATAAAAAGTATTAACTATAACAGATTTTTTGTTTTTCACAATAAATATGGTTTCTATTTCATCTTGCTTTTTCCTTGCCAGCTTCGCCACATCATTAATGAACCCGTCTTTAAACAATGATACCATATAATTAGCCTGTAATTCAGTAAAACCACATACAAGGTCTGCGTTGTACAAGGATATAACCTTATCTGTATCACCTTTAGTAAGCCTTTTAGCCTTAGCCACCTGTTCTGACGCTTCCTTTTTAGCAAGCCTGACAATAGCACTGGCTTGCTTTTCAGCCGCTTTTATCTTCTTATCTGCCTGTGCTTGTATAGCTTTAGAGTTATGCTTTAGCTCAACTGCAATATTCCGTTGCAGCTTTTGTTTTTCGTTTTCAAACCTAGCCTTAGCATTTTGTAAAGCTTTTTCATGAGAACTATTGATTATTGCAGCTTTTTCATTAAAGGATTTTTCCTGATTTGCTAATGCTACTGCCCCATCCTGCTTTTCCTTTTCCAGCTCCTTATCCTTTTGCAATAATTGCAGCTGCTGTGAGTCCTTTAAAGCCCTTAAAGCTTTTTCGTGTTCAATGTTATTATCAATTATTTGCTGTTTAAGCCTTTCCTGCTCCTGCTGTGTATCCGTTAACAGCTCTTTGTGCTGTGTAATAGCGGTTGTTAACTGGGAATTTGTTTTTAAAAGCTCCGAGGCTTGCTTTGTTTTTTGCTCTAAGATAGTTTTTTGCTCATTAATTTGAGAATTTAGTGTAGCAATCGTATTTGTATTGTTGTTAATGATAGTGTTTAGCTGTGTTATTTGTGTTAAACAATCAGAATTTTTTTGTTCAACACCCTTTATTTTTTGTAACAGCTGATTGTTTTCTGTTTCATATTGTTCTATCTGCTGTTTCTTCTGGTTAACATCATGTGATAAGTCTGCTATACTGGTTTTTTGCTGCTCAATAGTATTTTCGTGCTTCAATACGTCAGCTTGCAGCTGGGCTATCTGGTCTTTATTTTTCTGCAAAAGCTCCTGATTATAGGCTATTGATGCCTTCATTTCTTTTGCACGCACTTCCAAGTTGTTTATTAAAAGCTTTTGATGGTCAACAGCACCATTTAATTCCTTTATCTGCTTTTCACGAGATAAAATTTCTTCTAAACGTATTTGCATTTCTTCTTCACGTACTGCCTTAACACGTTCCTCCAGCTTTAGCTGCTCTTCATTAACTGGTTTAACCTCTAAATGCTTTCTGCGTTCATTTTCCTCTAAATAATTTTCGTGAAGCATTTTTCGCAGCGCTGTATTTGTGCTTAAACACAAAGCAAAATGTTCAAATGACAATACGTTGTAAATTCCCTGTTGAACGTTTTTTTCCATTTTGCCCTTAAATTCTTCGCCTACAACATCAAAGCCCTTTTTTTGATACGTTTCAATAAACAACCACAAATCTAAGGATTTTTTAAAATTGGTGTTCTTGGTCATTAAATTAGTATGTAAAATTGGCGGACGTACAGGTTCACAATGTGACAATGCCCTCATTAATGATGATGCCATAAAATCTGACAACACACGTCTAATTCTGCGTACACGTTCAAAATCAGTTAATGTTGAAATGTCCTCATCCAGCTCAATTTTTTCACGCTCATGACTTTCATTAGAATATGTTACGTCAAAGGCTAAGGTTTGACCGTTCACTGTTATTTTTCTGGTCATATGCACCTTAGAAAAAGAATCATTAGGAGCATTACGCATTTCCTTGTAACGTTCCTCAACGAAACGTATGACGTTATTTAGCAAGGTATGTAAAAAACGATTTTCGTATATGGCAAAGCTTTCTTCCCTTTGAATATCCAAAATACGCTCTGGCGTAACGGTGTCACTTTCTACACGAGCAATAAGATTAGTATGCTGTGCCAAATGCCGTACAGACTCATTTGTTATTTTTCTTGCTTTTTCGATGGGTACAATGTCCTCGTTCTGTACAATAAAACGCCGTTGCTCTCGGATGGCTTTATCTATATATACGATAGCCTCCTCAATGGCCTCTACCCACTGCATATCAATAACACGGTTGTAAACCTTGCCTGCGTGTGTATCCTCACCGGCATCGTTGCGTGACATTGTTTCTATCAAATAATTGTGAGTAAAATCCCCTTTTAGCGTTTCCTGCATATTCATATAAGCACGGTAATAATTATTAAAATCAGCCATAAGAAAGTACTCACCTCATATCCTAAATGTTTGTGGTTAATGGTAATTACATTAAATCATTTTTTGCAGTCTGTGCAAATATTCCTTACATTCGTTCATATTTTCCTTGCCAAAAAGCTGATCAAGATAGTCACACAACCCGTCAATTTCATCACGGATAAATGAAAGGTTTAAGCTTTCAAATTTTCTAAAAACCTTGCGGGCCAATACATAATCTAAGCCATCCAGCTCAGTTCCACCACATCCTACAAAGGCAGGTACAAACTCCCTAAGCTGTTTAACAATACGGTTACCAAAAGCTAGTCTAAAATGCTCAATAACATAATCATCAAGCATTTCCACCTTTTTCAAGCTGGCTTCTGATACCTTGTAGTTAGCCTTTGCATAGTTAAGCATTTCTTCTAAATGCTTATAGTTTAAGCTAAGTGGAGGAGTATCTGGTGCTTCAAAGACCACTCCTTTTGTGTTTATATCTATTGGCATTGCCCTGTCGTAAACCTTATCTGTAATAGCAAAGGTAGAGTCATCATTGTTGGCTGTACCTATATACCACATGTTTTCAGGTAGCTTAAGCTTACCGTCATGTAAATGCTTTGGGTCATTTTCCCATACATTGGGGACTAAATCAACTATCCATTCATCACGGGAAGGCATCTCCAATATAGACAGCATCTCTGCAAAATAATATTCAACACGGGCAATATTCATTTCATCCAAAATCACAAGGTAAATATTTTCGTTGTATGTAGCCTCATACATTGAACGCAGAAGCTCAGTTTCGTTATACCTCTTTGTAAATTCATTAAAGTAACCAAAAAGCTCTGAACGGTCACGCCATGATGGCTGAATAGATGTAATAACTGCATCGTTCTGCAAAAACTTACCAAAGGCATATGGTAATGAGGTTTTACCTGTACCAGATATACCTTGCAGTATTATCAATCTAGTAGAAGCAAAGGAGGATACAAACAATCTTATAATCTTAATATCATAGTACAAGCCCAGTCTGGAACAAGCAAAATTTCTAAAGCGTTCACATATTTCCGGCAAAGTAATTTGATTATCATAGACTGGTGGCTGGTACAACGCCCATTTATTATCCACCTGAGTTAATTTAAAGAAACGCTGGTCATTGCCCTGATCTGCTTGGTTGTCACCGTTTTCGTTAAGTGTTTCTATTTCTGCCCCAGTTAATTCAGAAATCTCGTTAGGATTTAAACCAATTTGAGAAACCTTCATTGACAATATTTTATCTTTTTCCAGATTTAGCCGCATAACCTCTCTGTTTAGGGATGTCACCTCTTGCACTAAATCCCTTGTATCCTTAGCCTTTTTTCTAAATCGGAAGGATTTTTTAACAGACATAACAATTAAAAATACAATTAAAGCCAAAACAGCTGCCAAAATTAAAATTGCTACTATTGCTACAACCCAAGACATACCGCCAAGCTCTGTGGTGTAATTTTGAATAATTTCAACATATTTTCCAAAATTAAAAGCCTCACCAATACCGCTGAACAAAGCAACAATTATAGACCACAATGAACCAAAAAATTGGCCTAAAAATTCAAACAAGAACTTAAATATTGTATCCACTGTCTCAACTCCTCACAAAATACTGTTATGTGTCTTAAAAAACACTTCTGTAAAATATAACACAATATTTCTTTCAGGTATTTTCGTACCAAAAAGAAATATTGCTGTTATACTTTTATTACTCTTTGGTGTTACTGTCAGAAACATCACTTCCCCTTGTTGTTCCGTTTTTATTCTGACTGTCACCGCTGACATTTAAACTAGCCAAATATTCTTCGGCAACTCTTTTCTTTTCCTCATCAGAAAGATTAGCAGTGGTCTGTGCTGCTGCTTGTCCCTCTTCAAAAGCCTTTGCCTTGTTATAAGCAATCAGGTTACGAATAACACGGTATAATTGGAACAAAAAGAACAAAATCATTGGTAACAGTATGCACAGAAAGAATCCCAGCTGACTGCCAAAGAAATCCATTACACTGCCACCACCCTGAATACAGTCACCTGTATACACCGCAACGATGCTAGACCTTGTTCTGTACCCATCATCAACAAGAACGTTATTATCGCCCTTTGTAACATAACAGGTTTCGCCGTTTATCTGTGTTATTTCGTGTATTCTATGAGTATTGTAGGTGTTAACGCCCTGTATTGTTACACCAAAGGTAACAACATCGCCGACATTGTACTGGGTGTTTTCATCACTTATTTTTCCAATAATCATATCACCCGCCTGAAAGGTGGGAACCATTGAATTAGACTGCACACTTAGGGGGGAATAACCAAACAAGCTAGGGACGCCCGTACTTTTTGATGATACCGACATAACAACCACAGCTGTGGAAATAATCAGTACAATCACTATTAAAATATCAACCAAAATATGTAATGCTTTTGAAAATATCTTTTTCATACGAGCGTCTCCTGTGTTTTAAATTATAATTTTCTGATTATTCTGCCAATGTAAATTGTAATGAAACATCTAAACCTTTTCCTGAATTAGATGTTGTACATTGACTGTCACAACCCTCAAACCATACATAAACCTTGTAATGATGTGGTGTTGTACCCATTCCAGTTACAAGTGCGTCAGTAATGCTTGTTGTTGCGTTCATATCTTCACTGTATGTTATGCTTGAAGCGGTTGCGCTTGCAATAGCCTTATATGTTTCTGCTTCGCCAGATACAATACCCTTCATTCCCGTATCTGCTGTATCAACATCAACTATAGCTACACGGGCATAGTTTGAAGCAGTTCCTGCTACTGTTACTGCAACTTTAAGATTTTTGGTTGTATCGTTAGCAGCTTTTACATACAAATCCTTAGCAAGATAATAATTTGTTCCGCTATCGGTAGCGTTTACTGCAGCTGCACCAGCGGCAACATCAGCTGTACCGTCAGCATTTTCAGTTGTTGTTGAGTAGAACACCGGTGCCGTTAGATTAGCAAATGCAGATGAGGCAGGAGCAAAAACAGCTGTATCTGTCCATGTAACGCTTCCTGAATAGTTAGAATCTGTTTCAGAAATATACAAGCCCTCTGCTGAAGTAGATGATACATTAATACCACTTGCTGTTGCTGTTGTGTTTTGTGAGAACCATGCATAGGTAGCTGTACCTAGGGCAACCGTCGCTACAAGTAGCATTGCCACTGATGAGAATAACGCACTCTTTCTAAATGTTGCTGATTTTTGAGTTTTCATAATAAATTTGCCTCCTTTAAATTTTATCCCGCATCTTTTAGGATATTGTTAATATATATCCAATGGCTGATTAGTAAATTTTCGAATACGGTATGCACTACAATTCTTTGTCGGCTAACGAGAAAAGCAGTGTCATTCTCATATATCCTCCCATTATTTCATCAACACATTCTGGATCATTGCCTTCAACCCACGCGACTATTGTATATTTATCTACATCGTTGGGCTGCATTTCCTTGGTTTGTGTTTCCATTACTGTCGTATCGCTTACAAAGGCTGTTGTGTCTGGCTCTGGTTGGTCTGTACCATACTGATTTTTTGCATAAATAAATGGCTCTCCATTTTTGTAAACCATAACCCTTACAGCCTCGTCCATATTTTTGGCAACACCATTAATATTCAGCTGCCCTTTGTAATCTATATTCTCCTTACCAGCATTTTTAACATATAGTGTATACGCCAAATAATTACTGCCGTTATGTGAGCCATCAGTTGCTTCTAAATCTGCCGGCAGCCAGCTATATGTAATATTAGTAACGTCTGTTACATTGTCAGCGCTAAGAACAGTTGTGATATTATCAAAATCAGCGGTATCACTAATTTGCAGGCCCTGTGCTGAAGCACCGCTGTCAACACTTACTACCAGATCGCCCCACTGTGTAAGTATCATAGAAATTATGTATAGTATTAAAAGCGTTGCTAAGCACGCTATTAAAGTAAATAACCCTCGTCGTTTCCATTTCTGAGTTTTTGAAATTTCCAGCGCAGAGCTTCTTGCACCTGTTCTAGTATAAATATTATTATATTTATCATTAAACCTTTCAAGGTCAGCAGGAGTAAATGTTTCAGCCTTATTTTGCTTTTTGTTAAACATTTTTATCTCCCCCTTGCCTATTATGTATTATTAGCTGTTAGCTTAATAATTCGTTGTTTTCGTTTGTGCCTATAAAGCAAAGCTGAACGGCAATATTTGCCTTTTGTACGTTATCCGTACATTGTGGGTCTTCTCCCTCTAACCATATTCTAATTTTTACCTTTGTTGGTGTCATTGCGTATAAATGAAATATTCGATTATCGTTATTATAAACCATAGAACCAGCGGCTGGTAAATCAAATGTTGTTTGCCCTGCTATACCAGCAGCCTTGTTTGGTTCATATATTACGGCGGAGTCTGAATCACTTTTAAAGCTAACACGCATACACCTTACAACCTCAGACTGTGTTCCTGTGCTGGTAGTGGAAACCCTTGTACCGTCATCCTTATCAACCCCTGTATTGTCAGATGTTAGGTGCACCCACATATCATCTGTAGCAATAAAATAAAATTCCATTTCTAAAAAACTGTTTTTGTTTTCAGCCTGTTTGTTACCTGCTTGATTAGCAAAGGATAAACCATCAGATGATGTTAAGGGCATTAAGGAAAAATCAGACAGCCTTGTATTATAGCTTGCAAGCTGTGCATTTACCATTTCATTAGTAATAGTATGTGAGTAGCTATCCAAGTCCGTTCCATGGTCTGATGTAGATACATACAACCCTACACCAGTCCCAATGGACATTTGCATATTGTCCAGTCCCACCAAGCTAGATATAGTAAACCAAGCTAAGGTAGCTGTTATCACTGCTAATATTGCGATAACTAACAACACTAATGTGGATTTCAAACGTACCTTCTGACTAATTTTATTAACTTTTTGGGTTTGCCTTTGCTCAAAATCCATATTTTCAGTAAATTTATCCATAAGGTTGTCCTTCTTTAAACAATTTTACTAGTTTTACTGTGTTTTTTTATATTTTTTAAGCCTTTTTTGCTGTTTTCTAAAGTATATACCATTTACACAAAATAGTCAACGGTTTTTTAATTTTTTTATGATATTTATACAAGATACTTTTTATTATATATAAATATATGACATTATAATTAGTATTATTTAGTAAATTTTTAGGTCTTATTATGTTTGACATATCAAATTTCTTTTAAAAGCTTTGATAAAACACATTTTTTATATTCCTCGTTACAAATGGCTTTACAGAAGGCTGTAACAACAAAATCAAGGTTCTTAAAAGAAATGCATACGG
>DGFJ01000040.1 GCA_002391625.1 Ruminococcaceae bacterium UBA3903 | reverse complement strand
CCAAATGAACCCGACAGTGATGGAGATGGATTATTGGATAATGCGGCAAGAATTATAAACGGTAAAGAAGTCGCACCAGAAGACCCAGACCCTTTTATTTGTAATGGACCAGTGGGCGTTTGGCAAAAGCAAATCGAAATTGAAGAGAAAAACAACATTGCATCTACGTATCTTAACTTACCATACATACCAGATTTTAATCCATTAGTAAGCAAAAATACTGCTGATATTCTTGTTAATTTTGCTTTAAATAACAGAAACCTTTTATTAGAAAACGAAGACCTTGTACATACCTTGACTCAAACTGCAAAAAGCATCTATGAGGGCGGTACTTTATCTGGTGCCTATCTGCTTAATTTTAAAGCAGATAATAAGCAGGTTGCCTACCATTCCCAAGTAAATACATGGCAAAGGCAGTTTGGATTTAACGATATGTATGATGACATTTTTAGAATATGCTCTAATATGTTAAAAGAAAAATTTATTTTTTCAGTTGATGGAACAGAATATGTGCTTTGGACATGGAAGGGCGACTACTGGAATATGCAAAGCGGTGGCGAAGTAGGTCTGTACGAATACAACCGAGAAATTACTACCACAAAACAATATGATGCTGTGGATTTTGAATTACCAATGACACTTAATTTGTATAATTATTATAATTCAAAAGATATAACAAGTATTTTCAACTGGGCACCTACGGAAAAACAGTGGTGGATAACGGGCTTTAATCCGAATTTCACTGAACCTAATCCATATGATATGGTACTATTAGGCAGTGTGAATTTTACAGGACATGAAGACCTATATAACAGTCTCAAAAATTCTATGTCAAAAGATATAAGAAAAAATTATATGATTTTTGATGATACAAATAGGACAGTGTGGTTAACATGGTAAAAACGGTAATATATATGTCAAATAAAATATTAACATTTATTGTCATAGTTGTAACTTTTTTAGTTTTATTAAATGCTTGTAATACAAGCTTTTTTCAAAGAAATAGTAGTGAAAAAAAAACGCAAGACTTTATTTCCCAAGAACAAAGCAATCAAATTATTCAATGTTTTGAAGTAAATGATAGTCAAAAATTACAAAGTATTTTTTCAAATAAAATTATGTCGACACATAATATAGATAAAGAATTTGACAATGCAACTGACTTTATATTGGGTACTATTATTTCTTATGATAATCCTGTTGGAACTGGTCGTATGTCCGTCCACACAACAGATAATGGCGTTCAAAAAGAAATATTATCTGGTTATATATCTAACATAAAAACAAATCAAGATAAAACCTATTACATAAAATTTTACTCTTACAATGTTAATAAAGATGATGAAAATATGGTAGGTGTATCTTTAATTGAAATTTTTGATGAAAGTACATATAACAAGGATACTAATAGATACCCAGAAAATGGTATATATCGTATAGGTGAACTGTTTGATAAGTAAACTTTAATATATTATTTTGCAATTTAAATGAGATTGGAATAAAAAATGGAAATTAAAAGAATTATTGCCTTTTGTTTATGTATTATAATTTTTACTTTTTCTGGCTGTACCATAAATTCATCAAAAAAAGTAAAAACGGAGCTTGAACACAGTGAAGAAGTCACAGAAAAAATATTAAAATGCTTTGACGACAGAAATATTGAAGATTTAGAAAAAATGTTTAGTAAAAAGACAAAGTCTAACTTTGATATACCTTCTCAAATTCAAGCTGCATTTAATTTGTATAATGGTAAATCGCTATCCTATGAACTACATTTTGGTGATGGTCCTGCTGGCGGCTGGATAGATGGTGAATGGGTTGACAAGCATTTATATCCAGAAATCGGTGATATAAAAACTGATGCAAACGACATCTATAGTATTTTATATTGGGAATACTTAGTATATGAAAAAGATAAAAGCATGGTAGGAATTGAATGTATGTCTTTACATGACAAGGACAATAATACGCTTGCTGAAATTGGCGATTTTTCTTGATTAGTTACTATTTATTTTCTATAATTAAGTACTAAAATTACCATATAATCACAACCCCACATGCGGTGTCTAACAAACACTAACTGTGGGGTTTGTTGGTATTTATGTGTATAAAAGATACTATTAAAATTAAAATCGCTAAAATTGCAATGACTTAATTGACAGAATTATATTATTTACTATTGTATTTTTTAATATATTATGGTATATTTTATTTATTACATAATAATTAAAGAATTGGAATTGCAATTTTTATATGCCATATACGACAATAAAATATTGCAGTCAGTTACCGACCAAACAGGCGGAGAGCTATATTACGCTTATACAGCAGAACAGCTGTTAGACGCATTTTCCCATATTTCTTCCAACAATCTGCTGGACTTTGACCTAACCGACACAGACGGTGATGGCATTTCTGACGGTGACGAAATGGGTCTGCTAAGAAAGTCAAGTGCTTTAACTATACAAAGCTTCGACTTTCCTACCCTTGCTCTGCCAGACATTGGTATGTACTT
>DGFJ01000025.1 GCA_002391625.1 Ruminococcaceae bacterium UBA3903 | reverse complement strand
AAAGAGATATTGACAATATCAAAATGAACCCTGCTACCGTTTCAATGACAGGCGAAAATCGTATTAAGAGGCTTGTTGAAATCCGAGATTGTGTCCGAAAGCTTATAGCGTATCAGACCGAGGACTACCCCGAAGAAATGATACGCACCGAGCAGGAAAACCTAAACCGTCTGTATGACGCATTTCAGTCAAAGTATGGGCTTATCAATAACCGAGGGAATTACCTTGCCTTTGCATCGGACGAGAGCTATTTTCTTTTATGCTCTTTGGAGGTGCTTGACGATGAGGGTAACTTCAAGAAAAAAGCGGATATGTTCTCCAAGAGAACAATTAAACCTCACCGTGCCATTACTTCTGTGGAAACTTCAAGCGAAGCATTAGCTCTTTCCATTGGAGAAAAAGCTTGTGTAGATTTAGGGTATATGGAACAGCTCACAGGCAAGTCGCAGGAGGAAATCATTCGAGATTTACAGGGTGTTATCTTTAAAGTGCCAAACTCCGAGCCTGTGCGTTATGTTGCCGCAGACGAGTATTTGTCTGGTAATGTTCGTACAAAACTGTTGGTAGCTGAAGCCGCCGCAAAGGCAGACCCAGAGCTTACAGTCAATGTGGACGCTCTGAAAAAGGTCATTCCCAAAGACCTTACGGCAGGTGAAATTGCTGTTCGTTTAGGTGCTACTTGGATACCGCAGGAGGATTATCAGCAATTTGTAATGGAGCTACTCACTCCGTCAAGCTATGCCAGAAGCAAAATCAAGGTACGATACACACCGATGAATGGCGATTGGTTTATTGAGAATAAGAGTTCCGATATAGGCAATGTCAAGGCAGACAGCACCTTTGGTACGAAAAGGGCTTCTGCCTATCGCATTATTGAGGACACGCTAAACCTACGTGATGTTCGTATTTTTGACTATATCTATGATGAGAATGGCAATAAAAAGGCAGTGTTCAATCATAAGGAAACCACCGCAGCACAGGCAAAGCAGGAAGTCATTAAGCAGGCATTTCAAGATTGGATATGGAAAGACCCAGAACAGCGAAACCGTCTTATCCGTTCCTACAATGACACCTTTAATTCCGTTCGCCCTCGTGCGTATGACGGAAGCCATATTACCTTTGGCGGTATCAGTCCAGAAATCAAGCTAAGACCGCACCAAGTCAATGCTATCGCCCATATTCTTTACGGCGGCAATACGCTCCTTGCCCACAAGGTAGGGGCAGGAAAAACCTTTGAAATGGTAGCAGCCGCACAGGAAAGTAAGCGGTTAGGATTATGTCAAAAATCAATGTTTGTTGTTCCTAATCATCTTGTCGGGCAGTGGGCTTCCGAGTATTTAAGGCTGTACCCCTCTGCCAATATCCTTGTTACCACAAAGCAGGATTTTGAAACTGGAAACCGCAAGAAATTTTGTGGCAGGATTGCTACAGGCGACTATGATGCAGTCATTATCGGTCATTCGCAGTTTGAAAAAATCCCCATGAGCATTGAACGGCAGTACGAGCAGTTGCAACGGCAGCTTGATGATATTGAGCGTGGAATTGATGATGTTCAATCTTCCCACGGGGAGCAGTTCACGGTCAAGCAGCTTATGAAAACAAGAAAGGCAATCAAAACAAAGCTTGATAAACTCAATGATACCAAGCGTAAGGACAACGTCATTGACTTTGAGCAGTTAGGCGTTGACCGTCTGTTTATTGACGAGAGCCATTTTTACAAAAATTTGTACCTCTATACTAAGATGCGGAATGTGGGCGGCATTGCCCAGACCGAAGCACAGAAAAGCTCCGACCTCTTTATGAAGTGCCGTTATTTGGACGAAATTACAGGCAACCGTGGTACAATATTTGCCACAGGAACGCCTATCAGCAATTCAATGGTGGAGCTTTATTCTATTCAGCGATACTTGCAGTACGACACGCTGATGCAGAATGGCTTGCAGCATTTTGACAGTTGGGCTTCTACCTTTGGCGAAACCGTTACGGCATTGGAACTTGCCCCGGAGGGAACAAACTACCGAGCAAAAACACGATTTGCGAAATTCTATAACCTGCCAGAGCTTATGCAGATGTTCCGTGAGGTGGCGGATATTCAAACCGCCGATATGTTAAAGCTGCCTGTTCCAAAGGTCAATTACCACAATATCAAGGTCAGTCCGAGCGAGATACAGTCTGAAATAGTTGCTTCTCTTGCCGACAGAGCTGAAAAAGTCCGTGCAAGGCTTGTTGAGCCGAACATTGATAATATGCTGAAAATAACCAATGATGGGAGAAAATTGGCTCTCGACCAAAGACTCATAGACCCGATGCTCCCCGATGACCCCAACAGTAAGGTCAATGCCTGTGTGGATAATGTCTATCGGATATGGGAAAATCACGCTGATACAAAGGCGGCACAGCTTGTGTTTTGCGACCTGTCCACACCGAAAAATGACGGCACATTCAATGTTTATGACGATATGCGGCAAAAGCTCATAGAGCGTGGTATCCCTTCCGAGCAGGTGCGGTTTATCCACGAAGCCAGTACTGATGCACAGAAAAAGGAACTATTTGCAAAGGTGCGAAGCGGCGAAGTCCGTGTATTACTCGGTTCTACTCCGAAAATGGGAGCAGGAACAAATGTGCAGGATAGGCTTGCGGCAATTCATAATTTAGATTGTCCGTGGCGACCCTCTGATTTGGAACAGCGGCAAGGTAGAATTGAAAGACAGGGAAATATGTTCCCAGAGGTTGAGGTTTACCGCTATGTTACCGAGCAGACCTTTGATGCTTACCTCTATCAGTTAGTGGAGGGTAAGCAGAAATTTATCAGCCAGATAATGACGAGTAAAAGCCCTGTCCGTTCTGCTGAAGATGTGGACGAGGTTGCATTATCTTTTGCCGAGGTTAAAATGCTTGCCACAGGCGATGAGCGTTTCAAGGAAAAAATGGATTTGGATATACAGGTGTCCAAGCTCCGAGTGTTAAAGCAAAGCTATCTTTCCGAGCATTACGACCTTGAGGACAGGATATTAAAATACTTTCCGCAGGAAATTAAGGCGTATGAGGAACGTATTGCAGGCTATGAAAGTGACACGGCTCTTGCTATGCAACACAAGCCGCAGGGCGAGGATAAAATATGCCCGATGACCTTGAAAGGCTTGACCTACACCGAAAAAGCCGATGCAGGGCAAATGCTTCTTGCGGTTTGTAAGGAAAACACTTCATCGCAGCCTGTTACAATTGGCAGCTACCGAGGTTTCAGAATGGAGGTTTATTATGATACCCTTTATACCGAATACCGCTTAAATCTATGCGGTAAAGTAAAACATCAAGTATCTCTTGGCTCTGATGCTTTGGGCAATCTGACCCGAATTGAAAATGAATTGTCAAAACTCCCTGCAAAACTTTCGGCAGCCAAGACCAAACGAGAGGAAACTATCAGTCAGCTTGGTAATGCAAAGGTTGAGGTTGAAAAGCCTTTTGCTTTTGAGGATGAATTAAAGGATAAGACCGACAGGCTCAACGCTCTTAATATTGAGCTTAATTTTGATGAAAAAGACCCCTCTGCTATTGATGTAGAGCCAGAACAAAGCGAGGAACAGCCTGCAAGAAATTGTGCAAATCGGGAACGCTAATACTGTTCACACATTTGTAATGCAGTCTTTTGGGCTGTATAATTAGGTACAACAAAGGTAAATTGGAGGTGAATAAGGTGTTTGATGATTTCAGATTTGAAACCTTTGTAGATACTCAGAGTGGTGCATTTGAGGAATTTATCAGCTCTGTTGTTTTCAATTTAAGTAAGTCAAATCCAAAGTACCGTGCCATAAAAGATGAAATAAACGGTATTTACGAGAAATACCCTGCTGTTTTATTGGCAGTGGACACGGAAAAGCCAAGTAATCTGAGCGAGCAGGAGTGCAAAGCATTGATTGAAGTCATGGAGCTTCACAACAAGCTTCACGATATGGAGCTTGAAGCCGTGTATTTCAGAGGGTGCTATGACAGTGTTGGCTATCTCAAAAAAGCAGGAATTTTATGACGGATAATATCAAGAATGGCGGCATTGGCGTAAAGCTGATGCCGCTTTTACATAGCCCAGATAGGTAGAAAAAGATATAAATATGTGGTATGATTTATGAAGAAATACAGGCATAATGGCACTAATTTATAGAAAAATTGAATGGAGAATATATAATGAAATGTATTTATTGTAATTCTGAGGCGGAGCTTACTTCATCTGATATAATCACATATGCAATTACAGGTGCAAAATTAACTAAATCTTTTGTATGTAAAACACATAATGCATTAACCAATGATAATTACGAGAAAAAATTTGTGGCTGACTTGGATTTTTTTAGAAACCATTTAGGTCTTACAACTCGTGATGGAAAACTAATTCAGTATAAGGCAGATATATCAGTAGATGGGACAGAGATGCACAATGTTAAAATTAGTAATAGGGAGTCTTTGTTTGCACCAAAAGGAGTAGTGGCAGGTGCTGATAATGAAGGAAAAAAAATTCTGATGGCTCCTATGGAAAAATTAGAAAAAATTAGTAAAGGAAAAGCATCTACTGTAGACATAAGCGACGTGACATTACACAAAACTATTTCTTCAGATAGTTTCCTTGGCTTTTATGCAGTTCATAGTATTGCCAAAATGGCATATGAATGGTATTGCTATGTAAATGATATTGAAGAATTTCAGGAAGAAAATCGAGAAATTGTAGATTATATTTTGGGAAAGAATGAAAACAATCCTGTTGATATTTTAATTGATGGAAATTATTATGCAGCAATAGACCAATTATCTGAACTGGGAACAAATGCTTTGTTTCAATATGATGATATTGATGGATATCAATATGTTGTATTTGATTTTTGGAAAACAATTTCGTATAGGGTGAGAATTTGTAAATCTTTAAAAAAAATTGCTTGTGATACGAAGGCATTATTTTTTGAACTGTATCTATATCATATAGATGGAAGTAAATCCACAACAGCGTTTGGTGCGTACTCTCTTAACAATAATAAAAAACCTGCATTTTATACTGTTCAACCACAAAATATAACCGTTGGATTATGGAGAGAGTTTGTAAAACGTATTGAAAAGATAATGTCAACTATGATTTTATCTATCCATACTTTGAAACGGGAGATTGATGTACTTTCTTCGAAATTGAAGAAATATGATGAAGGTAAAATAGATATGGCTCGCTTATTAGGATTTGAAGAAAATAATATTGTAACTGTAATAGAGATTATTAACCAGCTATATGTTAATAAGGATAAATACGATGCTTCGAAATCATTTAATGCCAATTTACCAATAATTTTAAATTTGAATAGCGATACCATCACAAGAACGCAAGAAGATAAAACAACTTTTTTAATGCATATAATGGAGATGGATAGAAATAAAGAGCTGTCTGATTATATACGAAATGGAATTGGTGCTTTTTATGACATTTATGACCAAGAAATGGATTTAACAAAATAAAACTAATAAATCAATTTTACATAGCCGATTGGTGTAACAGCCAGTCGGCTAAATTTATTTCAGGAGGTGATTTTTTTGAATGAGAAGAACTAATAACTATGTGCAGTTCGACCCCACCGTGATTGAACAGGCACGGCAAATGGACTTACTTTCTTATCTGCAAGTCTATGAGCCAAGCAATTTACAGCGTGTAGCAGGCAATGTGTACTGCACCAGAGAACACGACAGCTTGAAGATTTCCAACGGTAAATGGTACTGGTGGTCAAGAGGTTTTGGCGGTGTTTCTGCCCTCGATTATCTTATCAAGGTTAAGGATTACACCTTTGTGGAAGCAGTGCAGACCATTACAGGGCAATGCGGAGATTGGAAACCTCCACCCCCTACTCTCAAAAAGGATGAGCCTAAAGTGTTACTTCTACCGCCCAAAAACAAGGACTGTAACCGAGTTGTCAATTACCTTTTCGGGCGTGGGATTGACTATCAGCTCATAGCAGATTGCATTGCAGACGGTACGATTTTTGAAAGTGCCGACTACCACAACGCTGTTTTTATCGGCAAAGATGAAAGCGGAACGCCTAAGTATGCCGACCTTCGCAGCACCATCGGGAGTAGTTTTAAGAACGATGCTTCTGGCAGCGACAAGCGGTATTCGTTTCGGCTTTTGGCAAATCAGCCCTGTACCTCTGTGCATTTATTTGAAGCCGCCATTGATTTATTGTCCTATGCCACCTATCAAAAGTGCGAGGGTAAGGACTACAAATCGGAAAATCTGCTCTCTTTGTCGGGCGTATATCAGCCGAAAAAGGAAATCAGTGAGAGCAAAATTCCCATTGCCCTAACCACTTATTTAGCGGCAAATCCACAAGTGAATACCATTTTTCTGCATCTGGATAACGATAAGACGGGGCGATTATGCACCGCAGCTTTGAAAGAATTATTGCAGAAAGACTATGAAATCGTTGATGCCCCGCCGCCTGTCGGCAAGGACTTCAACGATTTTTTGTTATCCTATTTGCATATCAAACCGCCTGTTACCCACCGTGAAAGGAGTGATGCCCGTTGATTGTCTGACCTATTTTCAATCTACAACCACTAAATTTTAATGATGAAAGCGAGGAAAACAATAATGAATAAGTACAAAATTAACCTTACCGCTCACTATGAAAAGAGCATTTCTGTCTTGGCGAATACTCCAGAACAGGCAAAGGAAAAGATGAAAACTATCCTTTTTGACACCGACCTCATCCGTTTTACAGAAGAAGATTTTATCTGCGGAGAAGCGGTCATTACCGATGATAATGAGAACGACTGTGAAGAAAGCGAGGTTCAGTCCGACGAATATGATGAGGGTGATTGTTCGGATTGTGAATGCTGCTGTCCGATATGCGGTTATTGTATGTGCGGTGACGAGGACTGATGTTATGTCTTACCAAGCACTGAATTTGGCTAACCAAATTCGCTTGTTAGGGGTTGCCCCTAATACCCCGTTAAAGAAAGGAGTTCAAGAATGAGCGAGCTACTGTTTTTTATTATTGGCACATTGCTTGGGAGTTTATGCGGCATTGTCTGTATGTGCCTTGTGCAAGTAAACAGGCTCTCAAAAAGAGAGGATGAAGAAAATGAGAAAGCGAAATGTTCAGATACTTTTCCGTCTTGATGAGGATGAAGCAGAAAAGCTACTTTCCCTTGTGAAAAAGTCAGGACGTTCAAAAGAAGCGTTCCTTAGAGAAATGGTCAAGGGGTATCAGCTTTGCGAAAAGCCAGACCCAGAGTTTTATAAAATGATGCGTGAGCTGTCTGCCATCGGCAACCGTATCAATCAGCTTGCCGTAAAAGCAAATGCTCTTGGCTTTGTGGACGCACCTATGAGTTATTTCTTAAGTTCATCGGCTCTGTACTTTATTTCTGAATTGGTAATGTAAGATTTAACGAGGCACACTTTCTTGAAAACAGAGCATTAATATTTTGCAGACAGCGATCAAAGCTCATATTTGCACAATTGATATTATTCGGCTGACCGACTATAATATAGAGTAGAGATTATTGGAGGGTAAATTATGTTTGAGTATATGACCGTACAAGAAGCTGCTAAGATGTGGGAACTATCGGAACGACGGGTACAAAAGCTGTGTTCTGAAAAGCGTATTGAAGGAGTTGTTCATTTAAGCCGTGTATGGCTTATTCCTCAAAATGCAAAAAAGCCTACTGATGCAAGAAGAAAAAACATCTCCACCTAAACTCCACAATGATATGATAAACTTTATTCGGAGGTGATAATGTTGTCTAAGACAATTTTAATTATAGAAGATGAAAAGTCCATTCAAAACATCATCAAAGCCTTTCTTGAAGATGAAGGATATGCGGTATGTTTGGCTGATGATGGTGTCGAGGGAATTACAAAATTTCACGAATGTAATCCAGACTTAATATTGTTGGATTTAATGTTGCCAAAGGTTGATGGATTTGCAGTGTGTGAAATATTGAGGAAAGAGACAAAAACACCAATTATTATGGTTACTGCTCTTGATGATGAGGATAATCAGATGAAAGGTTTTGATGCTTTAGCAGATGATTACATAACCAAGCCTTTTTCTATGCCATTGGTTGTACGGCGTATTGAAGCAGTACTCCGCAGGACAGAAAATAACAGCGACACAGCGGGCGATACAGTGATTCACTATAAAAATATTACTTTAGATACAATCAGTTATGATGTTTTTGTAGACGACAATCCTATATCTCTCACTGCCCGTGAATTTGAAATCTTGAAGCTTTTTTTAGAAAATCAAGGGCGGGTGTTTTCCAGAGATAATTTGCTCAACAGTATTTGGGGGTATGATTATTTTGGTGACGAAAAAATAGTCAATACGCATATAAAAAATATTCGTAGGAAGTTGGACAATGACTATATAGAAACTATTAGAGGGGTGGGATATAGAATTGCGAAAGAAAATTAAGGAAAGTATTGGTCTGAAAACATTTTTAAGTATGCTGTCATTATTAGTTGCGTGCTGCATCATTATTTATGGGCTTGTGCTATATTTTCTCCCGAAGAATTATCAAACAGAGTTGGAAAGCCAATTTTCAAAAAGTTTTCAGGTTCTTATAACGGAGCTTGAAAACAATGGTGTAGAAAACAATTCACAATCAATTATGGATTTCTCTATTAAGAATAATGCGTCCATAGAAATTTTTGATAGTGTGGGAAATGAAATTTTTAATATCAATACAGCAGGTACAGAGGAAGTTCCTTCTTCTGCAAAAGCATTGAGTACAACAGCATTTTTTTCTTATGATAATCAAGAGTACAAAGTCAATGCAACAGCAACCTTTGTGGCAGTATCGCAGTCCTATGATGTTTTAATAAAATTGCTCCCACTGATTATAGTTGTTATTCTGCTGATAGCTATTACAGGGGCTTATGTCTGTTCACGTTCCTTTTCAAAGCCTTTGGTTAAAATATGCGGTGTGGCGAAAAGGATGTCTAATTTGGATATGACCTGGCAATGCGATACTTCCAGAAACGATGAAATCGGTATCTTGGCTTTGAGCTTAAATGATATGGCGGGTAAACTGACGAATGCTTTGGACAGTCTTAGGCAGGCAAATGAACAGCTGCAAATGGATATTGAAAAAGAACGAAAACAAGAAAAACAGCGAATTGACTTTTTTACTTCAGTTTCTCACGAACTAAAAACTCCTATTACTATTATCAAAGGAGAATTGGAGGGAATGATTTATCAGGTTGGTGATTACAAAGACAGAGATACTTATTTACGGCATTCACTAAAAACAGTCAATGATATGGAAAAGCTGGTCAAAGAAATTCTTGTAGCTGCCAAAATGGGCGGAAGTGATTTTCAGGTTTCAAAAGCAGAAGTTAACATATCTGAACTAATACAGAAATGTATTCGCAATTCTGGGGGAATGGCTGAGGATAAAGAAATTGCAATAAATATTACTTTGCCTAAAGATGTCAAATGTGTTGGTGACAAAGATTTATTATATCGGGCATTTTCAAATATTATAGGAAATGCAGTTCAATACTCTCCCGAAAAAGAAACCGTTATCATTAAGTTGAGTGATAATTTTCTCAGCGTGGAAAATACAGGAATTCATATTGTAAATGAAGATTTAGAGCAGATTTTTAATCCTTTTTATCGAGTAGAGAAATCTCGAAGCAGAAATACAGGTGGCAGTGGATTAGGACTCTATATTGTAAAAACAATTCTTGACCATCACGGAATGAATTATCAGATGGTTAATACCGAACAGGGCGTAAACTTCACTGTATTATTCTCTTAACTTTACAATAACAAAGGCGGACTGTTTTTGGACAGCCCGCTTTTGTTATATCCGAAATACTTCTTAACTCCACCTTAACTCCATTTTTGAAGACTAATATTTATTCAACAAAGGAGGTCAAACTAATGAACATATTTAAGAGAGCGTGCTTATACATAGTACGCAAATGGAAAAAAAGTATTTTAATTTTTGGTGTTGTTTTCGCTGTGGCATCGCTTGTAATTTCTGGGCTTGCAATATTGGATGCACAGGAAACACAGTCAGCTGAGCTTAGAGGAACAACAGGCACAAGCTTCACAGTCAGCCGAAACACATCAACAGGTGGTTGGGGCAACGGTAAAGGTGGCTCTTACAGTACACAAGAGTTTTTGTCAAATGAAATGCTTAAGAACATCGGAGGCATTGAAGGTGTTGAGGGCTATAACGCCTCTGTTAAAAGTATTTTGTGTTTATCAGATTCCAACGGCAATTTTTTAGAGCAGCTTAATCCTATTGGACACGCAGAAGTTGATTGTATGTTTTATTCTTTTGGTTGTATCAATTCTGAGTATCATTCTTTGTTTTTATCAGGTGCATTAGAAATGTGCGATGGAAGCACGATTGATACAGATATAAGCAATGGAGTTGTTATTAGCAAGGATATTGCTGATAAGCACAAATTAAAGGTTGGAGATACAATACAAGCAGTCAATGACCCATATTCTGGTGATAAAACACTCAATCTGAAAATCATTGGTCTTTTTGACATTATTGCAGATAAAACCGATGAAAAGAATAACTATGATGAAGCATCTTATTATGACTATGCCAACTATGCTTTTATCAGTGAGTGCGCAATGAAAGAAATGCTGTCTAATTATGCAGATGTTGGATATGCTTCTGCTGACTTTTTTGTAAACGACCCTCAAAAACTCGAAACCATAATACAAGAAGCACAAAATATATCTTCCATTAACTGGAACAATTTTGTTGTTACAGCGAATGACGAGGTCTATGAACGAACAGCAAGTTCTATGTCAAATGTGAGCACCTTAATTATTTCCCTCATTGTGATTGTGGTAATTATTAGTATTGGAATTATTACGCTTATTCTCTTAATGTGGATGAAAAGCAGAAAAAAAGAAATTGGTATCCTATTATCTATCGGAGAATCAAAACCTGCAATTCTGTTACAGTATCTCTTGGAAACTATTTTGATTTCCATAGTTGCTTTCCCCTGCTCATATTGGTTCAGTACTCTGATTGCAGGAAAATTAGGCGGACTATTTGGTAAAGATATTCAGAGCATTGCTGTTAGTATTCAGCATTTTGAAATTGTTTCCATAGTAGGTATCGTAATTTTATGCATTGCCGTTCTTATATCCTGCCTTCCAATGATGAGATTTAACCCAAAAGAGATTTTGTCGCAAATGGAATGAGGTGTGATATATGAATTGTTTGAAAAGGGCGTATTACCACACGATACGCAAAAAAGGAAAAACCGTTTTGCTCTTTACTGTATTGCTTATAATGGCAACTCTTATGTTGACCTGCCTTTCAATTTATTCAGCCACAGACGATGCTGCACGAGATGTTAGAAAATCTCTGATGGGAAGTTTCACTATCAATGCAAAACAATTAAACACGGGCTTGGGGGCAGATGTTGTCCAAGAAGTCCTAACCATTGAGGGTGTAACGGATAATTATGTTTTACGCAGCTATACACAGGCGACATTTAAAAGTGAAAATGGTTCTTTAATGAAAATAACTACGCAGGGAGCTGCTAATATTCCAGAGGGTTATGAAAACGCTGGGAAAATAGTAGGCAACTCTTATTCTGAAAAAGATAGTTATTTTACAGAAGCAGGATTTGAACTGATACAGGGAGAAGCTATCACACCCGAACAAAAGCAGGCAGCTATTATCCACAAGGATTTTGCAGACTCCAACAGTTTAGAGGTAGGCGATTATTTCACACTTGAAAATGTGATTGATGGAAAAAAATCAGTACGAGTACAGGTTGTTGGTATTTTCACAAGTAATTCACCTCAGGATGCTATTGGTGTTGCCCCATCATACGACTTGTACCAGAATGTTGTTTTTACTGATATTAAGACTTGTTCGCAGCTTATATACGGTACATCAGTAGAAGGTAGTCAATATGGTGATTTTTATGCCGAAGACCCAGAAAAATTGCCAGAATTAATTGAAAAGACAAAACTGATAACGGGCATGGATTGGGATAACTGTATTATTACGAAGTATGATAAAGACTATCAAAATGCAAAAGCAGCATTGACTTCGCTACAAAACATTGTAGTTATAGCCATTGTCGTAATAGCAATAGTTAGTGTTCTAATTTTAACTCTGATTTTAGTTTTATGGATAAGGAACAGGGTTTATGAAATAGGTGTATTTCTCGCAATGGGGATTACGAAAGCAAACATTTTACTTCAGCAAATTTTTGAGGTAATCATAGCTGCCGTTCCTGCATTTTTAATAAGTTATGGAACAAGTAAAATAATTGCTCAAATGGTAACAGACCGATTGATACAAGGGTTATCAGAGGATTTAAGTGTGAGTGTTTCGATTACGCCGATAGGCTTTGCTATTGTATCAGGAATTGGATTAGCTCTTGCCATGTTTGCTACGGCTCTGTCAGCATATCCAATTATGAGAGCAAAACCAAAGAACATATTAACGCAGATAAATTGATAGGAGGATATAAATATGTCGATATTGGAAATAAAATCGCTAAAGTATGCGTATGGAAAAGGGAAAATGGTTCTAAAAGGGATAAATACATCGCTTGATGCAGGGAAAATGTATGCAATCGTTGGTCCGTCTGGATGTGGAAAAACTACTTTATTGTCATTACTTGGTGGACTTGACAGCCCATCTGGTGGAGAAATTCTATTTAATGGTGAAAACATCGAGAAAACAAAACTGGCTACGCATCGAAAAAACAATGTGTCGTTTATCTTCCAGAGTTACAATTTGATTGATTATCTTACTCCACAGGAAAATGTTGCCCTCACATCTAAGCTGTCGCCACAACCAATTTTGGAGCGTGTTGGGATTACAAAAGAAGAAATGAAACGGAGTGTTCTTAAGCTATCTGGTGGTCAACAACAAAGAGTAGCAATTGCTCGTGCATTAGCATCTGAAGCACCGATAATATTAGCTGATGAGCCTACTGGAAACTTGGACGAAGATACTGCATCTGAAATAACTAAGATATTGGAGGAATGTGCTTATGCTGCTCATAAGTGCGTTGTTATTGTCACTCATTCCAACGAACTTGCGAAACAAGCTGATGTTATTCTTCGATTAAAAAAAGGAGAATTACTTACAGAGAGCAGATAAATAGAGAACGATAAGCCCACCGAATAAAAAAAACGGTGTTTGGGTGGGCAGTTTTGTCACGCCAATTATAAAAAATCCCTCCAAACACGGTTTTAAAGTTTGGAGGGATTTTTATGTGTTGGTGTAAATCCACCACACAGCTACTTGTTAGAAGTAGCGAATATACATCTACTTAGCCTTTCGTTTATCGGGAGGTAGTTCGTTAAAAAAATTACTGTTAACTCATGGGGGTGTTATGCCTCATTGCAAGAGCTAACAGCTCCTAATTATAGATATGGTTATTCTTATGCCCATTTTGGCTTTGCCTTAATGGGCATTTTTGCGTTCTGCTTCATTTGTATGCAGGACAAGCTTGCTTTTAGCGTTGGTTGCCGTTCTCCGCCTTTCAATCTGGATTTTCAAAAAATTCAGATTGGAGGAAAAACGAATGGCATACAACAAAGCCAGAGAAGAACGCAAATGGCGTTTATGGAAAGAAACCGAGGAAAAACAAATGAGACAATTAGGAGTTGACGAGAAAACCATAAAGAAGCTTCGTGAACACGATTGGGCTATCTTCAATGCAGACAGGCGATTTTATCAGAGAGTACAAGAAACAGGTACATACCTTGAGGAAGTTGCCGAGCTTGAACAACAATCCGAGATAAGAACTGTCGAGGACTTTCTGAACAGCATCGAAAATGAGCAGCTTTTTCAAGTGCTAATTACGGTGGACAGGCTGACGCTTCAAGCTATTTTGCTCAAAATACAGGGCTTTTCTGTCAGCGAGATTGCTGCTCTCATTGACCTTAACGAGCAGACCGTTTACAAACGATTGAACAGGCTCAAGAAAAAAATAAAAAATATTTTGGGATAGTGTCCAAAAACGCACTTTCCCACGGGCTACTGGGTGAGAGGACAAAAACTCTTACCCAGCTTTCCTTTGTGTGGCGAAAACGGGTTTGTTCCTTGACAACCGAATAATCATTCGCCGAATACATTCTTTTTGTGATTGTGATGAGCATAAGCGAGTAAAGCGGTACGCCAAGACCTGTTTAGTAACAGCGAGCGATGAAAGGTGGTGAGCCTTATTACCGACTGAAAAAATTGGGCAGCTCCCGATTTCGCCATAACCCACAAAGAGGATAATGATACTCCCGTCCAGTCAATAGTCCGAGCGTTAAAAGCGTCGCAGGCAATGAGGGCGGCTCTGTCAGAACGACAGTTGGGGTGAAACTCCCGTGGAGTCAGTTCGCTGCTGACCGTTTGGCGACTTCCCTGCGTTACTTAACGCATTGCATCTTCGGGGTGTCGAGGACAAATTGAGATGCTTCTATCATAATGCCAAATACAAGGCGGTCAAAAAAAGCAGAGTGTTGTTTAGATGCTCCCGACCTAAAATACTTCCTTGTGTTTGGCTGCTTACATAGGCAGGATATCCCTGCCTAAATTTTGATAGGAGGTCAAAATACTATGGAAAAAGCATTTAAGCGTGGTGACATCTACTACGCAGACTTAGGCCCCGTTATTGGCTCGGAGCAAGGAGGAAAACGCCCTGTACTTATCATTTCAAATGACATAGGAAACAAACACCGCCCTACGGTAATTGTTGCCTCAATCACAAGCAGAGTGCGTTCAAAAGCAAAACTGCCAACGCATATTGTGATTAGTGATTTTAAGGGGCTTGAAAAGAATTCAATTATTTTGCTTGAACAAATCAGAACACTGGACAAACAACGCCTGCAAGAGTATTTAGGTACGTTTGATAGGCGTTATATGCTGTCTGTGGATAAGGCTCTGGCAATAAGCATTGGCATTTCAAAAAAGGACTAACCCTCTTGTTATATGGTACAAACCGTATGGAATACATTATATTGAGGAGGTATTGACTAATGAAGTGCCGTGAATTTGTATCTATTGGGGAGCCAATTCCAGAGCTATCTGAAAAAGAACACGCAGCGTTTTTTTTGTTGTATCAAAGGTCAATACTCGATTCTCTAAAAAAAAGAGAACTGCTAAGCCATTTTCAATATGAACGCTGTATCGAGGAACTTGAAAAACAATATAGTACAAAAAATCACAGCCAAGCCTAATCGCTTGGCTGCTTACATATAAGTATGTAGAAATTTTTAATTTACACATTCGACAATTTATGCTCCAATTACTATACTTAAATACGGTAAGAGTGTTACCGAGAAAGGAGATTTTTCTATGAATAAATATGAACTATTAAATCAAGAGAGAATGTTGATTGACAATAAACGAAAAGTAGCGGCTTATTGCCGAGTTTCTACTGATAATGAAGACCAAGCCAATTCCTTTGAAAGCCAACAGCGTTATTTTAGACAGTATATTGAGCATAATCCAGATTGGGAGTTGTTTGAGGTTTTTGCCGATGAGGGTATCTCTGGTACGAACACAAAGAAGCGAAAAGAGTTCAATCGAATGATAGCCTGTGCCAAAAACGGCGATTTTGATTTAATTATTACAAAGGAAATTTCCCGTTTTGCGAGAAATACCCTTGATAGTATATATTACACCCGTGACTTAAAAAAACATGGCGTTGGCGTTATCTTTATGAATGATAACATAAATACCCTTGATGGCGATGCAGAGCTGCGTCTTGCCATTATGTCATCAATTGCACAGGAAGAAAGCCGCAAGACTTCTGAGCGTGTAAAGTGGGGACAAAAACGCCAAATGGAACAAGGTGTTGTTTTTGGCAGGAGTATGCTTGGCTATGATGTTCGTGACGGTAAAATGTATATTAATGAAGACGGTGCAAAAATCGTCCGTCTTATCTTTCATAAGTTTGTGAATGAAGGTAAAGGCACTCATGTGATTGCCCGTGAACTTCGTGAAGAAGGTATAGAGCCTATGAGAGTGAAAGAATGGCAGAATACGGTTATATTGCGGATTATCCGAAATGAAAAATATTGTGGTGATTTAGTACAGAAGAAAACGTATACTCCTGACTTTCTTTCTCACGAAAAGAAATACAACAGAGGTCAAGAAGAGTTTATTATATTGAAAGACCACCATGAGCCGATTATATCTCGTGAGTTGTTTGATGAAGCCAATCGTATTTTAGATGCAAAATCTCTTTCTCAAGAGGGCAAGGCAAAACACAGCAACCGTTATCCGTTCTCTGGAAAGTTAAAATGTGGTCATTGTGGTGCAAGTTATGTTGCGAGGTATAAAAAACGAAAAGACGGTAGCCAATATAAGGCTTGGCGGTGCTTTGAGGGGGCAAAATACGGCAGTCCTCATATTGACAAGGCAGGAAATCAGGTTGGCTGTACTGGACCAAGTATCCGTAATGAGGAAGCAATTCATATCATGTATCTTGTTTGTCAGAGCTTAAATTTTAATCGCAAAAAGATATCTGACAATCTCCTAAGCACTATTGAACATATAATCTCTATGGATATGGTGGGCGTTGATACGAAAGGATTAGCTGAAAAAATTGAGGAAGCCCTAAAAAAGAGAACAAACCTTATCGAACTTTATTCAGAAAGTGTTATTGACAAATCAGAGTTTACAAGATTACGCAAAAAGTATGATAATGAAATTGAAAGCTTAAAATCTATGGCGGAAAGCATAGAAAAGCAACAAGCTATGATTAATAAGCAGCAGGAACTAATGGCTGACATAAAAAAAGCCATTGACGAGCTTGTCAGTGGCATCCAGTATGAAGATGAATTTTACACACAGATACTTGATAAGATGGTCATTAACGACCGTGACAATATTGATGTTTACCTCAATTTGCTACCATACAAATGGAGTTATACTGTAGCAAAGAGTATTAACTGCACCAAAGGGGCTTTAGAACTGCCAAAAAAAGCTGAAGCCTCAGATTACTCCATTTCTGAGGCTTCACTACCTATATCTGTCAATATAGCCTTTAGCTCTGGATATGGCATACTATAACGTTGTGAAAGATACCTTAATGATGCACCTAGCTCCCCATCAGGGCCACCGTATTGGGTTATTATAAGCTGTGCCAATCTAGGGTTTGTTTGCTTTATATTAATTGGATATTGTAATTTTTTTTGATATTGCCACATTTAGCAGACCTCCTCTATGCTACTGTCCCATGGCCACGGGTTAGAAATCCATGCCCAACGGTTTCCGTTTTCATTGCTTTGCATAATAGGTCCGTAGTTTTCTTCGTATTCTTTTTTTAAGATTGCCGACTTTGTTCTATATTCATTTAATTTTTCAGCTATTTGATTATTGTTTGGGTGGGTATCCAAATATAAATGTAAATCAAGCATTGCAAAATCATTTGCGGCGATTTTTCTCATTAATATTTCACGTTCAGTCATTTTCTACTACCCCCACATCCAGAAAACGGCTTGTTTAACACAGGAAACATACTGCCAACAACTATACCGTGTTCTGCTGAATACAGTTTATCATTATTTTGATAGGGTATATATGCCATTGCCACTACTGGATTTTCTGGCAAAGGTGTTATGCCATATTCCATTGCTTTCATCATATAAATATCATCAGCCATACCAAAGCTCCTTCCTATTATTCTGGTACAACCCATTATATGCATAGCTTGTATAACTGGTTACTTTTTCATGTGTATTTTATTAAATGCTGCTAAGCCTGTAGCCAGCCTTCACAGCAAAGCTACCCCACATTTAGGACAAATCGAGAAAAAAGCACTGCTTAAACAAAATTTAAGCAATGCTTTTTGGGGGAAGTTATTTTTTAGCCTTTAACCATAAATGATTTACAGTCTACGCACTGGTCCATTGTTGGGTTTGGCTCATGAGTACCTATCTGCACACAATTTAGTGAGCAATAGTCCTGTGAAGTGCAATGATTTTTACATTGTGTTACTGTACACTTGATACTCTGATTTGCTTGACAATTATCCATATCTGCTCATTTCCTTTCATAAAAGAAGTCATATAAAAATTTGTGACGGATATTTCCGTCTAACATATTTTGTGTGAAAATCTAAAAAATATTCACAGGATTTTTTAAAAAGCATAAAATAAAATGAGGTGAGATATATGCTTTACATAATGAGAGATATTTTATTTATTTTATTAGCTGTCGTGGGCATAGCAGATATAACACGGACAGTTATCATATGGATTATGAGCTGTCACGATGATAAAAACGTGATAATCGTCATCCCCATTTATAGCAACACAGAAAACGCCGAACAATTAATACGCAGTACAATAGCAAAGGCTGATTACTTTGGAAAGGGCAAATGGCGTAAAATAGTTTGTCTGGACTGTGGTGCAACTAAGGAAGCGGTGGACATTATCAAAAAGCTATCCGCCGACTACGATTCATTGGAAATTCAAAGCAAAACAAATTTTGGAAATATTAGCTGATTATTATTTTTTATTGTAATATATAAATATCAAGTAGTTTTCTTATATTTTTCTTATCCTTTTCATCAGCTATCCCCCATCTTGTATCCCTAATATATGATTATCATGCTGTCCCCGTATTGTGGTGTCAAATAAGCACATACATTTATTACAGCACTAAAAAACATAGCTGACTTTTTAATAGCAAAAAAGCAAGACAACACAAATGTGAAGCCTTGCTTTAATAATTTGTTTAATTGCCACCTTGTAATATATCAGCAGAAGAAAACGTCCATTTTACCGTTCTCTTTACCATTAACAACATAGTAAGCAGCACTTTCCTCAGGCTTTAGGTAAATATCCAAGGTTTCAATCTCCTGTGTACCACCATTTGCCTTATATGTGTTTTTAACGTTCTCCACAATATTCTGGTAGGTTTCGCCCTTACTGCTGTACTCAACTGTAAAGTTAACCTTTGTATCAACAGTCTTTTTAGCAGCCTTTTTTGGAGCTGCAGCTGTTGTTTTCTTTACAGCTGGCTTTTTCTCAGCAATTGATGTTTCAGCTTTTTCTGCTGTAACAGCTTTGGCTGCTGTTGTTTTCTTTGGAGCTTCTACCTTCTCTGCTACCTTAGCGGCAGTTGTTTTTGTAGCTGGTGTTGCTGTTGTAGTGGCAGCTGTCTTTGAGGCTTCCTTAGCTGTAGTAGCTGTAGCTTTTGTTGCAGTTTTTCTTGTTGCCATTTACAAATACCTTCTTTCAATTATTAGTGCATCTCATGTGCAATTCACTGTATCATATTATATATTTCTTTTAGGCTGATGTCAAACAAATGCCTTGGTTAATGGGATTTTTCCATTTCTATAACAATTTTTTATAATAAAAGCTAATGTTATTAATAACATATCACAATAGATTTCAGAAAATCATTTCTTTTCTTACATTTATTGTGCTTTTCAAAAGGTGAGGATAATTTACAAGATATTTACTTATAATCCTAATGGTGTGGTTGTTCTTTTTTAGGATAGATGATATAATAAAGAGAATAATGATATTTTTTAGAAAAAAGTAATTTTTGAAAAGGATTTGATATATATGATTACTGTTAGTAATGTAAGCTTAAACTTTAGTGGTTCTGATTTATTTAAGGATGTAGACCTTAAGTTCACCCCTGGCAACTGCTACGGCATAATAGGTGCAAACGGCGCTGGAAAGTCAACCTTTCTTAGAATTTTATCTGGAGAGCTTGACCCTACCACTGGTGACGTTATTATACCAGAGGGCGAGCGTATGTCTGTACTGAAGCAGGATCACTTTGCATTTGATGAATATACCGTTATGGACACTGTTATTATGGGCAACCAAAAGCTATATTCTATAATGAAGGAAAAGGACGAGCTGTACGCTAAACCCGATTTTAATGACGAGGACGGCATACGAGTATCTGACCTAGAGGCAGAGTTTGCAGAGATGAACGGCTGGGAGGCTGAATCTGACGTTTCTAAGCTTATTCAAGGCTTAGGCTTAGATGAAGGTATTTTATATTCACAAATGAGCAACCTAACCGGTAACGAAAAGGTAAAGGTTTTGTTAGCACAGGCGTTGTTTGGTACTCCGGAAATATTATTACTGGACGAGCCTACTAATAACCTTAACATTAACGCTATTAGCTGGCTGGAGGATTTTCTAATGGACTATCTGGGGACCGTAATAGTTGTCAGCCATGACAGACATTTTTTAAACACTGTATGTACCCACATTGTGGATATTGATTATACAAAAATCAAAATGTACGTTGGTAACTATGAATTCTGGTACGAATCCAGCCAGATGGTTCAAGCCATGGTAAAACAGCAAAATAAAAAAGCTGAGGACAAAATAAAGGAGCTGCAAAGCTTTATATCACGTTTCTCTGCTAACAAATCAAAATCCAAGCAGGCTACCTCCCGCAGAAAGCTGCTGGACAAGCTAACTGTTGATGAGATGCCATCGTCCAGCAGACGATACCCATATGTTGGCTTTACACAGGAGCGTGAGGTGGGCAAGGAGATTTTAACAGTAGAAGGCTTAAGCAAAAGTATTGAAGGTGAACAGCTGCTAAATAACGTTTCTTTTAGAGTTGAGCGTGGTGACAAAATTGCCTTTATCAGTGATAAGGAAACATCAGTAACAGCGTTATTTGAAATACTTATGGAAAATATGGAGGCTGACAGTGGCACCTTCAAATGGGGCGTCAGCACAACCACATCTTATTTTCCAAAGGATAACTCAAAATATTTTGACAACTGTGATAAAAGCATTTTGGAATGGCTTGGTCAATACAACGAAAACAGTGACAGAACCGAAACTTTTTTGCGTGGGTTCTTGGGCAGAATGTTGTTTTCTGGTGAGGATGTTTTTAAACCTGTTAAGGTATTGTCTGGTGGTGAAAAGGTCCGTTGTATGTTATCTAAAATGATGATGGGTACTGCTAACGTATTGGTTTTAGACCAACCCACTAACCATCTAGACCTAGAATCCATCACAGCTGTTAACAAGGGCTTAGACACCTTTAAGGGTATTGTCCTGTTTACGTCCCACGACCACGAATTTATTTCTACTGTAGCCAACAGAATAATCTTTATTCAGGAGGACGGCATTAGAGATATTACCGCTAGCTATGACGATTATCTAGAGGAAAACAAGCTAAAAAGAGAGTAAGCCTTATGGATATATCATGGAACCCATGGCACGGCTGTCACAAGCTAAGTGCTGGCTGTCAAAATTGTTATGTGTACCGCACCGACGCTAAATATGGCAAGAACAGCAATGAAGTAAAGCAAACAGGTGACTATAACCTGCCAATAAAAAAAGCTCGTAATGGTGATTACAAAATAAAGGCAGGAGCTATAGTTTATACCTGCTTTACATCTGACTTTTTTGTTGAAGATGCCGACCTGTGGCGTGGTGATGTGTGGCGTATGATACGCACCCGCAGCGACCTTACTTTTTTCATAATAACAAAACGAATAGACAGATTTTATGTCAGCCTGCCCCCTGACTGGGGTACAGGATATGATAATGTAGTAATATGCTGTACAGCAGAAAATCAGTCAATGGCAGATTTTCGCCTGCCTATATACAAAAAGCTGCCCATAGCACATAAGATGATTATATGCTCTCCCCTGTTAGAAAGCATTAACCTGATGCCCTACCTAGACCACACCATCGAAAAGGTGACCGTAGGTGGAGAATCTGGTAGCAACGCACGTATATGCGACTATGAATGGGTATTAGATATACATGACCAGTGTGTGAAAAAACGCGTGACTTTTTGGTTTCAACAAACAGGTGCTAGGTTTAGAAAAGCAAACAAAATATATAGCATAGAACGAAAGCTACAGCACTCACAGGCTAAAAAAGCCAACATTAATTTTGATGGCACAAAATAAAAAGGGTGATTTACAATGGCAAAAAGTTCAAATCAAAAGTTAAAGCTACTATACCTTATGAGGATTTTTGAAGAAAACACAGATGACGATCATGCTTTGACAATGGCTCAAATAATCGCCAAGCTATCCGAATATGGCATACAGGCAGAACGAAAAAGCTTGTACGCTGATATTGAGGAGCTAAGAACCTTTGGGCTTGATATAGAAAAAAGGAAATCCAAGATATACGAGTATTACATAGCCAACAGAGCCTTTGAACTACCCGAATTAAAATTATTAGTGGATGCCGTACAATCCTCAAAATTTATTACCCACAAAAAATCCAATCAGTTAATAAAAAAGGTAGAGTCCTTGGTCAGCGTCTATCAAGCACAACAGCTGCAACGTCAGGTGTATGTTACCAACCGCACAAAAACAATGAACGAAGGTATTTACTACAATGTTGATAAGATTCAAAGCGGTATTTTGGAAAACAAACAAATTACTTTTCAATATTTTGAATGGGCGGTATCCTTTGGTACAAACGAAAAGGTGGTTAAGCGTGTAAAGAAAAACGGTGACCTGTATGTTGTTAGTCCATGGGCATTAACCTGGGACGATGAAAACTACTATATGATTGGATATGATGTTCAAAACGACAAGGTAAAGCATTACCGTGTAGATAAGATGATAAGCATCAGCTTAACCGATGAACCACGTTTAGGTCAGGAGAACTTTCAGCAATTTGACATTGGCAACTATGCTAAAAAAATATTTGGTATGTTCGGTGGTCAGGAGGAAACAATCAGACTGCAGGTTAACAAAAGACTGGTTGGTGTGGTGGTAGATCGTTTTGGTACACAGATTAACATTGAACCCAAAAACGAGGACAGCTTTATTGTCACCATAGACGTGCTGGTTAGTCCACAATTTTTCGCATGGTTATTTGGGCTTGGTGAGGATGTAATTATGCTGTCACCTGACACCGTTATTAAGCAATACAAAAAACAGATTAAAAAAATATCAAAACAATACAAGCAGATTTAGCACTATACCTTCATAGCACACCAGAAAAAATATAATATGCTTTTTAGCTGTTGTCCTATTAAGGATTACCACAGCGTGAATATTTGTTCGCTAAAAAGGATAATCAACATCAAAGTCCGTACTATAGGACACCTTAAATGGTATCATATGGTTGAGGAGTGATGAATAATGATTATCAATTTTTGTTTGTTGGTGTTTATTTTAGCGGCATTATATAAGATTATAGGTATGATGAACCCCTGCCTGTTATCACCGCTGTATGACGCTATATCCACAAAGCAGCCACCACAGAAAACAGCTGTAAAGCCCAAACATCCGTCCAAGGCTTTATCATTACAGCCTATTACTATAAGGCAAATAATGAAGCCCTGCAGAGTGGACACTGACAGACAGCCTTTACCCCGTAAACGTATTAATAAAAGGGCAGCGTAGCATAACTTCATTTAGAATAGGAGATTTTTTATGAGTATCAAAATAGGTATTTTAGGATATGGAAACTTAGGCAAGGGCGTTGAATGTGCAGTAAAGCAAAATAACGATATGGAGCTAACCGCTGTATTTACACGTCGTGCTTCAGAAACAGTTAATATACTAACACCTAATGTGCCGGTATATAATATCAGTCAGCTGGAGAATATGCAGGGTGAAATTGACGTTCTAATCCTGTGTGGCGGCAGTGCCACAGATTTACCGGAACAGACGCCAAAATATGCAAGGCTGTTTAATGTTGTTGACAGCTTTGACACTCACGCTAACATTCCAAAGCATTTTGACAATGTTGACAAAATGGCAAAGGCAGGTGGCAACGTTGGTATAATCTCCGTTGGCTGGGACCCTGGTATGTTCTCATTAAACAGATTGTACGCAAGCGCTATCCTGCCACAGGGTAGCAACTATACCTTCTGGGGCAAGGGTGTCAGCCAAGGACACAGCGACGCTATTCGTCGGGTTGAGGGTGTACAGGACGGCAAGCAGTACACTGTGCCGGTTAACGAAGCCTTACAGGCTGTACGCAGCGGTTCTAACCCACAGCTAACCACCAGACAAAAGCATATCAGAGAATGCTTTGTCGTAGCTAAGGAAAACGCTGACAAGGCACAGATAGAATCAGATATTAAAAATATGCCTAACTACTTTGCAGACTATAACACAACAGTCCATTTTATATCTCAGGAGGAGCTAAACGAAAAGCACAGTGGCATACCCCACGGTGGTTTTGTAATTAGAAGCGGTAAAACAGGCTGGAACGCTGAAAACAAACACGTTATCGAATACAATATTAAGCTTGATTCCAACCCAGAGTTTACCGCCTGCGTTATTGCTGCATATGCCAGAGCGGCATACAGACTAAGTCAGGAGGGTCAAAAGGGTTGTAAGACTGTATTTGACATAGCACCAGCGTATTTGTGTCAGCAAACAGGTGAGCAGCTACGCAGCAGTATGCTGTAACTAAATAATCTATTAAAGGTTGGGGTAATATAAAAGCCCCAACTTTTATTATAAATTATTATTGTTATATAGAATAATGAATATATACAACACAATTGTCACATAACAATTAATCATAGAAAAATCATCTTTTATGCTTTTTAAAGGGTTCAGAAAAGCTATAAGCTGTCTGAGAGTTTTCAAAAGCTTAGTAAGATATAAGCCTGTATAGGAGGGAAAATAATGATTACCTTTGAAGAAGTAAAAAACAGTCCTGTTATAAAAACATATATTGAAAAAGCTGATGAGTCACTGCTGGCACTGGGATACACCGAGCATAGCTATCCCCATGTAACCAAGGTGGCGTTAACAGCTGGACATCTGCTAACTACTATGGGCTACAGCCAGCGTGAAGCTGAACTGGCACAAATTGCTGGGTTTCTGCATGATATTGGTAACGTTATCAACCGCATTGACCATGCACAAAGCGGTGCTGTTATGGCATTTAGACTACTGGATAATATGGCAGCCAGCCCAGAGGACACCGCCACCATAATAACAGCTATTGGCAACCATGACGAGGGTACGGCTTTTCCTGTTAATCCAGTGGCAGCTGCCCTTATTTTAGCCGACAAAAGCGACGTACGACGCTCTCGTGTGAGGAACCCTGACATTGCCACATTTGATATACATGACAGGGTTAACTTTTCTGCTGTACGTTCAGACCTAAAAATTAAGGACGAACGTACTGTGGTAGAGCTAAATTTGGAGATAGACACTAACGTATGCTCTGTTGTAGACTACTTTGAGATTTTTCTTAACAGAATGATATTATGCAGAAAGGCTGCTGAAAGGATCAATCTTACCTTCAGACTGATTATTAACGACCAAAAGCTGTTATAAACAAAGGTGGATATAATTTATGCAATATTTATTTATAATAAACCCAGTGGCGGGCAAGCGGGATTTTGTAGAGTTACTTATGGATAAAATACACCTTCTGCAATCCAAATACCCTATTAAGGTAGTGGTCACTCAGCACGCAGGTCATGCCAGAGAAATAATAGACAGCAATGTAGAAACCTTTCATGGCAGCCAGCTGTACATCTTTGCCTGCGGTGGTGACGGAACATTGAACGAGGTTATTAACGGTGCATGGAAATACCCCAATGTATCAGTTGGCTGTATTCCATATGGCTCTGGTAATGACTTCATAAAAAGCTTTGAGCATTTTAAAAAATCAGACTTTTTAAATATAGAAAATATGATAAACGGCAGCTCCCTGCCTGTTGATTTACTTTTTGTAAATAACATTGCCGGCATTAATATGGTAACTGCTGGATATGACTGTGCCGTAGCAAAGGAAAAGGACACCTTTAAAAAATTGCCATTGGTATCTGGTGGATTGGCCTATAGATTGTCAGTCTTACACTGCCTTATTTCAAAGCTGCACCATCAGTTTACCTTGGTAGCTGATGGTAACGTCATACACGATATTAGCAACGATTACTTGTTTGCTATAGCCGCCAACGGAAAATATTACGGTGGCGGCTACAAGTCCGCACCAAAAGCCAACTTATGTGACGGCTACATAGATTTTGTTAGAGTGCCTACCCTACCTAGATTAAAATTCATACAGCTGGTTGGCAGCTTTAAAAAAGGCTATCATTTAGACGACCCTAGAATATCCTTTATAAAATGTATGCGGTGTAAAAAGCTGGAGATAAAATCTAACAAAACCATTGATGTTAATGTAGACGGTGAGATTATTCCCATGAAAAACCCTGTAATAACAATAAAGCATAATGCCACAAGGTTTATCCTACCAGCACAAACCTCCAAAATAATAGAGCCTATAAAGGATTTTTCCTTTAAAGACAGACAAATGGCAGGTGCAGTAATAAGTAAAACCTCTAAGGATTAGGTGCAAAATATACAAACGCTCCTTTCACCAATATATCTTAATTTTTTACATAAGTTTACATTAGGTCTTGTGTTACTAATTTTTTTCGTATATAATATTAGTGGCGAAAAATTGTCCAAGTGCATCACTTTTGGTATATTGTAGTAAAAGTGGTTGTAAACGACGTATAAAAGACAGAAAGGAAGATTTCTTTATGAACAATGCAGAAAAACTGCAGCTTCAAATTCTGGCGTGTAAGTCAAGAATGGGTGCAATCATTGGTACCTACAACGCAAAATCTGGTCATCCAGGAGGCTCCCTATCAGCGGCTGACATATATACTTACCTATATTTCAAAGAAATGAATGTAGATGCTTCTAATCCAAAAATGCCCCAGCGTGACCGCTTTGTTTTATCAAAGGGTCATTGCTGTCCTAGCCTGTACGCTACCTTGGCATTAAAGGGCTATTTTAGCTTTGACGAGCTTAACACCCTGCGTCATGTTGGTGCTATGCTGCAGGGACATCCAGACATGAAAGGCACACCTGGTATTGATATGAGCTCTGGCTCATTAGGACAGGGTGTTTCCGCTGCTTGTGGTATGGCCTTGGCTGGTAAGCTGGATAACAGCAATTACAGAGTTTACACTCTATTAGGTGATGGCGAATGTGAAGAAGGTCAGGTATGGGAGGCTGCTATGTTCGCAGCTCATCATAAGCTGGATAACGTATGCTTCATAGTTGACTGTAACGGTTTACAGATTGACGGTCCAGTAGCAGAAATCGGTGGTATAGAACCACTAGACGAGAAATTTGCTTCCTTTGGTTTTAATGTTATAAAAATTGACGGTCACGACTTTGACCAAATAGCAGCTGCCTTTGCTAAGGCAAAAACAGCTGATGGCAAACCAACTGTAATTATCGCTTCTACCATAAAGGGTAAGGGCGTATCATTTATGGAAAATCAGGTTGGCTGGCACGGTACAGCACCTAACAAAGAGCAGTATGAGCAGGCTATGTCTGAATTAGAGGCTCAGCTAAAAAAATTGGAGGGTGAGCAATAATGGCAGAAGTAATAAATAAAGCAACAAGAGAAAGCTTTGGTATGGCACTGTGTGAGCTTGCCAAAACTAATGATGATATAGTAGTTTTAGATGCAGACCTAGCCGCTGCTACAAAAACATCAATCTTTCAAAAGGCATACCCTGAACGTTTTATTGACTGTGGTATAGCAGAGGGCAATATGATAGGTGTTTCAGCTGGCTTAGCGGCGGCTGGTAAAGTACCCTTCGCTGCCTCATTTGCAATGTTTGCAACAGGCAGAGCATACGAACAGATTAGAAACTCTGTTGCATACCCTTGTCTAAACGTAAAAATTGCTGGTTCTCATGCTGGTATTTCCACCGGCGAGGACGGCGCTACGCACCAGTGCTGTGAGGATATAGCATTAATGAGAACCCTACCAGGTATGACGGTGCTGAATCCTGCCGACCACTATGAGATGATAGAGGCTGTAAAGGCAGCCTATGCTCACAAGGGTCCTGTTTATATTCGTTTAGGCAGACTGGCTGTAGATAGCTTTAATGACCCTGCAACATACAAGTTTGAGCTTGGTAAAGGTATCACACTGTGCCAAGGCAACGACATAACAATTATAGCTACTGGTCTAGTTGTTAGAGAGTCATTACTAGCCTGTGAAGAGCTGAAAGCTAAAGGCATAAATGCACGTTTGATTAACATTCACACAATCAAACCTATTGACAGAGATATTATTATCAAAGCTGCTAAAGAAACTGGCAGAATTGTTACTGTTGAGGAGCATAACGTAATCGGCGGTTTAGGCGATGCTGTATGCGATGTTGTATCAGCAGAATGTCCTGTAAAGGTTACAAAAATTGGTGTTAACGACAAGTTTGGATATTCTGGACCAGCTAAGGAGCTGTTGGAAATATTCGGATTATGCAAGGATAATATTGCTAAGGTTGTAGCTGATATAGTTAACAACGAAAAGTAATCTATATTTATTATATTTCACAACACATTGTCATAATATTTTCCTATATCCGACTTTATATCTCCGTATAGCGTCTGTCTGATAAACCTTTGTTGCGGACACTATATGATATTTACATTTCCCAACGGAATTTGATAAACCGTTAACGTCTTTCATGACATAGCCTCCTGTGTTTTAGAGTCAACTCTATTTTATCACGGGAGGTTATTTTTTTACTATAAGGACTCTGCTCCCCCTAGCTCAGTTGTAGAAAGTTTTTCCCATTTGGTGACAAAAGAGCGGGGGCATATCAAAAGATATGCTCCCGCTTTGTAGGCTTGTATGTATAAACCCATGTGTATTATTGGTTAAAAATATAAATTACATTTTCTCCAAATTGGCCTTCATGTCTGTTGGCAGCTCGCTTTCATCAGCGGAGATAAGCAGGGTAATCTTTGTGTCTGCGTTATCAGCTAAAGCGGACAGCTTGTTTACAAGCTCCTTTAGAGCATCCATATCCTTGCCACATATTTTAAATGTGCTATCTACAAAAATATTAGTAACATCGTAGTTACCAGCACAAATACCACTGATAAAGCCATACAATACATCATAACCACTAATCTTGTATTGATCGGTATCAATCAATCTTGCCTTGTGTGTTACATCATAAGTAAGCTTTGCACCCTTTTCAATTACAACAACGTTACCTGCTGTTGTAGCTACTGCTTCATTTGCAAGAGAAATTAATTTCTTTGTTTTTCCTGATCCTTTATTGCCTATTAGTAATGTTACCATTATAATAACGCCTCCCTAATTATATTGTACCGCCTAAAGCGGTTATCCCCTAATAATTCATACCAATTATTTTAGTCTGGCTTCCAAGGCTGCTTTTTCACTTTCATAGCCTGGTTTTCCCAGTAATGCAAACATATTTTTCTTGTAGCTTTCAACGCCTGGCTGGTTAAATGGGTTAACACCTAGCAGATAGCCGCTGATACCACACGCTTTTTCAAAGAAGTAAATTAGGTATCCCAGCTCGTATTCGGAAAATTCCTCAATATTAAGAACCATATTAGGAACGCCACCATCGTTATGTGCCAGTACTGTGCCCTCAAAAGCTTTTTTGTTTACATAGTCCATTGTTTTGCCTGACAAGAAGTTAAGTCCGTCTAAATCCTCTGCTTCTGTACCGATTGTAATTTCTTTCTTTGGCTTTTTAGCCTGAATAACAGTTTCAAACAAGCTTCTTCTGCCGTCCTGAATATACTGTCCCATAGAGTGCAGGTCAGTAGAAAAAACAACAGCGGCTGGTAAAATACCCTTGTTGTCCTTGCCCTCGCTCTCACCAAATAATTGCTTATACCACTCTGCCATCATTGTAAATGCCGGCTCATAGCTTACAAGTATTTCTACCTCTTTACCCTTGCTATATAGAATATTTCTAGCTGCTGCGTATTTGTAGCAATCGTTTGTAGCTAAATCATCATTGTTAAAATCTTCCTGTGCTTGCTTAGCACCGTTCATCAACCCATCTAAATCTGCACCTGATACGGCAATAGGCAATAAACCAACAGCTGTTAATACAGAAAAACGTCCGCCTACATCATCAGGTACTACAAATGTTTCGTAGCCCTCTCTGTCTGCTAATTCCTTAAGAGTGCCACGGCATTTATCTGTTGTACAATAAATTCTATCCTTGGCACCGTCCTTACCGTATTTTTTCTCCAAAAACTCACGAAAAACACGGAAAGCAATAGCAGGCTCTGTTGTTGTGCCTGACTTAGAAATCATATTGATAGATACGTCCTTGCCATCGCATAATTCTAACAGCTCAGCTAAAGCTGTAGAGCTGATTGAATTACCTGTATAATAAATGTCAGGAGTGTCCTTTTTCTTTGCGTTATAGTTCTGGGAATGCAAAAACTCAACCGCTGCTCTGGCACCTAGGTAAGAACCACCAATACCAATAACGATAAATATATCAGTATCTTTTTTAATTTTCTCAGCTGACTTTTTAATACGAGCAAATTCTTCCTTGTCGTAGTCAGTAGGTAAAGTTACCCAACCAATAAAGTCGTTGCCTAAACCTGTACCTTTATGCAGTGTTTCATGTGCTGTTTTGACCTGTGCTGACATAGCATCAAATTCATGCTCATTTACAAAGCCTGACAAATATTTGCCTGAAAATGTAGTAGCCAATTTGAAAGTCCCCCTTGAAAATAAACTCTAGATATTTTCTTACTTTACTTATCTATGTTATATATTCTACAATACTTAAACTATTTTTGCAAGTTTCCTTTGTAAATTTCCCTAAAAAATTTAATAAATTTACTACAGGTTCACGAAGTATCCAAATAAAAGTGCAAAAACAGAAGAAAAACTCATTTCTTCTACGGAGTTTTCTGCCACTATGGGGTATTCTGCTAAAACCTCATTTTCCATAGTGTATTCTATTGTACCCAGCTTATCTCCTTTTTCCACCGGTGCTGTTATTTCATCTATCAAATTTATATTTTCCTTCACCTGATTGTTCCTGCCCTTTTCCACAACAAAGCAGCTGTTAAGGTCTGCTGTACCCTGCACCTGTGTGTCCATACCCTCTACAACCTTTACAGGCTGTATACCATCAGACAGCTTTGGTACATAAACAGCAAAGTTAGCAAAGCCATAATCCAAAACCTTAGCGGCATCAGAAAATCTGTCCTTACCTGTGGTACAGCCCAATACCACAGCTATAAGCGATAAACCATCTCTGTTAGCCGTTGCAGATATACAGCTACCCGCCTGCCCTGTAGTACCTGTTTTTAGCCCTGTAATACCGCTGTAGCTTTTTAAAAGCTTGTTGGTGTTCACAATTTGTGTTTTACCATCACGCAGGTTATCCATCCATATGGAGGTATAATTGAAAATTTGCTTATGCTTTATTAGCTCCCGTGACATTAACGCAACATCATAGGCGGACGTTAAGTGACCGTCCTCATCTAAGCCGTTGCAATTTTTAAATGTGGTTTCGTTCATGCCAAGCTCCTTGGCTTTAGCGTTCATTTCTGCTACAAAAGCATCCTCTGAGCCTGATACTGTTTCTGCCAAAGCAACTGCTGCATCGTTAGCAGAGGCAACAACTGTGGCTTTTATCATATTATCCACAGTCATAGCTTCCCCCTCCTCCAGCCAAATATCCGACCCGCCCATAGACGCCGCATGAGCAGAGGCTGTTATCATATCGTCCATATGCAGCTTACCGCTGTCAATAGCCTCAAACACCAATAACAATGTCATAACCTTTGTTATAGAGGCACAGGCCCGCACCTCATGACAATTTTTATCAAACAAAAGCTTACCTGAATCAGCCTCAATTAGCACAGATGAGGGTGCTGTTATCTCCTCACCAGCCAAGGCACATACTGTTACAGGACAGGATAACGCTGCCGCAGAAACCATAGTAAAGGCTAACACTATACTGATTATTCTATGGGCTTTCTTCATAATCACACATTCCTTTCACCCCTATTTTACAATAGTAATGATATGTGACAGCTCCTATAATTATGATACCAAACAAAAAAGGTGAAACGAATACAATCATCGTTCCACCAATACTTTTAAATAATAATACACACGCTATGTGCAGATATACCCATCCCGCTGCCTGTAAAGCCCAGCTGTTCCTCCGTTGTAGCCTTTACGCTGACAGCATCAATAGACACATCACAGGCATTGGCAATATTTTCTCGCATTTGGTCAATATAAGGCTTCAGCTTTGGTTGCTGGGCTATAACAGTGCTGTCTACATTGCCAATGGTGTAGCCCCTTTCCACTAAAGCTTTGCATACCTGTTTTAACAGCTCTATGCTGTCTGCGTTCTTGTATTTGTTATCATTATCTGGAAACAGCTTTCCAATATCACCAAGTGCCGCCGCACCCAGCAGCGCGTCCATTATAGCGTGAACAAGGACATCTGCGTCAGAATGTCCAAGCAGTCCCTTTTCATATGGTATTTCCACACCACCTAATATTAGCTTTCTGCCCTCTACCAGCTTATGTACATCGTAACCGTGACCAATACGCATAGGGTTATACCTCCATATTCCTTCTATTAGACAAAATGCCTTCAGCCAATATAATATCCTCAGGTGTTGTGACCTTTATATTGGTATAGCTGCCTTCTGTTACATACACCCTTTGACCCAATGCCTCTATGAGCTGACAATCGTCTGTATAATCCCTGCCCTGCTTTTCAGCAGCTGCCGCCGCTTTTACATAAAGCTTTGTTTCAAAAATTTGGGGTGTTTGTATAGACACAAGGGTACTTCTATCTGGAGTATCAACTATACAGCCATCATGGTTTACAACCTTTATTGTATCCTTTACAGCTACACCCAAAGCTGCAGCCTTATATATACAAGCATTTTCTACTGCCCTATCTATATCCTGTGGCAGCACCAGCGGTCTGGCTCCATCATGTATGGCTATAAGGTCGGCAGTGTTTTTTACAATATTAACACCCTTTAACACAGATTGCTGTCTGGTGCTGCCACCTGCTGTTAATGCGGTCACCTTTGTAATACCATAAAGCTCTATTAATTTTTCTATTGCTTCTGTATCTTCATTTCGGCACACCACTACTACGTTATTAACCAGCCTAGATTGTTCAAATGCCATTAGCGTATGCACAATTACCTCTGTATTCATAAGCTTAATAAGCTGTTTACTAATAGCCTTGCCCATTCGTGTAGACGAGCCTGCACCTACAATTACAGCAGACACCCTCATAATACTTCCTCTTTTCATTATTATTTCTGTTACAGCATTTATCCTGCCTTTGTTGCATTTTCAGTGGAGCCTTCCCCTGTTGTACCCTCTGTGGCAGGTTCAGTAGCATCATGCTTACCGGGAAACAAGGATTTTTCTGTTATTCTAAATAAATCCTTACCTAACTGCTGTACTGTAACATCATTTATATTTGACAGAGCTATAACCTTTATATCATCCTCAAAGGACACTAAATCAACACTGTAAAAAACCTGGGTGTTTCCCGTATGGTAATAATAATCACCTTGATAATCAATAAACCAGCCATAACCGTAATTAAACCCAGATTTACTATTTGAAACGCTGGCTGTCAAAAAATCTCCGCTAACTACCCTTCCGTTGTCAAACCCATTTAGCCACTTAAACATATCGTGTGTGGTAGAGGTCATCTCACCTGCCGAGTAAAAATATGAGCTGTCAACCAATGTGCCTTCCTCTCCATCAACAGTTAGGTAGCCCCTGGCTGAAGCGTCTGTCATACACATAGAGGAATCATACATAAACAATGGATCTAAAATCTCCTTTGTCATATAGTCCTCATAGCTTTCGCCCGTCACCTGTTCAATAATTAAGCCTAACAAATAATAGTTGGTATTGGAATAATGAAAATTACTGCCAGGGTCAAGCTGTAGCTCCTTTTCATTAAACCAGTCCATAAACTCCTCTTTTGAAAAAGTAGAATCCTGTGACCGTTCATTAGTTTCCACCATATAAATATAATCATTAAGGTAGTCAGGAATACCCGATGTCATAGTCAGCAGATTGTCTATAGTAACCTTTTTACCATCCTTGAAATCTTTAAAATATGTATCCAGTGTATCATCAACGGACAGCTTACCCTCCTGTGCCAGCTTTGAAATAGCAGCAGCTGTAAACTGTTTAGTCACTGAACCCAGTTCATATTTAGTTGTAGTTGTATTTTTCACTTCATCCTTTATGTCACTGTAGCCCATAGCCACATCTACCAGTATTTCATCACCTGCACCTATTAGCACAGAGCCACTAAAGCTATTTTCCTCCAGCTTACACATAATCTCTGTTTTCAGCTGTTCCAGCTGTGCAGCAGTGAACCTGGACTCTATAGGCTCTGTGGCAGGTGGCGTTGGCTTTTCTGTTCCGCTATAAGTTGCCTCCTGGGCATTAACAGGTACTGACCCCTCATTATCTCTAGTTTGAACTGTACCAATCCATACAACCGTACACAGTATAATCGTAAACACTGCTATCATACATATCTTATACCATTTTTTCATTATAAATACCTACCAAGCTTTTATTTGTTCTTGTCGTCTAATCCCAAGTCATTATTTATACGCCTAAATTTTTCCACTGCTGTGGTATTAATGGAGCTGTAACAGCCCCTTGTCTGGAAGCTAACATTTCTCTTAATAAACAGTCGGTCAAATATACGCCTACACCATATAAAAGGCAGCACCACAGGTACCTTGCCCACAATAGGGTATGAACCCTCTAACGCTTTTTTATTTGGGAACACCTGTCTAATAAAGAACCCAGCCTTAGAAGGGGTCTTCCCCGCCTTGGTCTGCATAGCACTACGCAATGCTACATTATTTTCTAATCGGCCATATGAACCGCAGGTCATAATAAACATTGACAATTCGTCCTCTGCTAAGCCCTTTCCTGTAGGTGAAAACCAATCGTAGGAAAGTGATGTCATTACCTTTTCAAACCTTGTATATCCAAATTTATTTAAAACCTTATTAATGTACTGCCAGTTAAGCTGTTTATTATATTTTTCTAAAAACACATAATAATCCAGAACAATACGTGGTGCTAAACCACCATAAAAATAATGCTTAACAGCATGGACATTCATGTAAATATATGTATCCTCTAATGCTGGAGTATATGTATGTTCACACTGGTTTATAAGCGTAGCCCTATCCCAAATATTGTGAAAATAATCATATTCCATGTTTTCTTTAGACAATAAATTTTTATGTAGCTCTATAATTAAATATGGCATTTTTGTATATTCTATGTGTACCTCACCGTCAGGACCTGATACAGAATATCCAAGCCTGCTAATAATTTGTTTTGCTGAAGCTACACCTTCATTTTTTACCAGTATATCTAAATCTCCCATATATCTCATATCGGTCTGAGGATACATCGGCTTCATCACAGAACCCTTTACAGCTATATTATCCACCCCTTGCTTTTCAAGCTCATCCTGAAGCTGCTGCAATTCAACAATTTGATTGCTGTCCTTTATGATATTATGAGTTCTGTTTTTCACGAATTGTTGAACAATATCCTGTGGTGGCTTCTGCTCTGGCGGTAACAGGTCAACGCCATATGATACACAGCTAACCAAGCTAGTGTCCATAGATAACATATAGACACAGCCCCAATTAAACCTGCACCCTGATAAATCAGGCACGGTATTGTTAACAGCACCAGTCACCAGCCTTAACATACATTTATAGTCACCGTAATGGCTATCGTTTTTTTCTGCCACCCTTAACCTCACCCCACATTAAATACTGCATATATCTGTATAAATTCAGATATAAATGCGTATTGATATAATCAATAAAGGCTGCCCAAGCAATTTTTATTTGTTATAAATAAGTACATACAATTATAAGTCATATTTTAAATAAACACAACTAAAATAATAACCCCTTATCCGTCAAATTTCTATATAGCAGCGTAAAATAAACAGGTATAATAGACTTCAACAGATTTATTTTGTCATAGGGTGCAGACTGGTGTTAACAAACAACGGCTTTTTTACACGTCACATATGTATATTACAAAAAATCAAATACACATATTTAACAAAATTTACTTTTACTTACAAAAAATATGTTGCTTTTGCATATAAAAGTGATATAATCTAATCATACAAACTTTTAGGAGTGATATATATGAATCCATTAATACTACATTCAATGACATACGGTATGTACGCTGTGGGTGTAAAGGGTGAAACACGACCATCTGCCTGTATTGTAAATACTGTTGTTCAAATAACAGCCTCTCCTATGCAGATTGCTGTATCGGTTAACCATGGAAATTACAGCAATGAATGTATTAAAAAGAATGGTATGTTTACTGTTTCTGTACTATCAGAGGATACCTCTGGCACTATCATCGGTGCTTTAGGCTTTAACTCTGGCAGAGATGTGGACAAGCTTGCAAATGTTAACCACAAAATTTTGCGTGAGGGCTTGCCTGTACTTAGAGAGAACATATGCTGTTGGTTTTTGTGCAAGGTGGTTGACACAATGGAAACCAGCTCACACACTGTCTTTTTAGCTGAAATTATTGGCGGCAGCGACAAGGCAACAGGTAATCCTATGACCTATGACTACTATCACAAGGTAATCAAGGGCAAAGCACCAAAGACCGCACCAACATATCAGGCGACTGAAAGCGAAGAAGGTACAGAGGGTGCTGACAAATATATATGCACAGTATGTGGTTATATTTACGACGACCCCACACACCCCTTTGAGGAGCTACCCGATGACTGGGTTTGCCCTATTTGTGGTCAGCCAAAATCTGTGTTTAAAATAAAATAAAAGATACAAAAAAACAGGGCTTAGCTGATTAATTATTAGCTAAGCCCTGTTTTATATAAAATTAATCTAATTCAAGTAAAATTAATCTTCAATCTCTGGAATAATTTTAGCAACTGTCTTTTGTACATATACACAATCCTTCATATTAATTATGCCATCACGGTCATAATCACCCGCTCTGAAGTTATCATCGGTTAAGGTAATTAACTTTGATATATGCTTTTGAATTACCACAACGTCAGCCATTGTAATCCTGCCATCCAAATTAGAATCGCCACGTTTCATCTTTTTGGGCTGCAAAATCAACCCATCAATAGCGGTTTGAATATTCTGTACACAAATGTTAACCTTTGCCTGTAGGACGTTAGTATCAGCTGCCGCCGTTACACCGTTATCGTATGCGGTTTGCAGAACATTAATTGTTTCCTCGGTGTACTTACTTTTATCATTTGTCAGTATATTTTCAGCATTGGCTATGATTTCTGTTAGCTCAGAAATATCAGCACGAGCCATTAGATTTCTAATAGCAGTATTCAAATTAGCGGCAGCCTCTTCCTTTTCGGCATATGTTGCTGTTTCGCTGTTAATAACAGCACTATTAGTATCATATGCTTTCTGAAGCTGTGCTATAGAATCACCTGTAAATTCATGGGATTTATTATCTAAAATATCCTTAGCCTTAGCTAAAACCTCCTGTGGTGTTTCATCCCCTGACTTTATAACCAGACCATCTATTGCAGCATTACACTTTTCTGCTGTCTGGTTAACAATTTCCTGTGTTGCCTCTTCAGAATCATAAACCAGTCTGCCGTTGTTATAGGCATTAACCAAGGCTGAGTATGTTTCCGGCACATATTTTGTTACGTCACCGCCCATAATAGACTGCATATCATTTAGGGCAATATAAAGCTTTGTCTTATCAGCCTTAACAGTTAAGCCGCTAATAGCGTCTATTAAATTTTGTGCAGCAGTATCAATTTGACCTTGTATAGAAAATTTGTAATCATATACAGACTTAGCCTCATCATATGCTGATTGCAGCGCTTTTAAAGATTTTTCAGTATATATTGATGTATCCCCATCAAGCTTTGGCTTACCATTAATTAAAGCCACATATAAATTGTTTTTATTAAGCTTATCAGTGGCCACAAAGGTGATTGATTGTGAACGTGCGTATTCCTCAGCCCTTGAACCAGATATGCCAAAGATAGTAACGTCATGACTGTTATAAAATGGCAGGTATCCAAATTTTGTTACAGATGGGGGAATATAAATATTTTTCAGGCTGGTATCACCTGCAAAAGCATAGTCACCAATAGATTTAACAGCTGACGGTAATGTAACATCATTAAGCTTTTCACAATACGCAAAGGCAAAGCTGCCAATTTCTGTTAATGCGTTACCATCAAATATAACCGTTTCCAAGGAAGAGCATCTATTGAAAACAGCAGAGCCTAGACGCTGTAAACCAACAGGTATATTAACCGTATGTATCCCTGTGTCGTCCTGAAATACGTTTTCCTCAATAAACTGTAAAGAAGCGGGTAAAATAACCTTTTCTATTGTTGCGTCCTTTGTGAACGCATTTTGCTCTATACCTACTACTATATTGCCGTCCATATTAGCAGGTATATTTAACGTACCCGTACCCTTTAATGGGCTGTCTACAGAATATCCCTTTACCACCGCACCATATGTGTAGCGTTCATAGGTAAAGCCGCTATTATCAAAGCCTAATGCCATAGCACCTGTGCTGGCAATCATTAAAAGTGATAGCATTGAAGCTACCAGTGCATATGAATATTTTTTTATTTTTTTCATAAATCTGCCTCCTTGCAAAAATTATAACAAAATCCAATGCTTATATCAATGGAAATTAATTTTGTTTATTACATTAAAATCCATTATTTTTTCATAGTAAAACACCTATTTTTTATCCACCTAACACCACGTCGCAGCCAATAAGTATTTACCCAGCATAGCACATAACATTTATATAAAGGGTTGTCACAGCGTATTGCTTTTTTTCTGCGTTTAAAAGCGGTTAAAACACCTATAAGCTGTTCATTGGTAATGCCATATTCCATATCATACTGGTTATCACCACACATAACATATGTCCCGTCAGACTTTTTTTTTATTATTCGGTGGATAACATAAGCACCGTTTTTTCTGCGGTATAAGGGAATATCATATCTTTGTATTTCATCTATAACAGGTGAAATAGTCACCGTACTGACACCACCTAACAGCATGGGCTTCATGCTCTGTCCTTGTGGTGTTATTGTAACGCTGCTGCCACGGGCAATAGCATCTGATATTACTGGCATAATGTCATTTAGCGAGACCTTATTTTCCAAGCAAATCAGCATCCTTTAGCTTTTGGATAAATTTGTCTATATGGGTCATAGCTGTATCAGCATCAATATCATATTCGTCTGTTATTTTTTTCAGTAAGGTTTTTTTATCTGTATCGTCCTCCATCAGCTTCCATAAAAATGCACCAGTGTCGTTTAGGCTGATAATACCATTAAAATCAACTGCAGTATCCCCTATAGGCACAACAACAAAAGCATCCGCCATAGGTCTAAGCAAAAAGCCTGATTTTATTTTCATACAAGCATCTCCTATCCCGTATTTGGTAAACAAGTATTTTAGTCCATTATACATTATTGCCTAGGTTTAAGCAACCACATTGTTCATATGGCAGTTAAGATTATAGTATTAAGAATTAAATAAAAACCACCCTTAAAAACCAAAGAGAATAACGCCCTGCAAAATGATGTGACCTGTAGAAGTTAGTACCTATTAACAGCTAAGAGCATAATCAACAAATTATGTTTTATTTTATCTTGACCGTTCCTGTCAGCCTAGTGAAATTAACCCCTTATATGTCTAACTAGCATATTTACAATACGGACAGGCGGTGTCACAGCAAAGGCAAGACAGCTTAATATTATTCACTGCCATCTATATCCATGGATTCTTTTATATTTTCATCTGTATTTTTATCGGATGATAAAGTGGCTTTCTTCTTTTTCATACCCAACTTATATGCGACAAGCATCAATGTCCCTATTGCCACTACGCAGCCACCGCCAATAACAAAATACCATATGTTATTGCCAAATAGGCTGGCAATACCGCTGTCATCACCCCCGCCAAACAGCTGTGATAATAAACTGTCCTCCTGGTCCTGTGATTCCTTATCCGGTGATAATGCTTTGGCGGAACTGCTTTTGGAGGAGGCTTTGCTGGTTGCTTTGCTTTTAGAGGCAGACGAAGAGCTAACATTGTTCTCCGCCCTTGTACCTGTAGCTGACCCCGTAGAGGTTACTTCCTTTTCTGTAATTTCTATTTCATATTCCATAGGGTTCCTTGATGACAGCTGGCTCTCGTTCACAGCCACACTGTCTGATGCTGATACTGTAATTAAGGTTTTAACAGGTGTATCCAAGGCCGTAAATTTTAAGTTAACCAGCGGGCTGTTACCTGTTGTTATACTCTTGCCTGATGGATTTAAATATATTATCTTTACTGTGTTTTCCTGTGCATATGTGTCAATATTACCAGTGTCACCAGCTGCCAGCGTGGCACTGGTAAATTTCATTACAGTGCTGTCGTATGTAATATTAACCATTGTTACACCAATGCTTTCATCGCCGTCGCCAGACATAGCGATAAGGGCATTAATGGGTTTTTTAACTGTATTTTCCATGGGTATATCCAAGCTGCAGTCCAATGTAAAGCCACACACATCTATGGCTGTAGTAAAAATCAAAGCTATTACTACACAGAAAACTAGCCAAGCCTTACGCTTAATCATTTCCATTAAACCGTGCCAAAAAGGACTTTGTTCGGTCGTTTTGTGTATTTCCAAACACCTGGTCAGGTGTGCCACTTTCTACAATAACGCCGTCGTCCATAAATATAACTCTGTCAGCTACATTTTGTGCAAATGCCATTTCATGAGTAACAACGACCATTGTCATTTTCTCGGCTGCTAACGAACGGATAACCTTTAATATTTCCCCTGTCAGCTCTGGGTCTAAAGCTGATGTGGGTTCATCAAACAACAATAAATCTGGCTTTAACGCCAAGGCTCTGGCGATAGAAACACGCTGCTGCTGTCCGCCGGACAGCTGATATGGATATGCGTTTGCCCTATCCTTTAATCCCATTTTATCCAAAAGCTCTAAGGCTGTTTTTTCAGCCTCCTCTTTAGGAGTACCCAGCACTGTAACAGATGCCTCCGTAATATTGCGAAGCACCGAAAAATGTGGAAACAGATTAAAATTTTGAAATACCAAGCCTAGGTGCAAACCTATTTTTACGCATGACTTTTTGTCAGCATACACAGCTTTCCCGTGTTCATTATTACACACCAGTGTATTTCCGCATATTTCTATTTCACCGCTGTCAATAGTGTCCAGCTGCATAATACAACGCAATAGGGTGCTTTTTCCAGACCCTGACGGTCCAATAATTGCCAGAACGTCACCCTCATTAACATCTAAATTTATATCCTTTAAAACCTCTAGCTTACCAAAGGACTTCTGTATATTTTTAGCTGTAAGCATTTTCATATTATCGCCATCCTTATTTATAGTAACTTAGCTTCTTTTCCAATGCAGAGAACAACAGGGTAACTACCCCGTTCATTACCAGATAAAACAATGCCGCAAAAATATACGGCACTACGCTAACTGATGAGTTGGCAAAAGCCTTTGTAACATTCATCAATTCAACAATAGATATAGTCAGAGCCAATGACGTATCCTTAACCAATGTAATAAACTCATTACCCATAGGTGGTATAATACGTTTTATCACCTGTGGCAGCACAATTCTAAAAAATGTTTGTGATTTAGAAAACCCAAGCACCTTAGCCGCCTCGTATTGTCCTGTTTGTACGCTTTCTATACCGCCACGAAAAATCTCTGCAAAATATGCAGCATAGTTTAGGGAAAATGCTATTATACACGCAAGAAAGCGGTCAAACTTAATTCCAAGGAATGGCATACCAAAGAATATAAACATCAGCTGCAGCATAAGCGGTGTTCCTCTCATAATCAGCAGATAAAATTTCACAGGGATGTTGACAATTTTTAATTTTGACATTCTGCCAAAGGACAATACTAGGCCTAAGGGCAATGCAAATAAAATCGTCAGCAAAAATATAGAAACAGTTAGCTGAATACCACCTAGCATTTGCTGTAAAAGTACTGAATAATCCATTTTGTTGGTTCTCCTTTATGTAAAATATTTATTATTTTGTTTTATATAGCCACACATAAGCTATGATTATGTAAAGCAAAACAAAAAATGGTCTGTGGCAAGCAAAACGCTCACCACTAACGACCATATATGTATCACTATATTATTTAATAACTGTGATGTCTTTACCAAACCAAACTTTAGAAATTTCTGCCAGCTTGCCATCGGCTTTCATTTCCTTTAACGTATCATAAATTTTGTTAGCTAGGGCTGTATCACCTTTTCTGAAGCCAATAATATAATCCTCATTTGCAAGCGAAGCGTCTGCACCGTCCTTTTGCACAAGCTCATACTTGTCAGGCTCCTGCTCCATATACCAGCGGGCAACAACCTCATCAATTCCTAATGCCACTACTGTACCATTTTTAAGCTCCATTAAACCATTTGTATAGCTGTCTACACCAACAACCTCTTTTAAGCTGTCCTTAAAGGCTTTGTTGTCATCAGAGTTTAAAGCAGCCTCAGCAGATGAATCCTTTTGAACTGCCAGTGACTGACCGTTTAGTGAAGCCATTGAGGTATAGTCCGAGCCTTTTAATGTCATCAAAACCTGCTTATTATTCATATATGGTTTTGTTACATACATATTGTCTGCACGTTCCTGTGTCCAGCTTAAACCGTTCCAAATGCAGTCGATGTTACCGCCGTCCAGCTCCAGCTGCTTGCTGTCCCAGTTAATAGGCTGTGCCTCCAGCTTTATATTCAAACGGCTGCACACCTCTTTTGCTAGGTCGATATCAAAGCCTATAATATCGCCTGATGAAGTATCCTTGTAGCCCATTGGCGGAAATTCTGGATCCAAGCCCAAAACCAGCTTTCCTGCTTGTTCTACCTTTGTCCAGCTTTCATCTGCAGCTGGTGAATCAGCCTTAGATGATGAGCCACCGCTGGCGGTTGATGATGCAGGTGAACCGCCACAGCCTGCAAAGGCAACCGTAACCATTGCCAAGGTTAAAAACATTGCTATAATTCTTTTCATTACAAATACCCCTTAATCTTTTTTCGTATGAAAGTATACAACAGAATAGTACCATATTACTGCAATAAAGTAAATAGAAACGACATTTTTTACACGGAAATCAATTTCTGTCTCTTATACACATCT